>CAWKJD010000014.1:0-84470 GCA_963849945.1 uncultured Bacteroidales bacterium | reverse complement strand
CGTTCCAACTCTTGCTCGTTCGAGGCAGGAACCCCCAGCGCCGCGAGCGCGCCTCGCAGGGTTTCATCCGACGCCGTGTGCGTCCGCCCCCAGGTGTCGGTATATTCGAGCTCGACGCCCCAGCCTGCGGCGGCGCGCTCCAAAGCTTCGCGGTCGGAGGCCAAACTCCAGTGTAAACGCCGTGAGATAATGATGTTCGTGGAAGAGCCCAAATTTCAGTTGAGCCAGCCGCCCGCGTTGTTCGCGCGCGTCGACGATGAACCCGAGCCCCTGGATGAGTTCGGGCAATCCATCATCACCACCTCGCTCGACAACGCCATCAACTGGGCGCGCAAAAATCGCCATCTGGCCGATGGCTTCGGCCTGGCCTGCTGCGCCATCGAGATGATGTCGATGAGCGCGTCGCGGTTCGACATTTCGCGTTTCGGCGCGGAAGTCTTCCGCGGCTCGCCGCGGCAGTCGCGACCTGATGATCATCGCCGGCCGCGTTTCGAACAAAATGGCGCCGGTCATCCGCCACCTCTACGAGCAGATGCCCGAGCCCAACTGGGTGATCTCCATGGGCGCCTGCGCCACCTCCACCGGCGTGTTTTCAACAATTACGCCCTGGTGCAGGTCAACCAGGTGATCCCGGTCGACGTTTACGTTCCCGGCTGCCCGCCGCGGCCCGAGCAGTTGATCTACGCCATCATGTTGTTGCAGAAGAAGATCGAGCAGGACAAGAACGTTGTGGCGAAGGTCCTGAACCTCGCTTAACACAACGACATAAAGCGAGGCGACCAAAGGAGCCCGCTGTTCGTGCAACCCGAGAGATTATGATGTGTGCATGAGAGGCGTTGGCCTTGTCGTAGCCGCGCTCGGCGTAAACGCATTCATATTCGCAGGCTCAGACCAGCACTCAGAGAAAGCTCTGGTGATCGAGCATGCCGATTTGATCGATGGAACAGGCGCAGAGCCACGCCTCGATTCAACGATCGTGATCGTCGATTCGAAGATTGCGCAAGTGGGTCCGGCATCTCAGGTTGCGGTTCCGAAGGGGGCGAAGATCATTCGCGCCGCGGGGATGGTAGCGATGCCCGGACTCTCCGACATGCACATCCATCTGGCCAGCGCCTGGGACGGCAAGTCGCCTGACGTTGCGAACTACAGGAAGTACCTGAACGCGCTGCTTTATGCCGGGGTGACCACCGTACTCGACACCGGGAACTATCAGGATTTTATACTTCGCGTTCGCAGCGAAACGGCTGCCGGAACGATACCGGGCCCTCGGGTGTTTTGTGTGGGCGGGATGATTGATGGCGCAATTCCCGTCTGGACGGGCATTTCGTCGATCGTAACTTCACCAAAAGAAGTCGCGGAGATCGTGGCAGAACGCAAAATGGCTGGAGTCGACTTGCCAAGGGGTACGAGCGGCTTGACCGGGGCCTTCTGGCAGCCTTGCTGGATGAGGCCAGGATCGCTGGCATGAAGGTTCTTCTCCATAGTGACTCCAAGGATGGCGATCTGGAGGTGATGAAGATGGGTATTGTGGCCCTCGCTCATTTACCGAACACAACCATGACGGACGAGACGGTACAGGTGGCAAGAACCAATAACGTCCAGTTCCTTTCGACGTTGAGCGTCCATGAATCCTATTCGAGAAGAAGATTTCAATCCGTCAAGTTCCTCGAGATCCTTTGATCCGATCGACGACCGACTCCAAGACATCGCCCAATTGAGAATCTTTGCCCACGAACCTGCCAACGCGAATGTCACTAAGGCGGCGATGGAGGGTCTCAAGAAAGCTCAGGAAAATGCTCGCAGGCTCTGGGATGCCGGCGTGCTTATCGTAGCTGGGTCCGACGTGTCCTATCCGGGCGTGTTTCAGGGTGAAGGCTTGCATCGGGAATTAAGAGCTTCTAGTTGAAGCGGGTATTCCTCCAGTCAAAGCCATCCAGGCGGCGACACTCAATGCGGCTCGATTCATGGGGCAGGATTCAATTTGGGGCAGCGTAACGCCCGGCAAGCGGGCTGATCTGATCCTAGTGAAGGGGAAACCGTACCGCTCCATCGGCGATACCCGGAAGATTGCGATCATAATCCAAAATGGAACGGTGGTTGATCGGAACAGCCTGCGGCTAAATCGGTCTCGTTCTGGCGACTGACTCTCCCTCCCCCCGCCATGGTAGAAAGTCTTGAAAGCAGATCCCCGAACGTTTACCACTGTAGGAGTTGTACCGCTGGCCGTCGACGCTTTGGCGAGCCTCCGGATCGCCCGGCTCGATCCAGCCGGCTCGATCCCGCCACGACGCTCCGGGAAGAATAAGATATACTCCCAGGCGGTGCGTCCCAGACGGACGCAGGAGCCTGCGATGAAATATTTGTGCCTTCTTGTGACCGCGCCGGTGATGTTGTTCGCCGCCGATCCTTACGCTGAGCAGCTTTTTCAAAAGAACTGCGCCTCGTGCCACCAGGCCGCGGCTGGGGCAGAAGCGCGCGTTCCGCAAATCGCCGCGCTCAAGACCATGACGCCGGCCGCGATTCTGCGGACTCTCGAAAGCGGCATCATGAAATCGCAAGCCGCCCCGCTTTCCGGTGACGAACGCCAGAAGATCGCGAACTTCCTCGGCACGGCCGTAACCGTGGAGCGCCGCCGCGAGGAGATCGCCAATCCCTGCCCTGCGGGCAGCCGCGTGGAAAAATACTGCAAGTTGGGCGAGTTGGGGAGGCGGGCTTACGAACACGCGCTTCCTTCCAGCGAACGAGGCCGGTCTGCAAGCGGACTCCGTGCCGCGTCTCGCGTTGAAATGGGCGTTCGCGTTCCCGGATACGTCCACGTTGCGCTCGCAACCGGCCGTGTATCGCGGCAGAATTTTCGTCGGCAGCCAGGACGGCAGCGTGTACGCGCTCGACGCGGCCACTGGCTGCGTTCACTGGACCACCATGGTCCAATCGCAGGTTCGTTCGGGGATTGCAATTGGAGAGGTCGCGGGCAACCCGGCGATCTTCTTCGGCGATTCCGCGGGATTCGTGTACGCGCTGGACGGAGCCACGGGCAAGCAGTTGTGGAGCATGCGTCCGGACGAGCATCCGGCGTCGACCATGACCGCCACTCCGGTGTTCTATCAGGGACGATTGTACGTCGGCGCGGCCTCTCGCGAGGAAGCTCTGTCGGTGTCTCCCGGTTATGCATGCTGCACATTCCGTGGCAGCGAATCGGCTCTCGATGCGGCTACCGGCAAGACCATCTGGAAGCGCTACATGATTCCGGACGTCGCCAAGCAGCGCGGCAAGACCAAGCAGGGATCCGCATCGTTCGGGCCATCGGGCGTCGGCGTATGGACCGCTCCCACGCTTGATCCGGAGCGCGACACGATGTACGTCACCACGGGCGACAATTATTCCGATCCAGCGACTTCCATGAGCGACTCCGTGGTCGCCCTGCGATTATCGAGCGGCGAGATCCTGTGGTCCAAGCAGCTCACCGCCAAGGACGCTTGGAACAGCTCCTGCCAGCTCCCCGGCAAAGTGAACTGCCCGGATACGGAAGGCCCGGATTTCGATTTCGCGGCGTCCGCGATCCTGATTACTTTGCCAAATGGTTCGCGCGCGCTACTGCTGGGTCAGAAATCCGCCGTGGTCTACGCCATCGATCCCGACAAGAAAGGTCAAACGCTGTGGAAAGCGCGCATCGGTGAAGGCGGCACGGTCGGCGGTATCGAGTGGGGTCCGGCCACCGACGGCCGCAATATTTACGTCGCGCTCTCAGACATTCGCTTCGAAGTAGCGCGGAAGCCCGGCAGCAATGACCGGACCTACGATCTCAATCCAACAAAGGCGGCGGCCTGTTCGCGTTTCGTGTCGATAACGGCGAGCGCATTTGGCAGACTCCCCCGCCCCCGTGCGGCGAGCGGCGGCCTTGCAGTCCCGCGCAATCGGCGGCCATCACCGCGATTCCGGGCGCGGTATTCTCGGGCTCCGAAGACGGCCACTTGAGGGCGTTTGCCACTGCGAACGGACACATCATCTGGGATTTCGATACAGCCCGCGAATTCAAGACCGTGAATGGCGTGCCCGGACATGGCGGAGCCATCGACGTCGCGGGACCCGTGGTCGCGGGAGGCATGCTGTTTTCGGTATCCGGATATCCGGCGCGCGGCGGGATGGGCGGCAATGTCTTGTTAGCATTCGGCGTCGAGTAGCTACCATAGAAGAGAAGCATGTCCGACTTCTCTCGCGATACGGCGCCGGCAATTGAAGTCAAAGATCTTCGCAAACTCTACGATCAGAAAGCCGCCGTGGACGGATTGACGCTGAGCGTACCGCGCGGCTGCTTCTTCGGATTCCTGGGGCCCAACGGCGCCGGCAAAACCACCACGATTAAGATGCTGATGGGCCTGGCGACGCCTACGTCCGGCTCGATACGCCTGCTGGGGTTACCCATGCCAGAGGAAGGCTTGGCGATCAAGCGCCAGATCGGCTTGGTTCCCGACGAATCCCTGCTGTTCGACCATCTCACTGGCGGCGAGTTCATCGAATTCGTCGGGCGTATCTATGGCCTGGAGCGCGCCATCGCGAGAGAGCGCAGCCAGGAGCTGCTGACCCTGTTCGAGTTGAGCGACGCATCCCGCAAGCTCATCGCCGAGTACTCCAAGGGAATGCGCAAGCGTGTCGCGATGGCAGCCGCGCTGATCCACCGGCCGCAGCTTTTCCTGATGGATGAGCCGTTTGAAGGCGTGGACGCCGTCGGCGCGCGATTGATGAAAGATATTTTGCTGGAGCAGGTTCGGCACGGCGCGACAATTTTTCTGACGTCGCACGTGCTCGAAGTAGTGGAGCGGCTTTGCGACCGCGTCGCGATCATCAACGAGGGCAAACTTGTGCAGGAAGGCTCCATGGAAGAGCTGCGCGGATCGTCGAAAACTTTGGAAGACGCCTTTGTTCGCGCGGTAGGCGTGGGCACGCTGCGCGAGACATTGGATTGGTTGTGATCCTGCAATGAATCAGGCCCGCGCGATTCTCTGGGCCCAGTGGCGTTCCACGCGCAACTTTTTCCCGCGCCGCGGCGTTGGCTGGACCGGGGTCGTTGGCTTGATCTGGTACGGATTCTGGGTCGCGGCAGCCATCTCCTTGATGCTCCTGACCAGTTCCCGATGTCCACCGGCCTTTCGGGAATCTTTCTGCTGGTCTTTCTTTATTGGCAAGTAGTCCCGGTGCTGATGGCGGCTTCCGGAGCTTCACTGGACCTGCGCAAGCTCCAGGCTTATCCCATTCCCGTGAGGCAATTGTTCGGGCTGGAAGTGATGCTTCGCGTCACGGTGGCCATCGAGGTGGTTCTCATCCTGACTGGCGCTGGGATCGGGATTATGCGAAATCCCGCGTTGCACCCGTGGAACGTACTGGGCTTGGTGCCATTCGCGGCATTCAACCTGGTGCTGGGCGTGGGATCGCGCGATACCATTGCCCGCATCCTGGCACGACGCCGCATCCGCGAGGCGGCCTTCTTCCTTCTGATCCTGTGCGCCGCGTTGCCGCATGGTTAACTATCCCCGCCGCTGGGATATAAAAGCAATCCGTAAGTTCATGATAACCTTCGGGATCGTAAGCTCCGTATTTGATTACCTTACTTTTGGATTGCTTTTGCTGATTCTTCATGCTACCCGGGTTCAGTTCCGTACAGGCTGGTTTCTGGAATCGGTCATTTCTGCATCCATGATTGTTTTGGTTATTCGCAGCAGGAAACCATTCTTCAGGAGTCAGCCCGGGAAGTATCTCCTGATTGCAACCCTGTCGATTTTTGCCGTGACATTGGCTCTGCCTTTCACCCCACTTGCCGCGATTTTTGGATTTGGCCCGCTGCCAATCCATTTCCTCCTGCTAATCGGGGTGATCGTATTATTTTACATTTTCACTGCGGAAGTAGTAAAGAAGATTTTTTATAAAAGAGTAAAGTTTTGAACCGGATATATTGCAAGACTTCAAATGTCTGCTTTCACACAGACAATGTATGAACAGAACAAATAATACCTGGCAAACTAAAATATATTGAAAATGAACAAAACGATAGTTAGTAAAGACGTACATAAGGAAGAACATTTAAGAAGTTCGGATTTCATAACTGATATAGTAATAGGCATGTCAGATGGACTGACTGTTCCGTTTGCTTTGGCCGCAGGTTTAAGCGGAGCCGTGCAGAGCAATTCGGTTGTTATTACTGCTGGCATTGCTGAAATTGTTGCCGGGAGTATTGCAATGGGATTAGGCGGATACCTGGCCGGTAAAACAGAACAGGAGCATTATCAATCAGAGCTTGAGAGAGAATATAATGAAGTGGAAAATGTGCCTGAGAAAGAAAAGGAGGAAGTAAAACAGGTCTTTGCACAGTACGGATTGAATGGATCTGCTCAAAATACCATTGCAGCTGAATTGGCAAAGGACAAAAATAAATGGGTTGACTTTATGATGAAATACGAACTGGGGTTGGAAAAACCGAATGCCAGCCGGGCAAGAAACAGCGCAGCTACAATAGGCATCTCTTATATTGTAGGTGGTTTAATTCCGCTTACAGCATATTTCTTTACCCACACTCCCTATCAGGGATTAATGATTTCTGCTCTGCTGACAATAATTTGTCTGTTCGTGTTTGGCTATTTTAAAAGTAAAGTGACAGGACAACCCCCCGTGAAAGGGGCATTAAAAGTTACTATGATAGGCATTACAGCTGCAGCAGCCGCTTTCCTGATAGCGAAAGCAGTCAATAACTTTTTTTAGACATTTACTTTAACAGGACATTTTAAAGGTTTACCAGCCGGGTGATTTGGCACTATTTTAATTTATATGAAGAAGCCAATAAATAGTTTTCTGCCTGCCGATACTGAGGGATTTGATACCCTTATGGAACTTACCCTCGATATGAGATGGTCATGGGATCATGGAGCCGATGAAATATGGCGGATTCTTGATCCTGCACTCTGGGATCTTACCCATAATCCCTGGGTGGTCTTACAAACTATTTCCCGCGATCAGTTTCAGACTGCAATGAATAATCCGGCGTTCCGGAATAAGGTTAATGACCTTGTGGAATCAAGAAAGGCAGCAAATACGGCCACCGCATGGTTCCAGCAAAACTATCCGAATTCTTCGCTTACGTGCGTAGCTTATTTCAGTATGGAATTCATGTTAAGCGAAGCTCTTCCGATTTATTCGGGAGGGCTTGGCAATGTGGCTGGTGATCAACTTAAAACCGCAAGTGATCTGGGCGTACCTGTCATTGGCATTGGCCTTCTTTACCAGCAAGGTTACTTTTGTCAGGAAATCGACATTAATGGAAATCAACACGCGCTTTATCCTTATAATGACCCGGGGCAATTACCCGTCACACCTTTACGACAGCCTAATGGAGAATGGTTACGTTTAGAGATTGACCTGCCTGGTTGCTGCGTATGGCTGCGTGCCTGGCAGGTTCAGGTTGGCAGGGTAAAACTTTATCTGTTGGACAGTAATGATGCGGCAAATTTTCCTCTTAACCGGGGAATAACCAGTGAATTATATGGCGGTAAATCTGAGCTTCGGCTTAAACAGGAATTAGTACTTGGAATTGGAGGATGGCGTTTGCTCGATGCTCTTGGCATTCACCCTGAGGTATGCCATCTCAACGAGGGGCATGCAGCATTTGTGATATTAGAGCGGGCTTACAGCTTTATGAAAGACACAGGGCAATCATTTGATGTTGCCATGGCTGTTACAAGAGCCGGCAATCTTTTTACAACGCACACAGCTGTGGCAGTCGGATTTGATAATTTCTCACCGGCACTTATCGAACAATACCTGGGTGTTTACGCTGAACAGAAGCTTAATATCACACCTCACCAGTTATTGGCACTGGGACGCAGGGACCCTGATGATGAGACGGAAAAATTCAATATGGCTTATCTGGCAATCCGCGGAAGCGGGGCGATAAACGGAGTTAGTCGTCTCCATGGAGAAGTCAGCCGCCATATCTTTGAACCATTATTCCCTGAATGGCCAACGCACGAAGTACCGGTTGGCTATATAACCAATGGCGTACACATGCCTACATGGGACTCCAAAGAAGCAGACGAAATCTGGACAGAAGCCTGCGGAAAGGACAGATGGCTGGGGATGAGTAAAACCCTTGAACAGGATATTCGCCATGTCTCCTGATGAAAGGCTCTGGGAGATGCGCACCAATGCAAATAAGGCACTCATTGCATTTGCCAGTGAACTTTTGTCAAGGCAGTTACTTGGCTCAGGTTATTCTCCCGGCTTGATTGAACATGCAAAACATTTATTTGACCCCAAAGTTTTAACATTGGGCTTTGCACGTCGGTTTGTAACCTACAAACGACCCAATTTATTGTTACATGATCCGGAACGTTTGCTGCGGCTGTTAACAAATCCCGAATTTCCGGTGCAACTCATCATTTCCGGTAAAGCCCATCCTTCCGATCAGGATGGCCAGGATCTGATCAAAAAATGGATGGAATTTATCTGGCAGGGCCATCCTCACCTTCCGGTAATATTTCTCAGTGATTATGATATGCATATATCAGAAAATCTCGTGCAGGGGGTTGATGTCTGGATCAATACACCGCGTCGCCCCTGGGAGGCCAGTGGAACCAGTGGAATGAAAGTGCTTGTAAATGGAGGCATTAATCTTTCTGAACTTGATGGCTGGTGGGCTGAAGCTTACACCCACGAGGTGGGATGGGCGCTGGGGGATGGTAATGAACATGGTGATGATCCGGCCTGGGACACCATTGAAGCCGAACAACTTTATACTATTCTGGAACAGGAGGTGGTGCCTGAGTTTTACAATCGCAATAAAAATGGAATCCCTGTTGCATGGATATCGCGTATGAGGGAAAGCATGGCACAATTGGCACCTCGATTCTCCGCTGACAGGACAATCAGGGAATACACCGGGCAGCACTACCTGCCAGCTTCAACAGAATATCTTGCGCGCGCCGCAAATAAAGGTGCAAAAGGGAAAGAGCTGCTGAACCGGCTGAATAGCCTTGAACAAGAATGGGATTCTATGTATTTTGGTGACGTAAAGTTCGAAACCATTGAGAAACAACATAAGTTCGAGGTTCAGATTTATTTCAATAAACTTGATCCTGATTCTGTGCAGGTTGAACTATTTGCCAATGGAATAGACGGGCAACCTCCGATAGTGCAAAAGATGGAACGAGGTTCAAAATCAGAAGGCACAGCCAACGGGTATAATTATTTTACATCGGTGACCTCAACACGCCCGGCTTTGGATTATACTCCAAGGGCAATACCTTGTTTACCAAATATTTCAGTGCCACTTGAAATTTCCAGGATTTTGTGGAAAAAGTAACTTGTTCTCAGATTTTTAATTAAAAAGCGCTCTCCTCATATTTGACTGTCAAACGGAAACAAAAATTGCGTTCAGTTTGTTTATATATTATGGTTTATCATACAGTTGATTCACCATGAATGAGTATACGTACATAGCACTGTTGCGAGCGATAAATGAAGCAGGGTACCACAAGACCCTTTGCAAGGCTTATCTTACTAATTAATAACAGCATAAACACTAAACTCAAAAACAATGACCAATTTAATTTATCCATGCCTCTGGTTCAATGGAAATGCCAGGGAAGCTGCAGAATTTTACTGCTCGGCATTTAAAAACTCGGCTATCAAATCGGATAATCACACAGTAGTCATGGTTGAATTTTCCGGACAGAAATTCATGTGCCTGAATGGAGGACCGGAATTTACCATTAACCCTTCAGTCTCGTTTTACGTTGAATGCGAAACTGAAGCTGAGACAGACAGATTATGGAAGGTTCTCCTTGAGGGTGGTTCAGTTTTGATGCCCCTTGATAAATATGACTGGAGCAGGAAGTACGGGTGGCTGCAGGATCGTTTTGGGGTTAACTGGCAGCTGGCGTTTGGATCAATATCGGAGATTGGGCAGAAATTCACTCCTGTTCTGATGTTTACGGGCAAACAAAACGGTAGAGCCGAAGAAGCAATTCATTTTTACACATCGATATTTCAGGAATCGGCCATTAATGGAATCATGAGATATCCAAAAGGGGGGAATGATGTTGAAGGAGCTATTCAGCATGCTCAGTTTTCCCTTAACAAACAATTATTCATGGCAATGGACAGCTCCCTGCCGCATGAGTATGGCTTTAACGAAGCTATCTCCTTTGTGGTGGATTGTGAGAATCAGGAAGAGATTGACTACTACTGGGAAAAGTTCACGGAAGGTGGCGAAGAGGTTCAGTGCGGTTGGCTTAAAGACAAATTCGGTGTCTCATGGCAGATTGTCCCGACAATCCTGAATGAACTCATGAGCGATCCATCCAGATCAGAACGGGTTATAAATGCTTTTCTGAAAATGAAGAAATTTGAAATTGACAAACTGCTCAATGCCTGAGTTTTTTACGAATAAATCTTCTTAATTTTACATGCAACAAAGATCTTTGATCTGACCTTAAAAAAAACATTTTAAAATAAAACTATGCCACGAGTATTTAAAGCCCTTGAAATAGAGAAGGAAGATAAAGAGGTAATGCGCGATTATCTCGACCGCCATATGCCGCATGTCATCTGTCCCGACATCGTCAGACGCGGAGAAAAATTTATGGTCAAGGTACGTCTGGGAGAAGAATATCTGCACCCCGATGACAACGACCATTATATTGGCCTGATTCAGCTATGGAACAGGGAGACGCTGCTCGCCGAGACACGTTATTCAGCCGGCGTTAACGGCCACAAGCCCACACATTTTGAAGTCGACTTTTTCATCGTCGCGCCGGAGGTGTCAATGAACCTGTGCGCCATGGCCGTATGCACCAAGCACGGCCTCTGGCAGAGCGAAGATAAGGCAGTCAGGGTGACAGATGATACAGGTAACTTAATAAAAGAAATGTAATGGGCAGTTATGTTAACAAACATCTCATTAAGGATGAGACCGTAGAATACGAGACCAAACTGCACTGGGTTATCTTTTTCTCACTGAAATCTATTTTTACCCTCACCATTTACGCCTGGATGAAAAGGTGGCTCTCCGAGTTTGTTATAACAAACAGAAGGATTGTTATCAAAACCGGATTTATTGCCAGACGGACCTTTGAGATGAACCTCTCAAAGATCGAAACTGTGAATGTTGACCAGACTGTGATGGGACGAATCCTTAATTTCGGCTCAATAACAATCATTGGCACCGGCGGTACAAAGGAGACTTTTCATAACATAGCAAGGCCGATGGCATTCAGGAAGGCATTCCAGGAACTATGCTAGGTCTGAGGGTCGGATTAATATTCTTAATTCCGACTCGGTTTGTTCAAATATTCAAACAGCGGAACAATAGAACATTTGAATATTTTATCCGGAGAAATTCATAAATTCGTTAATCGAAAATCGCAAATCGCAAATCGCAAATTACCATGGGCATATTGCGCGTACTTTTATGCATTTTCTTCCCTCCCCTTGCTGTCATTGACAAAGGCTGCGGGTCCGTCCTGATCATCTTCCTGCTCACACTCTGTGGCTGGGTGCCGGGGGTGATCGGTGCCCTCATCATAAACAACAGAAGATAGATTTCACGGAAGAGAGAGGCCCCGGAATCTCTGTCCACTCTCGTCATTTTTATGTAATTTTGTCTGATTTCCGGCAAATCCTTAGAACTTTACAGGTGCAGACTTGTTGAATGTGCGGGCAGATTGAAGAAATTCTTTTATGGAAAGTGACCAGGATAAAATACTGAACGATGTAACGTCGGGCGAATACAAATTTGGATTTGTTACCGATATTGAAGCAGATTCTATCCCCGCCGGTCTTAGTGAGGATGTTATAAGGCTCATCTCATCGAAAAAGAAAGAGCCTGAGTGGCTGCTGGAATTCCGCCTGAAATCCTACCGGCACTGGCTGACAATGAAGATGCCTACATGGGCAAATCTCAGGATACCTGAAATAAACTATAACGATATAATTTTCTACTCTGCACCGAAGCAGAAAATCGCTCCTTCCAGCCTTAGTGATGTTGACCCTGAGCTGATCAGGACCTTTGACAAGCTTGGCATTCCTCTCGAGGAGCAGAAGCATCTTACAGGAGTGGCCGTTGATGCCGTGATGGACTCAATCTCGGTGAAGACTACCTTCCGTGAGACACTGGCAGAGATGGGCATCATCTTCTGCTCATTCTCCGAGGCAGTAAAAGAGCACCCTTCGCTGGTGCAGAAGTACCTTGCTTCAGTAGTCCCTTATACAGATAACTTCTTTGCAACCTTAAACTCGGCAGTATTTTCTGACGGCTCGTTCTGCTATATACCCAAAGGCGTCAGGTGCCCGATGGAACTCTCTACCTATTTTCGCATCAATGCCTCCAACACCGGCCAGTTTGAACGTACACTGCTGATAGCCGATGAGGAAGCCTATGTAAGTTATCTTGAAGGCTGTACGGCTCCTATGCGCGATGAGAACCAGCTGCATGCCGCCGTGGTGGAGATAGTTGCCGAACGCGGAGCGGAAGTCAAGTACAGCACGGTGCAGAACTGGTACCCGGGCGACAAGGACGGAAAGGGTGGCATCCTGAATTTTGTAACAAAGCGTGGAATTTGCAAAGGAGATGATTCAAAAATTTCATGGACACAGGTAGAGACGGGCTCGGCCATTACCTGGAAATACCCTTCATGCATCCTTCGCGGCAACAACAGCACAGGTGAGTTCTACTCCGTAGCCGTCACCAACAATCACCAACAGGCTGACACCGGTACCAAGATGATACATATCGGCAAAAACACGAAGAGTACGATCGTCTCTAAAGGTATCTCGGCCGGCTTCGGACAGAACAGCTACCGCGGACTGGTAAAGGTTCTGGGTAAGGCGGAAGGCGCACGCAATTACTCACAGTGCGATTCGCTCCTTCTGGGCGATAAATGCGGAGCTCATACCTTCCCTTATATAGAGGTCGATAATCCTTCAGCAATCGTAGAGCACGAGGCAACCACTTCACGCATAGGTGAGGACCAGATCTTTTACTGCAACCAGCGGGGCATCTCAACCGAGGATGCTATAGGACTGATCATTAACGGCTATGCACGCGAGGTTATAAACAAGCTTCCTATGGAATTTGCCGTTGAGGCACAGAAACTGCTGCAGATAAGCCTTGAAGGCAGCGTCGGTTAAAATGAATTTACCACTCAGATAATATGAAAGACAATTTTCTGCTACAGATAAAAGAACTCAAAGCCTCAATTGATAATAAAGAGATCCTCAAAGGCTTAAGCCTTGAGATAGGATATGGAGAGATCCATGCAATCATGGGTCCAAACGGCAGTGGCAAGAGTACCCTGGCCAATGTACTGACAGGGCGTGATCTGGCAACTGTCACTCATGGCACTGTGACTTTCGAAGGTCGTAACCTGCTCGAGATGTCGCCTGAGGAGAGAGCCCGCGAGGGTATCTTCCTCTCGTTTCAGTATCCGATTGAGATACCCGGAGTCAGCATGGTCAACTTCATGAAGACAGCTGTCAATGAACAGCGCAAGCACCGCGGTCTCGAACCGCTGTCAGCTTCTGACTTCCTGAAGCTGATGCGTGAGAAGAAAGAGCTTGTTGAGATAGACTCTGCCCTTACAAACAGAAGTGTCAATGAAGGTTTTTCCGGCGGGGAGAAGAAAAAGAATGAGATATTTCAGATGGCAATGCTTGAGCCCCGGCTGGCTCTCCTTGATGAGACTGACTCAGGCCTTGACATCGACGCCCTTCGCATTGTGGCCAACGGCGTCAATAAGATACGCAGGCCTGATACATCTGTCATCGTCATAACACATTACCAGAGATTGCTTGATCATATCATACCTGATTTTGTACATGTGATGTATGACGGGCGAATTGTAAAATCGGCCGGACCGGAACTTGCTCTCGAGCTCGAAGAGAGAGGATATGACTGGATAAGAAAAGAAGCAGACGTCAGCGAAGAGTCATGGACTACAGACCAGAAGTGATAAGCAGAATGTCAGCACTGTATGCTGCTGGCAGCGACAGTTTTCTTAAAGACTCCCCGGAGCTCTTTAACAGGTACCGCGCGAACGCCTTTGAAGAATTCATGCGCCTCGGCATACCTGACAGAAAGAATGAGGCTTATAAATATACCAACCTCGAAACATTCCTGAATTACCCGTACCAGGAATACTTCTCTCCACAACCTGCCGACTTCAGGGAAGCTGAGAAGTTTCACTGTGAAGTGGAGGATCTTGATGTATGGAATATGGTCCTGCTGAACGGTTTCTTTCCTCACGGGGAAAAGGGTCTCGTTATGCTTCCCGGAGGAATATGGGTCGGCAGCATGAAGTCAGCCGTGAAACAGTTCCCTGCCCTGGTGGAGAAACATTACAACAAATATGTCGAGAATGCCAATGACGGACTGGTGCCGCTGAACACTGCCCTGGCCTCTGACGGACTTTTCATTTACGCGCCAAAAAACACTGTCTATACCAAACCTATACAGATAGTCAACCTGCTTCACTCAGACAAGGATATCTTTGTTCAGGACCGTAATCTTGTGGTGGTGGAAGACGGAGCACAGCTCTCACTCCTGGTTTGCGACCATGCTCTTTCTCCTCAGCATTCCCTCACTAACACAATCACGGAAGTTTATGTGGGCCGGAATTCCCGCTTTGAAATCATCAGGGTGCAGAACCAGCATAACAACTCCGGAAAGATGACCCATACATATATTCACCAGGAGCGTGACAGCTTTGCATCTTCCAACAACATCACCCTTCACGGTGGACTTGTTCGGAATGCTACCTGGCACCTTCTTGGCGGTGAGAACGGAGAGACTCACTCATACGGTCTATTCCTTGCCGACAAGCACCAGCATATTGCCAATTTTGTAAAGGTTGATCACGCCGCACCAAACTGTAACAGCACTCAGCTCTTCAAGGGTGTCCTTGATGACAACGCTACCGGTGCTTTCAACGGTCGCATTATGGTTCATAAAGAGGCACAGGGAACAAATGCGTACCAGAGTAACAACAATATTATTCTTTCCGAAAATGCCAGGATGGATACCAAACCACAGCTGGAGATATTTGCCGATGATGTTAAATGCAGCCACGGTGCAACCGTAGGTCAGCTTGACGCAGATGCTCTGTTCTACCTTCGTTCACGTGGCATAGATGAACGTGAGGCCAGGCTTATGCTGATGTTCGGTTTTGCTCATGAGGTAATACAGAATATCCCCATCGAAGCTTTGCGTGACCGCATTGATAACCTTGTTCATCAGCGTCTCCGCGGTGAGCTGTCACGCTGTGCCTCATGCGCCATTAAATGTAATTGACCCCGGACATGAAACTTCCCCGAAGCATAGATGAGATACGGTCCGACTTTCCGATACTGTCAGTGAAAGTCCATGACAAACCACTTGTATACCTTGATAACGGCGCCACGACACAAAAACCTGTTCAGGTGCTTCAGGTGATGGATGAGCTGTACCGCACAGCCAATGCCAACGTGCACCGCGGCGTCCATTACCTCTCAGACATTGTTTCTGAGCGTTACGAAGCCGCCCGTGAGACAGTGAGGGCATTCATCAATGCACCAAAAAGAGAAGAAGTGATATTTACAGCCGGCACCACCGCCTCAATAAATGCCGTGGCCTTTTCATTCGGCGAGAGGTTTGTTCATGAAGGCGATGAGATCATAATCAGCGGCATGGAACATCATGCCAATATTGTTCCGTGGCAGATGCTCTGCGAAAGGAAAAATGCCAGGCTCAGGGTCATCCCGTTTTCAGATCAGGGCGTGCTTGACCTGGAGGCCTACCGCAGCATGTTCACGGAACGCACGCGTATCGTTGCTGTCACTCACGCCTCGAACGTCCTGGGTACAATAAATCCCGTTAAGGAGATAGTTGCGGAAGCACACCGCCATGATGTGCCTGTACTTATTGACGGGGCCCAGAGTATCCAGCATGGCGTTGTCGACGTGGCTGACATCGGATGTGATTTCTTTGCTTTTTCGGGGCACAAGATCTACGGACCTAACGGAATTGGGGTGCTGTATGGTAAAGAGAAGTGGCTCAATGAGATACCTCCGTACCAGGGAGGAGGAGACATGGTTGCCAATGTAACCTTTGAGAAGACGACATACAACGAGCTGCCCTTTAAGTTTGAAGCGGGAACAACAAATTTCACAGGGGCGATAGGCCTTGCTACCGCACTTGACTATCTTACGGCTCTCGGCCGTGAAGCAGTGGCAGAGAGAGAACAGGCTCTGCTGGCACAGTTAACAAGCGGATTGTCAACTATCAACGGTATGCATATCTTTGGAACCGCTCCGGAAAAAGTTTCTCTTGTATCATTCCTTCCCGGAAAGATACATCCTTATGATGCCGGCATGATTCTTGACAGGATGGGTATCGCGGTCAGAACAGGAACACATTGCGCTCAGCCAGTGATGAACCGTTACGGTATCCCGGGAACAATAAGGGCTTCAATGGCTTTCTACAATACGGAGGAGGAGATGGATGCCCTGGTAAAAGGCGTAAGAAAAGTGACGGAAATGTTCGCCTGATAATATGACTATGACAATAAACGAAATACAGGATCAGATCATAGATGAATTCTCGGCTTTCAGCGACTGGATGGAGAAGTATGAATACCTGATCGATTTGGGAAGGACACTCGCTCCCTTCGACATTGCTCACAAGGTCCCTGACTTCCTCATTGAAGGGTGTCAGAGCAAGGTGTGGCTCTATCCTTCATTCAGTAACGGAATAATAACCTATACGGCCGACAGTGATGCTCTTATCACACGGGGTATCGTGGCACTGCTTGTCAGGGTCTTTTCAGGACGCACCCCTGATGAGATCCTCGGTGCCGATATATATTTCATTGACCGGATCGGACTGAAGCAAAACCTCTCGCCCACCCGTTCAAACGGCCTTCTCTCAATGATGAAACAGATGAGGCTCTATGCCCTGGCATTCAAATCAAAACAGGAACAGTCATGAACACAGAGGAGATACAGGAGACAGAAGCAAGGATAGTAGGAGTGCTGAAAGGCATTTTTGATCCGGAGATCCCTGTCAATATCTATGATCTTGGCCTGATATACGAGGTCAGGGTTGATGAGGAGCAGACGGCGCACATAACGATGACGCTCACCGCACCTAACTGTCCGATGGCTGAAGACCTTGTGGAAGAGGTCAGATACAAGGTTGCCGGCACTAAGGGAGTTAAAGAATGTGACCTGAAGCTCACCTTCAACCCGCCATGGGACCGCAGTATGCTCTCCGATGAGGCTAAACTTGAATTAGGATTTATATAAAATATGACCTATGCCCGACGCCCGCCAGATCGCACTTACATGGAAAATGCACGAACTCCTTCGCGCCGAGGGATTTGATATTTTCGGCATCGCCCCGGCCTCACCACATCATGAGGACAGCCAGCATCTGAGTGAATGGATCGCTGCCGGAAAGAATGGCGCAATGAAATTCATTGAACGAAACCTTGATAAACGCGGTGATATTACCTCCCTGGTTGAGGGCGCAAAGTCAGTTATTGTTGCAGGACTCCGTTATTACAGCAATGATCCTTCCCTGGGAAAGGATAATTACTTTGTATGCCGCTACGCGCGGGTCAGAGACTATCACCAGGTTATGGAAGAAAAGCTTGACCGCGTCCAGAAAAACATTAAAAAGGAAGTGCCCGGGACAACATGCCGGGTATTCTGCGATTCCGGACCGGTGACAGAAAAGGCGTGGGCCGTGCGGGCCGGCCTGGGATGGCGGGGACGCCACAGCATGATCATCAACAAAGATATCGGCTCTTTCTTTTTTCTGGGTGAGATTGTCACCACAGCAGAGTTTTTGTACGAAAACGCCTCCGCACGTGATCGCTGCGGTGAATGCAGGCTTTGCGTAGATGCATGCCCCACTGGCGCTATATGCGATAACCGAACAATAGATGCCCGCCGCTGCATATCCTATCTGACAGTCGAGTATGAGGGTGAACTGCCGGAAGAATTCAGGGGAAAGACTGAAAAAATAATCTTCGGCTGCGACCGCTGCCAGGAGGTCTGCCCCTATAACAGGAAAGCCGTGCATTACACCGACAAAGAGCTTGTTCCTGAATTTCCCGTAACATCACTGACGAGAAAAGACTGGCTGGCAATGACCCCGGAGGATTTTAAAAAGATGTTCAAATCGTCAGCAATCAAGCGAACAGGTTTCAAAATAATCAAGAGGAATATTGACTTTGTGAATTTCGGATCATCTGAAAAGAGGTGATATCCTTTGCGGATTCCCGTCATTTTTTGCCGGGGTCAGCTTAAGAATCCTGGCAATAATATCATAAACATCCACATTGTACAGGGTATCAACTTCAAATCCCTTTTTAAATGCCGGTCCCTCCGCATAAAAGATAGATTGCATATCGCGGAATTTCCAGTCGTACCCATGATCACCCCTGTTAAAACTGGAAGGCCTTGGGCGCAGGCCGGCCATCCACCCGGGGTCAGCGATCAGAACAATGGCGGGAATTCGCTGATCAGTGCCGTAGTGCAGGTAAGCAGGCAGTGCCTCTTTCCTGTAAGCCTTTATACCTTTTTGAATATTAAGATAGTAAAGCACACTGTCAGTCTTTCCCTCTGCAGGCTCGATAGCCCATACCGGCGTGCCTCCGTATATCCTTTTAATCATTCTTTCAGGCAGGGTATCAAGGATATAGTTATAGCGTGAAGCGTCTGTCTCGCCCATGCCGTGGTCAGACAGAACGATCAGGTTAGTCTTTTTAGCCTGCGGCAGCTTACTGATTCCCTCGCGCAGCGAGCCAATGAGGCTGTCAAGGCTTTTGACCATAGCTCCTGTCTCAGGCGACAGGGGTCCGTACACATGGCTGACGGCATCGGGCTCCTCGAAATAGAGGGTCACCAGATGAGGCCTTTTATTCTGCGGTAATGAGAGCCATTTAAGAACCGTGTCGACACGCGCAGCAAAAGGAACCTCCTCATCAAACACCTTCCAGTAATCAGGCCGGATTCCCATGATCGGCGCCTCAGAGCCAACCCAGTAAAATGATGCAGTTTTCACACCGGCTTTGTCTGCAGTGACCCATATCGGTTCGCCTCCGTAAAAAGAAGCGTTCTCTACCATCGTCCGGTCACCTATCCTGTAGACCAGGCCAAGATCAGGTGCATAGAAGCTGTTATTGACGATCCCGTGGTGATCAGGGTACAATCCGGTGGCAATGGCATAATGATTCGGGAAAGTTTTTGTGGGAAAAGAAGGTATGAGCCTTTCGGCCATCACCCCTTTTTTTGCAATATCTTCAAGCACCGGAGTGCCATATATCGAATCATAATCCCACCTGAAGCCATCAAGTGATACCATGATTACATAGGGAGTTTCCCTTTCAATTCTTACATTGCTGCAGGCGGCGAATAAGAGCAGTGCAAGCAATACGGCGATAATATGATTGAATAGTTTCATGCGACCCGGGTATTGAATTTTCACTTCTGAAAAGTAAAACAATTTTTAATGGCAGATGTTCCTGCTCATTACAGAATTACCTCTATTTTTGGATTGCTAACCAATTTCGTAAAATGAAAAAGATTGTCTTTTTTCTTGTAATGATCTCCGCTGCCCTTGTCATTGAGGCACAGAAGAATTATGCATTACTGGTGATAGACGTCCAGAATTTCTATTTTCCCGGAGGCCGTTCCGAGCTGGTTGAACCGGTCAAAGCTGCCGAAAAGGCTGCCATAGCTATAGCTCATGCCAGGAAAGAAAACAACCCGGTCATATTCATCCAGCATAAAGCGTCAGAAGGGATGGAGATCAATGACCTGGTCAAACCTGCACCGGGCGAAGCTGTTTTTGTAAAGGAAGAAGTCAATAGTTTCCTGGGAACGGGATTGACAGAGTATATAAAGAATCTTGGCGTTGACACACTGGTGATCTGCGGGATGCAGACGCAGATGTGTGTTGAGGCGGCTGTACGGGCAGCGCATGATCTTGGTTATACGGTTATCTTACTTTATGACGCCTGCGCTGCACGGAACCTGAAATTTGGTGACCGTGAAGTGTCAGCCGCGGATGTTCAGGCCTCCACCCTGGCAGCAATGAAAAATTATGCGACAGTGATTTCAGTTGAAGAATGGATACGAAAGTAGCAACCTTTGCCAGGAGAATTGATCCGGTTATCCTTGCCATTGCCCTGCTGAATATTGCAGTGCGGCTGCTGGTTTATGACAATCTTGAATATCATCGCGACGAGCTGCTTTACTTTTCACTTGGTCATCACCCTGCTTTCGGGTACAACAGCGTCCCTCCTCTCATAGGATGGATCAGCTGGCTGATGCAGAATGTCTTTGGGAGTAATCTCTTCGCCGTAAGACTTTTCCCTTCCCTGCTCGGAGGCGTGATGATTTTCATCGTAGCTTCAATGGCAAAAGAGCTTGGCGGTACAAGATACAGTTCCATCCTGGCTGCAATCGGTCTGTCAGTCTGCATCTTTTTCATGAGAACCTATTTCCTCTTCATGCCTGTTCATATCGAAGTGTTCTTATGGACGCTATGTATATGGCTGATACTTAAATTCATAAATACCGGAAAGGACAGGTTTCTTATCTTTTTTGGAATTGCTGCCGGATTTGCCCTGCTCAATAAATACCTCTCCGGACTTTTATTTACGGGCCTGCTGCTTATTATTCCCTTTACAAAATACCGGAATATATTCAGAAACAGATCTTTCTGGATTGGTATTCTTGCAGGAGGATTGATCTTCCTCCCTAATCTCATCTGGCAGGCAGCAAAGGGTTTCCCTGTCTTTAATCATATGTCAGAACTGTATGATACTCAACTGGTACATATGGACGCCGCCACCTTCCTGACAGAACAGATCATCAGTCCCTATGCCGGATCGATATTGACGATCGGAGGCCTGATCTTCCTTCTTTTTTCCAAAAAGATGAAGAACCTGCGGTTCCTTGGCTTCCTGTCAGTGTTTATCATTACAGCCCTGTTATTCATGAAGGGGAAAGGTTATTATACCCTCGGGATCTACCCTATGATGATCGCCGCAGGCGGTGCGGCATTTGATACATGGCTCAGGAGCCGGATAACAAGAATTGTGCTGCCATTGTTCCTGGTTCTTGTTACAATTCCCGCGGTGCCAATCGGATTGCCCGTATGGGATAAAGAGGGCCTGAAAATCTATTTTAGTGTACTTGACGAAAAATACGGAATTGACCTGGGAAGGAGATTTGAAGACGGTACCATCCACTCCCTGCCGCAGGATTATGCTGATATGATCGGATGGGAAGAGCTCACTGCGCTTGCCGACAGTGCCTACAATATGATCGGAGACAAGCAAGCCTCATTCATATACTGTGAAAACTACGGCCAGGCAGGTGCAATAACTGTGATCGGCAAAAAGTACGGATTGCCTGAGGCAGTAAGCTTCAATGAGAGCTTCAGATACTGGTTTCCCCGTGAGTTTCCGGTCGAGATGAAATCCGTTGTCTATATAAACAGTGAGCCGGGAGAAGATATGAAGAAGCTGTTTTCCAGGATCACCCTCATAGGAAGGATATCTGATCCTGATGCCCGTGAATACGGCACAGGAGTGTTTCTTTGCGAGGAGCCTGTTACAAGTTTCAACGCTTTCTGGAAAGAGAGAACACGGGATATTAAATAAATTTACTTCTTCATTGCTTTCGCCCTGAGATCCGGCGGCATTTTCTCTATGGCATATCTGAGTGCTGTCCGGGGCATTACTGATTTATGCTTCATGACAAAATCAAAGACCTCCTTACGGTGTGGCTTGCTCGCCTCCTTTAACATCCACCCGTAACCTTTCTGCACCATGTCGTCCCTATCCTGAAGAAGGATCTCCGCAATTTCAAAAATATCATTCAGAAATTTCCCGTTGCGTGCCGGAACAATCAGTGACACGGCAGAAGCACGCTTAACCCATCTGTTCTCAGAGAGAGCCCATTTCTTAAGGTCACTGAGATGGTCGGGGAACATCTGAACACAGTCTCCGACCGTATGATTGCACAGACCGTCACATGAAGCCCAGTTATTTACGTATTTGTGCACCCATTTTTCAAAAACACTGAAGTCTTCCGAAGTGTATAGCTTATTCAATTTATGTGACCATTCACAGGCGATGAATGTCTCCTCCATCTGACCTGACTGCCATAGTGAATCACACAGGGCGAAAATCTCTGATTTGGTCCTGCCCTTCAATGCATCGAAATTCATTTTTGCTATCTGTCTTACATCGGCTGACTTAACCCCGTACATGCTGACCTCTTCCCTGAAGAATCTCATACCTGATGCCCTGTTTTTTTCATCAGATGCCTCTTTCAGCTCCTGCCTGACTTTTCCGAGTATCTCATCCATTTTCAGCTGCATTTAAAATTTCATTTACTATTTTGCCCTCATCCCTATTGCCGGCTTCAACAATCATAAAGTCTTTAATTCCAAACTTCCTTACAACTTCGTTGATAAGACTTTTTCTCACCACAAGAATGATCTGCCATTTGTTTTGACTTAATAATTCGCTGATCCGCCCGGCCCAGCCTTCGCCACGGAGCTCCAAAGGTCCGGCTTCATCAATCACTATCACCTCGTTTTCTGTATTATTTGCAGGATCAAGAGCCCGAAGGCCGACCTCGTAACCTTCATCAAACCGGGTAAACTTATCTATTCCGGATATTTCAGGATTGGTAACTCTCAGGAATGGTGCCCTGTCACCTGACCTTATATCAAGAATATCATAGCCGGTGGTAGTTGCGCCTTCCATAATCCTGGGAGCCAGAATACCTCCATCTCTGATGCCTTTATCTTTCAGGATTTCCGTCAGTTTTTGAAGTAAGCTCGTTTTCCCTTCCCCCGTCTCACCTGTGATAATGTAAACTTTTTTCTTCTTCTTGCAGTTCAGCCCGGCTCTCGCTCAGTCGCCTCTCAACACGCGAAATCATGCTGCTGAGGATTAATGCCGGGTCCTTTATCGCCGTTTTCAGATCAGGCATAGCCGCTATCATCGAGGGCAGACTTTCAGCAGAAAGCTCAAGCGCCAGCGGCAGCTGCCTGAAATGTGTCCTGCTAAAGAGTTGGCGGATCTTCGGATTATAAAGCTCAGTGCCCAGGGAAGAGAAGCCAATGATGATGATCAGTGCGCGGAAGTTCATCTGTATTCCAATGAGAATTCCTTCCGTGATATTGTAGCTTCCGGGCCGGAATGCGGTGAATGCCAGTGCTGACAACATGGTTATGATCACAAAAGTGATCCAGAACCCTGGCCGTGCGAGCTGTCTCATGGCACGTTTGTATCGTATCGCCAATACGGCAACAACAGGTATTACTATTAATACCCAGTAAATCCATTTTGCCAGACCCACCACCAGAAGTGACCCGGCAACCAGCAAAATATCTGTTACGAGCCAGGCCAGTGAATATTTAAACGGCTTGCCCGAACGGGGCTCAACCGGTTTTGTAACCTGCCTGTCAGTCAGTTCGGTTTCGGCCGGATGGGAAACTATCCTCCTGCCTGTCCGGATGCCTATTACAGCTGAGGCAGCGCCAAAGACCGCATAAAGAGCCAGCAATAATAGCAGCGGTGCCCAGAAGGTGTCAAATTTCAGGTTAAGCTCTCTGGCTGCATATCTGGTCAGGTTCGAATACAGGTCGACAAGGTTGCCGCCGTAGAAAATGATCAGGTTAAGTATCTTCTGGAAGAGGTTCCATGACATGGCGAGCATTGATCCTATTATAAATCCGGCATATGTCCTGCCGAAGAGCCTGACAGAAGCCTCGAGCAGAAAAGATTCGGCAATAATGGCGATCATCGGCCCGAAAATGATGGCGCTGGGCGACATCGTCTTCATCAGGGCACAAATAATTCCCGCACGCCAATAAAGTCCTTTCTCGCGCCATTTATGACTGAGTGAAATAAGTATCACCAGGGCTATGGCGGTCAGGACGTTGCCGCTGAAAGGGACCCGGAGATTATGCAAAAAGCTGCCGAGAACGATCTCGGCAGCAGCCCATATAGTTCCGATAATGGATGCCTTTATCCATTTATCACTTATGCCGGTGTCGCGTTCGGTCAGACCGGATCGCATTCCCTGTAGGCTTCAATCACTCTCTTTGCACCTCCTGGTCCCTCTATGCTCTGACCATGTTCCATGCATATGACACCTGAGTAATTGCGTGAACGGAGATATTTAAAAATATTTTTAAAATTGATCTCCCCTGTTGTCGGCTCATTACGGCCAGGATTGTCTCCGGCATGGAATGCAGCGATCTGGTTCCAGCATGCTTCGATATTAGGAATTAGGTTGCCTTCAGTTATCTGCTGGTGATACATATCTTCCACAATCTTTACGGAAGGACTATTGACTGCATCACATATCTGGTAAGCCTGCGGCATCTGCGTCAGATAGAGTCCGGGGTGGTCCTTAAGTGTGTTCAGCGGCTCAATCGTGATAATAATTCCTTCAGGCTCAGCAAGCTCAGCGCAGAACTTCAGGTTGTCAATCACATTCGATCTCTGGTAGTCGGGATGCAGTCTCTCATCATAGCGACCGGGCACAACAAGCGCCATTTTAAATCCCGTTCGCTTTGCAACTTCGATACACTCCTGCATCTTTGTCTTCAGGAAGTCACGCACCTCCTTCGGGTCACGGACAAAAGATGTCTTTGAAAAATCGGCATAGAGCACCCATGGTCCCATCATCATTCCCAGCCTCTGCACTTCTGCAGCGATACGTTCCTGCTCCTTTGCCGGACGGCCCGGGAGGCCGTTATCAAATACTGCTCTGAAACCCTTGTCGTTTATGAACTTAATGTTGTTGATCGGGTCATCGCTGCCGCACAGCTCGCTGAACATGCCTATATAAGGTGCATATCCGAGGCTGAAGGGTTTATCTGTATCAGGCACAGATGATCGTGTGCTTCGTCCCCTGAGAAGGGCCGGTGCAGCAAAGAGCGCTGCGCCGGTTGCTGCAGCCCCTGTCAGGAAGCTGCGGCGGGATCTCTTTTTTTCCATCAATACTTGTATTAATTATTCACCGGGTACCGGTATTGTTTTGGGTACATCAACCGGTCCCATTGCATATACTTTCGGTCCAAGCTTCATCTCAGAGTTCATCATCTCATCCCAGGTAACCAGTTTACCGGTATATGCCGAGACACGTCCCATCATTCCGGCCAGAGTTGAAAAAGCCACAAACTCTGCTTCGTTGAGCGGTTTACCGGTACGTATTGAAGTGACAAAATCAATATGCTCCTGGTCATAGGGGCTTATTGCCAGGTCTTCTGTCATCTTGCCCTCTGCGTCAAGCTTGTACCCGTCATATTTCCACAGTTGCTCCCCTTTCTTATCCCATACCGTATTCTGGCAGTTGCTGTTTCCTTTGGTGCCCTGTATCCATTCCGATACATTGTTCTCACAGCCGTTTATCTGGCGGCACATGCTGTGAACATGGATGCCGCCTTCGTAAACGAAGTCGGTGCTGAAATTGTCATACTGATCACCCGTTGGCCGACGCTGGCGTGAACCAAATGACACAGCTGAGACAGGTCTCTTACCCGTGAACCAGTTTATGACGTCAATATTATGAACATGCTGTTCGATGATATGATCGCCTGAAAGCCACGACCAGTTAACCCAGTCGCGGATCATATATTCCATCTCTGTCCATGACGGATTAGGCTCGCGATACCATAGCTGGCCCTGGTTCCAGTAGCAGTTGGCTGAAACAATATTTCCAATCATTCCCTCCTGTATCTTGCCCCAGGTGGCTACATAATCATGCTGATGGTGTCTCTGGGTGCCGGTCACTATCGAAAGATTCATCCCCTTTGCCTTTTCTCCTGAAGCGAGTATCTGTCTGACACCAACAGGGTCAACGGCAACAGGCTTCTCCATGAAGACATGTTTCCCGGCTGACACCGCAGCCTCGACGTGTTCAGCGCGGAATACGGGAGGAGTAGCAAGGAGCACAATATCGACGCCCGATTCAATGACCTTCTGATAAGCATCGAAGCCGGTGAAACATTTTTCATCGGCTATCTCCACGCCGTCCTCCGCAAGACGCTCACGGCAGGAGGCAATTCTGTCAGTGAATACATCACCAAGCGCTGAAATTGTAAGGTTCGGACCTGAGTGAATAAAATTTATTGCAGCTCCTGTTCCCCTGCCGCCGCAACCTATCAGACCTGCCTTAAGAAGCGGTCCGTCAGGAGCCTTGTCGAGCATGACAGGCAGAATTACTTTCGCGTTTGGTTTACACGATGTGATCAGTGAAGGGACGATAATACCCGCTGCGCCGGCAGCTGCTGCCGTGCCCAGAAAGTTTCTTCTTGAAATAGGTGATTTTTTCATGACGGTTTTGTGTATTCAGTAAAGTTAAAATTTAATGTTATCGGTTGTCTGTGATTTTGGTCTGAAGATCTGATGTCTGAGGGTCTTAGAAAGTGTCGATTTGCGAATTGCGATTTGCGAATTGCGATTTGCGATTTGTTAATTAGCTGATCCTTAAATTCTTAATTCTTAATTCTTAATTCTTAATTCTTAATTAACATCCATCACTACTCTAAATCCAACATAAAAACAATCCGAGTACCACCATATGCTCTTCGGCATCTGGGGGTCAGTCTTCAGCCAGTCGGCTGTCCTTGAATGATCACGTGCTGCACTTCTGACGCCGGCAGCATCATCACGATAAGACCCTCCCCTGATGACATGTTCTGTCGTTCCTTCATAAATATCAGAACAGAACTCGGCTACGTTACCGCTCATGTTTTTCAATCCCCACGGGTTGGCTTTCACAGCCGCCGGCTCCTGTGTCTTTGACGGACTGTTGCCACGATAGATGATGTAAGTGTTTATTACAGCTGTATCAGGCTTGCCTCCGAAAAGTCCTCTCTTTTCAAACTTTGCCGGATCACCCTCAAAAAAGTAAGGTGTCTCTGTCCCTGCCCTGCATGCATACTCCCACTCGGCCTCACTGGGCAACCGGTAATGTCTTCCTGTCACCTTTGACAGCCACCGGCAATATGTCTCAGCTGCATGATAGCTCATTGAGATAGCCGGTCTTAGTCCCATACCCCAGTTCTGGTCAGGCTTGCCATACGGCGGAGTGGCGCCTGTGATGGCATCAACATCGTCTTTCCTTTTAAGACGTGACCCCTCGGTATCTGTCGATCTTCCTTCAGTGGCGGTCTGCCGGTAGAACTCCATGTACTCATCCCATGTCACCTCCACTTCGGCAATGAAGAACGAGTCAACACTTACTTTACGCTGCATCTCATCAGGGTTACGTAAAGGTTCGCTCTCCGGACTTCCCATGGTAAAAGTACCCCCCGGTATGGCAATCATACGGAATGATATCCCTGACCCTGGTACCTGTTCGGTAAAATTACTAAATGATGTGACGGTTGCGGGTGAATTATATACAGTATCTGTCTGCTTTTGGACAAGGCCAAAAGTCTTGTTACTGCCATGTGTATAATCCTTGATATAATGACCTGAATTCAAGTGGCAGCTGATGCACTGAAGTTTCTCGCCTTTTTCGGTCATCTGTTTATAATAAAGGTGCGCGTCAGATCCTTCGCGGGTAAGTTTTGCGGGAAAGAGGTTCTCATGACATTTAACGCAGGTCGAATTATACACGTGCTTCGAAGCCCTTTCCAGCGTCGCGGCTGCCTCCCAGTCGAACTCTGTCGAATCTTTTGTCCAGTTGCTCCATACATCCCGTCCTCCCGTTTTGATCTTTTCTATCAGATAACCCTGTCCTTTTGGCGGCAGGTGGCATTCGGCACATCCGACATGGTATCCCGATTCCGTGGCGTAATGAACACCCTGTTTCCAGCTTGAGGTTGCCTGCGGGTGAACGTGACAGGAGGCACAGAAATCATTCGTTGAAGTGGCTTCGACCGCCTTCCCCAGTCCGAAAATAATAATTGCTCCGCCAACCAGGCCAATCAAAAACCACATCAGGATACTCTTCTTCACACATGAGGGATTATGGTGCTCAAGTTAGCAAAAAAATGATTTAAACTAAATCATCCGGGTTCATGAAAGCGCTGCAGTAAGCATGCATGTCCCCGGAAACAGTTTAATCATTACATTTGAAAAAAGGATCAGATGAAAAGAGCAATCGTTGCTTTTATATTCTTGCTTACACTGGCTTCACTGTCTGCACATCCGTGGAAGCCAAGACATTATGTTATTGTTGATACTGACGGAGGCATTGATGACCAGAAGGCCATTTGCATGCTCCTGGCCTCACCCGATGTAAGGATCCTGGCTGTCACAGTATCAGACGGATTTCACGGAACGTCCGAAGCATACAGTATTATAAGAACCATGCTTGACAGCCTGTGGCACGAGGGACTTCAGATGGCGTCAGGCGATAAAGCCATCAGCCTCATTGATGAATGTTTGTCAGGAGAAACCTCTCAGGTGACATTCATTGCTCTTGGATCTCTCAAAACTGCAGCCGCTGCTCTTGCGGATACCCCTTCCTTCACTAAAAAAGTGAAACAGATAATCTGGAGCAATCAGGGTCTCCCCGGTGAAGAGGGATTAAATTATAAGGCATCTCCGGAATCAGTAAAGAAGGTGCTTGACGGGCCTATTCCCGTCAGCGTGACCGGGGGCGGAGGAGAAACATTCTATAATGAAGGTCTTATGAAAGAGATCGGTGAGATAAAAACACCTTATGCCCGGAAAGTCAATGATATTATCAGATCAGGAGCTTCGCACCCTTTCGTATTCACGGCATATGATGAGATTGTTCCGCTGCTGCTGCATTATCCTTCGCTGTTCACTGCCTCCTGCGGAGAATGTAAAAACAGGTTTTTTATGCCCGCTGATCCGGATGCATTGCGACACGCAATGGTGACAATCCTTAAAGGTGAGACGGTTAAAAAGATGCAGGTGATAAAAGCTATGCCTGCAGACACTTCATTCTATATGCCTGACGTGCAGAAGAACGTAACGGAAATACGCAACAGATATGGTGAGGATGAGTGGACTTCAGGAGTTATTGCCAATGAGCTTCACAGACATCTTGGTGTCTTTGCCATCATCGGAGTCAAGATGGGAATACGGGCACGTGAATACTTCTGTACCGGTGTGGATGAGATGAGTGTGACAACTCATGCCGGCAGCACTCCTCCTCTCAGTTGCATGAACGACGGCATCCAGGTAAGCACCGGAGCAACACCCGGACACGGTCTGCTTACCGTCGGTCAGGAAACGCCTTTCATGCCCTCTGCCGATTTCACCCACAAAGGCAGAACCATCCGTATCACCCTTAAGAAAGAGCTTGCAGATAAAGTCTCTTCAGAGCTGAAAGAAATCAACTTCGTCAACGGACTTGACAGCGACGTCTACTGGGAGATGGTCAGACAGAATACTATAAAGTATTGGCTGCAATTCGACAGGCATTCAATATTTGATATAGCAGTGATAAACTGAATTGAGACTAAGTATTTGATTTAAGAACAAGGATTAACGATTTTTGACTTATGAAGAATTATAATTTTTTATCTATTGTGGCTATGATGGTCTCAATTGTCTCATGCACAGCCAAACCGGTATCAGCGCCGGCAATCATTCCGCAACCTGTGCAAATAGAACAGAAAAAGGGGAGCTTTACCCTGCGCCCGACGGCTGAAATAAATTACACCGGAGGAGAATGGGCCAAAAACGAGGCTGTTTTTCTCGCAAAAATGTTGCGCCCGGCAACCGGCTTCCCGCTTGAGATAGAGGAGGGCACGGACGGTGCTATTAATCTTGTCATCGACACCACTCTTGAAATGAACCCGGAAGGTTATCTTCTCACCGTTGAAAAGAGGAAAGTCACGCTTACCGGATGTACTCCTGCAGGTCTTTCACGAGGTTTTCAGACAATCAGGCAGCTTCTTCCACCGGAGATAGAGAGTAGTACTGTCGTCAGCGGCGTGAAATGGACAATGCCCTGCGTATCGATAACAGACTACCCCAGGTTTGCCTGGAGAGGGATGCACCTGGATGTCAGCCGCCATTTTTTCGATGTCAGCTTCATTAAAAAATATATCGATATCCTCGCCCTGCACAAAATGAATGTCTTTCACTGGCATCTTGTTGATGACCAGGGATGGCGCATAGAGATAAAAAAATATCCCCGCCTTACTGAAGTAGGCGCATGGCGTGTCGATCGTGAGGATATGCCATGGAACTCACGCCCCCCGCAGCAATCCGGAGAAAAAGCAACCTACGGGGGGTTCTACACTCAGGAGGAGGTAAAGGAGATCGTGGCCTATGCCGCTGAGCGTCATATAAATGTGGTACCAGAGATAGAGATGCCTGCACATGTAGGATCGGCACTTGCTGCTTATCCTGAATACTCCTGCACAGGCGGACCCTTCACCGTACCCCCCGGATCTGTGTGGCCTATCACTGACATTTACTGTGCCGGGAATGATGGGACATTTGCATTCCTGGAAGATATCCTGACAGAAGTGATGGAGCTCTTCCCCTCACCCTATATCCATATAGGCGGTGATGAGGCAAACAAGAAAGAGTGGCGGAAATGTCCCAAATGCCAGGCGCGGATCCGCAAAGAAGGACTTAAAGATGAGGCTGAGCTACAGAGCTATTTCGTCAGGCGTGTAGAGAGGTTCATGAGCTCAAAAGGCCGTCATCTGATTGGCTGGGATGAGATACTCGAAGGCGGACTTGCTCCGGGGGCCGCAGTAATGTCATGGCAGGGTTTTGAAGGGGGCATTGCCGCCGCAAAATCAAAACATGATGTCGTGATGACACCTATGCCATACACCTATTTCAATGTTTACCAGGGAGACCCTTCAACCGAGCCTCTCTCTTACAAGGGACTGCTCACTCTTAAAAAGGTATATTCTTTTGAACCCGTGCCTCAGGAACTGACACCTGAAGAGGCGAAATATATCATTGGCGCACAGGCCTGCCTGTGGACAGAGATGGTGACAGACGGCAAGACTGCTGAGTATATGGTACTGCCGCGTCTTACGGCACTGTCAGAAGTACTGTGGTCTGCGCCGGAAAGCAGAAACTGGGAGGAATTCAGCATGAGGCTGCCAGGGATGATGGAACGTTTTAGCGTTATGGGATTGAACTATTCGAAGAGCTCAGAGTTCAAAAACGCGCCCTCGTCCCTTCGCTCCCTCGCGCCCTCTCATCATTGAACTCGCCAAACAACTTCGCTTTATTGTACTTCTTGACAATAACCCCATACAGCAGAGCTGTCCAGAATGAGAAGAGGGCGTAGACCAGTGCAGGCTTAACCATCTCATTGTCCCGGATTAGCGTTCCGGCAACTAGGAGCGCCAGTGTAGTGTTCTGGAGGGCGACTTCAATTCCCATCGTAAAAGCAGATCGAAGTCCGGTTTTACCGGCTTTGCCCATAAGCAATCCGGCTAAAAATCCGGTTGCATTTATCAATAAAGCGTAAGGAAATATCTGCAATGCATCTTTGAAGGTAATGCCCGAACCGCCTTTTGATTTATCTGCGAAGGTAACGAGCAAATATACCCCTGCGAAGAGAATTAGCAATGTGTTCCTCACAGGCTTCTGAATCTTCTCAGCCAGTATGTCCCATTTGAATCTCACAAAAACACCAATAGCTGCAGGCAGTAAAGTGATAAAAAATATCTGAAGAAATGTATCCAGGAAAGGCAATTCAAAGATGGAGTGCTTACCGAAATAAATTGTCAGGCCAAGGTTGACAAGCAGTGGAATAGTAAAGAGAGTGAGTATGCTGTTGATGGTTGTCAACGCGACAGATAATGCAACATTGCCACGAAAGAATACATTTACTAATCCTGAGGTTGTACCCCCCGGACAGGCAGCCAGGATAATAAATCCTGTTTTAATTGCCGGCGACAGGTTAGTGAAATAAGTGATCAGGATGGCTATCACTGGAAGAAGAACCATCTGTGCAAACAAGCCGTAGAAAAATGCTTTAGGCGAGCGCCAAATTTCCCTGAGGTCATTCAGATTAATGGAAAGTCCGACACCAAACATTATTGCAGCCAGCACCCCGCTGACAAGAAAATCAATATAGGTGAGGGACATCCCCGACATAATTCCTTACTGCTCTTTCAGTAAAGAAAGGAATTTTATTTTACTTTCTCCCACTTTTTAAGGGGGAGTGGTCGCGCGCCAGCGGGAACAAGGGGGTTTAATGTAACAATCGCAAATCGCAATTCGCAAATCGCAAATTATCTGGGATCTGCCACCTGCCCCATAAACACTATCGTGCCCGTGGTGGTTTCCCTTATAAAATAAAGGAACGGACGGTTAACATTGATAACATTTGTCATTGGCACTGACGTCACACCGATACCCACAACGGTTGCAGCCGCTGCTTCTGTGCCTTCCTCATTTGTCTCAATGAATGTCTGATGCAGCACAAATGAGATAAACAGGCCCTGGTCACTTATATTACTGAAGTCTGCGTTATCAGGATCAAAAGCAATCCCCATACCAAGGTTTTTCAGGTCGTCATTCAGCTCCCGCTTATATTCATATTTAAATTTAGGCAGGCTGAGCTCCACCTCGGTGGTTCCATAAGAAAGATTCTGCATCCACTGCGCCCAGTTCTTTGAACTGAGCTGGGCAGCAGCCTCAGCGGTTGAGACTCCTTCATCAGGAAGCATGACAACCATTGAATAGTTACCCTGACCATAGGGCAGTTCAACAAGCGTTGTATTCCCAGCTTTCGTCACAGCAAATTTCTCTTTCTGATACATCATCGGCACCTGTACCGGATTGTCAGGGCTTATATAGAACGGCTTGTCCTGTGTGTCATCCTTGTCAAACTGGGACCTCCATTTACCGTTGAAGTAAACGGCATTGATCAGAAGCATGGCAATGTCAGGATCCAAAGATTCAAGCATTTTCTGAATCTTGTCATTGGTCTTATCGCTTATCCATCCGTTCACTTCATCGACTGATGAAGGATCCAGCACGTCAATGTTCCTGGCTTCAGCCAGGTAATAAGTCTCAAGAGCAGTCATGAATGTCGGTTTCACGGTCAGTTTTTTATCAACCCAGACTGAGTTGGCAATGTCCATCACCACCCTTGAATTGACCGGAACCATATCCTTCATAAGTTTAAGATATGTATCGTTGATCTCTTCAATCGTCTCTGATCCATAGCGAAGGCCATATTTCATGGCTTCGAAGGTCTCACCGGCAGCGCCGTTGAGAGTCATTGACAGGGCGCTTGTGATACTGAAGGGAGATATCATAATATTCTCAGCTCCCTTATTTTCCGTAATGATCGGCACAAAAAGATCAAATGCAAATTTGTTTGCAGAATCGACTACCTCTTTCTGCTTGAGGGTCAGGTCTATCGGTACCGGGTCACCCGGAAGATTGTTGTCATTTGTTTTATTGCATGATGCCATAATTGCGGAAATGCCGGCAATCATAATGAGTGCATGACCAATCAATGATTTTTTCATGACCTTACAGGTTAGGGTGACAATAAAACGGCACAAAAACCATACCGCAAATTAATTTTTAATACTTTTAAGAGGGAAATGAAGAAGCCGAACGATATGCCACAATTGTCCGAGAACGAGTTGAAGAGATATCACCGGCAGATAATTATTCCTTCCATAGGTGAGGAAGGGCAGGAAAAACTCAGACATGCCCGTGCTGTGGTTATTGGCGCCGGAGGGCTCGGCTCACCTGTCCTGATGTACCTTGCTGCAGCAGGAGTTGGCACAATTGGCATAATCGATTCCGATGAGGTCAGCACCAGTAACCTTCAGAGACAGGTGCTCTATTTAACGGGAGACATCGGGCGGCTGAAGGCCGAAACGGCAGCAGAAAGGATCTCTTTACTTAATCCCCTGATAACGGTAAGGTCAAATGCAGTAAGATTTACTGAAGATAACGCATCGGAACTCCTGGAAAGTTATGATATCGCAGTAGATTGCAGCGACAATTATGCCACCCGCTATCTGATCAGCGATGCTGCCCTGAAAGCGGGAATTCCGATGGTCTATGGTGCCGTTTACCAGTTCATGGGACAGGCATCTGTGTTTAATTATAAAGGCGGACCTTCATACAGGGATCTGTTCCCTGAAGAGATGCATCGTTCGGGTGATAATAAACCTGATCCCCCCGGAGTGATCGGAGCTCTGCCGGGTATAATAGGCTCCGTGCAAGCCTGCGAAGTGATCAAGATTATAACCGGCGCCGGAGACATCCTTTCAGGAAAACTTCTCCAGATTGACGCCTTAAATTTAAGAGCGGAAATAATTTCGATTTGAATTTTCTGACGTCCGCCGGCTCTTACACCCAAAATCATTATTGGCAGACTACTTTGAGGCAGGCTCCTCTGCAGCGTATAGGCCTTCCCTCGACAGCAGGTGATCAAGATTTGCAAGGCCGTATACAATAACTGCAGTAACCACGGCAGAATGTTCCTGGTATTCGGCAATGCTCTTGTCATAAGTATCTCGTTCAGTATGCCATATCTCACCATAATTGAAGTTGTGCCCCTTGATGTCGGGTTCGTCAAACCGCAGAGCAGGAACACCGTTCTTTGCAAACCAGGCATGGTCTGAGCCTCCCGCGCTTGTTGGTCTTGGCCGGGCCGGTTCAGTGCGTTTTTTAAGAGTGAACGGAAAATCAGGATTAATACCATTTAGGGGCTTGCATACCTTTTCAAAATCCGCGTACATAGCCTCGGGAACAGTGATTCCTGTAATTGGTGTAGGTCCTCCGTCGCGATTGACATAGTCGGAAATCTTCGGTAGTTTTTCCATATTGGCCTCCACCCAGTGTTTTGATCCGTTCAGTCCGAACTCTTCTCCGGCCCACAGGCAAACCATAATTGTACGTTCAGGCTTCCCTCCCGCTGCCATAATAAGCCGCGCCGCCTCCATCATGGGTGTGGCGCCCGAACCGTCATCAACACCGCCGGTGGCTACATCAAAGGCATCGAGATGGCCTCCCATCATGACATATTCATCAGGGTATTTTGAACCGCGAATAACACCAATGACGTTATAGTATTTGACCGGGCCGGGTTTAAAGTGGTTTCGTATATCGAATTCCAGAAGAAAGTACTGTCTCTCCTTCGCCATCTGCTCAATGACTGCATACTGGTGCTCATCAAGTTTGATGTCGCATACTGTCGGGAGGGTCTCAAAAGTCATATTGTCAAGATTCTTGCGGTCATAGAGAGCCGTTATCGGTACTGAAGCTTTCTGGATGATGCCAAGTATGCCTGCCTCCCGCATCTCACGGTAGAAGAGTGCCGGTTCTTCCTTTAAGGGTATGGTTTCCTTTTGCGGCTTGTCGCGGTTCATGTGGTTTTCCCTGATGATCTCACGATTGAGTTTAGAGATGGAATCATTCTCAGCTATGATCTTTGCCCTTGCCGAGTCAGCTTTAAGAGACCAGTCGATGGGCCATCCGGTACTTTTACCGCCTATCAGTACCCATGCGCCATTAAGCGCTCCTTTCATGCTGTCAAACTCTTCCTTGCTTTTTGGTTCAATCAGCACAGGGCCGCGTTGAACGCCCCTGGTGCCTGATGTATATGATGGAGTGGCAAAATGCAGGATCATGCCGTTATCTGAGAGCATTCTTCCGAACCATGGTCCGCGGTTAAAGCCGACAGGAACTGTCCCTGCTTCATCCATTATTACTTCCATCCCCCATTTTTTAAATTCTGAGGCGCACCATTCGGCGGCATTCTCATATGCATCCGAACCTATCAGCCTTCCGCCGAAGCGGTTTGTGATGACATCAAGATGGTGCATTGTCTGATTATCCGTGGTACCAATCTCAATGATGCGGTCAACAACCTTATTATTCTGACCAGATACAGCGGTGGCAAACAAAAGCATTAAAACCGGAAGAAAGATTCTTTTCATTTTGAACATGTTTTAAAGAGCTGCAAGCTAATCAAAATGATCGAAAATTTCCAACACCGTATTGTGTTTTGCTTAACCCCTCAACCCTTCAACCCTTCAACCTCTCAACCCTTCAACTCTTCAACCTTTCAACTCTTCAACCTCTCAACTTTTCAGCTATCTTTAGCTTGTGTATCAAAAAGACTATATCCTGCGAATGATCGAGATGCTGGGCGACATGCTTGCTGCCATCTTCGGGCTTGTGAGGAAAGGTGATTATGCGCTGGCCGGCGAAAAGCTTGAGCGTATTTATTATGATATGCTAAAGGAGGATGCCGCGTTCTTCAGGTCGATACCCAAAGAGGACCTTACGCGTAAGCTTCTTGAAGAGCATAACTATACCAACGGTCATCTGGAGATCCTCGCTGAGCTCTTCAATGCCGAGGCCGAGATTGCCGGTGCACAGGGTCACTCAATGGAGTGCCTTGAGTATTCAGAAAAGTCATTGCTGCTTTTTGAATTCGTCGATCTGCAGCAGAAGACCCTTTCGGTGGAGCGTCTTGACAAAATGGATAGCATACGTGATCGGATAGAAAAGTCAGGACATTAAAGGCTTTTTTCAGGCCACCCCTACGGGGTTATTTTTTAATACGCTTATTGGACTACAAACAGAGAGCCCCAATGGGGCTCTTAATGACTGCGTAGCTGTCTTCTATTTCTAGAAATCTACAAACAGAGTGCCCCAATGGGGCTCTTAATCACTGCGTAGCAGTCTTCTGTTTGTAGCAATCGTAAATGAGATCACGTCAAGCCCTGTAAGGGCGACCTGTCAGGCGCTAAACTCTTTCAACCTTTCAACCAACACCGCTACTCCTTTACCGGCACCCTCCATAATATATTCTACATCATGCGTCGACGGCACCATTACTGGCTTCGGGTCAACAAGGAACACCGGTGTCATCAAAGGAACATAATGAATTAATCCGGCTGCCGGATAGACATTGAGAGAGGTACCAATTACAGCGAAAATATCTGCATATGATGCTATATCAGCTGCCTCCTCCATAGCCGGTACCGCTTCTCCGAACCATACGATATGAGGCCTCAGCAGAGATCCGTCCGGCGCTTTCTCCCCCGTCAAAAGGTCGCGGTAACCTATGTCAATAATAAGCTCGTGATTTTTACTGCTTCGTGCCTGTGTCAGCTGTCCATGCAGGTGGAGGATCTTTGTGCTGCCTGCCCTTTCATGCAGATTATCGATATTCTGGGTAATAATGTGCACATCAAAATCCTTCTCCAGCGCTGCCAGCCCGGTGTGACCTGCATTTGGTTCAGCCCTCTCAAGCTGCCGGCGCCTCTCGTTATAGAACCTCTGTACAAGGTCAGGATCGCGTTGCCATGCTTCAGGAGAGGCTACATCCTCAACACGATATTCCTCCCAGAGCCCGCCACTATCCCGGAACGTCTTTATACCGCTCTCGGCACTCATCCCGGCGCCGGTCAGAACTACCAGTTTTTTCATGACATGAAGATAAGAAAAAGGAGGGGAGAGTATGGGAAAAGGAGAAAGGGCGATAGATTAAGAAAAATTTGACACAGGTTATATTTTGGCTTAATTTTACTCTCCTTCACTTTCAGACCAGGAATTGTACCACCTAAATCATGGTGTGCGTGAGGGCAACGACGATGAAAAAAATCATTGAAAAAATTTCAAGCCGCCTGCCTAAACTGTTGCCCTGTATGCTTTTTCTTGTATCTGTAAATATCTGGCCTCAGGATCCCATGACAGTACCGAGGTTGTCAGGTGCATTAAATTTAGACGGAGTGCCTGATGAAAATGCCTGGGAGGCAATTCAGGCTTTACCAATGGTTATGTATATCCCCGTATTTGGAAATGAGCCGACTGAAAGATCTGTTATTAAGATCGCATATGATGACGACTATTTTTATGTCTCCGGCATATTTGACTATAAGAATCCTGATGATCTGAGGGCCATAAGCAAGAAAAGGGACTACACCAATTCTAATTGCGACTGGTTTGGAGTTCTTATTGATACTTTCAATGACAGGCAAAATGGAGTGACGTTCTGGACCAACCCCAACGGATTGAGAAGCGAAGGAACCCTTCAGAATGATGTCGTGGATTCAAATACCGACATGAGTTTCAGCTGGAACACTTTCTGGGATGTAGTAACAGTAATTAATGACCATGGCTGGTCAACCGAGATCAGAATTCCGTTTTCAAGTCTCAGGTTCCAGGTTAAGGAAAACAAAACCTTAATGGGGATAACTGTTGCAGGTTACCGTCCGGTAAAGTATGAGTGGACAAGTTTTCCGGCTATTCCTCCGGAAGTTGCAAATGCTATATGGAAGCCGTCAAATACTGCGTTGATCGAATTTACGGGTCTGAAACCGGAAAAACCTGTTTATGTAACTCCTTACGTCACCGGCGGCATCGGCCAGGTTAATGAGCTAAATGATGCCGGGACAGAATATGAAATGACTTCGAAATTTAAATTCGATGCCGGTTTCGATGCAAAATACAGCATAACAAACAACCTGACCGCTGATCTGACTGTCAACACCGATTTTGCTCAGGTTGAGGCAGATGATCAGAAAATTAACCTTACCCGATACTCACTCTACTTTCCTGAAAAGAGAGTCTTCTTCCAGGAAAAGGCTGATGTTTTTGATTTCTCCCTTATTGGCGGGAACAACTTATTCTACAGCCGCAGAATAGGATTATATGACGGACACCCCGTCAGGATATACGGCGGGGTCAGAATGACAGGAAGAATTAACAAATGGGATATTGGCATCCTCGATATGCAGACAGCTTCCTTTGAAGAGAATCCGTCAGAAAACTTCGGGATCTTCAGAACAAAGAGAAGTGTCTTCAACTCAAATTCATATGCCGGCGGAATGGTCACAAGCAGACTCGGTATGAACGGTAATTATAACATTGCATACGGACTGGATGGCCAGTTCAGGGTTACAGGTGATGAATTTATGACCGTTAAATGGGCTCAGACGTTTGAGAACGATTCCATTAATAAAATCTTTGATTTCGCACCCTCCAGGTTCTTATTTGAATGGCAGCGCAGGAAGATAACAGGTTTAGGTTATGATTTTGTTTATACATGGTCAGGGAAAAGATTTAATCCCGGTGTTGGATTTGAAGTAAAAGATAATTACCAGGGAGTAAGGGCGATTTTACAATACGGGTGGTTGCCTCAAAGAGAGACTTTTCTGCGGTATCATTCGATCTCGCTTACGGCTTATGATTTCTGGAATACTTTAACCGGCCTTCATGAGACTACAAATGGAATACTGAAATGGTCATGGGAGGCAAAGAAGGGATCCTACGGAAACATAGCAGCAAACTGGTTTCTGGAAGATCTTGCCAATACTCTTATTCTTGGAAATCACCAGGCCTCAGTATCGCCGGGTAGATATTCATTTGCTTATCTCAGCGCCTTATACGGTACATCATACGCGCATGCTCTGGCCTGTGAGTTATATGCTGACGCAGGCAGTTTCTATAACGGATGGAAACTTTCTTTTTATGCATTGCCGAAACTGACTATCGGCGCAGGTTTTGATCTCGGTCTTACTTATTACTTCGATTATGTAAATCTGTCTCAGGAAATGAGTTTTATTAACCATATTCTCGGGATCAGGGGATTGCTGACACTGACCACAAAAACCTCATTGTCAGCTTATGTTCAGTATAATACAGGAATAGATAAAGTTGTTACAAACCTGCGTTTCAGGTACAATCCCCGTGAAGGTAATGATTTCTACATTGTCTATGACGAAGGCCTTAATTCTCAACTCTCGGGCGAGATACCAAGGCTGCCGTTTTCTTCAGGCAGAACCGTGCTGCTAAAGTATACGTATACTTTTATGTTCTGATCATGAAATCATTGATAATCACTCTGATATTACTTTCAGGAATGCTGGTTTGCCAGGAGAAGGATCAGTATGAGTTTGCCCGGGAACAAATGGTCAATAGTCAGATTGCTGCAAGAGGAATAAGTGATCAGGCCACACTGCAGGCAATGAGGAAAGTGCCTCGGCACCTCTTTGTTCCTGCATCATATGCAAAGGAGGCATACAGCGACAGGCCTCTGCCGATCGGTTACAGCCAGACAATATCGCAGCCCTTTATTGTTGCATACATGACAGAGCTGGTAAAGCCTTCAAGAGGAAAGAAAGCACTCGAGATCGGTACCGGCTCAGGATACCAGGCTGCCGTACTGGCTGAGATAGTTGATACCGTATATACTTTAGAAATTGTAAAGGAGCTGGCGACAGAGGCTTCCGCACGACTGAAAATACTCGGATATAAGAATATCGTGACAAAATACGGCGATGGATATCTGGGCTGGCCTGAACATGGACCGTTTGATATTATCATTGTCACTGCAGCGGCAGACCATATTCCCCAGCCTCTCAAGGATCAACTGGCCGAGGGAGGGAGACTCGTCATGCCGGTAGGCAATCCGGCTGCGGTGCAGGAACTCATTCTTGCTCACCAGGAGAAACGGTAAAATTACCGAAAAGAGGCTGGAACCGGTACGGTTCGTGCCGCTGAAGAGGATCAGGTAGAATAGAGAATCATCTGTGTGGCAGCGTGTAGCAACGCCCTATCAGGGCGACGTTACATAGAATCTTTCAGTAAGTTTTATAAGTAAGGTTTTGCCTTTTATCCTTTGTCTTTGGCCTATTATTCCTAATTTTGCCCCGGCATTACATCCATGGAAAAACTCAATCTCTTTTTTGCGCAGATAAAAGATATAAACTGGTGGCAGAGAATCTTCCACTGGAGGAAGATCAGGAACCTCAGCTTCGATGCTTATGAGGAATTCAGGGCTTTGTCACGGGAGATGGAAGCCAATAAGGAAAATATTGAAAAGCTCCGGAACCGTCTGACGGAAATCTCCACCCGCAATGAAAACCTGTCGCAGAAGGTCAGGGATATCGAACTGCTTTCTACCCGCAAGGATGCCCAGATCGAAGAGCTTAACGGCCGTATGAGGGAGTACTCGGGCACCATCAATGAACTGACAAAAAAAGTTTCAGCTTTTGAAGCCTCAAAGGAAGACAACGTCAAAAACTATAATGAGAATATCGCCCGTCTTAACCAGACAAAGGAGAGTTTCGAGGCTGAACGCAGAAAACTGAATGACGACCGCCTAAAGGAAGCGGCTGATCGTTTTGAGACGATGAAGAAACAGTGGTCCGAGCATGAGGCTGATGTGAAGAACACAATCATCAGGATCTGTGACTCCAATCACGTGAACTACGTCGATAAAGTACCTTTCAAGGGTAATCCCGATAACACAATAGAGATAAGCGGTGAGTATATCATCTTTGATGCCAAGAGCCCGGCCAATGATGACCTCACAAACTTTCCACTCTACATAAAAACTCAGACAGAAAGCCTGAAAAAATATGCAAGTCAGGATGCCGTCAAGAAATCAATTTTCCTCGTTGTGCCAACCAACACAATAAATGTGCTGAAACAACTGACCTACAGAATGGGCGACTATGATGTTTTTGTCATCACGAAAGATTCACTGGAGCCGGTCATCCTCTCCCTGAAAAAGATTGAAGAATATGATCTCGCTGAAAAACTCAGTCCTGAGGATCGCGACACCATCTGCCGGATCATCGGCAAGTTTGCTCATACTGCAAAGCGAAGGATTCAGATCGACCAGTACTTCGCCAATGAGTTTATTGATATCGTCCTGAAGAGTCAGAAAGATCTGCCGGAGGATCTTCAAAAGCAGGTCATCGAGTTTGAGAAATCTGAGAAGCTGAACCCTCCCACAGAAAAGCGGGCAAAGATCATCTCTATAGATGAACTCCAGAAGAAGAATGAAGAGATTAAGGCAGAGACTCAGACCCGTAAACTGTCTCCACCGGAGACCGAAGAAATATAATTATACCGGGAAAATCCTGAACTGAATTTATATCATTATGTCCAAGGGAAGAGAAGGCAAGGCACACGTAGGAATATTCGGACGCCGCAATGTCGGTAAAAGCTCGCTGATAAATGCACTGGTGGGTCAGGAAATCGCTATTGTTTCTGAAGTAGCCGGCACAACCACTGACCCGGTAAAAAAGAGCGTTGAACTGCATGGCATCGGGCCCATAATTTTTATTGACACTGCGGGAATTGATGACAGCGGGGAACTGGGTAAACTCAGAACCGGAAAGTCCCTTGCTGCCATAAAACTTATTGACTTTGCCATCCTTGTCATATCAGACAATCTTCTTGGCGATTATGAAACTGATCTGATAGCAGGATTTAATGATATCGATCTTCCTTACCTCATTGTGCACAACAAGAGTGACCTGTCTCCTGTGAAAGAATCTTTCAGGAGAACTGTCAGAAAGCAGACTGATCATGATGTTCTGGAATACGCTGCAGTGCAATCCGAAAAATATAACCCGGAACTGATCAGTGCGCTGAAGGAAAATATGCCGGCTTCTGCCCTGAAAAGCCGGGGACTGATCGGCGATCTTGTAACTCCAGGAGATATAGTCCTCCTGGTAACGCCAATTGATATCGAAGCTCCCGAAGGAAGAATGATTCTTCCTCAGGTACAGGTGATAAGAGATACACTTGACAACGACTGCACTGCCATCATCCTGAAAGAAAATGAAATAAAATCTTTCCTCAGTAAAACCGGAATAAAACCGCAATTGGTAGTAACTGACAGTCAGGCATTTGAAAAGGTAAATGCCGCTATACCACGCGATATCCCTCTAACAGGTTTCAGCATCGTTCTTGCAAGACAAAAAGGTGATTTCGAAGAGTACTTAAAAGGCACACCTAAAATAAGCAGGCTGAAGGACGACGACCGCATACTGCTTCTTGAATCATGCACTCACAATATTTCATGTGATGATATAGGCAGAGCGAAAATACCGCGGTGGCTGACAAATTTCACAGGAAAGAAACTGCACTTTGATAACGTGGCAGGTCTTGACGCTATTCCGCGCCCGATAGAAGATTATGCACTTGTCATTCAGTGCGGAGGGTGCATGGTTACACATCGCCAGCTGGTCAACCGGTTGCGTGAACCGAAAAAACATGACATACCGATAACCAATTACGGGATGGCCATAGCTTACGTTCACGGGATATTTGACCGCGCCGTTGAGCCTTTCATCGGTAAGACAAAAAAAACCGGTGACCTGTTATAACCACCGGCTTTTTATGTCTGATACATGTCGTAATTTTGTTTTACTTTTGGTACTGCAATAAATGATCATGGCACACAGCTGGACGCTGGAATATAAAATCAAAATCAACCGCTCCGGATTGTTTTAGGATATCCCGTGTAGCGACGTCCTGACAGGGCGCCGTTACGTGCTACCATTTTACCCGTTTACATTAATTTTATTAATCATTTAAATCAAACAGAAATAATGAAACCATTAATAATAACCGGATCCGGTCTTACAGTAAGTGATGTGGTCAATGTGGCACGTCACGGACAGAAGGTTGAACTGCATCCTGATGCCCGTAAGAGAATAATTGAGTGCCGCGCTATGCTTGAGAAGAAGATTGCAGCTCACGAGATAATGTACGGAGTCAACACCGGCATAGGAGAATTTTCAGAGATAGTACTAAATGATGATCAGATCAAGGATTTTCAGAAATACCTCGTTTACAATCATGCTGCCGGTATCGGTGATCCCGCTTCAGTTGAAACGGTAAGGGGCGCCATGCTGGGAAGAATAAATGTCCATGCCCATGGTAATTCGGGATGCCGTCCCGAGGTTACCGAAACTTATGTCGAGATGCTTAACAAAGGTGTCACTCCTTTCGCCTGCCAGAAAGGATCTGTGGGCGCCTGCGGTGATCTTGCCCCAATGTCTCAGATAGCTCTTCTCCTCCTTGGCGAAGGAAAGGCATACTACCAGGACGAGCTTCTTGAAGGGAAGGAAGCAATGAAGAGAGCCGGTATAGCCATACCCGGACTGCATGCACGCGACGGTCTGGCAGCGATAAATGGCTCCAACATGCTTACCGCCATGAGCGCTATCTGGCTCGTTGACGCCAATAACTTCCTCAAACAGGCTGAGATAGCCGCTTCGATGTCGCTCGAGGCCCTGAAAGCCAACATGAAACCCTATGAACCGCTACTGCACGAAGCCAGAGGTTTCAGGGGAGCAATACGGAGTGCCGCAGCAATCAACAAATGTGTCGCCGGCGGCGACCTGAAGGAAGGCAGGGTGAAATCAAAAGTACAGGATGCCTATTCCATGAGATCTACCCCGCAGGTTATCGGATCAGCACATGATATGCTTGCATACGCCCGCAGCCAGGTGGAGATAGAACTGAACGGAGTGGGTGATAATCCGATATTCTTCCCCGACAGGAACCTGCAGCTATCCGGAGCAAACTTCCAGGGTTCACCGGTCAGCGTCCCGATGGATATGGCCGGCGCATGCGTAACAATGGTTTGCGTCATGTCAGAAAGAAGAATGAACCGCCTTAATAACAAGGCGCTCAGCGTAGGATTGCCTGACTTTCTTACCAAAGGTGCAGGGATGTTTTCAGGACTGATGCTCAGCCAGTATACTGCTGATATGATGATTGTTGAACAGAGAATACTCTCGATGCCTGCTTCCATACAGTCGATCCCTGCAGCAGCAGATCAGGAGGACTTTGTTTCCATGGGAATGAACACTGCCATAAAGAACAACCAGATCCTCGACAATGCTTATGGCATTCTTGGTATAGAACTTATGGCGGCAGCCCAGGCACTTGATTTCAGAAAAGAGGAATACAGCTTTGGAAAGGGTGTACAGAAGGCAAAGGATGTCATCCGCAAGCATGTTGATTTTCTTGACATTGACCGCCCGCTTTATTCTGATCACACCGCCATGAAGGAACTGGTAAAATCATGCGAGATATTGTATGATGTAGAAAATGAGGTCGGGAGCCTCGAGTAATTCGAGTAGTGCATGATGGCACATCGTAGCGACGCCCGATCCGGGCGTCGTTTTAGCCATGATTGAGGAATTTTGATGAGCTAAGAGCGTTGGCGTGAGATAACGCAGTGGTCTGCCGGTATCCCTTGCCCCTATACCATTCGTGAGATTTTTCCGTTATAGTATTAAATTGTAATGAATATATAAATATCTCCATGAAGAAGTTCTTTGTTATTCCCATCATTGTCATCGCCACCTCCTCCTGCGCCATGCAGGAGTTGTACCTTAATGTAATGCAGCCCGCACCGGTGACTATCGCACCGGAGATCAAAACTGTCGGGATAATAGACAGATCAAATCCTACCGACCAGACAAAGACCCTTGAAAAGCTTGACCAGCTTTTTACACTTGAGGGAAGCGAGCTTGATTCTATTGGCACGCTTGAAGCAATCAAAGGCGTTACGGAAGAGCTGAGGAACAACGACAGGTTCACTGAGGTGAAGCTTCTCAATAACCTTGAATTCAAAGCTTCAAACGTGGGTACCCTGCCCGCACCTCTCACTTGGGACCAGGTGGCAGGTATCTGCAACGAGAACGGTACTGATGCACTGTTTGCCCTGGAAATGTATGATACGGATACCAGGCTAGGTTACTCGACTGAAAGCACTCAGATCAAAACACCTTTGGGCAATATTCCCGGACTTGAACATATTGCCTCAATGGAGACGCTGGTGAAAACCGGATGGAGGATCTATTCACCAGCCGATAAATCAATCCTTGATGAATATGTCCTTTCCGAACCGGTAGTTTTTGTCGGAAGAGGTATTAATCCTGTTGCTGCTGCAAGTGTTCTCCTCAGACGCAGGGAAGCAGTGAAGGAAGCAAGCAGGAAAACGGGAGCCGTTTATGCTCTCCGTCTGATACCGTACCAGTTCAGGGCAACGAGAGATTATTATGTAAAGGGAACCAATAATTTCAAGATCGCAAGACGCCGCGCACAGGTCCGTAAATGGGATGAGGCGGCAGAGCTGTGGGAAAAAGAAACCACCAATCCGAAAAGAAAGATCGCAGGAAGAGCTAACTATAACATGGCAATCATCAATGAGATAAACGGTGACCTGGAAACTGCAAAAAGCTGGGCTGAAAAAGCTTATACAGATTATAAATGCAAGCCTGCCCTGCATTATGTAAGGATCCTTGAGGACAGGCTGTACAATAATGACGTGCTGAAATATCAGGAAGAACGGTAATAGCAGAGAGAGTGGAGTACAGCATAAGAACAAACTGCTGAGTATTATTAAAAGCAATGTGTAGCGACGCCCGATCCGGGCGTCGTTGCTTCCAATTGCTTGAACTATTGATAGATTATAATGAGAACCCTGATTGCCATTCCTCTGTTTTTGTTATCCTCGCTGGCAATTGGCCAGAATTCTGATCTGTTGAAATATGTCAACCCCTTCATCGGCACTGACCGTATGGGCCATACTTACCCCGGAGCAACCGTTCCCTTCGGTATGGTGCAACTCTCGCCTGACACAGACACCATACCATATGAGACTGACGGCAAATACAATAAAGATGTCTATAAATACTGTGCCGGATACCAGTACAGCGATAAAACCATAGTTGGATTCTCACATACCCACTTCAGCGGCACGGGCCATTCAGATCTCGGAGATATACTGATCATGCCCACCACCGGAAATCTCCAGCTTAACCCCGGCACCGCCGACGCTCCTGAAAAAGGTTATCGTTCTGCATTCAGCCATGAAACTGAGAAAGCCTCTCCGGGTTACTATGCTGTGACCCTCGAAGACAATAATATCCGTGCCGAGCTTACGACTACAACTCGAGTCGGAGTCCATCGCTATACCTTTAATGAAGGAGGAGATGGACACGTAATACTAGACATGATTCATGGCATATATAACTATGACGGCAAGAATGTGTGGACGTTTATCAGGGTTGAGAATGACACTCTTGTCACAGGTTACAGACAGACAAACGGATGGGCACGGACCCGCACAATGTACTTCGCCATCGCTTTTTCGAAACCGTTTAAATCCTACGGTTTTATAAACCTGGCTCCGGCACAGGTTTACAGGGGCTTCTGGAGACGGTTTGACCAGCGAAAAGATTTTCCCGAAGCTGCCGGAGAAAAGATCAGGGGATATTTTGACTTTGACGTTTCACCAGGTGATCAGCTGACAGTCAGGGTAGCCCTGTCGCCCGTCAGCACAAACGGCGCAATTGCAAATATGAAGGCTGAAACACCGGTCGCTGACTTTGACGGTGCCAGGCGCGGGGCTGAAGAGATATGGGCACAGGAGCTGGGCAAAGTAAGGGTAGAGATGATGGACAATGACCACATGGTAAATTTCTACACGGCCCTGTATCATGCCTTCCTTTCTCCCACCATTTACATGGATACTGACAGGCAATATAAAGGTCTCGATCAGAATATTCATACTGCGGAAGGATTTGACGACTACACAACATTCTCATTGTGGGACACCCACCGGGCGCTTCATCCGCTCTTTACCATAATTCAGCAGCAACGCACCGCTGATATGATCAACTCCATGCTTGCACATTACGACCAGAGTGTCCACCATATGCTTCCGGTGTGGTCGCATCATGCGAACGAGAACTGGTGCATGACAGGGTACCATTCTGTTCCGGTAATTGCTGACGCAATCGTCAAGGGCATCCCGGGTTTTGACTATAAAAGAGCGCTTGACGCCTGCATGACAACAGCGCACAACGGATGGTATGACGGCCTCGACGATTACATGAGGCTGGGTTATGTGCCTGATGAACGAACATCATCGTCGGTATCGGTGACACTGGAATATGCTTATGACGACTGGTGCATTGCACAAATGGCCGGGAAAACTGATGCGGACACAAATTTATTTCAGGAATTCACAGGCCGGTCACATAATTACACCAATGTATGGGATGCGTCAACCGGATTCATGCGCCCCCGTAAATCAGACGGCACATTCAGACCGGACTTTGATGTTCTCAGCACAAACGGACAGGGTTTTATAGAAGGGAATGCATGGAACTTCAGCCTTTATGTCCCTCATGATCCTGATGCCCTGATCTCGCTTATGGGCGGAAGGAAAAGGTTTGTTCAGCACCTCGACTCACTGTTTACGATGGCACTGCCTGACAGGTATTTTGCAGAGACCGAAGACATAACACGTGACGGCATAATAGGCAATTATGTACATGGTAATGAACCTTCCCACCATGTTCCTTACCTTTTTGACTTTGCAGGGGCTCCCCGCAAAACACAGTACTGGGTCCGTTATATCATGGAAGCGATGTACCGCCCTGTCCCGGACGGCCTCGGTGGAAATGACGATTGCGGACAAATGAGCGCATGGTATATCTTCAGCGCACTGGGGTTCTATCCTGTTGCACCGGGATCAGACAGGTATTACCTCGGCAGTCCGCTCGTGAAAGAGGCAGCCATCAATACAGGAAACGGGAAGCAGTTTAAAATAATCACTGTAAATCAATCGCCTGAAAATGTTTATGTTAAGAAAACAGAGCTGAATGGTAAAAAGCTTGACCGCCTGTGGATTACCCACGGTGAAATAATGAATGGCGGCAAGCTTGTATTTTATATGAGCAAAAATTAAAATATTCCCGGAACCGGTTTATCTCCTTTTTATGACAGTTTATCTCTTATTGTAAAAGTCAATACTTTTCTTCAGGCTGTTCGTCAGTTGTATCTCCCTGTTGGTCAAAAATATTTTTTTTGCTATGGTTTAAGGATTAACTTTATTTAAATAACGCCTTACCAGAGGCAATCCAAACTATTGAACCGATGAAAAAACTGCTTATTTCCACCCTGCTCATTATCTGCATGCTTTCTGTCGTAAACGGACAGGAGACACCGGTAGCTACACCTGATATTTCAAAAAACATAATTAAGCTAAACCTTACTTCTCTCCCAATAAAGAACTTTTCGCTTCAGTATGAAAGGGTTCTGACAAAAAGCATCTCAGGGGCATTGACATTCAGTATAATGCCAGAAAGGACTATGCCAAGCTTTGTTGCTGATCAGGTTGTCAATCTGGCTGGAGATAAGTCTGATAACGGATCAATAGATGCTGAAACAGAAGATCTTATCAGAAACGTCCTGTTCGGCAGCTATGCTATCACTCCCGAAGTGAGATTCTACCCCGGCCATAAAGGATACGGCACAGGCTTCTATATAGCACTTTTCTACATGTATAGCCATTATGAACTCAGTAACGCGCCTATACCCTTTACTAATGATCTTGATGAGGAGATTACAATTAATACCTCAGGCAAAATAACATCTCATACCGGAGGATTTTTGATCGGTCACCAGTGGTCGCTTGGCAGACATATGTGCCTCGACTGGCAGATCTTCGGACCTCACTTCGGGATTAGTTCAGGGGATATCGTGGGGTTGCCGACCTCACCTCTTTCTTCAGGGGATCAGGCAAAATTTGAGGATGAAGCCAACGACATTAATATACCGATGTTCAAGCCGACAATAGATGCAACAGCTGACAAAGTCAAAATGACCTTTGACGGCCCATGGGGAGGAATAAGATTTGCATTGGCTTTCGGCGTTAAATTCTGATCACGCGGGCACAGTTATTTTCCTCTCTCCCGGTAAGCCCCTGACCCGCTGTCAAGCCATTTGATATATTCCTGAATGTTAAAATTGGTGCCACGGGTTTCAATCAGAGGTTTGCCGTAGGGGTCGACAATGGCATAGAGAGGAAGTGTATTTGTATTGAACATTGATATCTCAATATCCTCATTCTTTTTACCCATTGTCTTTTTCTCCTTTCCGTCAACCTTTGAAACAAACACTTCGTTATCAGGCAGCTTTGTTCGGTCGTCGACATACAGGCCCACAAGCACGAAGTTCTCCCTGATGCGTCTCTGCACCTCCGGATCAGACCAGACCCGGGCATCCATTTCCTTGCAGTTCGCACAGGCGTGACCCTTGAAATCTATTAAAACCGGCTTGTTAAGCTTTTGTGCGCATGCCAGTCCCTGCTCAAGATCAAAATAACCCTCGAGGCCGTAATCAAAGTAAAGGAAACCGGCATACTTCGGCGTTTCGCAAATGGCGGAACCTGCTGTAACCGATGCAGGTCCTCCTCCCCTGTTATTACTGATCGCCTTCATGAGATTAAATCCTGATGTCTCGCGCGGAGGCAGCAACGCTGATATGCGTGTCAGAGGAGCGCCGAAAAGCCCTGGCACAAGGTACACTGCAAACGAAAATGAAGCGATGATAAGCACCAGCCTGAAGACACCTATATGCTGTACCTCACTGTCGTGAGCAAATTTAATCTTCCCCATGAGGTAAAATCCCATCAGGATGAAAATGACGATCCATATTGCCAGGTAAACATCTCTTGACAGAATGCCCAGTGAATATACCGTATCTATGGTCGAAGCAAACTTCAGACTGAATGCCAGCATGATGAAACCCAATACTACCTTGACCGAATTGAGCCATCCGCCTGACTTCGGCATCTTCTTCATCCATGAAGGAAAGAGAGCAAACAGAGTGAACGGAAGTGCAAATGCAAGTCCGAATCCAAACATACCAATCGTGGGACGCAGAACATCGCCTGATGCGGCCTCAACCAGCAGGGCACCAACGATGGGACCGGTACAGGAGAAGGAAACCAGCACGGTCGTCAGTCCGAGGAAGAACGCTGCCAGTGCACCGCCTTTATCAACTTTTGAATCAGTCGAACCGACCCATTTTGCCGGCATAACTATTTCGAAAGCCCCGAAGAATGAAGCGGCAAAGACAAGGAACAGGAGGAAGAATATCAGGTTTGGTATCCAGTGAGTGCTGAGGGCATTTGCAAATCCGGCTCCGGCGCTGGTGAGTGATACAATTATTCCGAGTAAAGAATACAACAGGATGATGGATAATCCGAAAATCAGCGCTTTTCCTATTGCTGATCCTTTCTTTTCTGCCCCCTGGGAAAAGAAAGCGACGGTCATCGGTATCATCGGGAAGACGCAGGGGGTAAGCACTCCGGCAAAACCGGCAAGGAGAGATATAAGGAAAAACCTCAGAAGACCCCTCGCAGGTTTTTGCTGCGGAATGGTTTCCGGTGTGGCTGATTGCATCTTAAAACCACCTGCAGCCGTAGCAACAGATGGTTCAGCTCCGCTATCGTTTGAAGGAACAGCAGCTGAAGTATTACCGGTTATTGTTATATCAAACTCCACATCACGCGGAGGCAGGCATTGCTTGTTGTCGCACGACATGAATGTCACAAATCCCTTCACAGTTACCGGAAACTGTGAAACAGTGATCTTCTGCCTGAATTCGGCCTTTTCACTATGCATACCGATATTCATTCCGAAGCTGTTATCAAACTTGACCTCGGGTTTGTCAACGGCAACAGGTTTTCCATCAAGAGTGTACGCTGACGGCTCATCAAAGGTAAAGCTGGTGGCAATAGGTCCGCCTTCAGCTATATCCATTGCATAAAGATGCCAGCCATGGTCAATGTCGGCGGTCATGATGATGTCGAATTTATTGTCAGCGGTCTTTTCGCTTCTGAAGCTCCATTTGACAGGTTCCATGACCTGTGCCTGAAGTGACGTTACAGGAATCAATATCAGGGCTGCAAGTATTATGGCATTTCTTATTCGCATAGATCAGCTTTTACCGGAACAAAAATAACGATAATAGATTAAAGACAATTCCAATTACTTGATTTCGGCATTTTTGAAGCGTAACTTTGATTATTACCTATATCGCAAAAAAAGTTACGAAATGTTGGCGAAATAATGCTCGATGTACTGGATAAATTATATACCGTATAACGAGGCGCAGGGAGAAAATTGGTAAATTTATGGCTAAATAATTAATTGGGTCAATTCAAAATCAGAAATCTTATGGCACAAAAAGGAAGAGAAATCGTAAAAATGAATGTTGATGATCTCATCAACCTGCTGAATAAGGCGCTGGCCGATGAGTGGCTGGCTTACTATCAGTATTGGATAGGCGCTAAGGTGGTCAAGGGTCCTATGAAGGATGCCGTGATTGCAGAGCTAAACATTCATGCAACGGAAGAACTGGCGCATGCCACGCTTTTGTCAACCCGTATAATTCAGCTTGACGGTACTCCCGTGCTGTCACCTGAGCAATGGTTGAAAATCACTAACTGCGGCTATGATGGTCCGTCAGATCCGTATGTTGAAAAGGTTCTCGAGCAGAATATCAGGGGTGAGCAGTGCGCTATAAAGACCTATAATAATATGCTTGATATCACCCGCGAAGGTGACCCCGTTTCATATAACATGATCCTGGGAATTCTTTCCCAGGAAGTTGAACATGAGGAGGATCTGGATGCTCTCAGGGAAGACCTGGAACTGATGCTTGCGAGGAGGTGATCAGGAATTAAGAATGAAGAATTAAGAATTAAGAAGATGCAGAGTCGTTGCATGCAACGTCTTTGCATATTTAGACAGGAAGATTTTTGCAGTCCGTTTTTAATATGATTTCAGGTGCACGTTCTTTACCGATCTGCCTGAAGGGTCATTCTGGTTACGGAATGATTCGTCCCATGCAAGGGCTTCTGCTGTGCTGCATGCCACTGAGGGTACCGAGGGAACTGTCATTGCCGCTGCCTCTGAAGGGAAATGTCCGGCAAAGATGGAACGGTAATAATATTCCTCCTTGTTCATAGGTGTGTTAAAGGGAAATCTGTACCTGGCAGATGCCATCATATCATCACTGACTTTGCCGGTTGTCATTTCCTTAAGCGTGTCTATCCAGCTATACCCCACCCCGTCGGAGAACTGCTCCTTCTGTCGCCATGCTATTTTCTCAGGAAGGTAATCCTCAAATGCCTTGCGCAGTATCCATTTCTCCATCTTTCCGTTGCCTGCCATCTTATCTGCCGGATTGAGTCTCATGGCTACATCCATGAATTCCTTATCGAGAAAAGGAACCCTGCCTTCCACACCCCAGGCTGCCAGCGCCTTGTTCGCCCTGAGACAATCATAAAGATGCAGCTTGCTTATCTTGCGGACTGTTTCTTCATGAAACTCGCGGGGTCCGGGAGCTTTATGGAAATAAAGGTAGCCGCCGAAGATCTCATCAGCCCCTTCGCCTGAGAGAACCATCTTCACCCCCATCGACTTTATCACTCTTGCCATGAGATACATCGGGGTTGCGGCTCTAACAGTAGTTACATCGTATGTTTCAAGAAAATAAATGACATCACGTACTGCATCGAGGCCCTCCTGAACGGTTATATGTATCTCATGATGGACCGTACCTATATGATCTGCGACCTCCCGTGCCGCAATCAGATCAGGTGATCCTTCCAGTCCCACGGCAAACGAGTGCAGCTGAGGCCACCATGCCTCCTTGCTGTCGTCTGTCTCAATGCGGCGGGCGGCATACTTCTTGGTAATTGCAGAGATAATTGAGCTGTCGAGGCCGCCCGAGAGCAACACTCCGTACGGTACGTCAGACATCAGCTGCCGGTGCACAGCCTTTTCCAGCGCATTGCGTAACTGTCCTATATCTGTTGTATTATCCTTCACTTCATCATAGGAAACCCAGTCGCGATGGTACCATTTTGTGAACTGACCGTTTTTACCTGAGAAAAAATGCCCTGGAGGAAACACCTCTATTTTCGTGCAGATGCCTTCAAGGGCTTTCAGCTCCGAAGCAAAAAAATGGTTGCCGTAGATATCCCATCCTATATAGAGAGGCACAATACCTATATGATCCCGCGCTGCCATGTAGCAATCGTTGACCTCATCGTATAGCACAAATGCAAAGATCCCGTTAAGCTCATCAAGGAAGTCCGTACCCTTGTCGGCATAAAGGGCCAGGATGACTTCGCAGTCAGACAGGGTCATGAACTCATAACTGTCCTTGTATCTCTCCCTGATCTCGCGGTGGTTATAAATCTCGCCGTTAACGCCGAGTATCAGGCGGCGGTCCTTGCTGTAAAGAGGCTGCCGGCCCGATTGAGGATCAACGATTGATAGCCGTTCGTGTGCAATTATTGCTTTCTCCCCGCAATATATTCCTGACCAGTCGGGGCCGCGGTGCCTCAGCTTTTTTGACATCTCCAGGACCTGTGGCCTCAGCTCCCCGGCACTTTTCTTCAGGTCAAATACTCCAATAATTCCGCACATATAATAAATAATGAATTACAATTTATAAGGCATAAAAGTATCAATATTTATTAAATGTTTAATAATTATGGAATATCCTTAATTTATTTGGATAATTTAATTAATGTTTTGTATTGTATTGATCGAAGAAATCATTCCCCTTATCATCTGTCAGGATGAATGCCGGCATGTTCTTTACCACGATTTTTCTGACAGCTTCCATGCCCAGCTCCTCGAAAGCTACAACTTCCACAGACAGGATATTTTCCGCGGCAAGCACTGCTGCCGGGCCTCCTACGGAACCAAGATAAAATCCACCGTACTTTTTACATGCATCGATCACCTGTCTCGATCGGTTCCCCTTGGCCAGCATGATCATCGACCCTCCCAGGCTCTGGAAGAGATCCACGTATCCATCCATGCGCCCGGCAGTTGTCGGTCCGAATGAACCCGACGGCATACCCTGCGGTATCTTGGCCGGCCCGGCATAATATACCGGGTGGTTTTTAAAATAGTCAGGCATGGGTTTACCCTCGTCAAGCATCTGTTTGATGCGGGCATGCGCCATATCACGGGCAACAATAAGAGTGCCGGTAAGACTTAACCTGGTCTTTATCGGATATTTTGTGAGTTCAGCCAGGATCTCCTTCATTGGTCTTTCAAGGTTTATCTCAACTGCCTTATCCAGCTCCGGTGCTTTTTCAGGCATGAAACGGGCAGGATTGGTTTCAAGCTGTTCAAGGAAGATGCCGTCGGCAGTAATTTTTCCCTTTATATTTCTGTCGGCGCTGCAGCTCACCCCTATCCCCACCGGACATGAGGCAGCATGTCGCGGCAGGCGGATCACACGCACGTCATGAATAAAATATTTCCCTCCGAACTGTGCTCCTACACCGTATTCATGACATATCCGTTCAACCTTTTTCTCCCATTCAGTATCGCGGAAGGCTCTGCCTCCTGCACTTCCTGATGTTGGCAGATTATCAAGGTAGCCGGCAGATGCAAGCTTGACAGTCTTAAGTGTGTTTTCGGCGGAGGTGCCTCCTATGACTACAGCAAGATGATAGGGGGGACAGGCCGAGGTACCCAGATCTTCAATTTTTTCGCGAATGAACTTTTTAAGCGAGGCTTCATTAAGCAACGATTTGGACTGCTGGTACAGGAATGACTTATTTGCCGAGCCTCCTCCCTTCGCAATAAAAAGGAATTTGTACTCACCTCCCTCAGTTGAAGTTATGTCAACCTGTGCCGGGAGGTTGCTGCCAGTGTTTTTTTCATCAAACATCGATGAAGGCACAATCTGAGAATAACGCAGGTTCTTTTCGCCGTAGGTCTGCCAAATACCACGGCTGAGATGCTCAGCATCATCAGATCCCGTAACAACATCCTCGCCCTTGTATCCCATAACGATTGCCGTACCGGTATCCTGGCACCAGGGCAGCTGTCCTTCCGCCGATATCACCGTATTACGCAGCATGATCCATGCTACAAAGCGGTCATTATCAGTGGCCTCAGGATCCTTAAGTATTAAGGCAAGCTTCTCAAGATGCGATGTCCTGAGAAAGAAGTTTACATCTATGAATGCCTGCCGGGCCAGAAGAGTGAGAGCTGCGGGATCAACCTGCAACAATTTGCGTCCGCAGCATTCAGTTACTTTAACATGATCACCGGTCAGATGACGGTACTTTGTTTCATCACTTCCCAGCTGGAAGGGTTTCTCATAGATGAAGTCGGCCATAGCGTTGCGTTTTAGAATTGATCTGATATCAAATATAGCAAGGCAATTAGCAAAAGGCAACAGGTCCCGAACATTTTGTTCGCGGATCCCCGAAAAAGCCATGCTTTTCCGGGACAACAGGCAACAGGCAATAGTGTCCTTTACTATTTAGAAAAAGTCTAAATAGCGGGACCTCCGGAAAAAGTCATTCAGGCCGAAAACGTTTGAAATAACAAATCCGGCGCAAATGCCCGAAAAATGATGGCTAAGATGCACCACCAGCAGATTGCGGATCCGGATTTTAGATTAAATTTGAATAGGTTATACATTCGGGTTAATAGCAACTAACAAATAACTTAACATGAACGTAATCTACAGGCGTAAACCAACGCTCTCTTTCTTTCAGATATGGAACATGAGCTTCGGATTCCTGGGCATACAGATGGGCTTTGCCCTTCAGAACGGTAATGTGAGCCGTATTTTTCAGACACTGGGTGCCGATATAGACAATATTCCGATATTGTGGATCGCCGCGCCAGTGACAGGATTGCTTGTGCAACCGATAATCGGGCACATGAGCGACAGAACATGGAACCGTCTTGGCAGACGCCGGCCTTATTTTCTGACAGGCGCCATACTGGCCTCCCTTGCTTTGGCTATCATTACTAATTCTCCGACGTGGATATTTGCAACGGTGATGTTGTGGATCATGGATGCTTCGATAAATATTTCAATGGAACCGTTCAGGGCATTCGTAGGAGATATGCTTCCGTCAAAACAGCGAACAACAGGATTTGCTATGCAGAGCTTCTTTATTGGCATCGGTGCTGTCATAGGCGGATTTCTGCCATGGATTCTTGCCAACTGGTTTAATGTGACTGCTGTACCTGGAGAAGGGGAGCTTATTCCGTTCAACCTGAAACTTTCATTTTACATCGGTGCAGCAGTCCTCCTGGCTGCAGTGCTATGGACCATCTTCAGTACAAAAGAATATTCACCTTCAGAACTTGAGGAGTTTGAAAAGGGTGAGAAAATTGCAAGGGGTGAAATTATAAAGACTGCCGAAGCACAGAGTACAGAGCTCAGGGCGCTGGGCGCCGTAAATTTCTACAAACCGGGGGTCATCTGGCTTGCTGTTGGTCTTGTGTCAACGTTTATTCTCACAAGGGTTAATCTCGAGAAGGAATTGTATGTCGTTACCGGCGGAATTTCCCTCTTCGGTCTCCTTCAGCTCTTCGCAGGTATGATGCAATCGAGAGGCAAGGGAGAAAACGGTCTGAACAGCATCCTTACCGATCTGAAGAGAATGCCCTCCACCATGGGACAACTGGCCGCCGTACAGTTCTTTACATGGTTTGCCCTGTTCGCCATGTGGATTTATACCACCGCCGCTGTCACATCACAGGTCTACGGTACCTCTGATACCGCTTCGGCTGAATATAATAAGGGAGCCAACTGGGTTGGTGTGCTGTTCGGGGTTTACAGCGGATTTTCCGCTGTTGTGGCATTCCTGCTGCCTGTTCTGGCCAAGGCCACATCCAGAAAGATTACGCATATGATTTGCTTGTTTATCGGGGGCATCAGCCTTGCTGCCATCAGCCTTATTCATACTCCTGGCTTACTAGTCGTGCCGATGCTGGGTGTCGGCCTTGCCTGGGCCAGCATCCTTTCAATGCCATATGCCATCCTGACAGGTTCCCTGCCTCATAACAAGATGGGCATCTACATGGGAATATTCAACTTCTTCATCGTCATACCCCAGATACTTGCAGCCAGTATATTAGGAAGCATGGTCAAGCATCTCTTTGGCGAAAACACAATGCTTGCGCTTGTGGCCGGCGGAATTTCAATGGTGATTGCTGCCCTGATGGTGAATTTTGTCAAAGACGTTGACGATAAGAGATAGGTATGGATCTTATGGCATGTATTTTTGATCTCGACGGCGTCATTGTCGACACGGCAAAATATCACTTCATGGCATGGCGTAGACTGGCAAAGGAACTGGGTTTTGAGTTCACCGCTGAAGACAACGAGGCGCTCAAGGGTGTCAGCCGTATGGCTTCCCTGGAGATCCTCCTCAGAGTAGGCGGTATAAAAAAGAGCGAAAAGGAAAAAGAGGAGCTGGCAGCAAGAAAAAACGGGTGGTATGTCGAATATATATCCGGCATGACACCCGCCGAAATATTGCCCGGCAGTGTCAGGCTGCTGAAACAGCTCCGGAAAGAAGGCATCCGCACAGCTATCGGGTCAGCAAGCAAAAATGCACGCACTATTCTTGACGGTATAAAGATCACGGAGATGTTCGATGTGATAGTCGACGGCAACAAGATACACAGTGCCAAGCCTGATCCTGAAGTATTTGTAAGGGGAGCGGAAGAGCTTAACATTGATCCGTCATGCTGTATTGTATTTGAAGACGCTCAGGCAGGTATTGAGGCAGCCATCGCAGGCGGTATGAAGTGTGTGGGGGTGGGAAACCCGAAACTGCTGGGAAAGGCAGATATGGTTATTCCTGACCTCAGGAAAATTACAGTGACACAATTAAGAAATTTATAGAGCTAAATGACAGATTCACGCTTTCAGCCCGATGAATGGAAGATCATCGAAACACGCTTTGAACCTGAGCGAGGCCGTGACTCCGAAAGCATCTTTGCCCTGGGTAACGGAATGATGGGGCAACGCGCCAACTTTGAGGAGAAATACTCGGGAGACACACTACAGGGTACATATGTCGCAGGCATCTACTACCCGGACAAAACTGTTGTAGGATGGTGGAAGAACGGCTACCCGGAATATTTTGCCAAGGTGCCCAATGCCCCTTCATGGACAGGTATTGATGTAAAGATTGACGGGGAGGTCCTTGACCTTGCCGTGTGCAAAGTGAAAGCCTTCCGGAGGGTTCTTGACATGAAGGAAGGAGTGCTCACAAGGGAGTTCACCGCAGTCATGCCGTCAGGCAGGGTGGCAGAGGTGACGGCAAAGCGCTTCCTCTCAATGAGCGAGCCGGAAAGGGCTGCTATAAGCTATTCTGTAAAAATAACAGGCGGCAGCGGCACCGCGGAGATAACCCCCTGGCTTAATGCTGATGTCTATAATGAAGATGCCAACTACCATGAGAAATTCTGGGAGAAGGAATCTGCCGAATATGATGGCCTGAGGGCGGCAGTCGTTGCTCAGACGCGCAAGACAGCCTTCGTGGTGGCAACAGCAATGGAAAATACATTCACCCTCAACGGCAAAGCGGTGAAGAATAAAATTACTATGAGTGCCACTGCAAAAAGTGTGCTTTGCACACTTAATTGCAAGTACACCGATGGCGACAACCTTGAAGTAAGAAAATATGTAGCTGTCCTCTCTTCCACGAACCATCCCGTGGAAGGACTGTCACGCAAAGCGATGGCTTCAGCAGACGGGGCAGCAAAGAAAGGCTTTGATGCAATGCTAATCAGTCATATAAAGGCCTGGGCTGCAAAATGGGAGACCGGCGACATAGTGATCAGGGGCGACATAGCAGCCCAGCAGGGTATCAGGTTCAACATTTTCCAGCTTAACCAAACTTATACCGGAGATGATCCGAGACTCAATATCGGGCCAAAAGGATTTACCGGAGAAAAATACGGCGGCAGCACCTACTGGGATACAGAAGCCTTTGTGTTACCTTTTTACCTGAGTACCGCTGATAGTCATGTTGCCCGCAACCTGTTGCTGTACAGGTATAAACATCTCGAAAAGGCCATTGAAAACGCAGGCAAGCTGGGCTTCACCGGCGGGGCAGCGCTCTATCCCATGGTCACCATGAATGGCGAAGAGTGTCATAACGAGTGGGAGATCACCTTCGAGGAGATACACCGCAACGGGGCCATCGCCTATGCGATCTACAATTATATCAGGCATACCGGCGATCAGAAATATCTTGCTGAATACGGCCTGGAAGTTCTTATTGCTATCTCCCGGTTCTGGGCTCAGCGATGCAGCTGGTCAGGGGAGAAAAAACATTATGTGATCCTCGGAGTTACAGGACCCAATGAATATGAGAACAATGTCAATAACAACTGGTATACCAATACCCTGGCGCAATGGACCCTGAAATATACCGTCGATTCACTTGCCTGGCTTCGCAAAACCAGCACGGTGAAATTCAACTCGGTCATATCACGCACAAAACTTGATACGGAATGCGAACTCGCTCTCTGGGGCGAGATCGTCAATAACATTTATCTCCCGATGCATTATGACCTGGGTATATTCCTTCAGCAGGATGGTTTCATGGATAAGGTCCAGCAAACGGTCAAAGACCTCGATCCGGCCGAGAGACCTCTGAACCAGCACTGGTCATGGGACCGTATCCTTCGCTCTGTATTCATTAAACAGGCAGACGTGCTTCAGGGAATATACTTCTTCGAAGACGATTATGACGAGGAAGCCATCAGACGCAACTTCGACTTTTATGAATCGCGTTGCGTGCATGAATCATCCCTTTCGGCCAGTATTCATTCCGTCCTTGCTGCAAGACTGCATGACACTGAAACGGCATACACCCTCTACCTTCGCACTGCAAGACTCGATCTTGACGATTATAACAGGGAAGTAAAGGACGGACTTCATATCACAAGCATGGCCGGCACCTGGCTCGCTATTGTTGAAGGCTTCGGGGGAATGAGAATACGCAGGGAAAGGGTTTGCTTTAATCCCGTAATACCTGCTGCATGGAGCTCCTACTCTTTTATTATCAGATACAGAAACAATCCCCTCAGGGTTGAGGTCAACGGCCAGGAAGTTACTGTGGTGAACCTGTCACAGGAATCCATACCGCTGGCAGTTTATGATGAGCAGCTTACCCTCGGACCCGGAGAAGAAAAGAAAATAACAAAATCGTGAAGAACAAAAGCTTTTATTTAGCCGCATTGCTGGCATCGCTGGCAATTCTGCCTGTTAGCGGACAGGTAATTGAGCGTGTCGATCCCCCGTCATGGTTCACAGGAATGAAGGAGAGCGCCCTTCAGCTGATGATCTACGGCAAGGAGATGGGAACGTATGATGTTAAAGCAGACTACCCGGGAGTACGGGTTGTTACACTGGTCAGAACAGAAAATCCCAATTACCTGTTTGTGAACCTTGACATCGGCCGGGAGACCCTTCCGGGAAATGTAAAACTGACCTTCACCAGCGGGAAGAAACACATTACCCGGGAATACCCCCTCACTGCAAGACCGTCAGGACCGGCACGCGGCTTCAACAGTTCTGATGTGCTGTACCTGCTCATGCCTGACCGTTATGCCAACGGTGACACCCTGAATGATAATGTTGAAGGAATGACCGAGCAGCTCAACAGGAGTAATCCCGGCGGAAGACACGGAGGTGACCTGAAGGGCATTACAGATCATCTTGACTATCTGAAGGACCTAGGGGTGACTGGGATCTGGCTTAATCCCTTCCTTGAAAATAACCAGCCCCGTTCCTCCTATCACGGCTACTCCACCACTGATTTTTATCGTTCCGATCCGCGTTACGGTTCCAACGAGGAGTTCAGGCAGCTGGTATCAAAAGCTCATGAAAAGGGACTTAAGGTTGTCATGGACATGATCTTCAATCATATCGGCTCAGGCCACTGGTGGATGAAGGATCTGCCATCACAGGACTGGATACACCAGTTTGACAAGTTTACACGCACCAACTACAAGGCTACGACCTACATGGATCCTTATGCTGCCAAGTGTGACATCAGCCTGATGGAGAAAGGGTGGTTTGACCATTCTATGCCTGACCTTAATCAGAGCAACCCTCTTGTCGAGATATACCTCACCCAGAACAGCCTGTGGTGGATAGCCTTCTCGGATCTTGACGGCATCAGGATGGATACCTACCCTTATCCTGAACCGGAAATGATGTCACGATGGGCAAAGCGTGTCACCGATGAATTCCCCGGATTCTTCATAGTCGGCGAAGTATGGTATGACGAACCTGCATTTACCTCATATTGGTCATTGAACAAGAAAAACAGCAACGGTTACCGTTCAAACCTCCCCTCGGTGACTGACTTCCCTGTCTGCTTTGCAACACACAAGGCATTCAGCGGCCCCGGCAATCCCACCGACGGAGTGACTAAACTCTACACAGTCCTGGCACAGGATTTTCTGTATCCCGAACCACTCAGAAATGTCATATTCCTTGACAATCACGATATGACAAGGTTCTTTACTGAGACCGGAAAAAGCCTGGATATATATAAGATGGCTCTCAGCTTCATTCTTACAACAAGAGGTATCCCGCAGCTTTACTACGGGACCGAGATTGTAATGGAAGGTGACAAGAGTAAGGGCGACGGATTCCTGAGAAGTGACTTCCCGGGAGGATGGGCAGGCGATAAGAAGAATGTCTTTACCGGAACAAACCTTACGCCGGAGGAAAAGGAAGCTTTCGATTTTACAGAAAATCTGCTTAACTGGAGAAAAGATAAGGAAGTGATTCATTCGGGTAAACTGAAACACTATGTGCCCGAAGACGGACTTTATGTATATTTCAGGTATAATGACAGGGAAAGCGTGATGGTCATCCTCAACAACAATGACTCGAAAAGCCTTCTTGTCACAAAAGATAAGTATATTGAGTCCCTGGATGGTTTCAGTAAAGGATATGAAGTAATAACAGGAAAAACATTTGATGATCTCACTTCAATTGAGGTACCGCCCAAAACTGCTATGATAATTGACCTAAAATAACCTGATTATGAAAGAGCACCTTTTTAAGATCCTTATTCTTGTAATAGGAATAGCCATCGTGGCGGTGTCATGCCGTCCGAAGCCGGTAAGCGTACCCGAGCAGCTTAAATCAACCGTGGTACATGCCGACTGGACCCGCAATATGGTCCTGTATGAGATCAACGTCAGACAATTCTCAGATTCCGGAAACTTTGCAGGTGTCGAAAAAGCTCTTCCGCAACTGAAGGAGCTTGGCGTCAACGTCCTGTGGTTCATGCCTATCTACCCTATCGGAGAGAAGAACAGGAAAGGAGAGCTTGGCAGCTATTATTCAATACGTGATTACAAGGGTGTCAATCCGGAGTTCGGGACCTTCGATGATTTTAAGACGCTAGTCGCAAAGGCTCATGATATGGGGTTCCACGTGATCCTCGACTGGGTGGGAAATCATTCGGCCTGGGATAACCCTCTTGCTACTGAATTTCCGGAATGGTATGCGAAGGATTCGGTGGGTAATTTCGTTTCGCCCTTTGACTGGAGTGATGTCATTCAGTTTGATTACACGGCCATGCCGCTGTGGGACTACATGATTGGCGCCATGAAGTTCTGGGTTGCCGAAGCGGGTGTTGACGGATACCGGTGTGACTTCCCCGGTCTGGTGCCGGAGGAGTTCTGGTACAGGGCGAGGACAGAGCTCAATACTGTCAGGCCGGTGCTCATGCTCGCAGAAGATGAGGCACACCCGTATCTGCTTGAGCGTGCCTTTGACATGAACTACGCCTGGGCACAGCATCACCTGATGAATGCCGTGGCCGCCGGACAGCGCAGGCCTGCCGCTCTTGACTCCATGATGCAGTATGAGCTGTACTATTATGCACCTGATTCGTACAGGCTGAGGTTCATGACCAACCACGACGAGAACTCGTGGAACGGAACGATTGACGAAAAGCTTGGCGATGCACAGAAGGCTTTTGCAGCATATATCTTTACGTGTCCCGGCGTTCCGCTTTTGTACAACGGCCAGGAGGCTGATCTTGACAAGAGACTTGAGTTCTTCAAGCGTGACCCGATAGTGTGGAAAGAGAGTGATCTGCGTCCGTTCTACACGAAGCTGGTTCATCTGCGCACGTCACATCCTACCCTCAGGCATGGAGTAGAGGGTGGAACATTTGTGACACTGAAGACGGATAAGAAAGATGTGTACGCCTACAAGAGGGAAAAAGGAGACGCTGGGGTGGTTGTTCTTCTCAACCTCAGCAAAAAACCGCTGACCGTAAAGCTGAAGGATAATGCTGACGGAAGCTACACGGAGCTGTTCACCGGAGAGGTATATGAGCTTGCCAGGAGCAAGCCTGTGAAGCTTGATGCGTGGGGTTACCTGGTGCTGACGAAATAATCAATATGAAATTTTATAACCCGGGGCATGCAGAATAGCGTTGCTCCGGGTTTTTCTTTATCCCCTACGGGGAATTGATAATCAGGGTGCTGCGTTTCCTACAATAATTTGATTGTTCTTCGAACATCGCGTCAGAATATTACAACCTGATGACCTTCTTTACCGAATACAACCTGCCGGAGGTTACCCTGATGAAATAGACACCACGTGATAACTGATTGCCTCCTGTGCCTGTCCCTTCCCAGGCGACTTCAGAGATGCCGGCAGGGAGAGAAAGAATCCGCACACAGGCGCCGTCAGCAGAGAAGATCTCAACCGTATGAGGCTGGTATTCATTGTCACCTGTAAACGATATCATCGTTTCTTCTTCAAAAGGATTTGGATAAACATCAAAAAGCACCCCTTCATTGATGTCACCTGCCGGCTGATCGTCAACTCCCAGCAGGAAAGACGGCCGGTTGACCAGCCTGGAGGTATATAGCTTGTATTCACCCTGCAGAAGTGAAACAGGCGTATTCTGGCTGGCAGCAGTCACATCAACGGTTGCGCCGCTGAAAAACTCATACCAGGTACCGGTTTTCGTAAAATTAGGGTCAATGTTACCGGAGTACAGGTCGAAGTTTCCAAGAACAACAACATCCATATCAGCATCCTGTATATTCAGCCTTTTCAGCTTACCTGTCTGGAACAGCGAGTAATTGTCTGAGGAAAATGCCGGACTACTCTTTCTAAGCTCAATCAGAGCAGCAAAATTATTATAGAGATTTTTTCTGTCAGGATCGGTATAAAAATCCCATCTGATCGGTTTCGGCCCCAGCGGATCATTGTTGTAATTGAAAGCATAATCATACCCCAGCTCCTGAAAATGCCATAACATCTTCGGCCCGGGAATTGTAAGAAAGAATGTTGCTGTCAGCTTAACCCTCTTAAGGGCGGTCTTGAAATCCCTGATATTATAACCTGCGACTGTCTGGCCAGCAGAAAGGTTCAGATACATGATCCTTTCCTGATCGTGACTCTCCATATAGTCAACAACGCCTGGCACAGACCATCCCAGGTTTTTCCATGATGCTTCCGACAGATCTGAGTAATTGCCCTTTGAAGCTTCCTGATAACTCCATTTACCATCACCCCAAAGAAGGAAACCATAAGATGAGAGCTCTTTTTCCTCGGCGTTGTCGCAAAAATGTTCCAGTATCAGTGTCGCATCAGGTCGATATGCCCATATTTTATCACCAATACGCTTCAGGATAGCTATCCTTGAAGCATCATAAGCCGCTTCGCTGGCAATACTGGTACTTATGGTATTTGTAAATCCTGCGGTAAAGTCAAACCTGAAACCATCAACTTTAAACTCATTTATCCAAAAATGACAGACACTATCAACAAATGCCTTGGTAGCCGTACTCTGATGATTGAAATCAAAGCCCCAACTGAGGTAATGCGGTGCAACAACGTTGAACCATGGATTGTTTGAAGCCGGTCTATTAGTGCTGCTGTTGAAATACATCTTCACCAGCGGATTGTTACCATATGCGTGATTCAGAACCATATCCATTATCACTGCTATTCCACGGCTGTGGCATGAATCAATGACTTCTTTAAAGCTGTCAGACGGACCGTAATACTTGTCAACTGCAAAATACATGGCAGGGTTATATCCCCAGCTGCTGTTGCCGTCAAACTCTGCGACAGGCATGAACTCGATGGCATTTACTCCTAACCGGTCGAGGTAATCAATTGTATCGCGTATTGTCTTAAAGTCGTGTGCAGCAACAAAATCCCTTACAAGGAGTTCATATATGACAAGATTATCCTTTGCCGGGGGTGTGAATGTGCTGTTTTTCCAGACATACTCCGGCGGGCGGGTCCGGAACACCGAAACAAGTCCGTCAGCCATCCCTACTGGGTATGCTTTCAGGTCAGGGTACGTTGCCGCATCAATATACTGATCGTTCCACGGATCAAGGACTTTGGTCGCGTATGGGTCAGGTATCCTTATGGTTTCGTCAATAACGTATTGAAAACCATACTCTTTAGCGGGATCCAATCCGGATATCTCAAGCCAGTACCAATTGCTGTCAGGACTTTTTTTCATAAATCCCTCATTGCTAAATACCCAATTATTAAAGTCCCCCATCACAAAGACGTCGGTCTTGTAAGGGGCATAAAGAAGGAAAGCGGCGTTGTTGTCACCCGTGATATTTACTCCGGGTTTTAGTCCTGCAGGCACCTCAGCAATAGCCGGAGTAGTCCGTATGAAATAATAAACCGAATCTGACTTCATTACATTGTTACTCCAGGCTTTAGCGACCAGCTTATACAGACCGGAACCCGCGACAGTGATTGCCTGGTTAAGAGTTTTAGCAGTGACCTTCTTTATTCTAATATCATTTTGAAAAAGAATGATCGAATCGCCGACAGATGATGCAGCCTGCACATTCAACACCTGTCCCTGGTTGACCAGCGAACTATATTTATCCGGCAGGGTGATCATCATTTTAAATACACCTTCCTCAATGACATCATAAAATATATCAGCTCCGCTGTAGTCACGGCCTGTCACCGAACCTGAAGAATTCCTGAATACAAACGCGAGCTTCAATATCTTCTCCCCTGCGGGGACACCATAAAATTCACGTATTGAGGGAGTGATGTTCAAAGTGTAAACGTTGGCTGATATTTTTGTGAGCTGTGCCTTAGGGAGGTTAACTGTCCATTCAGCAATGACATATTTCCAGTCTGAACTGCTCGTGCTTTTATCGGTTATCACACCGGTATGAGCATAAACGTCTTCGCCTGCATAATTCATAAGCCCCATATCTCCAAAATCGGCATTGAAGGTTATGACAGCTGCATCAGATGCGAGGGGAAAGACAGGATCTACCGTGATTACCTGCGCATTAACAGTCAGGCCCCACCCAAACAGGGCCAGGATCAGCATAGACAGTTTTGTTTTCATTTTTTACGGGTTTTGCGGTCAGATATCAGCCTTCAGGTTGGAAAAATAATTATCAGCTTAAAAATAATCAAAAACCTCTTCTAAATGAAAGAAGAGGTTTTTGATATTAAAGAACTATACGGCAGAAACCGTTATGTTATCTGCGATTACTTCTAAATTGCTGTAACTGTAGCAACCCTGGTCCAGGGATTCAGGGTGATTGTATAATTACCGGCAGCAGTGACTGAAATATTTGCCCCATCCTGTGTCAGTGCATTGAGATCACCTCCAAATTTACTGCCCAGTCATCATTAGCCCTGAACTTGAATGCACCAACGGTAAGTTCGACAGTATAAGTAAAGACATGGTTGGTTGCATCCCATGCCATATTCATGTCAGAGCCCCATCCGCTCGGAGTAGCGTCACCAATTACACCCCATCTGTTTGCAGAATAGGTATAAGCGTTGGCGTGGCTCAGGTCAAGGGTGATGGCATAATCGTCAGTCAGGGAAATCAGAATATTCGGACCATCCTGGGTCAGTACATTGCTGCCGGCTGCTGCACCATAGTTGACTGACCAGCTGTCAGTGCCCCTGAATTTTAAATTTCCACCGCTTGTAAGGTTTGCAGCTATCCAGAAGATCTTCATGGTCTGGTCGTACGTCATGTTTGTCTGTGCACCCCAACCTCCGGCTGTGGCATCACCGATAATTCCCCATACCGTCGGTGTAACCGAATAGGTCATTGTTGCGAGGTTGGCCTTGATAAGCAGATAACCTGCCGGAGCCGTGATATCGCTACCCGGATTGGTCAGGCCACCTGTACCATTATCGCCAAATGTATGGGCATTATCCCAGCTGTGATCAGTGGTAAGCTTGAACGCACCTGCTGCCGGGAAGTAGACATAACCCTGTGCTTCAGAATTGGAAGCAGAGGAGATTATGAATTCAGCTGCATCACTGTTGTCCCATCCGTTATATGATCCTACCACAAAGAATTTGGTTATATCAGCCAGTGTAGTAAACTGAACGTCACTTCCGAACACCGTTCCTTTAACGTTGGTTGCATAGGCGCGTACATGATAGGTTGTGTACATTGCCAGTCCGGTCAGGTTGCTTACAAATGCTCCTGTTCCCGTACCGCCTGCAATAACGTGATCAGTCAGACCCGGATCAGCGTTAAGGCCCCAGCAAAGGCCTCTGGCAGAAACAGTTCCGCCACCGTCATAGGTCACATTACCGCCTGATACAGCAGTGGTCTTGGTGATCTCAGTCACGGCTGCCGTTGTAACTGCAGGAAGGTCAATATCTGTTGTGAAGGAGACCTGTGGTCCGTATCCGGTACCAGCACTGTTTGTGGCGTAAGCCCGTACAAAGTACGTTTTGTTGCCAAGCAGACCGGTCATTGCACCGGTAAATGCACCTATACCAGGATTTGGATCAACTGTTTTGCTGCCGGCTACTGTCGGGTTTTCGGTAAGAGCCCAGCATATGCCGCGGGCTGTTATATCAGCTCCACCTAAAACTGTCACTTCGCCTCCGCCGGTAGCCGAATTACCAGTAATTTCGGTAACAGCTGCAGTGGTAAGTGTGGCAACGACAGGCAGTGTGGTAAAGTTCATCTCCTCACCGTAGATAGTTCCTGCCGGACCGATTGCATAAGCACGTACATAATATTTCGTTGCATAATCCAGTGTCTTTAATGTGACAGGAAAAGCTGCTTTAAACAGTGATCCGGTGTAAACGGTCTTTGACTTGGCCGTTGTGGGGCCAGCAGCTTTATCATAGCAAATACCCTTTTCGGTAATGCCATCACCCTGAGCCACAACGTAGCCCTGAACAATAGCCGAGTTTGACGTGATACTGGAAATCTTGGCCGTTGCAAGCGTTGTGGCAAGTCTGACTTCCGATGTCTCCTTTGTGCATGCGGCAAGAATTAATGCCAGCGCTACAGGGAGCATCATCATTCTGAATATTGATTTTATTTTCATAAATCTTTCTTTTATATATTCTCAGGACTAGTTTTTAACTATTGTGCATGAACCTGTTTCGGTAGGACCGGTCGGGTTTATGATAGTCAGTGTAATAGTATAATTGCCTGCTTCTGTTAAGGTAATATTATTACCGTTATGGAAAAGATCAGTCAGATTGCCCGTGTTAGCCGGATTATAGCCAAGGTTCCATGCCCAGCCGTCATTCAGCCTGAACTTAATATCGCCGGCTACGAGGTCGATGGTGATGTACCATGTTCCGTTTGCAGCGTTATAGTCCATTTTAGAGTCAGGGCTGTTCCATGCGTTAGGTGTTGCCGAGCCGACAAGTCCTATCATGTATGGATCAGTCGAATAAGTCAATGCATTGACATCAGCCCACATCTTATACCATCCGCTGGCAGCTACAACGATACCCGTTCCACCGTTAGCAACAAGGCTCGATCCGGTGGATCCGTAAGGAGTGTTCGTATCCGGATCAAGAAGAGTAAATGCCATGGAAGGATCAAGCTTGACGAAGCCATAATATTTACCGTCACCCAGGGCTGATTTAATTTTCTGCGTCACACCCGAATTGATAAGATCAAGGCGTGGAAGTCCGTACGGAGTGACATTTGCTGTTTTGGGAGCGGATGAATAGACCATAGGATTGGTACTTGTACCGGGAGCGCCTGTGCCGGCATCCACCACCAGAAGTGATCTGATACGGAAGTCAGCTGATGTAACAGCATCTCCGGGGAACTTCTTCAGAAGGATCCCGTTGAGATCACTCACAGTAATCTTTATGGAGGTATCCTGAATGCCGGAATAGACAGTCACTGCATCAACAAAGTTATTTCCTGCGGCGCAAGCCTCAAGGATATATGTTGCTGAAGCTTTGAATCCCGGATCAACTGGTGTGCCGATAAACTCAAGCATCTGCGTGCCGTTAGCCCTTGCAAGGGTCAGATTCGGCAGGGTTGTGAGCGTCGGAACTACCGGGTTGGCCAACATTACGACCTTTGTGCCGTCCTTTTCACAACCAGTGAAAAAGCCAAGCAGCCCGATAAACGTCAGATATATTAATAAATTCTTCTTCATTTCTCTTGAGTTTTAAGATTAATAACCGGGGTTATTCACTCCGTTATAATTCGGATTAGCTGATAACTCATCGCCAGGTATGGGGAAGAGATCAAGGTGACTGGAAGTGCTTGTACCGGAATAGGTTCCGCCTTTCCATTGCCAGAGGTAATCCCCTCCGGTGAATTTGCCGAAGCGGACAAGGTCTGTTCGTCTCTGGCCTTCATAGTAGAACTCGCGGCAACGCTCGTCAAGTATGAAATTCAGGTCGAGGTCGGTAGAGGTGATGTTACCGTCGGTATTACCGTAGGCACGCTCCCTTATCAGGTTGATATCGGTCACAGCTGCATCAATATTGGAGGCTCCGCCTATTCTGAAGAGTGCTTCAGCCCTCATCATATATGCGTCAGCCAGGCGGAATATCGGGTAATCAGTACATGCGTAGGCAGTACTGTAGTTTGCAGGCCTGGAACCGTCATGGTTCTTTGCCGTAAACTTATATACACCTATCCCGTAATCACCGCTAGCAGAGGCGCTCGGGATATTCATCGATTTCTTCATTTTCAGAAAGACGCGCTTGTCTTTAGCCTGAAGAAAAAGTGAATCTGCAGCCGGTACCTGGACATTGCCGTAAGTAGCAACCGTATCAACAAGGATATTCATAAAATTCACCCTGGCGCGGTTGCCGTTCCAGTTTGTATTATTGGTCAGTCCGTGGAAATCCTCAGCCCTTACATATCTGGAATCACTGCTTGATTCTATAACAAAGGTTGTCCCGATATATCCCTGCGTATATATACCGTCCTCTTCCCATGCAAAGATCATTTCAGGATTATGTCCGCCATCATTGTCAGCAGAGAAATTCTGTCTGTAATCAGTTGCAAGGGAGTATTTTTCGCTGTTGATAACCTTATCGCAATAAGTCTTGCAGTCAGCCCATCTGGCTGTTCCGGTGAAGACCTCAGCATTGAGGTAAAGCCTGGCTAGCAACATCCATGCTGCTGCCTGGTCTGCCTGCGGATAGGAGAACTTAGGCTCTCCAAGGATAGTCTGTATCTCGAGCAGTTCAGATTCAACGTAATTGAAAATCTGGGCCCTGGTACCAATCTTCGGGAAGAACTTGCCGACGCCGTCAGCTTCAGTGGTGAACGGGAACTGGCCGAAAAGGTCACATGCATAGTAATAGGCAAGTGCTCTGAGGAATTTGGCTTCAGCCCTGTATCTTACAACATCCGGGGCAGTATTGTCCTTGGTTTTTGTAAGAAAATCATTCGCGTACGTAACGCTTAGGCTGAGACGCTGAAACAGAGCTGTGAGGAACTGGTTGGTCGGACTCCATGTCATTGTGTTAAGGTCAGCGATTCCGACATCACCCCATCCACAGATAGCTTCGTCAGTGGTTATCTCCTGAAGGTTCCATAGGGCCCTTGTAGTCGTGAAGAAGTTTTCGTCGGATGCAGCTATATCTGCACCAGCTCCAGTACCGTCCTGCCCCGAGATGATGAAGCTGGCATAGATCTTACCGAGGACCTCTTCCATGTAAACAGGATCATCACCCAGGTTGCCTGCAAGTATTCTGGTAGGATCCTTGGGTGTGACGTTCAGATCTTTCACGCACGATGAGATCATCAGTGCTGAAAGTATAATTCCGAATATTATAATCTTTTTATTCATATCTGCTTATCATTTTATAATTAGAAGGTAAGCCCTATACCGAGCATGTAGGTCCGTGGTCTCGGGTAGAAATTATTGTCTACACCTCCGCTGACTTCAGGATCAAGGCCGCTGTATTTTGTAACGATCAGGGCATTCTGCACAGTGAAACTAAGGCGTGCTCCGAGTGCACCGAAGAGATTGTCAAACCTGTAACCTGCACTGATGTTGTCAAGTTTCAGGAATGAGGCATTCTCAACGAAATAGTCGCTTGTGAACTGACGTTTGACAAAATTGGTTGCGCTCAGATTCTTTGTGAAATTCTTAAAGTAGCCTATCTGGTACATCTGGTCATAAGATGCGCCGGCAGCCACCTGGTTGTAAACATAGTTGCCTATGACACCGCGGGCAGATGCAGAAAGATCGAAGTTTTTATATTCGAATCTGGCTGACAGGCCAAGAAGCCAGTCAGGGGCGGGGCTATGATAGATGTATTTGTCAGCGTTATCTCCGTTGACAACTCCTCCCTGACCCGAAAGATCAACATAAAGTCCTTCTATTGGATTGCCGGAAGCATCATAAACCTGCTTGTTGACAAAGAATGATCTGACAGGATATCCTACTCTCGTTACCTGGAAAGTGCCGGTCATACCGCCGCCGTAAAGAACACCTATATAATTGGGGTCGTTGGAAATTAAAAGCTTCGTAACCTCATTATGGTTATAAGTTCCGTTTAATCCTATTGTCAGGGTCATATCATTTTTAGAGACCGGAACCAAATTAAGAGAGATCTCTATGCCTCTGTTTAACATGCTGCCGACGTTTGTGAGAAGAGTATTTGAGAAGTTGCTTCCACTGGGTATGGTAACTGTATTAAGCATATCTCTGGTTGTCCTGTCGTAGACATCAACTGATCCTGTGATGCGGTCAGCAACGAATCCGAAGTCAATACCTGCGTTCAGGGTCGTTGTCTCCTCCCATTTTATATCAGGGTCATAAGCATTAGGACGAAGCGTTGGCAGGAATTTACCATCGATGGGATAATAAGATCCCTGCAAAGACTCCCTGTACACAGCCTGAGCAGGATAGTCATTTCCGACATCCTGCTGTCCGGTAACACCCCAGCCTAATCTGAGTTTCAGGATTGAGACAGCTTTAACATTTTTCAGGAACGATTCATCCTTGATCTTCCATGCAAAGGCCACTGAGGGGAACAGACCCCACTGGTTTCCCTTGGCAAAACGTGATGAACCGTCATCACGAACTGTAGCGGTTAACAGATATCTGTCTTTCAGTGTGTAATTGACACGGCCAAAGAATGAGACAAGGAAGTTCTCAGTAATAAATGAGGAACTGTCTACCTTTGTATATGGGTGAGTATCATCAATAATACCGCGCGACCAGTTGTCACCCTGCCTGTGAAAATGCTGCCATGAATAACCTGCAGTAACATCAATCCTGCTGTCGATGCTGTTCAGATCTTTTACGTAGTTAAGATAGAAATCAAGAAGGCTGTTGGTATTCTTTCCGTGGTAATTTGTCAGCCTTCCATTCGAAGGGCTTGTCAGTACTGACGGAGAAGTTATGGGCCTGTTATTATGCCCATCGCTTTTTGAAAAATCAGTACCCACGTTAAGATTAGCGCGAAGTTCACGCAGGAAAGGAAGGGTATAATCCAGCTGAATATTCCCTATATACCTGTTCACTATCGATCTGTTGTCTACCGCTAATACTTGCTCAAGCGGGTTGGGGGTACCGAGGTTGGCACCGTAATTAGCCCACTGGTAGTACCCGGCTGAACTTGCATTGCCATCCATGATAACCTGTGTGGGATCCATGCTTATAGCAGATCCGACAGCTCCTGCGTCACCAAAATTCTGGTGCGTATTCATTCCCTTAAGGTTGACATTGACCTTAAGATCGTCCTTAAAAAATGTGGGGTTGAGGTTAATTGTACCAGTGAGCCTCCCCATATCTGTATTCTTCAGGATACCGTTCTGGTCAGTGTACCCGACCGAAATGCGGTATGGAAAAGTCCCGACTGCTCCCGAAAGACTCAGGTTATGATCACTTGATATTGCAGTACGGAAGATCTCCTTCTGCCAGTTGGTGTTCTGTGTACCAAGCAGGCTAAGATAGTCTACATTATAGAGGCCAGACAGTACCTTTTGGTAGGCAATCTGCCTTATCTCATCGCCTGAATAAACATCTACAAAGGCGATCGGATTTGCAAGTGAGACATTTCCGTCATAGGAGACAGACATCTTGCTGCCTGCCTTGCCTTTCTTGGTCGTAATGAGAATTACACCGTTAGATGCCCTGGAACCGTAGATGGCGGTTGCGGAGGCATCCTTTAGTATGGTAAAGGTCTCAATGTCATTGGGGTTGACAAATGAAAGGAAGTTGGAGCTTCCTGACAGGTTGTTGTTGTCAATGGGCACACCGTCAATAATAATCAGAGGGTCATTGGATGCATTCAGTGATGATCCGCCGCGTACACGTATGGTAGCACCGCTTCCCGGAGCACCTCCGGCATTGGTGATAACAACGCCGGCGGTCTTACCTACCAGCAGATCCTGAGGTGAGGTGATAGCTCCCCTGTTAAAATCTTTCGAGCTCACAGCTGCCACTGAACCTGTGGCATCGCTCTTTTTGACAGTACCATAACCAATGACCACTACCTCATCGAGGGCCTGGACATTAGTAATCATGGCAACATTTATCACAGTCTGATCACCGACCTTTATCTCCTGTGGCAGATAACCGATAAAGGTGAATTCAAGTATATCCCCGGGCTTTGCCATCAGGGAGTATTCTCCGTTTATGCCGGTAATAGCTCCCGTCAGCGTGCCTTTGACAAGGACGTTTACACCAGGTAACGTCGATCTGTCGGCAGCATCGGTAACTATACCTGACACCCTTGCCTGTTGCCCGAAGACAACAAAACTCATCATTAAGCCGAAGGTCAGCATGATGAGTTGTTTTCCAGATAGTTTCTCCATAAATAGATTAGTTTAGTTGCAGTTTACACAAAACTTATTATAGTAATTTGTTTTGCACAGTTTAGGGCTGATAAAATTCGTCCTTTTTAAGTTGTTAAACAACTCTTTTACCGTTTTTTTCTGCAATCGTTACCGCAAACGTTTGAAGTCTCTTAAAAGTCTATGTCGGAGGCTAGTACAAAATCGAATTTTATTATCTTTACCAAGGTGACTTTTAATAAATATGGGGAAAGAAAATATTACTATTAAAGACATTGCCCGCGAACTTGGAATATCACCTTCCACTGTCTCAAGAGCCCTGAAAGACCATCCGGATATCAGTAAAGCCACCCGCGATGCGGTGAATGAACTTGCAGAGCGATGGAACTACAGGCCAAACCCCATAGCCCTGAGCCTGAAGAGCGGTTCATCAAAAACTATCGGTGTAATCATTCCGGATGTGGTACATTATTTCTTTTCTACCGTGATCAGCGGAATTGAAGATGTTGTATATCAGAGAGATTACAATATGATCCTCTGTCAGAGCAACGAAAGGTGGGAGCATGAAGTAAAGAATATCCGGACGCTTCTCTCAAGCCGCGTTGACGGCATACTTGCTTCTGTCGCTAAAACCACTACCAACTTTGACCATTACAGGACCATTATCGATAAGCATATTCCACTGGTCTTTTTTGACCGGGTAGCCGAGGAAATTGAGACAGACAAGGTGGTCATAGATGATGAGACAGGTGCCTACAAAGCAGTGAACCATCTTCTTCGCACCGGCAAAAAGCGTATTATTCATCTGGCAGGACCGCCGCAGCTGGCAATTGCCAATAATAGGCTCAGCGGATACCTTAAGGCCATGAGGGAGTATAAGCTGACGCCATCCAAAGACGATATTGTCAGGTGCGATGACATAGAGAGCGCGGAGCATGTCGTCCCGGAACTGCTTAAGAGAAAGCCAAGGCCTGATGCATTCCTGGCCGTCAATGACCTGACGGCAGCCCAGGCCCTGATGATAGTGAAACGCCACGGACTCAGAGTGCCGGAAGATATTGCAATTGTAGGATTTACCAACAGCCAGATCGCTAACCTGACTGATCCGGGAATTACTTCAGTAGATCAGAAAGGATATGAAATGGGGCAGATGGCGGCCAGGCTCCTGCTCGACCGTATTGAGAATCGCAGAACCCATGTACAAACAAAGGTCATAACCTCAGAGCTTGTGATAAGAGGTTCTTCTTCGGTTAACTATAAATAATCTGCAAGTTTACCCCTTGCTCCTGCCCTGATGCCTTTGGGTGTCTCCGTAAGAGTACAGCATTGGGCCATCGGGTCATGCTGAAATAAAAGCTTATAATTCCCCTGGAGGGCCTCGTCAAGCAGTTCCTGCTTTTCGGCTATTGTGACAAGCGGGAGAAGGTCATAGGCCATGTTCCAGAGAATAGGAATATGTGCGGTAGTCGGGATCAGGTCTCCGGTAAAGACAAAAACGCTGTCATTGTACTTTATTACCGGCACAATCAGTCCGGGTGTATGGCCGTAGCATATCCTCAGCGAAACGCCCGTGCATAGTTCACCATTATCCTCGATAAGATTTAGCCTTCCGCTTTCGCCAAAGGGTTTTATATTCTCAGGAAGAAAAGCATCCTCCTCCCTGATGTTATTTTCATTTGCCCACTCCCACTGGGCGCGACTGATGTGATAGGCGGCGTTGGGAAATACAGGAGCCTGCCCGCCGTCAGGCCGGTTGATAAAACATCCTCCGCAGTGATCAGCATGAAGGTGTGTCAACAGAACATCAGTAATATCATCGGGTTTGTATCCGCAATCTGCCAGACCTCCGGTTAGTCCGGCGCCGCCATGCAGATATGCATGACGGAAGAACTTTTCGCTCTGCTTATCACCCCAGCCTGAGTCAATAAGTATCACACGGCCATCAGTTTCTATTACCAGCGAATTCAGCGACAGTGTTATGGTATTCAGCTCATCGGAAGGGATTGATCTGCTCCATAAAGCTTTTGGGATGACGCCGAACATGGCGCCGCCGTCAACCCTGAAATCTGAGATATTAAAGAGAGACAATTTCATTTATGTGTCTTTAACTGATGCAAGATAGGCAATTTTGGTATTTTTGCCGGAAGCAATTCACGATCATGAAAGTACACTTCATAGCTGTCGGAGGAGCGGTGATGCATAATCTTGCCATTGCCCTGAAAATGAAAGGGTATGAGGTGACCGGATCCGATGATGAGATTTATGAGCAGACCCGTGACAGATTACGGATAGTCGTAGGCGGAAGTCATGGAAAGACCACCACCACTGCCATGATAATGCATGTGCTCAGGCATAACAAAGTTCCATTCGATTACCTTGTGGGCTCGGCAATAGATGGTTATGAGACAATGGTTGGCCTGAGCAATGATTCAACGATAGCAGTAATTGAAGGCGATGAGTATCTCACATCGCCAGTGGATCGCCGTCCGAAATTTCACCTCTACAAACCCCATATTGCCATCATCAATGGCATAGCATGGGACCATATGAACGTCTTCACTACCTTTGAGAATTACTGTGAGCAGTTCTCTGTTTTTGCATCAACAATAATGCCCGGAGGAGCGTTGCTTTATTACGCCAATGACAAGGAAGCCGTCAAGATTGCTGAGCACTGCCGCGAGGATATCAGGAAAGTGCCCTACGATATCCACGGCTACATGGTAAACAAGACTGGCTGTTACGCTGTGACAATTAACAGGATGGTCAAGGTTAGTTTTTTCGGAGCACATAATATGCAGAACCTCAGCGCTGCCCGTGAAGCCTGCCTGGCAGCCGGTCTGACCGAAGATCAGTTTTATGATGCCATCGGTTCTTTTCCGGGAAGTTAAAGACGATGCAACTTTTTGCACAGGAACTTGTCCGTAAGCATATGTGATGACCCCCCGCTGATATGCCGTATTGATGGTGTTCCGCCTGTTACTTTTTGAACAAAATCCTTTTTTTAATGTTCAGATTATATAATTTCGTAGTTCATTAACCAAAAATTAATCACGATGAAGAAAACATTGACTATTATGTTGATTTTAGCAGCGCTTACATTCAGTATGCAGGCACAGACCTACAAATCAGCAATTGGCCTCAGGGGAGGAGATCCTTCAGGTGTTACCTTCAAGACTTTCGTAAACAGTATCAATGCCCTTGAATTTACGGCAGGTACAGGTTACTTTGGCCATAACTTTAATATCACCGGATACTATGAATGGCAGAAACCGACGGGGTGGACACCAAACCTTGACTGGTATATAGGTCCCGGTGCACATATCGGGTTCTGGAATAACTTATACAGAACTGATTACGGAACCGGAATATTAATAGGCATAGACGGTGTCATCGGACTTGAATATACTCTTGAAGATATCCCACTCAACTTTGGTATAGGCGCCGGGCCCAGCTTCCAATTCACGAGCGGACCGGCCTGGTATTACTGGAATGGTGGATTTTCTGTCAGGTACGTTTTTTAAAATATAGATATACTGCCCATTACTTGCCGGATGCAGGGCTGGAAGATTTTTTCGCCAAATATTTTGCGGTTCAAAAAAAAGCTTCCATCTTTGCATCCGCTTTTTTAAGTTCTTTAAGGTCCATTCGTCTAGTGGTTAGGACGTCAGGTTTTCATCCTGGTAACAGGAGTTCGATTCTCCTATGGACTACATAAAACGATCTCATTTTATTCACAGCCGCTTAAAATCAAAGATTTCAGGCGGTTTTCTTTTTTACGGGTATCTAAGATGTACGTCAGAACTTCAAAAAGAGCTTCTGAAGCGGGTTTCCTGGCTGTTGTTTTGAGATTGTCTTTCTCAACTTTAAAAACTTACGAACCACTGAAAAGCAACAGGGTTAATTTCCATCCATTCGGGTTTTTTCCTCAGGTGGATGGATTTTTTTATAGAAAAAAACAAATCTCAGTTTCATCTCCGGAAGATTGTTTAACTTGTATTGAATTTTAATGGTTGAAAGTCAGTCTAGAGCACTATTTTTGTTTCACAATGGATTTTTTGGTAGAATACTAATGTGACTGACCGGGTATTGTATTATTTGCCTGTCAGGAATCAATCAATGATTCCTGAACAAAAGAAACCTTAAGAATTTACAGATACCCGAAGGTGTACAATAACTCTTACAGACAAATATGTTTGCATTTAGTAGACATATAACCGCGTTGGTGGTAATGCCTGCGAAGCATTGAGTAACTTTACGTTATTTTAATTAAATTGAAATTTAAACATACTAGAGTGTGAAAAAAATAATTAAAAAAATCAGTATAAGTTTGTTTTCGGTTATGGGATTTAGCTGTGTGCTTTGGGCAGTATTATTTTTTAATCCAAGATTATCTTATGCCAATAAAACACAAATAGGTCAAGTGACCATTTTTCATAATCAGGATTTGGATACTGGTGCTGAGGAGGTAATAAATAATGTTATAGAGATTTTGAAAAGTTCTGAATTATATGATAAGAATTTTAAAATGCAATTATGCCTAAACGATGATGAAATTTATCCAAATTTATTTCCAGTTCGAGGAACACCATTAGCCCATGCAAGATTTAATAAAACGATTATTAAAAATGGCGAAATCAGATTTAATAAGAACATTACCGAAATTCGATGGGAAGCAAAAAATGAACTTCGAAAATATAATTTGACTTGGTTATTGGCACATGAATTCACACATAATTTGGAATATAATTCTAATCCAGGATATATGTTTAGAAGACCTCAAGGAAGCGATTGGAAACTTGAAGGATATGCTGATTATATTGCAAGAGGATTTAAAAATGATGGAAAATTAAAAGATAAAATTGAGAAATACTTGATTGAAGAAAATAACATACACAATGGATTGCCAGCATCTAAAGACGAAGTTGGTTCATACCTGATTTATAGTAACTATAAGTATGCTTTAATAGTTCAATATCTAATGGAGATTAAAAAAATGAATTTCAATCAAGTTTGTGAGCTGGATAAAAACATAAACAAAATATATTCAGGGATGTTAGAATGGAGGAACAAATAAAAAACGACCGAGAACACGCGGTATAGCCAATAAGGGTTGTCTTTCTAATATCCATAGTTTCCTGCGAGCAAAAGTCATCCCGACATTATGAAAGTCTTGACGATTTCACATTACAAACTTATTCAAAACGAGACAAATAGCACAACCACCAACTCGGACGGTTTGCTGAATTGCCTTCGCCAGCCCGGACAACTCCGTAAAAGTCCCCAAAGTCTATGAGAGCTATTTTTAACCCGCCTATCAAATTTTCGGTACCGTGACTACTCCTGCTGCCGAGACAAAGTCAATAGGGCTGCAGGCCGACGCGCTGTTGTCATGGTTTTTGCATCGCCATCTGGACAATTTTATCATGGCTTGACAACCCCTGCACGTTTACCGGGACTAAATAAGTAGACAACTTCCACATTGCGACAATTTCTTTTTATTTAAATTGGACTGTACGTATCCTTTAATTGAGAAAATCATAAAGTTTTTTTTTATCTGATTGTTATATTTTATATTTGATAAGCAAATTGACTATCAGTGTCAATCAATGTAAGTCAACCTTTAATAGCGCCATCTACTTTTCCACTACTCGAGATTGACAATTTTTCTGGCTGCAAGCTAATTGCGGCTTATGTAAAATTTTAATAATTGAGTAAAATGAACCAAACTAACACACAACCCAAAAGAAAACTTCTTCCAAAATCCCTTACGGGGATTTAGGGTCTTGATGAAATCACAGGAGGAGGTTTACCTAAGGAAAGACCCACTCTTGTATGCGGAAATGCCGGCTGTGGGAAAACACTGCTTGCAATGGAATTCCTTGTCCGGGGAGCAACCGATTATAATGAACCAGGGGTCTTTATTGCATTTGAAGAGACTGAACCGGAACTAATAAAGAATGTCGCTTCGTTAGGATTTGATCTTGAAAAGCTTATTGCTGAAAAAAAAATCTTTATCGATCATATCCACCTGGAACGCAGTGAAATTGAAGAGACAGGTGAATATGATCTCGAGGGGTTATTTATTCGTCTGAATTACGCTATCGATTCCATTGGTGCCAAACGAGTTGTTATTGATACAATAGAATCACTCTTTGCCGGGTTACCCAACACTGGTATTTTAAGAGCTGAGCTTCGGAGATTATTCCGCTGGCTGAAAGATAAAAAGGTTACGGCTATAATTACCGGAGAACGTGGAGACAGCTCTCTAACGCGTCAGGGGCTTGAAGAATATGTATCAGACTGCGTTATAGTGCTTGACCACAGGGTCACTGATCAGACTTCCACCCGAAGGTTGAGAATAATCAAATATCGTGGCACTCTTCATGGAACCAATGAATATCCTTTCCTTATCGACGAAAATGGATTATCTGTACTTCCTATCACTTCACTTGGGCTTTCACATGCAGTTTCCTCTGAAAGGATATCAACTGGTATATCACAGCTTGATGCAATGCTTGGAAACAAAGGTTACTTCCGAGGAAGCAGCATTCTTGTTTCGGGTACAGCAGGAACTGGGAAAACAAGTCTTGGAGCTCATTTTGTCAGGGCAACATGTCTAAGAGGTGAACGAGTTCTCTACTTTTCAATGGAAGAGTCTCCGGCGCAATTAATAAGAAATATGTCTTCAATAGGAATTGACCTGGAACCGATGGTAAAGAAAGGAACTCTACATTTTCATGCAATGCGTCCCACATTTACAGGATTGGAGATGCATCTTGCAACCATGCTCAAACTGATAAAAGATTTCAAACCCTCAGCAGTCGTTGTGGATCCGCTCAATAGTTTCATATCTGCTGAAAATGCGGTAGAGGCAAAATCACTGGCTATGAGATTAATAGATTACCTTAAACTCCAGAATATCACTGCATTCTTTACAACTCTAACAAGCGCAGGATCTTCTCTGGAACATACAGACGTCTTCATCTCTTCATTGATAGACACATGGGTCCTGCTCAGGGATATTGAATTAGGAGGTGAACGTAACCGGGGGATCTACATACTAAAATCACGAGGGATGGCTCATTCCAATCAGATCAGGGAATTCCTGCTTACCAGTCAGGGTATTGTACTTCAGGACGTTTATGTTGGAATGGAGGGTGTACTTACAGGTTCTGCAAGAGTAGCTCAGGAGGCAAAAGATAATTCAGAACAGTTAATGCACAAGGAGTTGATTGAGCAAAAGAAACTCGCACTCGAACATAAGCGTAAAAACCTTCAAGCGCAGATTTCTACATTGAAGTCTGAATTTGAAGCTGAAGAAGTTGAATCACTTAAGCTGATAGGAATTGAGGAAATTCGTTTGGCAAATATTGTAAAGGGTCAAAAGGATATTGCCCTAAGCCGCAGAGCTAATGGGAAGAATAAATTAAAAAAGCATTAAGTTTAATTTATTTATTCTGATCAAAAATTGCATTCTATTTTTACTATTAAACCCCTTAACCTTTTCCTATAACTTAGTACTTATGAAAATTAATCAATCTGATTCAAAGAAAAAGTCAAATAAGTCAAAATCCATTCATGAGGAAACTGATAAATGGATATTACGTTTATACGTTGCAGGGCAAACTCCCAAAAGCGTTGCTGCTTTTGAAAATCTCAAGAAAATATGTGAGGAACGTTTAAAGGACAAATATAAAATTGAAGTAATCGACCTTCTGGTAAATCCTCAATTAGGTCGGGAGCATCAGATACTTGCAATACCTACACTTGTGAGGAAGCTTCCAGTACCTGTAAGGAAGATAATTGGTGATTTATCCAATGTTGAACGTGTTCTTGTTGGTTTAGACTTAAAACCTCATTAATAATTTTAAATATTTAAAGGGTATGATAAAGACAAAAAAGGTTAGATCGAACATCAAGGAATTTGATATTTCGATTAAAAAAATTAAAAACGAGAAATATCTCCTTAAGTTATATGTTACCGGGTTAACACCACAGTCAACCATGGCAATAGATAATCTTCAAAAAATTTGTGAGGAACATCTAAAAGGCAGATACAACCTGGAAATCATAGATCTATATAAAAACCCAAGCCTGGCAAAAGGAGAACAAATAATTGCAGCACCCACGCTCCTAAAATTACTACCCCTACCATTGAGAAGAATAATTGGAAACATGTCAGATACAGATCGGGTTCTTGTTGGACTTGATTTAAAAACAATCAAATAGAAGATAAGGATGGGAAAGAAGCTAACAAAAGCCTCCAATACCAAACTTCTCCTAAAACTAGAAGAATTGCAAATGCGACTTAACGAGGCTGAAGAAACTATAACAGCCATTCGTAATGGTGACGTAGATGCAATAATAGTCTCAGGGCAGGCTGGGGAAAAAGTCTTTAGTCTTACATCTGCCGAAACACCCTATCGGATAATACTCGAAGAGATGTCAGAAGGAGCTGTTATAACAAAGTCTGACGGTTCGATTTTGTATTTTAACCAGCGTTTCACTGACCTCATGACTACAACATCCGTTCCTGCTCTGGGTCTCAATATTCTGGAGTTTGTTTCAAAAGATGAAAAGCCAAAATTATTGGATTTACTTAAGACAGGTCTCAGCAGAAGGTCCTCCTGTATAATACCATTTTTGAATCGGCTAGGCGAGACGAAGTATCTTAATTTCTCTGTAAAACCTTTGCCCGCTCAGCTTGATAGAAATATTTGTATTATTATTTCTGATATGACCAAAATACATCTCTATCAGAATCATCTAAATGAATTAGTTACCGAAGGTACTCTTGAAATCGAAAAAGTAAACAAACAATTAAGAGAATTGATTACAATCAAAAACAAGTTCTTTAGTATTATCGCACACGATCTATCAAATCAATTTACAAGCCTTATTGGCGCTTCAGAACTACTAAGTGAGAATATCAGTTCATTTAATTCAGAACAACTCAAAGCTCTTTCAACTGTGTTAAAAGATTCATCAAAAAGTGGATATACAATTCTTCAAAATTTACTTGATTGGTCAAGGTCTCAAACAGGCCAATTAAAGATCGTTCCGGAAAAAATTAACTTAAGAAAAACAATTGATGAACAGATAAAGAATGTACTTTCAGTTTCAACCAAAAAGGAAATTGAAATTCATTCCAAGGTTCCTTTTGACAAATACTTATACACTGATCAGAATATTCTTAATACCATTCTTCGCAATTTGATTAATAATGCTTTAAAATTCACTCCGCGAAATGGCGAAGTTATTATTAATACGTATGAGGATAATTCTTATCAATTAATATCTGTAAAAGATACGGGAGTGGGTATATCAAAAGAAAATATTGAAAACCTTTTCAAACTGGATAGTCCCCATACAAACCTAGGTACAGAGAACGAACAGGGGTCTGGTTTAGGTTTGAAAATATGTAAGGAATTTGTTGAAAAGTTAAATGGAAATATTTCTGTTAAAAGCACTGAAAATATTGGTAGCGAATTCATAGTTTCCATTCCGATTATAAAAAGCTAATAATTACAGTTTTTCTCCTTGCGTTGCATTCCTGTTTATAAGATAGCCAATTTCACTTTTAATTAATTTGACATTACTCTTTGACTGATTTGCAAGCACATTCCGCAAACGTAAACATTTCAATATACTCAGTATTCTTCTTTGCGTAAAGAGCCTTCCAGCCCGTCCCTGCCACTCGATGAGACAGAGAACTAAAGCAGGAAATTTTGTTTCATCGAGACAAACATAAAATTTGCCCGGCAGCTAACTCACTGGTACTTTTAATAAGCTTTCTAGAGCATGACAATTACGATTAACATTTCCAAAGCGCTTATTAAATGTACCAGCCATACTACATCTCAAATTCCCATGTTTTCCTGAAATTTTTTTCACCGTTTGGAAAATTTGTGTAACATGACAAATCCGTTCCTATTACCGGGACTCATAGGTAATCGGCTTTTACCGTGACGGGACAACTTGCGTCCGTCAACCGG
>CAWKJD010000013.1:0-297820 GCA_963849945.1 uncultured Bacteroidales bacterium | reverse complement strand
CCATATCACCCCCGTCAGCCGATGGCTGACGGGTTTTTATTTTAAGGCAGACCGAACCGGGCTTGCCCGGGTGAGGGATGACGGAAAATAAAAAGATCTAATGAGCACAGCTCATGAGAGAGTGATATGGTCTGACGATATCCCCGTCAGGGATCATGAGCGCAGCGAATAATCCCATATATTATCTGACGCATACCAGAAGCGCCTGAAGGTAAAATGAAAAAGACCCGGAGGGTCTTTTAAGCTCTGCAGGATCTCCCGTCAGGGATCATGAGCGCAGCGAATAATCCCTTCATTCCACAACATCATAATTTGTCATTCCCGCAGAGAAATTGTATACAGAGTTTCTGCAATATGCAGATTAATTTGTACCTTAGTTACAATATAACCATAAAGCGATGTGGCCGGATCTTTGATCATCCTGACGGCAAATCAAGAGAGGTGGACTAATTATGCGGTAATTACAATCATTTATGTAATTATTGCTTTTGCACTTTACTATTTTATCACAAAGCTTATACCTGCCCGCAGGATTTTGGTGAGGCCGGAACGGGACCCCATACTTTCATTCATTTCTGAAAAAATAACAGGCTTTTTACTTTTTGGTGCCGTACCATTTCTGTTTTTTGCCATTAATTCAGGGCTGAAATCTTCAGTAAGCATTCTGACTCCGGGCAAATCAGAACACTACTGGTACATACTCCTGATCTTATTTATCATTATTACATTCCTGACATTCAATGGATCCAAAAGAAAAGCCATTCAGGAGAGGTCTCCACGGATCAGGATAAAAAATTGGACAATTAAATATTGTATCATAGCAATATCAGGCTGGATAATATACATTCTCGGCTATGAATTCCTGTTCAGGGGAATTCTGTGGCTGGTGTGCTACAGAGCATTTGGTTTATGGGTGACACTCCTGATCAATATCGTTCTTTATGCGGCAGTTCATATCGATCAGGGACTTGCAATGAGCCTCGGAGCTGTTCCTTTCGGTATATTGCTCTGCCTTCTCACGTTCCTTACAGGATCCTTCCTGTTCGCGTTTCTGATACATGGTTGGCTTGCCATCGCTACTGAAATCTTCTCTGTTTATAACAACCCGGACCTGAGCTTCAGCTTCAGAAAACAAAGTAAGAACAGATGAAAATCTTTATGACCGGGGCTTCAGGGTTTATTGGCAGCAATCTCGCAGCCATGCTTGCCAGGGAAAATCATCAGGTGACAATACTGCTCCGCGATCCTTCAAAAGCAGACGAGTATCTTTCTATGGGCCTGAAAACAATATACGGAGATCTTTCCAATAAAGAAATACTTAAGGCAGGTATGGAAAACTGTGACTGGGTTTTTCATCTCGCGGGGTACACTAAACCCGTGTCGAAGGATCCGCAGCTGCCATATATGACAAACGTTACAGGAACCATAAATGTAATTGAAGCAGCAAAGGAACAATCAGTAAAAAAGGTAATTATCACATCCACTGCAGGAACACTGGGTTATTCCCTTAACGGTATCCCGGTTGACGAAACGGTAACCAGTAACCCCCGGTACACTACAGAATATGAAAGGACCAAGGCATTTTCAGAGAAAGCAGCCCTGGATTATAATTCCAATGATCTTGAGGTTGTTGCCGTCAATCCGACACGCGTCTACGGCCCGGGCAAGATTACTCTGAGCAATTCCGTAACAAGGATTATCAAACTCTATGGCAAAGGCTTGTGGAGAATCATTCCCGGAGGAGGAGAAGCGATCGGCAACTATGTCTTCATCGATGACGTCGTGAGAGGGCATATCCTTGCTGCAATGTATGGGAAGGGCGGCGAAAGATATATCCTTGGCGGGGAAAACATCTCGTACAATGATTTCTTTGATACTCTGGGCGATCTCTATAACCGGAAAAGAAAACTTGTCAGATTAAAAGAACCTTCCCTGAAGCGAATTGTAAAGATAGCCGGTATCTACTCCCGAATTATGAATAAACCGGCAGTGATTACTGAAGAATGGATAGATAAATATCTCAGAAACTGGATAGTATCCAGCGACAAGGCTAAGACCCGGCTGAATTATAAGATAACTCCGTTCAGGGAAGGTGCCGGAAAAACAATATCATGGATCAGGTCAAATAAAAAATAGTATGGATGGGGAATTCTATACATTAATCACAGGTGCAAGCAAGGGGATAGGCAGGGAAGATGCCCTTTAGCTGCGCTCATAATGGAAAAAAATGATACCCTGGTTGGACACCGCTCCGAGATTCCATTTCCAGACCTTGCATAAACTTTCACCTTTATCCTTTCTCCTTTCTCCTTTAACCTCGTACCTTGCACCCTGTACCTTGCACCCTGAACCTTGTACCTTGACCCTTGCACCCTGAACCTTGAACCACATAATAACATGAACCAGGATATCACCTTTGACGTTACCACCCCGACAACCCTCATGCAGTTCCTGCTTCTGAACCTTAAGAAGAAGAACCGCGATAATATAAAGTCTCTTCTTCGCAACAAGCAGATCCTCGTAAACGGCCAACCTGTCACCCAGTTCAACCATGAACTCCGTCCCGCCGATAAGGTCCTCGTAGCGGGTGAAAGACATAGCACCGGCATACTGTCACGCAATATGAAGATCGTCTATGAAGATGAGCATATTATTGTGATTGATAAAAATGCAGGTATCCTTTCAATGGCCTCCGATAATGAAAAATACCTGACAGCCTATAATATCCTCAGCAACTATGTCAAGCAGCAGAGACCGGCAAACAGGATCTTCATTGTCCACCGACTTGACCGCGACACATCAGGACTGATGATGTTCGCCCGCAGCGAGAAGGTGCAGAGCCTGCTGCAGAAAGACTGGCGGAATAACGTCACTGCAAGAACATACATCGCCCTGGTCGAGGGTGAAGTCACCCAGCCTGAGGGCACAGTAAAGTCCTATATCTATGAAAGCAAGTCATTGATGATGCATTCCACCCAAAATCCCGGTCAGGGTGACCTTGCCATCACACATTTTAAAACACTGAAATGCAACAAGGATTATTCACTCCTGTCAGTCACTCTTGAGACAGGAAAAAAGAACCAGATAAGACTGCACATGCAGGAGCTGGGTCACAGCATCGTCGGTGATAAGAAATACGGCGCTTCAGGCAGTCCCATAGGCCGTCTTGGACTTCATGCGAGTGTGCTGGCCTTCAAGCATCCCATAACAGGGAAGGAATTGCATTTCGAATCTAAAGCACCGGCAAAATTCCGCAGGCTGGTGTGAGCAGATCAGAAGGTCTGCATCTCATAAAGCTTCCGGTAAATTCCTTCTCGATGGCTTATCAGCTCCTCATGAGTGCCCGCCTCTTCTATCCTGCCGTTCTCCACAACCACTATCAGATCAGCATGCTGAATAGTTGAGAGACGGTGTGCAATGACAATCGAGGTGCGGTTCTCCATCAGTTTTATCATGGCATCCTGAACAAGACGCTCCGATTCAGTATCGAGAGCCGAGGTAGCCTCGTCAAGGATCAGTATGGGCGGATTGATCATAATTGCCCGGGCTATGCTGATCCTCTGTCTCTGTCCTCCGCTGAGCTTGTTGCCTCCTTCCCCAACAATACTTTCGTACCCGTCACTTGTTTCCGATACAAAATCATGCGCGTTGGCTATCATGGCAGCCTTGATGACACTTTCCCTGTCCGCTTCTTCTGTCAGGGCAAATGATATATTATTGTGAAAGGAGTCATTGAATAATATTGCCTGCTGACTGACTATACCCATCAGATGACGCAGATCCTTTATATTTATGTCCCTGATATCGTTACCGTCCAGAAGCACGGTACCGCGGTCAGGGTCCATGAACCTCGGTATCAGGTCAGCCAGTGTCGATTTTCCACCGCCTGAACGGCCGACAACAGCCACGGTCTGCCCCTTTCTGATGGTGAGATTTATATCTTTCAGCACAGGCTCATCAGCATATGAAAACCACACGTTCCTGAACTCTATGCTCTCCCTGAATTCGCTGATCCTGATTGCATCAGGCTTCTCGGTTATCGTCTCTTCGGCATCAAAAACCTGGTTGACCCTTTCAATTGAAGCCATGCCCTTTTGTATGCTGAACCAGGCATTTGAGATGGATTTCACGGGCTGAATAATCTGTGAAAAGACAACAACAAAGGCAATAAGCTTATCAGGTGACATGCTGCCTGTTCCCTTAAGAGCCACAATTCCTCCGTAGTACAAAACTGTCAACAACACAAGAGTAGACAGAAACTCGCTTACCGGGTGAGCCAGGTATGCTTTTCGCGCCACTCTCCGGAACAGTCTGGTATATTTCTCATTTTCCTGCCGGAACTGTTTTGACATTTTTTCCTCAGCATTGAAACCCTTTACTATCCGTAATCCCGTAAGCGTTTCTTCAAGGACTGAGAGAAGACGGCCCAGAGCCTGCTGTCCTTTAAAAGACTTCGACCTGAGTGAACGGCTTATCCGGGCAATGAGCCACCCGCTGACAGGTAACATGATACCTGCAAAAAGAGTAAGCTGTGGACTGTTGATTATAAGATATATAAGAAATATTATTACAGTGAACGGATCGCGGAACATCATTGAAAGTGACGCCATAACAGAGATCTCAATCTCCTGCACGTCATTTGACATCCTGGTCATAAGATCGCCCTTGCGGGCTTCTGAAAAATAAGACAACGGGAGCCTCAAAATCTTCTCGTATATTTTTTTCCTTACATCTCTTACCGTGCCTGCCCTGAGGCTAGCCATACAGTTATTGGCAAGGAAAACGAAAAGGTTCTTGATGAAACTCGCAATAACAAAAATGATCACTACAATCAGCAATGTCTGTGTCTCCCCGAACCTGTCAATGGATGTTGAGAAGAGCCAGCTCGTGTAATTCTTCAGATACACGGCAGAAAATGTGAAACCTTCAGGATGAGGGACATTGGCCACCCTGTTGAAGAGTATCTGGAGGAAAGGCACTATAAGTGTGAATGTGAAGAGGGCAAAGAATGCACTAAGAATATTATATAACATATTCTTAACTGCCAGCCACTTAAAAGGCTTCAGATATTGCAGGAGTGTTCTGATACTCTTCATATTGCTTCTGTCAGAACCCGGTATAGTTGAACGGAGTGACGGCCTTCATCTCCTCCCTGACCGCAGAATCTATATTAAGGCTGTCAATGAATTTGCGAATATCCTCGCCGGTGATTTTCTCATTAGTCCTGGCAAACTCCAGAAGGGCTTCATATGGTTTAGGATACCCTTCCCTTCTCAATATAGTCTGCAGCGCCTCAGCGACAACCACCCAGTTATTTTCAAGGTCGCTCTTTATCCTTTCATGATTGACGATCAGCTTTGAGAGACCTTTTTTTATTGACTTCCAGGCGATCAGTGAATGCGCCATGGCTACACCGGTATTCCTGATAACCGTTAAATCAGTAAGGTCACGCTGCATTCGTGATAAAGGAAGCTTTGATGACATGTGTCTTAAAAGAGCATTGGCAACACCCAGGTTGCCTTCACCGTTCTCAAAATCGATCGGATTGACCTTATGAGGCATGGCTGATGAGCCTACCTCGCCACTGATGATTATCTGCTTGAAGTAATCAAGCGAGATATAGCTCCATATATCCCTGCAGAAGTCAGTCAGGATTGTATTAATGCGGCAGATACAGTCAAACAGTTCAGCCAGTCCGTCATAATGTTCAATCTGTGTTGTAGTCTTCTGTCTCTCAAGGCCCAGCTGTTCACTCAGCAGTTTATTCGCAAATGCGACCCAGTCAACGTCAGGATAAGCTACTTTGTGAGCATTAAGATTACCGGTGGCGCCTCCAAACTTCCCGGAATATTTTGTCATCATGAGGGTGAGAAGCTGATCATCGAGTCTTTCTCTGAACACCCCAATCTCTTTCCCCAGCCTGGTAGGCGTCGCTGGCTGTCCGTGTGTCCGGGCAAGCATTGGTATCCCTTCCCACTCAGCCACCATAACGTCAAGGGCATCACGCAATGAGACCAGAACAGGTATCATGACCTCCCTCATTGAATCACGTATGGCCATTGGTATTGCAGTGTTATTTATATCCTGCGAGGTCAGCCCGAAATGCACGAACTCAGACCACTGCTGTAATCCCAGAGCAACTGCCTTTTCCTTGACAAAATATTCAACAGCCTTGACATCATGATTGGTCACCGATTCCTTCTCCTTGATATGTTCTGCGTCGGCAACGCTGAACTCTTTGTACACTGACCTCAGCGATATGTCCTTCCCTTCCGGGAAAGTGCTGAACTGTGGCAGGTTTGCCTGGGACAGTGCAATGAAATATTCTATCTCCGTGAGCACCCGGTAGCGCATCAGCCCAAACTCGGAATAAAACGGGATCAGCTCCTTAACCCGCTCTCCGTAGCGGCCGTCAACAGGTGAAATTGCCTTTAACCGGTCCATAATTATTTTCTCCTCACCAGCAATTGATGTGAATATTAAAAAACAAAAATACTATTTTGTACCGGTGTAAAAAAATTGAACCTTTGTATTTATCTGTACCGGCAACTAACGAGATGAAAAAGATCAGGGTTTCAGCAGTCAGGTATATCAACAGTTATCCTTTTATTTTAGGTCTGCGTGACGGGGAGGTTGCCTCCCTGATAGACCTCGAGGTGTGTCATCCCTCCGAATGCGCCGACAGGCTTATAGCAGGCCAGACAGACATAGGACTGATACCTGTTGCAATGATCGCCACAATGAAGGAGTATCATATTGTCAGCGATTACTGCCTCAGCACTCAGGGTGAGGTGCGAACAGTGCTTCTTGTGAGCAACACCCCTTTTAATGAAGTCACCAGGATATATCTTGATTTCAGGTCAAGGAGTTCGGTTACCCTGTGCAAAATTCTCGCAGCCAGGGCATGGAGGAGAGAGTTTGAATGGCTGCCTGCTTCTGCGGATTTCGATATCACATCCATGAAACACGGTGAAGCGGCTGTTATGATCGGTGACAGATGCTTTGAGTATGCACATTTATTCTCGAGCAGGCTCGACCTCGGTCTGGAATGGAAGAAATTCACGGGACTTCCATTTGTCTTCGCATGCTGGGTGTCATCAAAGCCGCTGCCTGATGAATTTGTCAGGCTGTTCAACAAGGCTCTCGGCGAGGGACTGAGCCGTAAAAACGAAGCTGTGACATTACTCCGTGAGGGAGCCAAAGCTACACCCGCCGAAGTGATTGATTACCTTAACAATAATATCGATTTTAATTTTGACGATCTCAAGAAAAAAGCACTTTTGAAGTTTCTGGCCTACATTAAGGAGCTTGAGATAAACCCATGAAGACTTCGTTTACAGTACTCACTGAACGGTTATGACCATCAGAAAATATCTTAAGGGCGATTTTAAAGGCATCATGAACCTGTGGATGGCCACCGGCCTGAGCAGACCGGAGAGAGGTGATGATGAAGCAACAGTGGAACGCAGCATTGAGATGGGCGGACTGATGCTTGTAATGTGCGATGACGACAAGGAAAAAAGCATCATCGGCACCTCATGGATGACATTCGACGGCAGGCGCCTACATCTGCATCACTTTGGAATTGATCCTGAATACCAGGGCAGAGGCCTCGCTAAAGACCTGCTGAGAGAGACCCTCCGGTTTGTAAAGGAGAAAGGATACCAGGTCAAACTGGAAGTACACAGATCCAACATCGCGGCTATTGAGCTGTACAGGAAGGCCGGATTTGAATATCTGGGCGATTACGACGTTTACATTATCAGGGATGTTCAATCCATTGAAACCTAAAATGTTAAAATAAACTTAAAGAGGTATTTTTATTTCACTTTTCGATAAAATATAAGTATATTTGAGGAAATCTATCCAATTAAATCATGGCACGAACAATTACTTTTTCTCAACTGAGGAAGATCAAAGACCAGCTACCTAACGGCAGTATCAGGAAGATAGCCGATGAGCTGGCACTGTCTGAGGAAACCGTAAGGAATTATTTCGGCGGGTGGAACTTTGACCGCGGACAGAGTGCCGGGATCCATATTGAAAAAGGACCCGAAGGGGGAATAGTTACAATAGAAGACACAACAATACTTGACCTTGCTGAAAGTATGCTGTCACGCTAATGCACTGTCCCCGGACTGGTAACAAAATTAACGTAACGACGCCCAACCCGGGCGTCGTTGCTATGAAAACCTGAAATGCCCCATCCCCTTATTGAAGCTGCCGAGAAGAAGTACAGGCACCGGCTGACACAAGAGTGCCGCAGCCTCTTTAGTAATACCACTCTTCCTTCACATGATCACCTGCACCATGCCAGGGTCTGGGAAAATGCTTCACTCCTGCTTTCCCGGCTTTATGATTCAGGATTGGCTACTGATCCCCTCCTGGCAGAAAAGGCAATCATAGCTGCATACTTTCATGATACCGGCCTTACAGTCAACCGGGGCACCGCTCATGGAACAGAGAGCAGGCAGATATGCAGCGGGTTCCTTGAAAAATGCGACCTCGACGAGAGTGACAAAAATGAGATCCTGGATGCTGTCGAAAAGCATGACGACAAGTCGTACCTGAAGCTCTCCGATCCTTCATCACTGGCAGCAATCATATCTGTTGCCGATGATATGGATGCCTTCGGGACAACCGGTATCGGGAGATATATTGAGATATACTCCGTGAGAGGAGTTTCAGACGAGGCTATGCCGGAAATGGTCATCTCCAACATCACCACCCGGTTCCGGCATCTTGAATCTACATATTCCATGTTTCCTGACCTCGTCAGGGAGCAGAAAAGAAGAGTAGAAACAGTGACTGAATATTTTTCAAAAAAGATATCATGACAAGACGCTATCTAATTCCGCTTCTTTCATTCCTTCTGGCAGCAAACGTTTCTGCCCAGGATAAACCCTCCATTCCGGCACTGAGATATGAATCTAACCACAGCCTGACCTGGGATGAAGCAATCAGTTTTTACAGTGCCCTGGATGAAGCCTACCCTGAAGCACAACTGCTTGAAATGGGGATGACTGATGCCGGCAGACCGTTGCACCTGTTCATCATATCCGGAGACAGGGAATTTGATCCCGTGAAAATCCATAAGAGCGGAAAAGCAATTATTCTGATCAATAATGGCATTCACCCAGGAGAGCCTGAGGGTATTGACGCCAGCGCGAAGTTTGCTGAAGATATACTGGCGAACAGGGACGGGATGAATAAATACCTTCGTAACTGTGTCATTGCCATAATTCCGGTGTACAATGTAGGCGGGGCCCTTACCCGGAGCCAGTACTACCGTATTGACCAGAACGGTCCTGACGAAAAGGGAGCCAGGCGCAACACGCGCTTCCTCGATCTTAACCGCGACTTTGTGAAGCAGGACTCGCGTGACGCAAGGGCTTTTGCCGATATATACAGCTTTCTCGATCCTGACGTATTCCTCGATACACACACTACTGACGGCTCCGATCATCAGTACACGGTCACACTGATAGCCACCCAGCCGGAGAGGATGTATCCGGAAATGGAAAAGTTCTTTAGCGGGAAGATGATCCCCGGACTGTACAGCCGCATGAAGGCTGATTATAATAACGAGATGATACCTTATGTCCAGTACACTGAGAGAGGTGAGATAAAGGCCATAGATGGTTTCAAGGAGTGTCTGTATTTCTCGACGGGTTATGCTTCTTTGTTCAACTCGTTCAGCTTCATGATCGAGACACTGGTATACAAGCCTTATGCTCAACGGGTTGAAGGCACCTGGCAGTTTATCACAGAGCTGGTCAGGTTCACTTCAGAAAACTATAAGGAGATGCTCAGACTGAGGAGTGAGGCTAACCGGCTGACACTGACTGACAGAAAATATGTTCTTGACTGGGAACAGGATACAACCAGGTGGGATCTGATCTCTTACCGGGGTTACCGATATGATGAAACCACCACTCCCATCACCGGCAGGAAGACAGGCTTCTATAACCATGACAAACCATATGTTGACACGATCAGGTATTATAACTATTTCAAGCCGGCGATCAGCGTGACCGCACCTGAAGCCTATATAGTTCCCTTTGCGTGGGAGCAAGTAATTGAACGGCTTCGTAATAACGGAGCTGTAATGCATCAGCTCAAAAATGATACCACGCTGACTGTTGAAACATATTATATTGAGAACTACGAGCATGCTGAAAGAGCTTCCCAGGGTCATTATTTTAACACGAAAGTGGCCATCCGGCCAATGGTTCAGGAGGTAAAATACCTGAAAGGCGATTATATAATTCCTGTGAACCAACGGTCGAACCATTATATTGTTTACATGCTGGAACCTCAGAGTGAAGCCGGTTTCTTTGCATGGAATTTCTTTGACTCTTTCCTGGAAGGCCAGGACTGGTACTCTGTATGGGGATTTGAGAGCCACCTGAAAGTGCTTCTTGACCGTGACCCTGTGCTGAGAGCTGCATTTGAGAAAGCCAAAAGCGAAGACACCAGGATGGCAACCGATCCCGTGGCCCAGCTGCAATGGCTCTATCAGAACACGCCGGTATCTGAACTGGAGAAACGAACCATGCTGTATCCGGTCGGAAGAATTATGAAATAAAGCGGGAAACCTGAAGGGATGCTAATCCCAACGTATATTACTTTACCAGGAAATCAAGAACGGTCTCATTTTCCAGCCGGGCAACAAGATTGTCACCTTTTTTGACCGGGCCAACCCCTGAAGGTGTCCCGGTAAAAATGAGATCTCCCGTTTTTAAAGTATAATATCTTGAAACATAAGATATTATCTCATTGAAATTAAAGATCAGATCAGACGTATTTCCACTCTGTCTTCTGACGCCGTTGACATCCAGGGTGAAATTGATGTCAGCTATTTGTGCAAATTTATCTTTAGGTATGAAGGTACCCAGCGGCGCCGAACCGTCAAAGGTTTTTGACAGCTCCCAGGGTTGACCCGCATTTTTAAATTTAGTCTGCAGGTCGCGTGCCGTGAAGTCAATGCCTACCGTCAGTGCATCAAAATATCTCGGGGCATACTCTGCTGAGATGCCCTTACCGAGCCTGCTGATCCTTAGTACCACCTCGGCTTCAAACTGCACATCAGCTGAAAAATCGGGAAGAAAAAATGGCTTGTTTTTCTTTAGTAAGGCAGAATCCGGCTTGAGGAATATCAGTGGCTCAACCGGCACCGGTTTATTCATCTCTGCCGCATGTTTTTTGTAATTCAATCCAACACAAATGATTTTCATAGCGTTATCAGGCTTTTCCGAAAGAACGAAGTTTTATTGCCGTAAGCACCTGTTTTGTGTTAAGAGGGAAATCGCCGTTCATCATCCATGAGAAATATGACGGCTCTTCCTTCAGGACCTGTTCAACAGGTTTACCCTTATGCTTTCCGAAGTTGAAGACCTCCACTCCCTGCTCACTGAAAACAATCCTGCCTGCAAGATCCGCATTGTTGTTAAATGAGCTGAAGGAAGATAGTTTTTCAATATCATTTTCAAGGTCAGGATACCTGTCGAGCTGCGCCTTCAGTATTTCATAGGTGGCAGCAGCATCCGCCTGTGCGCTGTGCGCATTCTCGAGCTCCTTTTCGCAGTAGAATTTATAGGCGGCTCCCAATGTTCTCTGCTCCTTCTTGTGGTAGATGACCTGTACATCGACATACCTGTGCCGTGCCGGATTAAAGTCGACATTCACACGGAGAAACTCTTCGCAGAGTATCGGTATATCGAATTTCATTGAGTTAAAACCGGCAAGGTCGCATCCTTCCAGAAAAGCAGCAATCCTTTTTGCCACATCCTTGAAATGCGGTTCGTTTGCCACATCAGCATCCGTTATACCATGGATGCGTGTCGCTTCAGGTGATATGGGTATTCCGGGATTTAGTCTCATCGTGAGCCATTCCTCGGCTCCTCCGGGGGTAACTTTTAATGCAGATATCTCTACGATACGGTCAGTAGCTATGCTTACCCCGGTTGTCTCAAGATCGATGATGACAAGGGGTTTCCTGAGGGTCAGCTCCATATCAGATAATGGTTCAGGCGTTAATCATCATTGGCATCAGCAGCATAAGGAGGTCTTCCTCCTCATTGCTTGCCTCCGAAGGAAGGAAGAGCCCAGCCCTGGTGGGATCGGCGAGCTCAATGATGACATCCTGTGATGTGATGTTGGAAAGTATCTCAAGCAGGAAGACCGATTTGAAGCCGATCTCCATTTCGTCGCCCTCATAGAGACACTTGTGGCGTTCGTAAGCAGATATTGAAAAGTCAACATCCTGTGCTGACACAGTGATCTGGTTTGGCGTGAACTGAAGCTTTACAAGGTTGCTGGCCTGGTTTGAAAAGACTGATACCCGGCGCAGGATATTATAGAATTCAAGCCTGTCAATACGGACCTTCCGGGGGTTGTTCTTAGGGATGACAGAATTGTAATTCGGGTAGTTGCCCTCAACAAGCCGGCATACAACTTTGTAATCGGACAGATTGAAGAATGCATTCCTGTCGTCAAACTCCACCGAGACAATGCCGCTCTCCTTAGGGAGTATGTTCTTCAGCAGCGATGCCGGTTTTTTAGGAAGAATAAATGACGCGGTGTCGTCTGCCTTGGCGTCGCTTCTCTGGTATCTCACCAGCTTATGAGCGTCGGAAGCAACGAAGGTAAGCTTCTCAGGCGAGGCTTCAACAAGTATGCCTCCCATTACCGGACGCAGCTCATCATCAGCAGTGGCAAAAAGAGTGCGCGATATTCCGGAAAGCAGAACGTCAGCTGCGATATTAAATGAAAACCGTTTTTCCTTTTTGATGACCGGGAGAACAGGAAAATCAATACCATTCTGGCCGACGATGCTGAAACGGCCGTTCTCAGAATTAATGACTACAGCGAGGGTATCCGGATTGACGTCAAAAGTGAGTGGTTGCTCTGAGAACTCTTTCAGGGTATCAAGCAATATTCTTGACGGAAGGGCTATTGTACCGCTGCCCGTAATATTGTCAAGCCTCATGCGTGTTATCAGGGTCGACTCAAGGTCGGAGGCGGTTATCTCAAGATCGTTCCCGCTGACATTGAAAAGAAAATTGTCAAGAATGGGAAGAGTATTTTTTGAACTGATCACCCTGCTTATCGCCTGCAGATGACCTAAAAGTTCTGTGCTTGATACAACAAATTTCATATTGTCTGTTTTAAAGTTATTCCTGATGAAGTCATTTCCGCCCGTCAACTCATTGATTTATTGAATTGTCTGCTTTAAAAGCCGGGCAATCAATATTACAAAAAAATATCTTTCCCTCAAACAAAATTATTTAACCGAATTATAATGCCTCTGTTTCAACCAGTTATAGACGACTCCGGCAATAATGATCAGGATCAGGGGTATTACGGTATTGAGCATTTGCCACATTGTGCGCTGCTCTTTAATTCTGGCCTGATCGAGAAGCCTTGGTTTTATCTCGCGTGAGCGCATCTCAATAAGTCCGTTGTCATCGACAAGATAGTTGATGCAATTGACCAGAAAATCCTTGTTGCCGAATGTCTGCATGGTATACCTGTCAAGTCCCAGTGTCACCGGCTCTGCCACACCCCCGCTCCAGCTGACTTCATTTCTTATGATGTCGCCGTCGGCCACGACGATCATCTTTGTCGGTTTGCTTTCAGTCAGGATATGCTTTCCGGCTTCTCCTATAATACTCTCCGTCATGCGGTTAGTGAATGCCGACCTGAATTTCCCTTCAAGCAGGAGAGCAACAGTCAGCTCGCCGGCAGTGAACATTTCCTGAGGAATAACATCATCAGCCTCCTCAAGGGAGATGATCTGAGGCGGTGATACAGTGCGCGTCTCGCCTGATGTGGTCAGAAGAATACTCTTTTTCACTGCGGGATCACGGCCGACTGTATCAATTGAATTTGCGAACTCAGCCTTGACCCTGTTGAGATTGCGGGTTATAGGGTTGTCCTGGGAGGGTTTCAGCAGCGGATAGTACACCCAGGGTGCGGGAACATACTGAGCCTGACCGTCCGGGCCGTTTATCCTCAGGGGAATGACCATGCATTCAGCATCCTGAATGATGACAGGATTTATCCTTGCACCGTATCTGAAAAGCATGTCGTCGAACGAAAGAGGCTCATAGAGGGCCACCGTGGAGCCACCCGGAAGACTGTCTGCATTTACATTGACCTCCCCGGCAAGCCATAAGACCCTTCCTCCGTTCATAATATACTGGTCGATAATGAATTTGTCCTTTTCATCAAACTTACCTTTGGGGTCAGCTATGACTATGGCTGCATAACGGTCAATTATTCCAGGTTTTCCGCCGATAGTACCCCTGTCTATATTAAAGAATTTGGCAAGTTCAAGTGTCAGGTCAGCGACATATATCTCGCCGAGCTCGCCGTGTCCTTCAATAAAGGCAACACGTTTGACAGAATCGGCAGTTGCCGTTGCTATTGCCTGGATGATCTCATATTCAAGACCTTCCGTCGAGTGTAGCAGGTTGGTCTCGGCAGGGAGTGTCGGGTTGTTTCTCAGAAAGTTAACAGGTATAACGGTTTCGCCGCATGATACGGTCATTGACGGGAAGATTCTTTTCTGGGTCTTTCCTCCTTCCCCGTCGCTTGCCATGACGTTGACAGGCATCAGTCCGCGGCTGATAAGTTCATTCTGATATTTTTCCCTCTCGGCAGCGACTGGCGATTTATACGGATTGATGAAAGAGAACGAGACTTTTCGCCGGGAGGCAATGCGGAACTCGTCGAGATACTGCTGTGTGCTGCGGCGCAGCTTCTTGAAGGCCACAGGCATCGCTCCGTCCAGGTAAACATCCACATGAACATCCTTATCGAGTTCCCTGAGGATCTTTCTGGTCGGATCAGCAAGAGTAAACCGTTTGTCCTGGGTGAGATCAACCCTTATGTTGAGCAGTGATAACAAAACGCATACCACGGCAACGGCTCCGATGATCATGAGCGGCTTCTTTAAAGAGCTGCGCCGCAGCGAAATCCTGGCAGCCTCATTGAAGAGCACTGTAACAAAAATGAAATAGGCGATGTCACTGATATCAAGAACACCTCGGCTGATCGATCTGTAATGATCATTTATTCCCAGTCTTGTCACATATTCGTCTATGTTAGATAACCCGGGCAATAGCGCAAGAGAGTCAAAACCGGTGAAAACAACAAAACAGAGGACAGCGGCCACAATGAATGATACCACCTGGTTCTCAGTAAGGGAAGATGCGAACAGCCCGATGGCGGAATACACTGCTGCAAGCAGAATAAGGCCGATAAATGACCCTGCGGTACCTCCCCTGTCCAGGTTGCCGGGTGTCTCCCCGAGCACCCAGACGGATATGACAAAAACAATACAGGGCAGCAGAGAAATAAGCACCAGTAATATTGAAGCAAGGAACTTTCCGTATATTATTGCTCCTTCACCAAGGGGACGGGAATAGAGCAATTCAAGGGTTCCTGACCTTCGTTCTTCTGCAAAAAGTCTCATTGTGACGGCAGGAACGAGGAAAAGAAACAGCCACGGTGACAGAACAAACAGTGTATCAAGTCCGGCATAACCGCTGTCAAGCAGATTCCACTGTCCTGGCATCACCCACATGATCAGGCTGTTGGCAAGAAGAAAAACAATCATGACAATATAGCCAGTCAGCGAGCTGAAAAAACCTGATATCTCTTTTCTTAAGAGGGTGAACATACCTGTAAGTTTACTGTAAAAATATTGAAAACTTTCAAGGCCTTTCAGGCCTGCGTGCATTTTTAATGTCCGTAATAAAAGTGCCGGGATAATAGAAACCGGTTATCTGATCATATTTGTTCTTTCCTGCAGCCATTGCCCGTGCACCATCCTGGCACAGGCCTACCCCGTGACCATAGCCTCTGCCGGCAACCAGAATACTGTCACCGGTCCGGGCAAGCGTGAAAAAGGATGAACGGAGACTGAACCGTTGCCTGATATCTTCCTTCGAAATGTGAATACCGTCAACCATATTATTGTTGACTCTTCCGGACTGATTTCCCGGAGGAGAATACATCTGTGTCTCCCTTCCGGGCTCCACATTCTTCAATCTCAGAAAGTCATTCCATTCGCCAAGCGGTATAGCAGCCTTCCATGTCGAAGACCGCGAGTAACCGCACCATGGATCTTTAATTGATGTCAGATAAGGGTATTTTGCAACCCACACTTCTGATGAAGAAGCAGTAACACCTCCGCAGTTAGCATGAAAAGCTGAAACTATCAGCATGCTGTCGCGGTCAATAATGACTTTGCCTGATGTGGACCTGCAGGCTCCGGTAATCAGGCTGTCTGAAATAACTCCCGGATAGACCTGGCAATGGGTATCGTCACAAAGATTGTAACCGTCAAGCTCATGTCTGTCTATGTTCCGGTACGCATAAGTCCGGGCAACGACAGCCTGCGCACGGAAATATTCTTCAGGACCGCTTTTGCCTGCCTCAGCCTCCACAACCCCCGGAAGATAGTTCTCTACTGAAGTAATATTGAGGACCTGCAGTGAACCTGGATAAGACTTCACCTTAAGGGAGCCGTCGAGTGTTTTAAGCTGTTCACCGCCGCCAGAAGCGCGAAGCGAAAATAAGGCACCCTCCGAAAGAGGTTCAATGATGACCGAATTTGTCACAGCTGAGACACCTGACAATGTTCTGTAAATAATCTTATCATCAGATCTTGTCACCGCGACAGTCTCATTGACTTTGATCTTCAGATCTTTGGTTCTTCCATCTTTAAGCAGGAACTCACCCTGCAGTGGTGTGAACACTATTGTAACGGGACGGGTGCGGGCAAATATCCTGATGCTTACCTGACCGACGGAGGTCAGAGGGAGAAGCAGCAGTACTATTAATGCCAGGGCTCTTGTCATGGTCACCTTCCGGAGCTCTTCAGTGTATCGGTCATATCCGAGGCAATGCGTGCTGATGCGCCGCTTTCCCCGAGCAAGTTGTGAAGCTGCTTATAGTCGCCCCTGATAACATCATATTTATTCCCGCTCCGGATAATGCTCCGGAGTTCATGGTTCAGCGAGATCTGATTCAGATCATCCTGTATCAACTCCCTGACAACCTCTCTGTCCATTATCAGATTGACAAGCGAGATGAAGCGGACCTTCATGAAACTTTTGGCCAGATGATAGGTCAGTGCGCTTGTCTTGTAGCAGACGACCTGCGGGACATCAAAAAGAGCGGCTTCGAGCGTGGCAGTACCGGACGTTACAAGCGCTGCCTCAGCAACTGAGAGTAGATAATATGTCTTCCCGTAAATTAAAGTGACAGGCTTCGTACCAATAATGTCCCTGTATGTTTTCTCCGGCAGGTGTTCCATACCTGCAATAACAAACTGGTAGCCAGGCAGGCTGCCGGCAATATTTACCATCTCAGGCAGGATCTTCCTGACCTCCTGCAGCCTGCTGCCTGAGAGGAGTGCTATGACAGGCTTTTTGCCAAGTCCAAGAGAGGCAATAAGTGTATCACGGTCAGGTATTTCCTTGCGAAATGACTCAACCTGGTCAATAAGCGGGTTCCCAAGATATACGGTAGGGTAATCATGCCTGTTGAAAAAGGCTTTCTCAAACGGGAAAATTATATACAGCCTATCGACATACTTTTTAATCTTTTTTACTCTTCCCTCGCCCCATGCCCAGAATTTCGGGGAGATGTAATAAAAGATCTTTATCCCCATGGTCTTTACATACTTCGCTATTCTCAGATTGAAACCCGCATAATCGATGAGAATAACCACATCAGGTCTGATTGAGGCTATCTGGCTGCGGCATTCAGTAAAATTTGCCTTCACCTTCCGGATATTCACAATAACCTCCCAGGCACCCATGAATGCTGTCTCGCGGTAATGCTTAAGCAGCTTCGCCCCTGCCTCTTTCATCATATCACCTCCCCAGCATGAGATATCGGCAGACGGATCAGCCATGATAAGGTTCCTGATGAGGTTTGACCCGTGAAGATCGCCTGAGGGCTCTCCGGCTATGATAAAATACTTCATCCTAGAACAGCTTTATCGCGAATACTGCAAAGGCCCATATGATGGTAATGCCAAGAACGCCCTTTGAAGCCCTGAGCATGTCAAAACGATTAAAGACAAGGAAAATTATGATGTTGGAAAATACCGAAACACTCATTATTTCGGTCACATTATCGGCAGTTTGCATATGCCTGATATACTGTTCAACTGACAGTCCGTGGCGGGTCAGAAGAAAGAACACAAGGAAGGCCAGTACCGGGAGGATGATCCCTGAGATCACTCCTGTCAGAATATTATTAAATCGTTCCCTGAACCACATGTCAGAATTTTGTTTTCAGTTCGTTTATAAAACCATGGGCTGTCATATCTGTAGTAACAGGCACCACAGAAACATATCCGTTCTGCATCGCCCAATCATCCGTATCAGTTGACTCAGGCTCGCGGTTGACAAAGTATCCTGTCAGCCAGTAGTATGTTTTTCCCATAGGGTCTTTCCTCTTCTCAAATTCTTCCTGCCACCAGCCGCTGGCCTGGCGTGCGACACGTATCCCTTTAACCTCGGATGCTTTTATGGCAGGTATGTTGACATTCAGACAGACACCCTGCGGCAGCGGTTCACTCAGAACCAGACTGCACACCATCCTGATATATTTTTCGCATACTGAGAAGTCAGCCGTCGGTGAATAGCTGTTAAGAGAAAAACCCACCGAGGTGATGCCGTAGAGGCAACCCTCAAGTGCGGCTGCCATTGTGCCTGAGTAGAGAACACTTGCAGAAGCATTTGAGCCGTGGTTGATCCCTGAAACGATAAGGTCAGGTCTCCGTTCGAGAAGCTGGTTAATGGCAAGTTTCACACCGTCAGTGGGAGTTCCGCTGCAGGCATAGATCCTTCTGTTTTCGTTTTCTTCCAGGAGCTTGACCCTCAGCGGCTGCTGGACTGTTAGTGCCTGTGACATCGCGCTGCGGCTCTCAGTGGCCGAGATAACAACCACCTTGCCAAAGTCCCGCATAATATCTGTCAGCGTCTTTAATCCGGCAGCGTACAGACCGTCATCGTTGGTTATAAGTATCAGTTTGTCATTCTTCTGTATGACCATGTACCAGTTTATTGAAGTGCAAATATAACTATAATGATCGTCCGATTTTAGCATCCGGATGATGCCTCTAACCTTTTTTATTTACTTTTGCATGTTATGAAATCAGTCTAATTAATTAAGAATGAAGATCTCTTATAACTGGCTCAGGGAGTATTTAAGTTTTGATGTCGAACCGGATGAGCTCTCAACTATACTGACAAGCTTAGGCCTTGAAGTTGAAGGTGTTGAGGAATGGGAATCTGTTAAAGGAGGAATGAAAGGTGTGGTCATCGGAAGGGTACTCACATGCGAAAGGCATCCAGACGCAGACAGACTCAGCATCACTACCGTTGATACCGGAGGCAGCGATCCTCTTCATATCGTCTGCGGAGCGCCTAATGTAGCTGCAGGACAGGTTGTTGCAGTGGCAGTGGCCGGAACAATGGTGTTTAAGGGAAATGAACAGTTTGAAATAAAGCGTTCAAAGATTCGCGGACAGCTGTCTGAAGGGATGATATGCGCGGAGGATGAACTGGGCATAGGCACCGGCCATGAAGGTATAATAGTGCTTGACCCTTCTGCAAAGATCGGATCATCCGCCGCTGATTATTTTGGTGTCACACATGACACAATCTTCGAAATAGGACTTACCCCCAACCGTATCGACTGCAGCTCACACTTCGGCGTAGCACGTGATCTGGCAGCATACTTCAACCTGCAGAAGCCTGTCAGGGCAAAGCTGCCGGAAGCCGGTGATTTTAAAAAAGACAGGAAGGATGGCGGCATCGCTGTCATTGTTAAAGCTACGGAAGCCTGCATAAGATACTCAGGCCTGACAATAAGAGGAATTAATGTTGCTCCGTCACCGGCGTGGCTGCAGACACGTCTCAGATCAATCGGACTGAATCCGGTTAACAATGTGGTTGACATTACCAATTTCGTCCTTCATGAGACGGGACAGCCACTGCATGCATTCGATGCTGATGCAATCACGGGCAACAAAGTAATTGTTCAGACACTACCTGACAAAACAAAGTTCGTCACTCTCGACGGCATTGAGCGCGAGTTGTCGTCATCCGACCTTATGATCTGCAATGAGGCAGAAGGAATGTGCATAGCAGGTGTGTTCGGCGGGCAAAAGTCGGGGGTGAATGAGACAACAAAGTCTGTCTTTCTTGAGAGCGCTGCCTTCAACCCTGTCTCAGTGCGAAGAACATCCAGGCGCCATGACCTCCACACTGATGCCTCTTACCGTTTCGAAAGAGGATCTGATCCGGAGATAACCATTTATGCCCTCAAAAGAGCAGCTCTTCTGATAAAGGAGCTCGCCGGAGGAGAAATTTCAGGTGATATAACAGACATCTATCCCGCTCCGGTCAGAAAAGCTGTGGTCAGGTTCTCACTTGACCGCATGAACAAGCTTATCGGTAAAGAAATTCCCGTGGAGACCGTTAAGACAATTCTGTACAGCCTCGATATACGTATAACCGGGGAGACCGCCGATGTGCTGACGCTTGAGATACCGCAATACAGAGTTGATGTCACCCGTGAAGCTGACGTTACCGAGGAGGTATTGAGGATCTTCGGCTATAACAATATCGGCCTGAGTAACGAGATGCACTCCATGCTCTCTTACACTGACAAACCCGACAGGGAAAAGGTGTCGGTGAACATGGCCGAGCTGTTGTCAGGTAACGGCTTTGCCGAGATCATGTGCAATTCACTTACCCCGGCAGCATGGTTCGAAACAACTGGTGACTTTGACACGGCCCACATGGTGCGGCTTGCCAACCCGCTGAGCAGCGACCTGAATGTAATGAGAGTGTCACTCCTGCCGGGAGTACTGAATACAATTGCCTGGAACATCAACAGGCAGAACAGCGATCTCAAACTCTTTGAGCTGGGATATACATATCACAGAAAGGATGGAAAAGGAACGCTGGAGATAACCGATAATTACAGCGAGAGGCAAACACTGGCCCTGGCAGTGACCGGGAAAATGAACAGACAGAGGTGGAATACGCCTGAAGCACCTGCAAAATTCTTCCATATAAAGGGATATGTCGCCCTCGTTCTGTCGAGGTTTGGCATCACGGAAAGAGAGATTGTTGCCACTGAGGAAAAAGCCGGATGGTTCAGGGAAGCGATGAAATATACCGCAGGAAGCCTCGATCTGGCATCATTCGGACAGGTGTCTAAAAAGTACCTTTCCATGTTCGATATTAAACAGGATGTTTTCTACGCCGAGATCAACTGGGAAAATATTCTCAGAACCCTTAAAACCCGGAATATCAGGTTCAGCGAGTTGCCGAGGTATCCGTGGGTACGTCGCGACCTGGCTCTTCTTGTAGACAAATCAGTAAAATTCAGTGATATCAAAGACCTGGCGTATAAGACAGAACGCAATATCCTTCAGGATGTTGATCTGTTTGATGTGTACGAGAGCGATGCCCTTGGGAAAGACAAGAAATCATATGCTGTCTCTTTTATCCTGAGAGATGACAGACAAACCCTTACGGAAAAGAACATTGAAAAAGTTATAAGCTCCCTTACCAGGGCTTTTGAACGCGAGTTTGGGGCTACCCTGAGATGAAGAAACTGTTTGGTAAGACAACCGATTATCTTTCACTGGTTAAGTTCAGCCACACCGTCTTTGCATTACCTTTTGCAGTTGTAGGGTACTTTCTGGGGACGACCGCAGGAGGCTACCGTTTCAATCTCAGGATTTTCCTGCTGATGCTTGCCTGTATGGTTTTTGCCCGCAGCGCTGCAATGGCTTTCAACAGATACGCTGATCGACGGTATGACAGCATGAATCCCAGGACAGCAGGCAGGGAGATACCGTCAGGCAAAATATCAAAACGCAACGCCCTGGTATTCGTTATAGTGAGCTCAATACTATTCATTACATCGGCTGCCCTGCTTAACAGGCTGACATTCCTGCTTTCACCGGTTGCCCTGATAATCATTCTCGGCTACAGTTTCACCAAGAGATTCACGGCTCTGTGCCACATCATCCTGGGCCTTGGTCTCAGCCTTGCACCCATAGGTGCATATATTGCGGTAACAGGTACCTTCGCGATCCTGCCTGTCATTTATTCAGGTATAGTGCTTAGCTGGGTCAGCGGCTTCGATATAATCTATTCTCTGCAGGATGACAGCTTCGACCGCGAGACAGGCCTTTACTCAATACCGGCTATGATGTCACGCCGTCAGGCACTTTTCGTATCTGTCGCTTTGCACCTGTTTTCAACTCTGCTGGTGGTGGCAGCCGGATTTCTGGGCGCCGGCGGGCCTTTGTACTGGGCAGGCGCACTGATATTCCTTGGACTTCTGACCTACCAGCATTTAATTGTCAGACCTGACGACCTGAGCAGGGTTAACCTTGCCTTCGGAACCACAAACGGCATAGCAGGAGTCATCTACGGCCTCCTGGTGGTCCTTGACCTCCTGATCAGATAGGATAGTTATGGTGCAATTCAGAATCTGAACACGAACGACACCCCAAGAAGCTCATTAAACTGCAATTTCGGAGCCTTGATCACTTTTCCGTCAGTTCCCACTATCGGTACACCTTCATTGTTCAGCACCGGGAACCTGGTATCGTCATCATAGATCAGATGACTTATGGCTTCGCGAAGCGAATCGTTACCTGTTTTCCATATTCCGGTAGATGAATATATCTTCTCAAGGAACCTGACAGACTCATTCCTGTCAATATGAATAACATCCTGTCCCTGGAGTAATACACTGCTGTACAGACAATAAGACAATGCAAGAATCTTAATGGTTCTCAGTTTCATTACAAAATGTTTTGACATTTTTTGGATTGTACCCCAAACGTAAAAGCTATATTTGCAAAAATAGCCATTTCCATGATTTTCTTTTTTCAAACGGAAAGAAACAGGAAACTGATATTTCAAAATATCAAAAACAGGGACGATTTCTAGTCTTCCCCCGGATTTCCTCATCCCGGGCCCCTTCACCAATTCTTAATTCTTAATTCTTAACTCTTAATTTAAACTTATGAATCTTCCATATTGTGAACCATTCAAGATAAAAATGGTCGAGTCAATGCACAGAAGCACACTTCCTGAACGTCAGGAGTGGATAAAGACCGCCTCATATAATCTCTTTAACCTGCGGTCAGAGCAGGTTTACATCGATCTCCTTACTGACTCCGGCACCGGTGCCATGAGTGACAGACAGTGGGGCGCCATCATGACCGGTGATGAGAGCTACGCCGGGGCATCATCATATTATAACCTCAAGGAAGCCGTCAGGGAGATAACGGGCTTTGAGTACTTCCTTCCCGTGCATCAGGGAAGAGCTGCCGAAAATGTGCTATTCTCTGTCCTGGTAAAGGAAGGTGACGTCATACCCGGCAACGCTCATTTTGATACCACCAAGGGACATATCGAGTTCAGGAAAGCGACCGCCGTCGATTGCACTGTTGCCGTTGCCGGCGACATCAATGCAGTGGAGCCCTTTAAGGGGAACGTTGACCTGGAGCGCCTTGAAAAAGTCCTGAAGGAGACACCCCGCGAAAAGATCGGATGCATTGTGATGACAATCACTAACAACACCGCCGGGGGACAGCCCGTAAGCATGGCCAATATGAAGGGCGTTCGTGAACTGGCCGACAGGTACGGATTGCTGCTGATCATTGATTCAGCCCGCTTCGCGGAGAACTCCTGGTTCATAAAAACGCGTGAGGAAGGATACGCTGACAAAAGCGTCAGGGAAATTGCACGCGAGATGTTCTCCCTTGCTGATGGTATGACCATGAGCTCCAAAAAAGACGCCATTGTGAACATGGGAGGCTTTATAGGGTTCAGGGACAAAGAGCTCTTCCGCAAAGCGACTACCTTTAATATTATGTTTGAGGGCTTCGTTACCTACGGAGGCATGTCAGGCCGTGATATGAATGCCCTGGCACAGGGTCTGTTCGAAGGCACTGAACCTGATTATCTTGAGTCCCGGATACGACAGGTGGCAAGGCTGGGTGAAAAGATAAAGGCAGCAGGCATACCTGTTCAGGTGCCGTTCGGCGGTCATGCCATCTTCGTTGACGCCGGAAAATTCCTTCCCCGGATACCGGCCGGCGAATTCCCTGCTCAGAGACTGGCAGTTGAGATATACATCGAAGGAGGTGTTCGCGGCACTGAAATAGGAACACTCATGGCCGACAGAGATCCCGTCACGCGCCTGAACAGACATCCGAACCTTGAGCTCGTGCGGCTGGCCGTGCCAAGAAGAGTTTATTCAGATAACCATATGGACTATGTGGCTGCTACACTAAGCAACGTGTGGGACAGACGCGATGAGATAACCAGAGGTCTTTCCATCAGGTGGGAAGCTCCCATCATGCGACATTTCACCGTCGAGCTTGATCTTCTCGCTTAATGCAAAAAGCCTATCTTTGTTACGGGCATAACTGAATCGAAATGATAAGATCAATGACAGGCTATGGCAAAGCCATGCTTGAGACTGCACACCGGAAGATAACCGTTGAGGTGAAGACACTGAACAGCAAACAGGCTGACATCAGCACCAAACTCCCCTGGATATACAAGGAGAAGGAGCTTGAGGTACGGAATATGATCCTGAGAAAACTTGAGAGAGGAAAGATCGACCTTTACGTTTCATTCGATGCAATGGATGAAGAGCCCGCCCTGGTCATAAACAAAAACATCGTTAAAAACTACTATGGCCAGATGAAGGAGATCAGTGAAGAGCTTGGACTGAAAAGTGACAATGATCTGCTGAACATCGTGATGCGCCTGCCCGAGACACTCAAGACCGAGAGGCCCGAGCTTACAGAGGAAGAATGGAGCCAGGTATCCGGCCTGATCAATGACGCCCTCACAATGACTGATCTTTACCGCCTTGAGGAAGGCAAGGCGCTGGAAGCTGACCTGCTGAAGTCTGTGAACAGGATACGGCAGTACCTTGAAAACCTGGGATCGGTTGAAGGTGACCGCATTAAACGTATGCACGATAAGCTCACTGCATCACTTCAGGAGGCTGTGGGTACAGAAAACGTCGACCAGAACCGTTTTGAGCAGGAGCTGATCTACTATCTTGAAAAACTTGATATAAACGAAGAGAAGGTCAGACTGAAAAAACACTGTGACTACTTCACGGAGACCATAGACGGAGCAGGGCTTAACGGCAAAATGCTAAACTTCATATCACAGGAAATGGGACGCGAAATAAACACAATCGGCTCAAAAGCCAACGACGCTGACATGCAGAAACTTGTTGTGATGATGAAGGATGAGCTCGAACGCATTAAGGAGCAGTCACTTAATGTCCTGTAGGACTGATGAATAAGAGTCATGGAAACAGGGTACTGATAATATCCGCTCCGTCGGGAGCAGGTAAATCAACCATTGTGAACCATCTGCTTACCTCAGGTTTTCCTCTCGCTTTCTCCGTCTCGGCTACAAGCCGGAAACCAAGGGGTAACGAGGTTAACGGCCGGGAGTATTACTTCATTACAGCTGCCGCGTTCAGGAAAAAGATCGATGCCGGGGAATTCGTAGAATGGGAAGAGGTCTATGAAGGCCACTATTACGGCACGCTGAAAAGCGAGATCGGAAGGATCACAAAACTGGGAAAGATCCCGCTTTTTGATGTAGACGTGAAAGGCGGGATAAGCCTGAAGAATATCTTTGAAAAGGATGCCCTTGCCATATTCATCATGCCCCCCTCAGTCGAAGAACTGAAGACCAGACTCATTAAGAGAGGCACTGACAGCATCGACAAGATAAACATGAGGGTTGAAAAGGCATCTTCCGAGATCCGGATGGCCGACAGGTTCGACAAGGTGATAGTCAACGATGATCTTGACAGGGCTTGCAGCGAGATAGAAACTGTTGTCAAAGAATTTATTAGTAACAGATGACAGAGACAGGATTATTCTTCGGGTCATTTAACCCGGTTCACCTGGGGCACATGATAATCGCAAACTATATTGCCGAGTATTCCAGCCTGAAGGAGATTTGGTTTGTGGTAAGTCCGCATAACCCCCTGAAATCAAAAGAGACACTGCTCGGTGACCGCGACAGGGTTTACATGACAGAGCTGGCTATAGGCGAGGACAGCAGGTTCAGGGTCTGTGATATTGAGTTATCCCTGCCGCAGCCGTCATACACAATTGATACCCTTACCCGCCTGACGGAGAAGTACCCTTCAAACAGGTTCACTCTCATAATGGGCGAAGACAACCTGACAACCCTGCATAAATGGAAGAATCCGGAAGAGTTGGTAAAGCGATATCCTATCATTGTTTACCCGAGACTCAATCACGGAAGAAAAAGCAGCAAGAGGCAGGCTGAGATTTTTGCGATGGCTTCCCTGAGGGAGGTCAGTGCCCCGGTAATGGAGATATCAGGGACATTCATCCGCAATGCCATAAGTGAAGGAAAAAATGTCTCCTGGTTTGTCCCTGCCCCGGTATGGAAATACATCCGGGAGATGCATTTTTATGAATAGGTCACCCCTATGGGGTTGAAGATGGAATTCTTACCTTAATTCTACAAACAGTAAGCCGCTATGCGGCTAACAGCCCTGTAAGGGCGACCAGTTTGTAGAGATAATGTCTATTAACATTTATAAGCCCTGTAAGGGCGGCCTGTTTAAATGAATTGAGTCTAAAGAGTAGCCCAATTTTTCAAGGAAAAATGTCCCGGTGAAATCGGGACGGGGTGGTTAGCTAATTAATTTTCTTTATTATCTCCATTCCCCTTTTAATGGCTTCTTCATTCATGGGAATGAGATTGTGATATCTCTCGGGGAGGGATTTTTTTAATCCCTTTACCACGTATTCGGTACTCAGGATCGGTTTCACCTTCATGAATCCTCCCAGAACAATCATGTTGAACACCTTCTGCATCTTCATCTTTGAAGCCTCTTCCGCCGCATCTATCCTGTATATGTCAATATCCTTTCTTTCAGGGTGGCGGGTTATTCCGTTGCCGTCATAGATCAATGTTCCTCCGGGTTTGACACTATGTTCAAACTTATCCATGCTCTGCTGGTTAAGTATTATGGCAGTGTCAAAGTTCCTGAGAATAGGTGAACTGATCCGGTCATCACTGATGATCACATTAACGTTTGCCGTCCCTCCTCTCATTTCAGGCCCGTATGATGGCATCCAGCTTACCTCCATTCCCTGCATCATTGCGGAATAGGCCATGATTTTCCCCATTGACAGCACTCCTTGTCCGCCAAAACCTGCAATTATAATTTCTTCTGTCATGATTTTATCAATTTATTTTGAAAACACCTCGTAACGACGCCCTAATAGAGCGTCGCTACACGGAATTTCTACGAATCTTTCGGAACTTTAATATCACCCAAAGGATAAAACGGGAACATATTTTCTTCCATCCATTTGTTTGACTCAACTGGTGTCATCTTCCATCCTGATGGGCAGTTTGAAACGATCTCAATAAAACAGGTTCCTCTCTTGTCTCTCTGATACTCGACCGCCTTTTTAAATGCTTTCTTCAGTTTCCTGACACCTGCAGCAGTGTTGACACTCTGCCGGGTTACATAGCACGTCCCTGGCAGAATGGCAACAATGTCAGCCATCTTTATCGGTGAGCCCATAGTCGCCACGTCGCGACCGTAGGGTGATGTCGATGATTTCATCCCGGGCAGTGTTGTCGGTGCCATCTGGCCTCCGGTCATGCCGTAGATGCCATTATTGATAAAAATTATGAGGATGTTCTCACCCCTGTTACAGGTATGGATAGTCTCTGCCGTGCCGATGGCGGCAAGGTCGCCGTCACCCTGGTAAGTAAAGACAAACCTGTCAGGCAGCAAACGCTTCACGGCTGTTGCAAGGGCCGGAGCCCTTCCGTGAGCTGCCTCCTGCATGTCGATATCAAGGTAATTGTACATCAGAACCGAGCACCCTACAGGAGAGATACCAATAGTTTTACTCTGCAGATCTTCCTCTTCAATCACCTCAGCCAGCACGCGGTGAGCCGTGCCATGTCCGCAACCAGGACAATAACTCATAATATTATCAGTCAAAATCTTTGACTTTTTATATGCCAGGTTCTCCGGTTTAATTATGTCTTTTATATTAAAATCTGCCATCTCTTTTATCCTTTAATGAATAATTTAAGGTTTTCCACTACCTCTTCCGGTGTTGCTATCATACCGCCCATTCTGCCGTAGTGGCTTACACGTGTTTTACCGCAGACCGAAAGCATAACATCTTCCACCATCTGGCCTGCACTCATCTCCACTGCAAGCATACCTTTAACCTTTGAAGAAAGCTCGTTAAGTCTCTTTTTCGGGAAGGGGAAGAGGGTGATTGGCCTCACAAGACCGACCTTTATTCCCTCGGCTCTTGCCAACTGGATAGCCTTCTGGCAGATCCTTGCACTGGTGCCGTATGCAACGAAAAGATATTCGGCATCGTCTGTCCGGAACTCTTCAAAACGAACCTCCTTTTCCTCCATCTCACGGTATTTGGCAATAAGCTTCAGGTTGAACTTCTCCTGACGTTCAGGATCAAGGTCAAGCGAGGTAATTATGTTGCGTTCGCGTGTAGCGGGTTTTCCTGTTGTGGCCCACGGAAGGATCTCTTCCGATCTTTTTTTCTGCGGCTTGAGATATACTTTCTCCATCATCTGTCCGATGGCACCGTCGGATAATATCATCACGGGGTTTCTGTATTTGAAAGCCAGATCGAAGCTGAGTTCGACGAAGTCAGCCATTTCCTGCACTGATGCCGGTGCCAGTACAAGGAGGTGGTAATCGCCGTGCCCCCCGCCTTTTGTTGCCTGGAAATAGTCGCTCTGAGCCGGTTGTATCGTTCCCAGTCCTGGTCCGCCTCTCACAACGTTAACGATAAGACATGGCAGTTCTGCGCCTGCAATATATGTTATCCCCTCCTGCTTCAGGCTTATGCCGGGCGAAGAGGATGAGGTCATCACTTTTTTGCCGCAGGCGGCACCTCCGTACACCATATTTATTGCTGCCACTTCGCTCTCGGCCTGAAGCACAACCATGCCTGTCGTTGTCTGCGGATTAGCTTCAGTGAGATATTCTAGTATCTCACTCTGGGGAGTTATGGGGTACCCGAAATAACCATCAACACCGGCCCGTATAGCAGCTTCGGCGAGGGCTTCGTTGCCCTTCATCAGTTTCAATTCTTTTTCCATCAATGTATCTTTTTGTTTTTTATCTGCTACCCCACCTTCAGCTTGTAAACCGTGATAACGCCATCAGGACAAACAACCGCGCAGTTGGCGCAACCGATACATGTATCCGGATAGGCAGCATAGGAGTAGTGATACCCCTTGCCGTTTACCTCAGCCGCCAGTGCCAGCGTCTGCGTGGGACATGTGACAACGCACACCTCACACCCCTTGCACCTCTCTGTGTCTATAACCACAGCACCTCTTATCTTAGCCATCTCTTTTGTATTATTCTATATTTAAATTCGTATATATCAAGCCTTTATTGGATTGTTCTCCCTGAACAGCTTCAGCCTCTCTTCAAGGAGGGGCATCTGTCTGCGTCTCACCTGGGAGACGCAGGCCCGGAGTCCTTCCGACCTTTCACTCCCTGTGATGTTCAGAGTTATTGCACCTATACCATAACACAGGAGTTCATGAAGAAGTTCACCGCCGGTAAAACCGGGATATGAAATAGTGAAGTAGAATCCATCCGCCAGAGGCCTGTCAATGTCTCTGTCATAAACAATTTTAAAACCGTTGCCGGTAAACAGGTCTTTCATGATTGCCGCCTTGCGGCCGTAGTCCTTTGTATTTTCGACAAAGTTATAAATCCCTTCGTTGACTGCCTTAAGAATTGCAGTAAAACCATACTGCACTGAATGAGTAACGCCTGAAGACAAGGCATACAGGGCGCCAAAGATCATCGCCCTCCCGAAGATCTCGGATGAATAATATCTCAGCAGGTCAGGGTAATGACGGTTATAGAGATGGTCAGACATAACCATCAGGCCGATCCTCTGTCCGGCATAGCTGAATATTTTTGAGCTCGAGATGAGCAAAATATAATCATCACAGTAATGTGCAACCGTTGGCTGGTAAGGAGGCATGCCGGGAACTGAATAATCACTCCGGAAATCCATCCCGAAATAAGCAAGGTCCTCAACCACAATAACATCATACTTCTTTGCCAGCGTACCTATTGTGCGAAGTTCATCTTCCGTAAGGCATATCCATGACGGATTATTGGGATTGGAGTACAGAATGGTTGATACCCTGCCGGATTTAAAGTATGATTTAAGCTTGGGGCCCAGTTTCTCTCCGCGGAAGTCGTAAACGTCAAATGACCTGTAATCCTGCCCCAGTATCCTTGTTTGAGTCTTCTGAACAGGGAATCCGGGATCAATGAAAAGAGTTCCCTCCTTAGTCCTGTCATTCCTGTTGGCAACCATGAAGCTTGCCATCCCTCCCATCATTGCTCCTCCGGTAGGAACGCAGCATTCGGGATTAACATCGGTATCAAGAAAAAGCTTGACAAACCGCGCAGCTTCAGTCTTCAGTTGCGGGAGGCCTTCAATATCAGGGTAGTCCGATGCCACACCCTTTTTCAAAGCTTCTATCTCTGCCTTTATGCCAACCTCCGCCGACGGCAGCCCCGGCACACCCATTTCCATCCTGAGGAATTCGACGCCTGTCTCCTTCATCAGAAGATTTACTAGTTTGACAATCTCCCTGATGCTTGCATTACCGAGGTCAATGATTCCGCTGTCGATAACGGCTCTGCTTACGGTTTTATGGTTTATGGGGGTATTTTTCATAAATTTTCTATTTTGAGCCCTCATTACTGGCCACAAGGTAGAAAACTTTAAGTTCGTGAAAAATGCTATTTGTCACCTTCTGCCCTCTTATCTTTACAAAAACCTCTCCCATCTCCCCTTCTCCTTTTCTCCTCTTCTCCCCTTCTCCTCTTCTCCTCTGCCCTTTGCATCTTGCCCCTTGCCCCTTGTGCCCTGCCCCTTGCTACCTCTCAATCCGTATCCTCGCATCCACGGCAACGACCGAATCGCCTGAGCCGAGAAGCGGATTAATATCCATCTCAACTATCTCAGGGGCCTCAAGAAGAAGGTCCGACACCGACGTTATCACTTTTATGAACGCCGCTTCACTTACGCCCTTGCTCCCGCGGGCTCCTCTCATAATCTTATACGATTTAAGGGACCGTATCATTGTTTCCGCCTCCCCGGCCGATACGGGTACAAGAGATGTGGCCACATCCCTGAACACTTCGATGAAGATACCTCCCATACCTGCCATCACGAGGTGCCCGAACTTACCTTCTTTCTTTGCTCCGCAGAAAAGCTCCAGCCCGCTGATCATTTTCTGTATCAAAATCGCCGTCACGCCGGGCAGTTTCATCATTCTGTTAAATTCGGCCTCAACCTCCATGGCAGTGCTGACGTTCAGCGCCACACCGCCAATGTCTGATTTATGGACCGGCCCGATCACCTTCATCACCACCGGAAAACCCATACCCGCAGCCTGCTTTACGGCATCATCCGGAGTGTACACAATTGTCTCCGGCACAGTTTCAATACCTGCAGCATTAAGCAATCGCGTCACCTTGTCGGGCGGAAGATAACCATTTACTGATCCCTCAATTGCTTGTCGGATTTTTTTAGCATCGGTCTTCCCTGACCGTTGATATGTCTCTGCAGGTGCAGGCGTTCCTGACACCTTTGCCAGCGCCCGGCCAAAGATCACCTCATCAGGGAATATCGCATTGCCATGTGCGATGAAGTCAGCTATCTCCCTTTTGACATTTATCACGGAGGGCAGAATCGGGTAAACAGGCTTGCTGCAGCTGCGTATTTTGTCATGCAACAGGCTGTAGACATCATCCACCGGAAAGAGCCCGGGACTTCCGAATATCACAGCCATGGCATCAATTTCGCTGAACTCATTCTCACATGCATCAATGATATACCCGAGCTGCTCAGCAGTCCCTGTAGCCAGAAAATCAATCGGATTAGCCACTGATGAACCAGGAAAGAGCTTCTCAAGAAGTCTGTCTGCGGCTTTGCCTGAAAGGTGCGGTATCTCAAGACCGCCCTCGCTGAGTGCATCTGTAAGCATCACTGCAGGCCCCCCGGCATGTGTGATAATCGCTATCCGTTTACCCCCGGGCAATTTATAGGTAAAAAGGGCTGCTACATAAGCCAGCTCGGTACGGTTAAAGCATCTTACGATGCCTGCCTTGCGGAACAGGGCGTCCACAGCGCTGTCAGGTGATGCCATAGCACCTGTATGTGAGGATGCTGCCCTTGAGCCGGCTTCGGAAGTACCTGATTTGATGGCTGCAATCCTGCACCCCTTCCTGATAAGTGATGCCGAATGTTTTAAAAACCTCGAGGGATCCCCAATGTTCTCTATATATAACAGCTTGATCTTCGAACTTAGCACAGGATCAAATGTCATATCAAGATGTTCAAGGACATCCTCGACACCAACCTGTGCACTGTTGCCCACGGACCAGACACTTGAAAAGGGCAGGCCGCTGGTGATAGCGGCCTCCATGATGAAGACAGCAGTGGCACCGGACCCTGATATGAAATCGATCCCCTGCGTTGACAGACGCGGGATGGGTTCGGTGAAGACGCCGTGGTAATTGTGGTTCAGATATCCAATACAGTTCGGACCGATAAGCGTGCCTCCCACCTTGTTAATTACCTCCACTATCTCTCTCTCAAGCGCTGCACCTTCGGCATCCTCCTCACTGAATCCCGCCGAGAGGATAATAAAACCTCCTGTTCCCTTTTCATATGCCAGCGTTCGTACGATGGCAGGACAATAGCGTGCTGCAACGGCGATTATAGCCATATCTGTCTGAGGCAGAAGAGAAACATCAGCATAAGCCTTTATTCCCTGCACGGTGGATACTTTGGGATTCACAGCATATACTTCTCCCCTGAAACCGCCTGCAAGGATATTTTTCAGAACCTTGCCTCCGGCCTTGGAAATATCATCAGATCCGCCTACAACAACAATATTACTGGGATTCAATAGCTTATCACTGATCATTTTCAGAAATTAAGTTCTTTTCTAAAGGTAGAAACATTTTACTTTATATCAAATGACAATGCTGTTATTAGGGTTTTCGGTTGTCCCTTGTCCGTTATCGGTATTAAGCTGCATATTGCTATATTTGCCTTCCTGAAATTTTCCACAAGGTTTATATTTTCCATACCAAAATCTACCATGAAAAGTCATAACCTCAGCATCCGTTTGACAGCAATTATAATTCTTTTACTTGCACTGGCACCGTTTCCGGCTGACGCTCAGTCAGCCCGGGATGCGACTTCTGGCGGACAGGGGTACCCTGAGAACTGCACGAGCATAATGGTTGGCAGACTGGCATCAACGGATGGCTCGGTGATCACTTCGCATACATGTGACGGCAAATACCGGACATGGCTTGAGATAGTCCCGGCAAAAAAATATGAGAAAGATACCATTCATCCTGTCTACCAGGGAACCCTCACCACTGAAGAAGCATGGGATATGACCGGCGTAAAACGCAGAGGGGAGATCCCTGAAGCTGCTGCAACCTATGCCTTCCTGAGCACTGCGTACCCCTGCCTTAACGAGAAGCAGCTTGCCATTGGCGAAACAACAATATACGGCCGCAAGGAGCTTATCAATGACCAGGGGCTCTTTTTCATTGAAGAACTGGAAAAGATAGCCCTCCAGAGGTGCTCGACCGCAAGGGATGCGATAGCGCTGATAGGATCACTTGCCGAAGAATACGGTTATGCTGACCTGGCTGAATGTATAACCATTGCTGATAAAAAAGAGGTTTGGCAACTTGAGATAGCCGGATCAGGTCCCGGCAAGCCTTCATCATTGTGGGTTGCCCAGAGAATACCTGATGACCATGTAGGAATTGCTGCAAACATACCCAGGATATCTCTTGTTGATTTTAAAGACAGTAATTACTTCATGACCTCCGCTGACCTGCGTGAGAAAGCAAAGGAACTTGGCTACTGGGATGGCAAATCGCCATTTAAGTTTTATAAGGTGATCGGTACAGGCAAGCCCTATGCAATAAGGGAGTTCTTTGTGCTCAGCACCCTTGCCCCGTCGCTGGGTCTGACCATGGAAATGGAAGAACTTCCGTTCTCTGTTAAACCGGAAAAGAAAGTTTCAGTCCGGGATGTGATGGCATTGTACCGTCAGACCTACGAAGGGACGCCATATGACATGACGCGGAATCTGCTTGTCACCGTCAAAAAGAAGGATGATAAAGGTATTGAGGTAACGGATACAGTCAAGTCACCTGTCGCTTCAAACTGGATGAGCAACGATCTCCTTGCCCTGATCAATGAGCTCAAGCCAGGTACCATCCAAAGACAGAGGACGATTGCCGTTTCCTGGTGCTCTTATTCACATGTCATTCAATGCCGTGACTGGTTACCGGATGAGGTCGGAGCTGTAGCATGGTTCTCTTTTGACAATCCCGGGGAGAGTCCCCGCATTCCGATTTTCTCAGGTACGATGTCACTGCCGGCATAGCTTCAGTATATGCGGACAACACCGCTATCGCGAAGATGCAGCCATATGGGCTTTCCGCGAAGCCAACAGGCTTGCTACAGTCAACTGGGCAAAAGGACGCCAGCTTATTGAACCTGCCGTTGCAGAAATGGAAGAGAAAGCTTTTACCGATCTACCCGCCCTGGAAGAAAGAGTGAAGAGCCTGGTCAGTGAGGGTAAAAATGACGAAGCAAAAATGGCTGTTACAGAATATACCAACTCCTTTGCCATGGCATCAATGAGCAGGTGGCAGGAGATGAAAAGAACACTTTGGAATATGTTCGGAAGAGGCTTCTGAAAAAGTTCTTATGAAGCACTGAACTATTAAGCCTGCTTGTTGTTCTGAGTTATAAGGCTAACAGTAAATATGTCGTCATTTATAGAGTTGATACTGAATAAAGAAGATCTTGACCGGTCTGACATTATTGCATTGCTGCGGTGCGGAGACGATGATGCGACGATGCTTTGCAGGAAAGCTGCCCTGGTGAGAAACCAGTATGTGGGAAATATTGTATACCTCAGAGGCCTGATCGAATTTTCCAATATCTGCGGCAAAAATTGCCTGTATTGCGGTATCAGGCGGGACAACAGGCAAATTGAGCGTTATACCATTCCCAATAACGAGGTAATAGACGCCGCCATGACAGCATACCGGATGAATTTCGGCTCAATAGCCATTCAGTCAGGAGAAAATTCATCGGAAGAATTCACCGGCAATATTGAATATCTCGTCCGCACTATCAGGGAAATGACCAACGGGCAACTTGGTATTACTCTTTCCCTGGGCGAGCAGGAAAAAGAGACTTACCAACGCTGGTTTGAAGCCGGTGCTCACAGGTATCTTCTCCGTATTGAAGCCTCGAGTCAGAGTCTTTACCGCAGGGTTCACCCTGATGATGACATGCACAGATACGAAAGAAGGTTCGAGTGCCTTAAAATGATAAAGGAGATGGGCTATCAGACTGGTACGGGAGTTATGGTCGGCCTTCCGTCACAGACACTGACTGACCTTGCCGATGATATCATCTTTATGCGTGATTTTGACATAGATATGTGCGGCATGGGTCCGTTCATTGAACACTCAGATACCCCGCTTGGTAAAAATGGTTCGGACAATCTTTATCTGAGAGAGCGTTTTAACCTGACCCTCAGGATGATAGCCATAATAAGGCTGGTGATGAAAGACATCAACATCGTAGCTTCCACTGCCATGCAGGCCATTGACCCGCTGGGAAGAGAGATGGCGTTAGGATCAGGTGCCAACGTCATCATGCCCAATCTGACACCCAGCCGCTTCAGGGATGGCTACCGGATCTATGCAGGCAAACCAGGCTACCGGAAGGTGGATGAGTCCAATATCAGCGGATTAAGACTGGAATTGCTTTCCGGTATGACCGTCGGTTTTGGTGCATGGGGCGACACACCCCACTATGAAAAGCGGATTACAAAATCGTAAATCAGACAGGAAAGCAGATACGGCCAATGGCTATATCGTCTATCTCACGAAGGGCTCTTTCAAGAGAGACGTATTGCTGCCTGTCGCCGGTGAGTTCCAGAATAATGAGGCCGGCAGGCTCCCCGAAATAAACCTCATTTACCCCCAGCCGTGTCCGGATAACACATCCATAGGTTGTCAGAATGGCCTGGACCTGAATGCCGAGATCATCGCGCCTCGGTACAAGGATACCCAGCATGGTGACACCGTCACAATCAACGGATGCGTCAGAGAGTCCGTGTGAGAAAAACATTTCCTTAACCGCGATACCCTCAATTTCCTTAAGTTTGTCAACCAGTTCCTCACATTCGTCAGCGAGGCCGGCAAGGTGAATGACCATGAAACCTTCACGGCTGCATAATTCATTGCTCAGCTCGTGAAATCCAAGGCGCGTGCTGATAACATTACCATGCATTGACAGGGTCTTTTGTACAAGCCCTGCCTCCTTGATCCTGTCTGTAACCTTGATGCCAATTACTCTGACCATGACTTATAATATTAATAGTAAAGGTCTCTTTCTCCACCCTTTATCCGGTCTATCTTCTTTCTGAGTCCCTCCTTCATCCCCTCATCAAGACCGGCCATATTCTTCTCAATCGCTTTCCAGCCCTTTTCTGCCAGCGCCGGAGAAGCGTAATCAACAATATATTCTGACAATGTCAGAATAGCGTTGGGAGTGCAGTAGCGTTTGATAAATCCGGGAACTGAAAACTCCATGAAGTGTTCTCCCGTGCGACCGAGCCGGTAACAGGCAGTACAGAATGAGGGAATATAATCGTTGTCAATGAGCTCATCAATGACATCGGCAAGTGATCTTTCGTCATTAATCCTGAACTGTTCCCGGTTAAGGTTCTGTGTCTCATTCCTTGAAGCGGCATATCCGCCGAGCTCAAGCTTTGTTCCGCCGTCAATCTGGGAAACACCGAAGGCCATGGCCTCGGTACGGACATCAGGTGTTTCACGCGCGGTGAGTATCAGTCCGGTATATGGAACTGCAAGACGCAATATTGCTATCAGTTTCTTGAAGTCATCATCCTTAACATAATAATTACCGTTGATGTTAAGTGCCGAGGCATCCTTGATCCTGGGGAAGGAGATGGTATGCGGCCCGACATTGTAGCACGCCTCGAGGTGATTGGCATGACGTACAAGTCCCATCACTTCGAACCTCCAGTCGTACAGTCCGAACAGAGCGCCTATTCCGACATCATCAATGCCAGCCTCCTGAGCCCTGTCAAGAGCTGTGAGCCTCCAGACATAATCTCTTTTCTTTCCGCCTAGATGATACAACTTGTATGCCTCCGGATCATATGTTTCCTGGAAGATCTGGTATGTTCCTATGCCTGACCTGCCAACAGTGCGGAAGCCATCCACATCAAGAGGAGCAGCATTAATATTAACCCTTCTGATCTCTCCCCTTCCCTTCCTGACCTCATATACCAGCCTGACGGTATGGGCAATGAACTCAGGGTTATATTCAGGATGCTCACCGTAAACAAGGATGAGTCTCTTCTGACCGTTATCCTCAAGCGCCTCCACTTCACCCCTTATCTCTTCGTCAGTAAGCGTTTTTCTACTGGCATCCTTGTTTGAGGTTCTGAAACCGCAGTACTGACAGTTATTGCTGCACTTGTTGCCTAAATAAAGAGGTGCAAAGAGGACAATCCGGTTTCCGTAGACTTTCTTTTTAAGCTCCCTGGCGCCGGCTTTGATCTCTTCAGCAAGTTCACCGCCGGCATTGATCAGAACAGCTGTTTCGGCAAGTGTAAGGCGCTGCTTGTCAAGCGATTTTGAGATTATCTCTCTCACCCTGACCTTGTCAGGCTTTGCATTGTTAATAAAAGACCATATCTCGGCCGGGTCGATGAATGGCTCCATCCGGCGATCCGGTATAATGCATTTTTCTGGATTAAATTTCATTTCTTCTCATTTAAAAACCCACCCCTCACATAAACATACAAAGATACGGATTTGCGGGTCACATTCTTCTCATACCCTTCAGAAAATGAGCTCCCGGATCTCCTCAATACCATTGGCCAGGGATCTCCCGACCGGCTCTCCCTCTTTGTAAGCGGCCAGCCTTTTATGAAAGAAGACCGTCATCCGCTTTCCGGGAATATCATCCTCATAGTTCTCAATATGAAGAAAAATGTCAGGCAATTCAGAATTATTTTCCGGAATATAGACCATGCCCCTTGAAAAAAAAGTATCAGCCGCGCACGAAACTGCATAAAGGCCATGCGGAGGCACCAGTTTTGTTTTCTCGGTTACCGGTATTTTTACCATTGGTACATCAGGCGATAAGTCCGGATTATCCTTTACCGCTGTACCTATTATTATATAGAAATGGTCAAGGTATGCGTTAGCCCGCTGGATATAACCCTCTGACAGCGCCTGCCGTATGCGTGTTGAGCTGACAGTCTCATGCTGTACCTCCTGCATCGGGATCTCCTCGGCTTCAAACCCATAGGCGTTTCTCCATTCCCACAGCCTGTGATAATCACCTTCCTGGTTAAACCCGAAATGATGGTTCTGCCCCACGACTATCACTTTCGATTTAAGAATGCCGCAGAGAATGTCACGGACAAAGGCTTCGCTGGTGATATGCGAAAACTCCTTTGTAAACTCAATAATGATAAGATTATCGAGACCTGTCTTTCTGAGCATCTCAACCTTCTCTTCCTGCGAGCAGATCAGTCTGAGGCCTTTTCCGGCACTTTCAGGATACAGGACTGCCCTGGGATGGGGATGGAAAGTTATGAGTGCTGACTCTCCGCCATGATCAGAGGCCAGTTTCTTCAGCCTCCGGATAATGGTTTTGTGACCTATATGCACACCATCAAAGGTGCCTGTTGTTATCACCGGTGACGGTATGACGGCAGCATCCTCAAAACTTCTGTATATCCTCATGAGGTCTGAAGCTGCTGATTCTCCTTGACAAAATATGCTACTTTCTCAATTGATGTGATCATGTCAAATTCCTCAAGAAAAACGTTGTCAGGGACCTTAAGCGGCACAGTGGTGAAGTTCATTATGCCCCTGATTCCGTTGCTGACGAGAAGCGGGGTAACTTTCGCTGCCTGGTCAGGAGGCACTGCAAGTACCGCGATGGTTATATTAAGCTCATTCTTCAGTTTCTTTATCTGGTCAAGGTGATAGCACTTCACGCCGGCGACCACCTTGTCTGTTTTCTGCGGGTCAACATCGAAGGAAGCCACCACATTCAGATTAGTTCTCTTTCCCATGAAGTACCCTGTGATGGCACGCCCGAGGTTACCCATACCTATGATGGCAACGTTGTGTCCGCCGGGTGCATCGATGACTTCTCCTATCCTCTTGATCAGCTCTCTGATATCGTAACCCTTGCGCATAACGCTGGCGTAACCGATAAGCATGAGATCACGCCTGACCTGTACTGCTGTAATATGCAGCAGCGCTGCCAGCTCATGAGAAAAGATGTAACTGCGGTTCTCTGCCAGCGACCCCTGGAGGGCACGCCTGTACTTGCTCAGCCGTTCGACTGTTTTTCCGGGTAGTTTTTTCATAGCTCAGCCTTTATATTGGTAACCTGTATTCTGGGAATGATAACTGTAAAGACCGAACCTTTGTCAGGAATACTCTCCACATTTATAACTCCATGATATAATTCAACCACCTTTTTGACGATTGAGAGTCCCAGTCCGCTTCCGCCGATGTTTCTGGTTTTGTCATTCTTTATCCTCGAGAACTCCTCAAAGAGCATCGCACGCTCTTCGGGATTCATCCCGATACCTGTATCCTCAACCGATATTATAAATTCATCATCATTACAGTCGACGGTAATGGTCACTGTTCCACCTGTCCTGTTATACTTAACTGCATTGGAGACGAGATTATTAAGGATAATTTCAAAATCGTTCGGATCCGCCCATATCTTTTCACACCCTTTTATATTCGTGACGAAGCGAATATCCTTATGTATAGCGTAAGGAGTCACCGTAACGACGGCAAGTGATGTAAGCTCCTTCATATCCACCTCCTGCAGCTTTTCTACCTGCCGTTCAAAGCTCACCTTGGTAAAATCAAGGAGGTCCATTATCAGGTTTCGCATACCCTCGATACGTTGCAGTGACCTGTCTATGGCTGAGCTGTATTCCGAAATTGAATCACCCATCTGCCTCTCCTGCATCATTTTTAAATATCCTTCTACGGCATTCAGCGGCGCCTTGAGTTCATGTGAGAGGACCGACAGGAACTGGAACCTGACTTTTTTTCCCTCCGCTTTGAGCTTGTGAGTTATGCGGCGCAGGTATTGCTGTTTGGTTATCTGTTCTATTGACGCCTTGAGTTCCTGAGGGGTAAATGGTTTTGGAATGAAATCAATGGCCCCGTCATCGTGTGCCTTCAATGCCACATCGAGTGATGCATATGAAGTTATCATCGCCACCACAATATCATAGTTCTTCTTTTTGACATACTCCAGGACCTCAACACCCTGTATTCCCGGCAGCTTATTGTCAAGCAGCAATATATCAGGTTTTTTGCTGTCAATAATCTCTATACCCTCCTCGCCTGTTGCTGCTTCAAGGACCTCATATGTATAGTCTTCATCCATGAACGGATAAGTAACATGGAAACTGCGTAGAATCCGTGCCACGCCAGACCTGATACCAGGCTCATCATCTACGACGAGAACTTTTAACTGTGCCATACTAGATTTTCAAAAGTTTTTTTATCTCCAGGTCAAGCTGCTCTGGTCTTACACCTTTTTCGAGATATAAATCTGCCCTGATCCATTCGCGATCCTGACCGCTGTTGAGACCAAAGGTAATGCCTGTTTCACGAGCCACCGCAGTAGCAAGGATAACCGGCACTTCAGGGTACCTGCGTTTCAGCTTGTAACACAGAATGAATCCACTGTCATCGCTTTCCATCATCAGGTCAAAAACAGCCAGGTCAGGCTTCATCTTTGAAATAACCTGCTCTGCCTCAGCCTGACTCTCGACTGCAATGACCTCATAACCACATTTACGCAGGTGAAATGCCACCTGGAAGAGATAATCAGGGTCATCATCAGCCAGCAGAACCGTATATACTTTATTACTCATGTTTTTACCGTTATATCTTATTTTTCAGTTTTTCATTATTAAAAATGTCTTATTCCGGTCGCCTGGGAAGTATTATCCTGAAGGTTGTTCCGGTGGGCCCTTTAGCCGGATCAGTGTTTGTATCGACCGTAATCTGCCCTTTATGCATCTTGACAATGCCATAGGTCGTCGCCAGTCCCAGCCCGGTGCCTTTACCCAGACCCTTTGTCGTATAAAAGGGTTCGAAGATCTTGGCTCTGTCCTCATCTTTTATACCCGAACCTGTGTCAGAAACATTGAAAATGACATCACTTACTGAATCTTCGAGCGTTATCTCAAGTTTACCGCCACCGGGCATTGCATCAATAGAATTTTTGAACAGGTTGGTCAGCACCTGGGTCATCTGCTCGTAGTCAATTGAGGCATCAGGATTTGTGGTACGGTCGACTATCACCGTTTTTATGTTTTCAGGGAACACCACGCCTGACACGCTCTGTTCAGTAAGCTTTCTTATGTCGAGCTCCTGGTAATTCACCTGGTTCTTTCTGGCAAAGTTCAGAAGTCCGGCGACGATTTTCTTGCATCGTGCAGCCTGTTCAACAATCAGCTGAAGGTCCTGCCTTACCGGATCCTCAGGATTGGATTCATCCAGCAGAATATTACTGTACATGATCACCACTCCCAGGGGGTTGTTCAACTCATGGGCAATACCGGCAGAGAGCTGCCCCATGTGGGCGAGTTTCTCAGATTGCTTCAGGGCGTTCTGCATGGTCGTGAGCTTGTCATTGGAGAGTGCCAGTTCGCTGACTGATTTGTGCAGCTTTTCAATTGTAAACGGGAGGCACATCTCCTTCTCGGCAAGACCCTTGACAATGGCAACGGCATGTTCATAACAGGTCTCATAACCGCATGCGCCACAGTTCAGATGGTCTTTGGGCGTCAGTTTGCCCATCGAGGCAAGTACCTGATTCACCTCCTCATCTTCAGGCAGCAGCCGGCGCATGTCCTCGGCCCGAAATCTGACCGAGAGGTCAAGGTTATCGTAGGTTTCAAGCTCGTTCTTCCACTCTGCCATATTCAGAGTGGCCATCTTCTGCTGGGCATAGGTGCTCACCAGAGCCCTTCTGTTATACTGTTTGCCTCCCTTGCTCATCCCGGGCCCCATAATGCATCCCTCACAGCAGAGCAGCTCGAGGTGCTGGCTGCCGATCATACCTTCCTCGAACTCTTTTATAGCTTCCTGGAAGTCGATTCTGCCTTCAGCAGCAATGATAGTTCCATTGACTGCATCATCATTGACACCTGCTGTCTGAAGAAGGCCCCTCGTCACCGGGAAGATCGCCCCCCGGCCGCCCAGAGGCGGGTCAAACTCAGAGGGTACAACACTTTCAGGGCGGATACCCGCCGCATCAAGCATCTCCCTGAGCTCGAGAAAAGTTATCGCGGCGTCAACCTCTGAAGTCTCGGCTTTCTTTGCAACACACGGACCGATAAAGACGACCGGCAGATCTTCCCCGTATTTCTTCCGCATCACCCTTGTCATAGCAACCATGGGCGAGACAACCGGAATAAGGTTTTCAGTGAGATCAGGATGGTAATACCTTATGAAGGTCACTATGGCCGGGCAGTCTGATGATATATAGTTTTTCCCGTCCGCCCCGCTGATCATGTTACTGTAACGCTGAGCTACAAGATCAGCTCCAAAGGAGACCTCGGAAACATAACTGAAGCCAAGAGCTCTCAGCATGCCCACAATGGCCCTGTAGTCAGCCACATCATGAAACTCCGCAGGAAAGCTGGGCGCTACAATGGCTGCAACCCTGCCGGACTTTTCAAGCACTTTCCTGACATGGTCTACGGTATTAGTAAAGACCTTTGCTCCCTGGCTGCAGACCTTTGTGCAGTTTCCACAGGCAACACATCTTTCATCTATCACTTCCGCCTGCCCCCCGACGATACGGATAGCGCGCGCCGGGCATTCCCTTACACAGGTGTAACAGGTGCGGCATAGTTCTTTTATGGTATAAACAAGCATAGTTTCCTGTAGCTAAAGCAAAACGTCCCTTTTAGCAAAATGGGTATGAAATAACTTCTTGTCTGTCAGTTCTGCACACTGCCTGAAGACCGTATCATTCAATTCAGCCACTGATGCGGAATGTTCAGGGCCTTTTACTGCCTCCTGCTCATCAGACTGGAAAATAAACCTTGAACGCTGGCGGATTGCCTCACGTGATCCTGCCGGTACCATGCCGCCGCCGTTCACACACCCTCCGGGACAAGCCATCACCTCAATAAGATCATAAGAAGCTCCGCTCCCCAGCATCTGCATGAGTTTCTCAACACCTTTGAGGCCATCAACTATCGCTACGGAATAATCAATACCCCCGATAGCAAACGTCGCCTCTCTGAACGGGCCTCCCGCCCGCAGTTTCTTTATTGCCTGTTTGTCGTTCTCCTTACCTCCCGCCCTGTTGAGAATGGATCTGAGCACAGCTTCAGTCATGCCTCCGGCTGTTTCTGAAAGAAGGGCCGAGGAGCTGCGCAGCGACATCGGCTCATCAGCAGGTTCAGGATCAATATTCGTTATGTCTATTCCGTATAGAATTATCAGCCTTGCCAGCTCCCTGACAGTAAGTACGGTATCTATGTCACTTATCCCCTTCCTTGTCATGCTGTCGCGGCGGGCTTCAAACTTCATCGCAGTGCATGGTGTGACAGATACGGTATATACCCGGGATTTGTCACCAGATGCAGACACCACGGATTTTATGATTGCACCTGTAATCTGCTGCGGTGTCTTAAGGGTGGAGAGCATAGGAAGAATGTCGGGGAAAAACTGCTCACAATATTTGACCCATGCCGGACAAGCTGAGATTATCAGCGGTTTATTTGACTTTGCACTTTTTAAAGAAAGGACCTCGTCAGTCAGCTCCGTTATCAGAATATCCGTACCTGCACCTGACAGGAACACTTTTTCAAACCCCGCCTTTCTGAGGGCAGCATTAAGTAACCTGTCGAAGTCACGGTGATACTTCACACCAAGCTCTTCAGCGAGGGCATATGGCACCAGTGGCGAGTACTGTATCACGCGGGTGACATCGTTCTTGCTCAGCTGTTCCTGGACCTCAGAGAGATAATGCTTCTCATGCAGGGCTCCCGTGGGGCATACAAGCACGCACTGGCCGCAGTGTATACAGCTTGAGAAGTTAAAGTCGCGGTCCATCGCCGGACCGACATGTGTTGCACGGCCTCTGTTTATGAAATCGATAGAGGTGGCAGTGACAACCTCCTCGCATACCCTGATGCAGCGGCCGCACAGGATGCACTTCGAGAGCTCTCTCACAATAGCCGGGCTTGACTGGTCACGACGAGGCTTGATCTTGCTGCCGCGTATACGTCTCTCCCTTACCTGCATCTGATCGGCAAGCCTCTGCAACTCACAATCGAGGTTGCGTTCACAATAAAGACAGTCGTCAGGATGATTTGACAGAAGCAGCTCTACTATCGTTTTCCTTGCCCTGATGACTCGCGGAGAGTGTGTCTGTATCTTCATCCACTCTTCCACGAGGGCTGAACAGGCTGTCACCAGGCGGTCGCGGCCCTCCACCTCAACCACACACATCCTGCATGCCCCGGTGGGGGTAAAATCCTGCATGCGGCAGAGGGTGGGGATGATTATCCCGTTACGGTTAAGCGCTGAAAGAATGGTCTCTCCCTTCTCCGCCTTAATGCTCTTGTTATTTACTTCTATGGTGAACTGCATGGCTTATCTGACTGTGACGGCACTGAACTTACATACATCATAACATATCCCGCAGCCGATACATTTATCATCAACGATAAAGAAAGGCTGCAGCCGGGTGCCATAAATGGCGTTTACCGGGCACTTTGAAGCACAGACTGTACACCCTGTACATTTCTCGACATCAATGCTGAAGGTTCTCAATCCGCGACAGACATTGGCACGGCAGCGCCGGTCGAAGATATGCTCCTCAAACTCCTCCCGGAAATTACTCAGGGCACTGATGAACGGATTAGGTGCGGTCTGACCCAGTCCGCAAAGCGAAGTGTCTTTCATGACCGAAGCGATGATCTCAAGCTGCATTACCCCTTTGAACCTCTCAAGCGTTGCGTTGGAATCTTCATTATGGGGTTTCCGGATAATATTTTCCAGTATCTCAAGCATGCGGCCCGTTCCTTCGCGGCAAGGAATACATTTGCCGCAACTCTCCTTATGGATGAACTCCATGTAGAACCTCACAAAGTCGACCATGCATGTGGTCTCATCAATGATAATGAGACCTCCTGAACCCATGGCTATTCCCTGTTCCTTCAGAGCGTCGAAATCAACCGTCAGATCAAGATTCTTTTCAGTGATAAATGTTCCTGACGGACCTCCTATCTGCAAAGCCTTAAAAGCCCGGCCATCCCTGATGCCATCAGATATACCTTCCACGATAGTCCGGAAGGTAGTTCCCATCTCAACCTCTATCAACCCTGTGTACCGGCCTCTTCCTCCCAGTGAAAAGAGTTTTGTGCCCTTGCTGTTTGAGGTACCCATTGCGCGGAACCACTCCGGTCCGCGGGCCATTATCAGAGGCACATTCATCAGTGTCTCAACGTTATTTATTACGGTTGGCTTGCCGTAGAGCCCGTCAGAGGTCGGATAGGGAGGCTTCAGCTCAGGCATACCGCGCTTGCCTTCAAGACTACCGATCAGAGCTGTCTCTTCACCGCAGACAAAGGCTCCTGCTTCCTCTCTTATAGTAATATCCAGGTTAAATCCGCTTGACAGGATGTTATGTCCTATGACACCGTATTCACGAGCCGCATCCAGCGCGTTTCTCAGCCTGGCGAGCGGATGGGGTGAACCTGTCTTAAGGAATATCACTGCATTTGATGCCCCGATAGCGTAGGAAGCTATACAGATACCCTCTATCAGCCTGTGCGGGTCACCCTCCACAACCGATCTGTCACAATAAGATCCGGGATCACTCTCCTTGGCGTTGCAAATCAGGTACCTGTTGTCTGACGCCGAGTTAAGGGCATATTTCCACTTCAGTCCTGTCGTGAAACCCCCTCCGCTGCGGCCCCGTAAACCGCTGCGTTCAATAATGTCACACACCTCTCCGTGAGTGTAATTCCGGATTGTCTTCAGGAAAGACCTGTAGCCTCCCCGTGCTATATACTCTTCGATGCTTTCAGGGTCATAAAAACCGAAGTTTTCCAGCACTACCCTCTTCTGAAATTTGAAAAAGGGTATATCTTCAATAAAAGGTATATTATGCCATGCCTCGAAGCCGGTTGATCCGGACTGAGCGACCAGGTCCTCATCAGGCATATCATTGTGGAAGACACCATTGAGTGTGGTCTCCACCTTGTCTTCTGTTATATTCCGGAATATCAGCCTGTTCTTTCCCGGAAGGTGAACACTGAAGAGTGGCTCGAATACAGCTGGGCCATGACCGCCAGTCCTGACAATAAGGCCATTGATGCCCATCTCATTCATATACAACTCTGCAGCTGCCGCGCTCTTCTCACTTCCGGCAATGAGCGCTGCCGAGCCTGAAGAAACATAAATCACCGGCACAGACGGTTTATCACGACGGATATCAGACAACCTCTTTTCTGTGTCAGCAGGTACAGTGTCAGAGCCATGTTTAAGGACCTCATCAATAAGGAAGGTCATCAGCTCATTTGATTTTTCACCTTTCATTTCAGATCAGCCAGGATTTTAAATTTTTTTATCATATCAGGTATATCCTCCGGTCTGACACGAACGTGATAAGTATCACCCGCGGTGAGCACCGGTCCATCATTGCATCCCCCCATGCATGTGGTGAGCTCGTAGCTGAACCTCCCGTCGCGTGTTGTCTGTCCGGGCTCAACGCCAAGGCTCTCCCTTATCGCGTTAATTACTGCTTCTGAGCCATTTATGAAACAGGTGGTGCCATCGCATATCCTCAGGTGAACCTTTCCGCAAGGAATGAACCTGAACCTGTCATAAAACGTTGCCAGCCCGTAGATCTTTGTGGTTGACATTTCCAGAAAACGGCCTATCTGTACTATGGCATTTTCGGACAGATAGCCTTCTTCCGCCTGAATATCCTGCAATATGGGAATCAGGCTTTCATGGCTCCCTGCCCTGTAGTGCCCGAGAATATCTTCAATCTTTCTCATTGCTGTACCATTTCTCCAATTCGGATACCTGCAAAAATATTTATTTTTATTGTTATTTCAAAAACATTGTTATTTTATTAACAATTAATAACCGAAATGCAATACTTACTGACTGATACGATCAATAATTATAGTACTTTTGAGAAGAATTTTTTGAATTAGGAGCTTTTGATACAATCATACGAAATCCGGATATGCCTTGGAAGCTCTTGTTTTTCAAGAGGAAACAGGGAGGTTGTTCAGGTAATCAGGGATTATCTGAGGAAGAACCATCTTGATGACAAGGTAATGCTCAGGGGAGCACGCTGCATGGACCGTTGCAGTGATGGTCCTTTTTTAATAATAAACGGGAAAACCTTCGTTCAGATCGGAGTACAGGATGTTGAAAAACTCCTCGAAAAAGAGCTGGCTGAACCGGGTAAAAGACCTTAATGCATTTATTATGAATAATTCCGATCAGGTAGTATATATAAATGAGGACAGGTGCCGCAACTCTTATTCATGCGTAAGGGTGTGCCCTGTGAATGCCCTGGAGGTAAGGTCTGAGAGAAAGCACCCCCTTATCATCGCTGACAGATGCATAGGATGCGGGCTTTGTTTTCTCTCCTGTTCGCCGAAAGCCATTGAGTACAGCAGTTCTCTCGGAAAAGTAAAGGATCTGCTGCAGTCAGGCCGTAAAACGGCTGCAATGATTGACCCCAGTATTGCTTCGGAATTCGACGACATCACTGATTACCGCAAGTTCGTCGGTATGATCAGAAAACTCGGCTTTGACTATGTCCATGAAGTCTCCTTTGGTGTTGATCTTGTTGCCTATAGCTATAAAAAGCTCTTCGAAGAGTCAAGCGGAAAGTATTACATCACCTCCAACTGTCCCGCAATTGTCGAGATGATCGAAAAATATCATCCTACACTGGTACAGAACCTCTCACCTGTTGTCTCGCCGATGGTAGCCACAGCCATGGTGACACGCGACCTTTACGGTGATGAAGTTGCCAATGTCTTTATAGGCCCGTGCATTGATATCAAGTCCGAGGCAAAACTTTACAATGACAGGAAACTGGTTGAGGCGGTACTGACCTTTATTGAGATCAGGCAGTTGTTTGAAGAGCACGGGATCCAGGAAAAAGGGGTCAAGATGGCTGAGTTTGATCCTCCCTTCGGAAACTGGGGTGCGCTTTACCCCTACCCTGCCGGCATACTGCAGGCTGCCGGTATCAAGCGTGATATCGTTTCAAGCCATGTCATAACCGCCTCGGGTGCTGAGGACGTGAAAGAAGCCATTAAGGATTTCGATCATCATATCGATACCATCAGACATCACTTTAACCTGTTCTTCTGCCCCGGCTGTATGCTTGGCCCAGGCATGAACAGACATGACGAACGCTTCAGAAGGCGTTCCCTTGTGAAACAGTACGCTGAGAGGCGTGTGGAAGTCCTTGACAAGAAACAGTGGGAAAAAGATATGCAGAGGTGGTCCACACTTGATCTTTCCCGCACCTTCGTCGCCAATGACCAGAGAATTCCGGAGCCATCCGAGGAAGCCATCAACGAGGTGATGAAGATCATCGGTAAAGAGCACAGGGCAGATGAGTTGAACTGCAATGCCTGCGGTTACGGATCATGCCGGGAGTTTGCATCGACGGTGGCGAAAGGACTGGCGGTGCCGGAGATGTGTCACACATATAACCTGCGCAACAAGCAGGAGTATATTGAAACACTCCGCCAGACCAACAAAAAACTGTCGGAAACCAAGAAAGCCCTCAAAGAATCTGAGGAGCAGGCTATGCGTGAGAAAGACGCTGCCCAGGATGCCTCAGAAACCATGAACAGCATGCTCAATAAGCTGCCCAACGGCGTGGTCATCGTTGACAATAATCTGAAGATACTTCACTCCAACGAGAGCTTCCTTAATATAATCGGCGAAGATGCCAGGGCAATAGCCGAAATTATCCCTGGCCTTCGCGGTGCGGACCTGAAGACACTGCTTCCGTTCAACGTCTACAATATTTTTTCGTTTGTGCTCCGTGAAAACGAATCAGTTATAAGTCGTGATGTGCAGCTTGAAGACAGGATGTTTAACATTTCCATTTTCCCCATCAGGCAGAACAGGATCGCCGGAGCAGTCATCCGTGACCTCTTCTCACCTGAAGTGCAGCGCGAGGAGGTTATCACCAGGGTGTCTGATGTGATTGACAAAAACCTCGAGATGGTTCAGAAGATCGGCTTTCTCCTTGGCGAGGGTGCCTCCGACACCGAAAAGATGCTGAACTCTATAGTTGAATCATTCCGCCAGAAGAAGATTGACCCGGGCAAAAAGACCGGAAAGTAACATGGACAGAGATTTCTTCATCGAGGTCAACAGTCAGCAGCGGAACCATCAGGGCGAACGTATATCCGGTGACGTCTTTCTTTCCGTTAACGTTCGTGAGGAGAACCGCATCATCACGGTTCTGTCTGACGGCATGGGGAGCGGTGTGAAAGCCAATATTCTCGCCACCCTTACATCCACGATGGCACTCAACTTCACCCGGGAACACAAGGAGCCCGACCGCATTGCGGAGATTATTATGAATACCCTCCCGGTCTGTTCGGTCAGGAAAATAAGTTACGCCACCTTCACAATAGTTGATATCGAGTCTGACGGTCGTGCCAATATTCTTGAATATGACAATCCTAAATGCATTGTTCTCAGAGGCAGCCAGCCCTTTGAGCCCGAATGGAAAGATGTGATCCTTGATAAAGGCAGGAACGCAGGAAAAAAACTCCATAAATGCAGTTTCTATCCTGCCAAGGAAGACAGGATCATCCTTCTTTCCGATGGCGTAGCCCAGAGCGGTATGGGAAGCAATGCGTGGCCGCTTGGCTGGGAACGCGACACCGTTCAGCAGTATGCGGCCTCACTGGTCTCCAATGAAGCGTCCATTTCTGCTCATGCCCTGGCAGGAAAGATTGTGACAATGGCATATAAATATGACGACTACGAAGCAAAGGATGACATATCATGCGCTATCCTTTATTTCAGGGAGCCGCGTAAATTGTTAATATGCTCAGGGCCGCCATATGATGAAGAGAAAGATAAAGAACTCGCAGCAAGAGTGACCGGATACAATGGCAAGGTAATCCTGTGCGGGGGAACGACGGCAGATATTGTTGCGAGGGAACTGAACCGGGAAATTGTTGATGAACTGATATTTGAGGATCCCGACCTTCCTCCCGAGAGCTTCATGGAAGGTGTTGACCTGGTCACCGAAGGCATTCTTACCCTTCAGAAAGTAAATGAGCTGCTCAAGGGATATAACAACAGCGTGAAGCTGGGCAAGGGCCCTGCTGACAAGATCGTCAAAATGATAATGGAGAGTGACGAGATCAATTTCATTGTCGGGACACGCATTAATGTGGCGCATCAGGATCCTACCCTGCCTGTCGATCTTGAGATCAGGCGCACGGTGGTTAAAAGGATCGCCCGTATCCTGGAAGACAAGTGGCTCAAGCAGGTCAGCGTTGAGTATATCTGAAATGACTGACTGCTGCCCCGTACAGTAATGTCATTACTTCGGGAAGCGATATCCTGCCGGGTAAACGTTTGAACACCTTCACCCATTCTATCTCATCCCTGTCGGTTATCTCGCCCAGTGTTTCCACATATGCAAGAAACAGACGGCCGTACTGTCTGCCGGAACCTGTATCGACCCAATAGTATGTCACGGGCTCCAGGGTGAAATCAATTGCTCCCGTCTCCTCCATCAGCTCCCTCACGGCAGCTTCCACGCTGTCTTCACCGGGATCAGGGTGACCGGCAGGCATCTCATAGCCACCTCTCTTCCTGTGTCTTACAAATAACCATCCATCCTCATACCTCACTGCAATAACCACGTAGGTAAGAGGATATGGGACACCGGGTGAAGCTATCAGCTGTGCAGTTACCATAATGTAAAAATACCTTAAATAGACTGCATTTTGCGGGAGACCGGGTTAAAGTATTATTTTTGTTACAAACTTTTACAATGTGGGGTTTCATTATACTGCTACTGACAGATATATATATCTGGCGGCGCCTTTTTACAGACCTCCGGCAACGTAATAAGATATTGCGGGCAGCGGTTTTTACTGTGAAGGCAATTACAAGCTTCATTCTTCTGTATCTGATTATCAGATTAATTTTTTATAAAGGTGAATTTGCTGATCCGGCAAACACATTCAGGTACTTAGCCTTCGGAGCCATAGCAGCCCTGCTTATCACAATCGCTTTATGGTATCTTGTCACCGGCATTCTAAGCCGGATTATTGAAAAAGTTTTTCACAGAAAGCTAAATGGGCTTGTAATTGCGAATGTTGTAATCTCAGGCGCTCTTTTGCTCCTCTTTACTGACAGCTATGTACGACAACGCTTTAACCTCAGGGTTGTAAGACAGGAGATCACCATCAGCAACCTTGACAAAAGGCTGGATGGTTTGAAGATCGTTCTGATCTCTGACCTTCACCTTGCTTCCTGGCAAGGGCATTATAACAGGCTGGCCGGGGTTGTCAGCTCGGTAAATGCCGAGAAACCCGATTTACTGATCAATGCCGGCGACTTCATAAATTTTGGCTGGCAGGAATTCGGAAGATGTGATACCATTCTGCGAAAGGCCAGTACGGTCAACGGTGCATTTGCAGTTTTAGGGAATCACGACGATGGAACCTACCACCGGGATTATAATGAGAAATATGGCCGGGAATGCGCTGCCATGCTTTCAGGGAAAATCAGTGCATCAGGATATACCCTTCTCTCAGACACAACAGTCGTGATAAATCATAACGGCGCCCGGATAGCTATATCAGGCATCGTCACCCACGGACACCATTTAAACATGTACTACGGAGATTTTGACAAAGCATTTGACCTGATACCTGACAGCGTGTTCAGCCTGCTGGTTGTCCATGACCCTGCAGCCTGGGACGTGGCATCGCAGGATGCCCGGATGCCGCAACTTACCCTCTCAGGCCATACACACGGCGCGCAGGTAGGACTGCCTCTGCCGTGCGGTTATTTATCGCCGGTTTCAATATATGATAAACGCTGGAAAGGATTGTACAGCAATGCAGGAAAATATCTATATGTAACAACAGGACTCGGAACAATGGGCATGGCGCTCAGGATATTCATGCCGCCCGAAATTGTTGTGATTACTCTCAGACGGTAGATGACAATTTTGTACTTTTGCGTTTTCTCTAATTAACTTGCCAGAATGAAACCTAAACCGATCTTTCTTTTGGTCGCCCTTTTGGCGACAGTATTATCATTTTCACAGGAAAAGGCACTGAACTCAATAACTACAGAGGCGTCAGAGAAGGATATGAAATATCTCTCCGGTGATGCCCTTGAAGGACGCAGGACAGGAAGCGAGGGTAACATTAGCGCTGCTGCATACATCAGCTCCGCCGCCCTGGAGATGGGATTAAAACCATTACCCGGGCATGATGACCTCTTTCAGCCGCTCGAATACCTGAGAATTACACCTTTGCCGGGAGAGTCAATGATGACGATGGCCGATTCGACAGGAAATTCATTTCATTCTTCCGAGGTTTTCCCGCTGATGGCCCCTGCAGACAATGTAAACCTTAATTGTGAGGTTGTATTTGCAGGGTACGGCTACATCAATACAACAGAAAAATACAACGACTTTGCAGGTATTTCCCTGAACGGCAGGGCAGTTATTGTCATGACCAGAAATCCTGATTTGCAGGGCAGCGGCATGCCCTCGTCAGCAGATAGCGTCGATGAGATGACGGAAGCCCGCAAACTGCCGTGGATAATGATGCAGCAGGCTAAAGCCATCTTTTTTGTCGCAGACCCGGCTCTCGGATCTGACATTTCTCCTGATGCAATACCTTTGGGAAGTTCATATCAATTGGTACCTCTTTTTAAAACAAAATTCTTTTCGTTTAATATTAACGCATATACAATTACCAGGGAAGCAGCTGACCTGATGCTTGGCAGAGCAAATCTCACCCTGGCAAAACTGCAGGACAGTATAGCTTCAGTTAAAAAGCCTGTCTCATTTGTCATACCCGACCTTAAGGCCGAAATCAGTATAAAAGTCGCTAAGGATACAGTAATAAGCTCAAATATAATTGGTTATATTGAAGGATCAGATTCGGTTCTCAGGAATGAATGCGTTATCTATACTGCTCACTATGATCATGTAGGCAAGGATGCCAGAGGAAATATTTATAACGGTGCGAATGACAATGCTTCGGGCAGCGTAGGTCTGCTGAATGTCGCACGGGCGTTTTCAAGCCTTAAGAAAAAACCTCTCAGGAGCGTTGTGTTCCTGTGGACCACAGGTGAAGAAGAGGGCCTCCATGGCTCATCATACTATGTTGAGAACCCTCTGTTTCCCCTTGACAAAACAGTTGCCGACATCAATTTTGATATGATAGGCAGATCGCGCCGGGTGACGGATACCGGCGCTTCACTCACCGGTGAAATTGATATCACAGGCAGTGATACGATTAAGGTTATATCTGGAGGTGATACACCGGGTTTAATGGATATTGCAAAAAATACCGGCATATTATCCGGAATTTCAGTTATTGATGAAGGGAAGGGTACTCACTTCTCGGGATCAGATCATTATCCTTTTTACCGAAAAGGCATTCCGGTTCTCTTTTTCTTCACCGGACTTCATAAGGATTATCACAAACAGACAGACGATTTTGAGTTTATCGATTTTGACAAGCTTGTCCGGGTTTCAAAAGCTGGATTTCTGACAGGATATCAGGTGGCATCAACACCTGAGAGACCTGTGATAGTTAAACCAAAAAAATAGAGCCCTCCTATTCTTCATGAAGAAAAAAACAGTAACCCTGGCATCCGAGGAGGTTGAGTTTGATATAGTCAGATCATCACGCCGGACAATTGCTCTTTATGTCAGGCCCGGCGGTTCGCTTCAGATAAGGGCTCCCTGGTGGGTCCCGGTCTATTCCCTCATGCAGTTTGTCCACGAGAAAACTGGCTGGATATTAAGGCAGAGAGAGAAGGTCAGCCGGGTGGAGCCTGCTGTGGAACCGGAACAACTCCATGACGGCAGTCTGATACCTCTTCTTGGAAGAGAAATAGTCATAAGGATCTGCCGCGATACAATGGCTGCCGCTGAACTGCGGGGAGAAGAATTGTTTGTCTGTGTCAAAGGTGAAATTACCGCAGAAGCACTCGCTGCAAAAGTCGATATGTGGTATCTCAGTGAGGCGAAAAAGTATTTCAGCATCCGTACGAATGAGCTGGCAGCCGTATATTCTGATAAATTGCCTCCGCCGGGCTCCATCCGTGTTCGCAGGATGAAACAACGATGGGGTACATGCCATCCCAACGGCAACATAATGTATAACCGGGAGCTGTTGAAGAAGGAACCGGCGCTGATCGACTATGTTATTATCCATGAATTGTGTCACCTGGTACATCACAACCACGGCAAAAGATATTATGCCCTGCTTGAGAAACTCCTGCCCGATTACCGCGAACTGCGACGCCGGCTGAGAAGCAGCTAGAGATATTGAGTGGAGAGAACGAGGGAGAGAAAGGGAGAAGAGGGGGCCGAGCGTTAATAATCCCGCCGGTGGCGGGATTTAGCGAGGAGACAGACTGCAGGGCAGGCATCTACGATTAAGCGAGTGGGCGAGACTTCAGACCCTAAATCTTACCCGAAGAACAAATATGCCACCATGATGGCAGCTATGGTACCAACCAGATCAGCTATAAGTCCGCAAACCACCGCGTACCTGGAGTTTTTAATTCCGACGGAACCGAAGTAAACGGCTAAAATATAAAATGTCGTATCCGTTGAACCCTGAAATGTACAGGCCAGACGGCCTACAAATGAGTTTGCCCCATGGGTGGTCATGACATCAATCATCATTCCTCTTGATCCACTGCCGCTCAGCGGTTTCATGAACGCCGTGGGCAGGGCATCGGCAAAACGTGTGTCAAAACCGAGCCATGCAACTATGGAGGTGATCCCATTAACCAGCATATCCATGGCGCCGGAAGCCCTGAAGATGCCTATCCCGACAAGGATAGCGATGAGGAACGGTATTATCTTGACTGCTGTTGTGAATCCTTCTTTGGCACCTTCTATGAAGGCCTCATATACATTTACCCTTTTGATCATCGCCATTACAATGAACGAAATGATGATAACCATAAGGGTGAAGTTTGCTGCAAAAGTCGAAACAGTGGTTATTTTATCCTCTGGAAGCGTGCTGAAATACCATACAAGTCCGGCAATGATTGCAGTCAATCCGCAGAGGTATGCAAGGACAACCTTGTTCAGAAGGTTTATCTTCTGTGCTATCGCGACGCTTATCAGTCCGGCCATCGTTGAAAAAAAGGTCGCAATAAGAATGGGAATAAATATGTCAGCAGGGTTTGCAGCTCCAAGCTGAGCCCTGTAAACCATGATGCTGACAGGAATTATGGTAAGTCCTGATGCATTCAGAACCAGAAACATTATCTGCGCATCGGAAGCAACCTCTTTTTTCGGATTTGCTTCCTGCATCTCTTTCATGGCCTTAAGCCCCATCGGTGTGGCAGCGTTATCAAGACCAAGCATATTAGCGGCAACATTAAGCATCATCGAGCCATAGGCAGGACTGTCCTTCGGAAGTGACGGAAAAAGTCTTCTGAAAAGAGGACCAATAGCTTTTGAGAGCACGGTAACAGCTCCTCCTTTTTCACCGACACGCATCAAACCCAGCCACAGTGTAAGTACACCGGTAAGCCCGAGGGAGATCTCGAAGCCCGTTTTAGCACTGGAGAAAGTTGATGATACAAGTCTGTTAAAGATGTCGGTGTCGCCGTTTATGATCAGCTGTCCGAGGGCAAAGACGAATCCTATTAGGAAAAAAGCTATCCAGATATAATTCAAAACCATCTCTGCATCATTGTGAGAGGCTAAATGTAGGGAAAATTTTTCTTCGGATATTCAAAATGAAATAATCAGAGCTCTTCCACTTCAACTATTTCAAAGGGAACGTGCAGGATAGTCTTGAAATCCTCGCCGGCTTCAAGCATGTTTTCATCTCCGTTCTCACAGAACCACCTTATAAGTACCTCGCTGTTAACCTGATACAGCTTCTCAAATTTTTTAAACATGGCATGTATCCTGTTTGAGGAGCTCGTATTGAAAAACTCAAACCTGACATTGAGGACAGTACGGTCTGCCGGCCGGTTACTGTAACCTTCAAGATAATCAAGCAGCGGAGCATAGAAACCATAAGAGTTCTCCGGTATCGACTTCCCCCTGATCTCAAAAAGCCCCCTCTCCGGATCAAAATCAATTGATGGTGTCTTTGCCGTCTCCTTGATTACAAACTTCTCCATTTTCAAAAGCTGTAAAGTATAAATGTAGAATTTCCCCGGCAAATAGACAAATCTAAATAACATCGATAGATATTCAATTATTTTCATAACGCTTTTTGCTACATTTGAGCTGAAACAAGTTAATGGTCCTCAAAGGTATTCTCTCGATGAAAATTAAATTCAGATGCCTGTTTATCAAGGAGATAGCATTATTTATTTTTATCGCATCAGGTTTTCAGGCAGCCAGTGCAAAAGATATTATCGTGAGCGGCACTGTCGCTGATGAGAGCGGCGCTCTCCTTATGGGTGCCAGAGTATCCTTTTTCCTTAACTCGACAGAATACAGATCAGTGACAGGTGCTGACGGAAAGTACTCGGTAAGGGTCTCAGGCGCATACAGTGATGTTACCGGACAGTTCCAGGCTGGTACGCCATACCCAAATCCATTCAGCAATTCAGTTAACATCCCCTTCATAATCAATGTCTCAGGAGATCTGGTATTAACAATCTACAATATTGCCGGACAGAAGATCAGGATAATGACTTTCAGATCTGTGGCAGCAGGCAGCTACAGGGTGGTGTGGGACGGGTGCAGTCAGTATGGTTCCCTGGAACGCCCCGGCTTATATGTCTACGCTCTCACTTTTAACGGAAAAACCTATAGCGGAAGACTGATCAGGGCTGCAGGTACATCAGCTTATTCTGCCGCTACCGGCCTCGAGCCGGTGATGATGCCCCCGCAACCTCCCCTGGAAGAAAAATCACTGCGGTTCAGCGTTACAACCGAAGTCAGCAAGGCAGACTATTACCCTGTCAGGCTTACCAATATTACACTCTCGCGGGATACCACAATAGATTTCTTCCTCTCGGAGAGACAATCATTGCCTTTCAAAGTCTCGGGCGATTATATTGCGAGAAATGTTCAGTCAGGATACAGGTCAATGAACCTCAAGGGCATAAACCTCGGGTCATCACCTCCGGGTTACTTCCCCGGGGAAATTGCCTATGCCATCTCCGATGAGATGTACGGGCAGTGGATAGAAAGAATAGGCGAAGCCGGCTTTAACACAATCAGGGTTTATACACTCCATCCGCCGGTCTTTTACGAGAAGCTTGCCGAATATAATCAGCGGCATCCGGATTCACCTTTACTGTTGTTCCAGGGGATATGGCTCGAAGAGGTGGAAAACCCATCTGACCCGGTGAGCTATGACCTCACTCATCGTAAGGCCAGCTTCAGCAAGGAAATTGAAGAGGCAGTAAACTGCATCAATGGTAATGCCGACATAGCCTTCAGGTACGGGAAGGCTTACGGAATTTACCGCACAGATTTGTCGAGGTGGACAGCCGGATATATAATAGGAAGGGAGGTCAGTCCACAGGAAGTTGATTCAACAAATAAATTTCACCCGGCCAGCACATCTTTCACAGGAAGCCATTTCAGCATCACAGGAGGTTCTGCCACTGAGGTCTTTGTTACTGAGATGCTTGACAAAGTGGTCACTTATGAGAACAGCAAATATTCTGTGAACAGACCTGTCAGCTTTTCAAGCTGGCCAACGCTTGACCCCCTTAATCACCCCACTGAAATATACACTGATGAGGACGTGGCATCATTCGATATCACCAAGATCAGCGGGGCAGACAGTGACCCCGGGTTGTTTGCCAGCTATCATGCATATCCATACTACCCTAATTTCATCAGCCAGGAGCCTGCCTACCAGGGCTACAGCGACAGCTTCGGCAGGAACAGCTATCTTGGATATATTACGGCGCTTAAAAATCATTATGCCAATATGCCGCTGGTAATTGCGGAATTCGGTGTACCCTCCAGCTGGGGCAGCGCACACCAGTCGTTCAGCAACATGAACCACGGAGGTTATTCAGAGATACAGCAGGGTGAGAAGGACCTCAGGATGATGAACAATATGCTTGATGCCGGTTGCGCGGGTGGTTTTATGTTTGCATGGATGGACGAATGGTTCAAACGCACATGGATAGTTCTCTATCTCGAAGCCGCCGGGATTGGGTCAGGACCAGATGCCATCCCGACAAGACAGCTATGGCATAATGAGAGCTCACCCGAGCAGTGCTTCGGGTTGATGGCCTTTGACCAGCAGACAGTACCCGGTTATATTGCCTATAATCTTGATTCTCCCTCGGGACCGGTAAGTTCAATCAAAGCGACAAGTGATGAGAGCTTCTTTTATCTGGAAATAAATACGGCATCTGATCTGGCTGACACGGATGAGTTTATGGTCGCTTTTGACACTTATCTCAGTGGCACGGGTGAGTCAACATTGCCTGACGGCGAAATTGTCACGAACAGGGCTGAGTTCCTGCTTACATTCAGTCTGGCAGATGACACTGCCATGCATCATGTTACGCAGGCCTATGACATGAACGGCCTGACAATCCGGTTTAACCTGTCCGATCCGGTCGTACAGAAATACAAGAGCACTGTATCTGACGGAGCGCCGTGGAAGTTAATGCAATGGATTAATGACGGTTTTGAACTGACTGTCGATAGTATAGGAAAAGTGCCGGTCGAGCATGCTGCCTCATTCAGCAGCGGAAACCGTGCAGCTGTGGCCTGGTCAGGAAAGAAGGTAACCATCAGGCTGCCATGGACCATGCTTTACTTCAATGATCCCACACAGATGAGGGTCAATGACGGAGCTGTTTCATATGATGGCGGTTATAATTTTGAGATCTTTACTACCGAGACTGACGGCATTGCTGTATCAGTCTCCCGCAACGGTACCCTCGCGAACACCACTAACCGGTACAGGTGGCCGAAATGGCTCGTTGTCCCGCCAACGGTCACAAGAGAGAAAGCCTCACTCCATATTGTTGAAGAGGGCCTTTCACTTATTCCGTATTACATAAATTAAATTAAGCGGCTGACTCTGTCTTTTTCTTTTTCTTACCCTGAAAACCGCTTCTCTCTGCTTTGCCCCATCCCTTCTTGCCGCGCATGGCCTCAAGGTTGCCTCTCACGGCAAAATAAGTATGAACGGGATAGAAGAAGGGTTCAAGCATTGCTGTTCCAATAAGCCTCATTACATCACGCTTCCTGCGATACTTATGGAATGTTATCTCCTCAAAAAGCACTGCCCAGGTAGTAAGGCTAACTGCAAAACTATATACGAACAGGAAAAGCAGCAGGAAAAAAGGAAGATTCAGCGCACCGGTAATAGCCAGGTATATTGTATAAACGATCCCCATGAAGGCTATCAACGGAGCTGCCCACTCAAATATAAGCCAGTAAGGGTATCCGAGCATTCCCAGACGCCCATAATGACTGTTCAGCATCATCTTGCGGTGTGCCCATAAAGATTTTATCAGTCCCCTGGTCCATCTTGTCCTTTGCCTGCGCATCGACTTAAGGTCAGAGGGTACCTCGGTCCAGCATAACGGGTCGGGGATATACGTGACCTCATATTTTTCCTTGTGCTCTGCCATGTAACGCCTCATCCTCAGCACAAGCTCCATATCTTCGCCAACGGTCTTGATGTTGTATCCGCCCGCTTTGATGACTGTCTCGCGGTCAAACATGCCCATGGCGCCTGAAATAAGCATAAGCCCGTCAAGATGGCTCCATGCCATTCTGCCCAGAAGGAAAGCGCGGGTATAGTCAAGCACCTGCAGCCGGGGGAGGAACTTCCTGGGAAGATTTATCTGACGAATATGTCCGCGCTCAATTTCGCACGAGTTAACAATACGTATGACGCCTCCCGTTCCGATAACCTTGTTGTCCTTTTCCTCAAGGAAGGGCTTGACCAGCTTGAGGATGGAATCTGATTCAATGATCGAATCAGCATCTATCGTGACTATAAGGTTGCTCCTGCTGATATTGATGCCGGCGTTAAGCGAATCAGCCTTGCCTCCGTTATTTTTATCAATGACGGTCAGCCGGTTGTAGGCGGGGTCCTTTGATTTGTACACTCCTCTGATCCTTTCGCACGGGATGCGGTAGTCAAAGTAATAATTTACCCTGACCAGGTCATACGCCTCCTTTATCTTCTCAAAGGTATTGTCAGTGGAGCCGTCATTCACTATCACAATCTCGAAGTTGTTGTAATAGAGTGAAAGCAGGGTTCGTACATTATCGATGATGCTCTTGCTCTCATTGAAGGCAGGAGCAATTATTGTGATACGCGGACTAAGCGGTGAGAGAACGAGCGTGTTGTAGTTTACATAACTGTTCTTGCGCAGATATCGTCTGAGTGCAAGTGCAGAATGTATGCCAAGCATCAGGTATGTACTGAAAAGTACAAGGGTAAGGTAAAAGATCAGATGTGCAAAGATAAATCCCATGTCATTTAGTATATCCTGCGGTCAAGCACATGCCTGACGATGATGTTATAGTTCTTATATTCTGATTTCATAATTTTTACCAGCGCCTTCACTCCCTCCTCGCCCATGTTTTCAATAGCCTTGACGGCTTCGATCTGCAGCTGCACATCGTCCTCCTTGTCAAGCACAAGCTTAAGAAAACCCATCATAGACTGCTCCGGCATCTTGCCCATTGACCTGACTATCTCCAGGCAGCTGTTGTAATCCTGAAACTTATACATGCGCTTCATGGTGTCAAGCGAGCTTCTCATATCAAGATCACCGGCAACCTCCACAGCCAGCTGGCTTACTCTATGGTCACGGTGAAGAAGTGCGATCTTTACCTCAGACTCGGCATCACGCTGTTTGAACTCCCTGATCATCCTTAGAGCGAACATCACCACCGTCGGGTTGGCTGAGGTGAGCCACCTTTTAAATTCCGGAACAGGTATCTCATGCTGTATGATAAGGTCATGGAGTGTCATCTGTTCCCAGAGGGAGAAAGGTCTTTCAAGATGTGAGAGAAAGTCGAAATGATTCTTGTCGCTAAGATTGACAAGAGCTATCTGAGCTTCCATCCTGAGTATCTCGTTCCGCGAATTGAGAGATTTGTACATCTCATCATTGGCATCTTTGATCCCCATAAAGGCAAGTTCCCTGAAACCCTTGATCTTCTTATGCCATTTGTGGCTGTATGCGCGCTGAATCGAATCATTGTTAAGATCCAGTTCCTTATAGAGCCTCCTGAGCTTTTCCTCAGAATCACCCTTCAGGTTGACGCTTACATCAATCATCTGATCAATAAGCACCTGCCTGCGGTAATTATTTGAAGCTATAGGCCTGAAAGCAGCTGATCCGGCATTGCCGAACAGGTAGTCAATTATCAGGGCCTGGTACTGCTCAAGAAGATACTGGTGAAGAGCGGCTTCCTTCTCCATTCTCCTCCTGTTAAGCAATATAACAACAAGGAGAATAATCATCGTAACAAACGATGCTATTATAGTGAATATAAGTGCGTTAACCAGTGCAATTGATTTACCGAAATAGTTAAACCTGTTCAGCCACGGGTTTTCACCCTTAAGCAGGAACAGGTTAGTAAACCTTCTTTTTTCCTTTGGCAACTGAACCGTTGCGGCTTCGGTTGCCGGGTTGGCAACAACTGTTGTATCCGGCGCTGCAACTTCAACAACAGAAGCTTGTTTCAGACTGTCTTCTGAAACCGCTTCCGGCGGAGGCAGCCCAAGGGTATCGGTCTTGCTGACCGCGCTTTCCGGCGGCTCAGTCTTCTTGGGAGCCGGCCCAGGAAATGAAACCGGAATAAAGAGGCAGGGAGCACTACCTATCAGATCTCTATTTATAAATACCTTATAAAACCCGCCCTCATTTATGATGTCAACCTTAATACCGAGCATTCCGGTCAGTTTGTCATGCAGGTTTTCAGCATATTTCCTGCGTGCAAATGCGCCCAGCTGCAGCGAGTAGTTGCCGTTTGCCAGGGAAATAAGCCCTTCAACAGTGAGCTCGGTTGGAAACGTCGAGACGACCGATGGTTCAGGGAGGGATTTCTCATTAAGATCAGAAACCCCGGCAATTACTGTGTCTTCTGCATTACCTGCGAGGGAAGCAAGAGCAAAAGTTACGGACAGCAATATGGTAAAAAGCTTCCTCATCTCACTTTCCCTATTCCCCGTATCAGGCCAATATTGCCTTCGAACCTGTTGCGATAACCGGTCTCATTGTACTTCTCATATGAATAGCCTGCTCCCACTCTGAAAGACCAGTAAGATGAGATCTGATTGAAGTAAGTCAGCCTGATGCTTGTCGCACTCTGTCTTTCAATATCAGTTATAATACTAAATGGCTCATCAGGTGCGGTACCTGCTCCAACAGTAAGCTGGAGGTAATCAGTTGTGCCAAAGTATTTTCTGGCAGTCAGATAAAAAGAAGTAGTCACGCCTATATCCTTGAAATACAGATAGCTTCTGGCCGAAAACCACCAGTCGCCAAGGTATTTTTCAAGAGAGATTGTTCCAATGTATATGCTGTTATCAAAATAATAATAGTTTATGCCGGCTGAGACGGCAAATCCTGCCGGCAGCGTTTGCCATACTTCAAGTGCCGCCCTGTGTTTAGGAAACCACGGTCCCGGACTGTATGCGTAGGCTATATAAGCGTAGTTATTCTTCGATAATTCAGGCCAGGCTTCTGCAGAGAACTGGATATCATTATCCCTGAAAATATCCGGAGCACCAAAATCTATTTGCCCCAGGTTTACTGTGGCAACGGCGGGACCCCATGAGAAACGATGCCCGGCGCCAAAGCTGTAAACCTGCCAGAAGCGATGGTATGGTTCTGAAAAAGTATCAAAAAAGTAGCCGGCCCTTACATCTGTCGGGGGTGTATTTTGCTGCGACCTGTCGCGAGACCATCGCCTGATGTCACGCAATGCTTCATTTGCGTCAGTATTTTCGGGATCGGTCTGAAGGAGCGTGTCAATGACAGCTGTGGCATCTTCATAATGACCTTGCCAGGCCAGTATTCTGCCGAGAAGAACGCGGGCGTCACCGTAACCCGGAAATTGTTTTACCAGATTCCGGGCAGCAGGTTCTGCTTCGGAATAGTTGCCTGAGAAAGCCAGCGTCCTGATCCTTGCATACTCATCTTCCGGATTCGTGATCGCCTGCGAAAAGAGACCACTGCCTGTCATCATCGTGACAACCAGAATAAGTATAAGTGATATGTACCTGCCGGACCGCATGTCTTATTCTTTTATCACCGACCTGATCTTCATGATCAGGTCATCCGGGTTAAAGGGTTTTGTAATGTATCCGCTCACACCCATATCATTTGCCTGTCGCTGCATCTGAGGATCGCTGAAGGCCGACACAATGAAAACCGGCGTCTTCTTTTGAAGATCTGTACGAAGGAACCTGATCAGCTCAAGGCCGCTGTGATAAGGGAGATGTATGTCCACTATCACAATGTCAAAGTCAGTCTTCCTGAGCATTTCAATGGCCTCATTACCGTCACTAACGGTGACAGGTTCAAAGCCTTCACGCTCAAGTACCACCGACATTGCCCTTAACGCCAGCTGATTGTCTTCACAGATAAGTATTTTCATTCTAATTACAGTTCCGACCTCCCAGTTTTAGTTCTGAGGGCTACTCAGTTACACTATATACTAATTATTAAACGGTCAAAAGTGGTTTTTTTTATCAACCCCGACAAGAAAAGTACGCCTTTATTTGACCGTTGTTGAAAATTTATTGGTAAACCCTATGGATATTGGTGACTAAGATTTTACAGCTCTTTGATCCTGATGTTACGGAATTTTAGAGGTGTCTCATGGTAGAGTAATCCGATATGACCGGACTGGTTTCTTAGTCCGGGATGATCCTGATGGTCGATTGTTCCGTTATCACGCGCCTCTGCTATATCTGCATCGACAATGACAGTGCCGTTCAGAATGACCTTTATCTTCGTTCCCCGGGCCGTCACCTCCTCACTGTTCCATTCGCCCAGAGGTTTCTGGCAGCAGCGTTTGGCGGGAATTACACCGTAAACAGAGCCATGATACTGGTAATCAGCAAGCTTCCCATAAATGGTAGCGTCATTGTCAATTATCTGTATTTCCATCCCGGCATATGCAGCATCACCGGTAAGAGGAGCTCTTATGCCCAACCCGTTATTTGAATCTCTGGCAAGCTGAAACTCAAACCTGATGGTGAAGTCAGAATACTCCTTCTGAGTATAGATATTCCCGCCATGTTCAAGCCCGGTCCTTGTCACGATCAGCCCGTCCTCTACATAATAAGCATTCATATCTCCTGTCCAGCCATCAAGGTTACGGCCGTTGAAGAGGGAGACAAAGCCTGAAGCTTTCTCGTCATCAGTGAGATCATACTCAGCAGTGTTTATCTCTCTGATATATATATCCCTGAAATTCAGATCCGTTCCATGCGCCTGAAGTTCTATCGGGCCTTTCTCAAATATAGGGATCGCCCTGTTCCAGTAGTTCTCCAGAACAACATTGTCAGTCACCAGCTCACCGTTCAGCCAGACTGATACTTTTTCACCTGTCATCAGTATGCGAAACGTATTCCACTCTCCTACCGGATTATCAGCAACCTTGAGTGGTACAGAAACATTCTTCTCATTATTATACAATCCTCCGGAACCAACCTGAGCCCCTGCCTCCGTCCGTGATGTATCCCATATCTGCACCTGGGGCGAACCGCGGAGGTAAATGCCGCTGTCGCCGTCTTTAGTTATGCGCCAGTCAAGATATAACTCGAAATCACCATATTCTTTTATGCTGCAGAGGTTGTCACCCGAGCCGCTGAACCAGATCATTCCGTCTCTGACGCTCCAGTTACTCAGCATCTTCAGGTCCGCCTCTTTCTGTTTTGCAGCCAGCTCTTTTGGTTTCATTGCTGCCTTTGCAACTGGATTGGCTGCAAGGCCATGCCATCCGGAGAGGTCCTTACCGTTGAACATGGGAACAAAGACCTCATAAGAAGGCAGATTCATATTTTTCAGCGCATCCACGGCAGCAGTTCTGACCTCCTCTGAGGGGTCAGAAAGGTATGGTGATATGAAAAAGCCTGACTGTCTTATACCCAGGGAACCTGCAAGAGCTATCATCTCAGCTTTTGCATCTGGTGCTGCCGCGAGCGGAGCGATCTTTTTTATAAGAAGAAGCTTGCGCTCAGGCGTTAGAGCAGCCACTGAAACCATCCTGAGATATGCATCAAAAGCAGGCATGCCAAATGTTTTGTTGCCTGATGCGCATATGTCATACAGGGCCTGTGCGGCTGAATGATCCGACCAGTGTGCCAGTGCATCAAAGCAGATATCACGTGTTTCCGCATCACCGTTTTCAAATTCATATGCTACTCTTTTAAGGGCTTCATCGCCTCCTGTCTGAGCTAACAGCGGAATAAGTTTAAGTTTGTCATCGTTCTTGTCGAGCGAACGGAGGATAGTCTCTGATCTTTTGCCCGCATCACCGGTTCTCATGGCTGCACTCGCAATAGCTTGCAGCACTACTTCCGTCTCCTGTCTTTCAGTAACGCCTTGGAGGAGCGATATGAGCGCCGGCTGGTCTTCCCATGAGGCCAGTCTTCCCAGTGAGCCAAGGGCAGCAGCCCTCACGCCGGGGTCTGAGGAATTTACGTATGAGAGCAAGGTATTAAAATATTCATTTCTCCCTGACCAGGCCAAAAGCCATAACAGTGTCACAGTGCTATGCCCCCTGGATGCCGGGAGACTCGCCGCCACTTTGTTTATACTTGTACTGTCAAGTATTGACGTAAGGGCAGTGGCGGCTGTCGCGTGACCCTCTTCATTGTTATATTTCAGTATCCATGCCAGAATCGGGTCAACAGCCTTGTTTCCCTGCAGTTTTGCCAGGGCAGTTACAGCCTCGCCGGCAATCTGGATTGACGGATCGTCAAGGGCCTTAAGGACAATAGGCACAGCGAGCTCATCTCGACGTTCGCCAAGCATAAAGAGAATTTCCGGTTTTGCCGCGGGACTGACTTTCTGATACGTTTTTATCCACTTCCCGGTGGCTTCCTCGCCCGGCAGAGAACCGGCAAGCCGCAGTGCTCCGCCGCGGACAGCGACATCAGGGTCGTCAGCAGCCCTGAGAAGCACAGGGAGGGCTTTCTCTCCCTCCACCGCCACAAGAATACTCATAGCTGCGAGACGCTGTCCGGCTGTCTCAGCCGTATTACTCTTCGAGATGACAAGGTCTGTGATCTTCTTCATCCCTCGCACATCGCCGGCAAGGCCTCTATTTTTTGAATAAAGTAAAAGGGCCTGCACAGCGCCTGTGGGTTCCCATTTGAACCCTGCATTTTCAGCAGCGCGCATCAGCACCGGTAAGGCTGCCGGATCGCCTGAGCCGGCAAGGGCATAAAGTGCTGCAGACTGCTCCGCACGGCTGCCTTTTTCATACCATTTCAGATAACTCTGTATTGCGCTATGGTTATTCATGTCTGCGAGCGCTACAAGTATCTGAGCCGCGCACGGGCATGTATCAGCTGAAACGGCATCAGAGAGAACCTTCTGAGATAACTCGCTGCCTGAAGACTTCAGTACCATTACTGCATCATCACAAATCGCGGAGTCACGGACATAATCAGCCATCGTCATGGCTGCCACATCAGACCCGATAAGGTTCAGCTGCTTCATAAAGAAAGCCCTGACCTCCCTGTCGCCTGCATCCTTCATGAACCTGATGCACTGCTTCTCCCAGACGCTCTTCCTGGTATTTTCCCTGTCAGCTGACAGATGGCTTGTCAGTGTTGATATGGCATATCGTGCCTTGGTATCGTCGCCCGTGCCTGCCGGTACGACCTGCCGGCAAATAAGAGCTGTGCCCTCATCGCCAAGGGAATACATCTCTTCCATAAGAGTAGCCGTAAGACTCTGATTATTAGCCGGTAACCTCGCGAGGAGGTCAGCTACCCTTGTCTCCATGGTTCTTACATCCTGTGCATTGACTGCGAACTGCAGGAAAAGAGCTGCTGTAACCGCAAACAGTATTTTAGTTTTATTCATGATTTTTTAAGTGATTTAGATTTCAGATATGCCATTCGCCCCTCATTGGCTGATCAATATACAAATTCGCCGCTTCATCATTAGTAAACACCTGATTTACAGGATCAAATGTCAGGTTGCGGCCAAGCCTTAGCGCCACCACGCCCATATTAACCAGAGTGCATGACCGGTGGCCGTTCTCTTCATTCAGTGCAAATGGCTTTCTTGTCCTGACCGATTCACTGAACACGGTTATCTGCGGTTCAGGATCCGGCAGTTTTTCAAGTAGTCCGGAGAGGTTTGGTACATCCGATTTGAACCCCTTGAATATTTTGCCGTTGGGGCCCTCAATGTATGCTGCATCTTTGTCACGGTTCTCGCCATCAAGAACTATCTTACATCCGTCATCATAGGTATACGTTATTCTCCTCCATGTACCCACTGCATCATAATGCTGCTGAGGAGCATCAATCTCTACTGATACCGGACTGGTTTTGTCTTTTCCCAGAAGATACTGTACCGGGTCAAGATAATGCTGGCCCATATCTCCAAGACCACCTCCGTCATAATCCCAGTAACCTCTGAATTTCTCATGTACCCTGAGTGGATTGTATGGCTTAAACGGAGCGGGTCCGAGCCAGAAGTTATAATCAAGCTCCGCAGGCACAGTCTCCGGGGACAGGTTCGGCACGCCTGTCCAGTAAAATTTCCAGTCGTAACCTGTTATTCCGCTGATTGTCACTTTCAGGGGCCATCCGAGCACTCCGCTGCTGACAATTTTCTTCAGAGGTCTGACAGTCGTTCCGAGTCCGTAGAACTGCCCGGTGAACCTGAACCAGGTATTCAGCCTGAACATACGTCCGTTTGCCTGCACTGCCTCAATCACCTTTTTCCCCTCACCTATTGTGCGTGTCATCGGCTTCTCGCACCATATGTCCTTTCCTGCCTCAGCCGCCATCTTTGATATTATGCCATGCCAGTGAGGCGGAGTGGCAATATGTACGATATCTATATCAGGTCTGGCTATCAGGTCCCTGAAGTCATGGTAACCCGTCACACCTTTGCCGGCCTTATCAAGCGCCATCCTGAGATGTGAGGCATCAACATCACATACTGCAATAAGGCGGGTATTCTCATACGCAAAATGATTGAGCCCCATTCCGCCTGTGCCGATGATCCCTTTTGTCAGGTGATCACTCGGAGACAGGTATCCTTTGCCTCCAAGCACATGACGCGGAATAACCGTCAGTGCAATGCCTGTTACTGCTCCTTTTCGTATAAAATCACGTCTGCGTATCTTGTCTTGCTTCATGTCGTGTTGATTTATCTCCCACCGGTAAATATAAATATTTTGAGTAAATTGGCCCGTGACAAATATCCGGTATGAAAAATACCGGCAGAAAACAAAAAATGAAAAAGACTTTTGGATTATTTGCACTTTCAGTTTTCATGTTGACAGCTAAAGCCGATGACGTTAAATTACCGGTGTTGGGCCTCTGTATCGCAGCGCCTCAACATGAATATGTTAAGGAATTTGACAAATTCATCAGGGAAGAGCTCGCTCCGCTGGGAGTAAACACTCTTGTACTGAGGGTCGACTGGAATTATGAGTACGAAACTCACCCTGAGCTCAGGGATGAAAATCCCCTGACAAGGCACGATGTCAAAATGCTGGTAAAAACCTGCAAAGATCTTAACATTAATCTTATACCTCAGATTAACCTGCTTGGTCACCAGTCGTGGGAATTAAAAAACGGCAAACTGCTGGAAGCATACCCGCAGTTTGATGAGACCCCCTGGGTTAAAATGCCCGAGGAATACACATGGCCTAATGATGATGGACTATACTGCAGGAGTTACTGTCCTCTGCACCCGGAGGTGCATGATGTTGTGTTTGATATCGTCGGAGAACTTGTCGATGTTTTTGAGGCGAACGCTTTCCATGCAGGCATGGATGAGGTTTTCTACATCGGTGACAGTAAATGCCCGCGATGCTCCGGAAAGGATAATGCCGAGCTTTTTGCCGGTGAGGTGAACCTTCTCCGTAATTTCCTGACTTCAAAAGGATGCTCGATGTGGATCTGGGGCGACAGGCTCATAGACGGAAAAACTACAGGTTATGGCATGTGGGAGGCAAGCATGAACAACACGCACAGGGCAATTGACATGATATACAAGGATGTGGTAATATGCGACTGGCACTATGAGAGGCCTGACCTGTCGCCTGTGATGTTTGCCCTTAAAGGATTTACTGTACTCATCTGCCCGTATCGTGACCCCGATGTAGCTCTCAGGCAGCTCGAAAATGCCTGGACATTTATTTCAACGGCTAATGAAGAAACGAAAGAGAGATACGCCGGAATACTTCAGACTGAATGGGGCAGCGCCGAAAAATTCGTGAATGATTTCATGGAAGTAAAAAATAACGGAGGGGCGCTGCCAGGCAAGGAAGAATCAGCTGCAAACACATTCTACCTGCTGACAAAGAAAGCTTCTGAACTATACCAGTGACATCACCCATGACCAGGTGTGCGGCAGGCCGGGCAAACCTACCGGCCTATACCGTTGTGATCTTCTTCTTAATGATCACCCATGATACAATAAGAATATAGGCGGCACACAAGAGCAACACTCCCATTCCCGCATTTACGCCCAGAGAATCACTTACCAGTCCAATAACAGGAGGTATCAGTGCACCGCCTGATATCGCCATCATCATGAGACCTGAAATCTCGTTTCCCCTTTCCGGATATTTCTGAATTGTCAGTGAGAAAGCCAGCGGGAAGATATTTGCTACACCCAGACCTAAAAGGAATACCAGCACCCATGCAGCCGCTTTTGACGGGATAATCAGAATAAGCACTATTGTTGCGATTGATATCAGAGCGCTGTACAGGAATCCCTTCCTTGATGACAGCTTTGTCAGCATAAGCGCCCCGGCAAATGTCCCGAGCATACGCCCGAAAAAGTAAACACTCCGTCCTGTCTGGGCCGCGTCTGCTCCGATCCCGAATTTTTCTGTAAGGAACGTCCCCGAGAAATAATTGAAGCCGACATCAATACCCACCACAAGAAAAATAACAAGGACCATCATCAGTACGAAAGAATTGCCAAGTAGCCTGAATGCAGATGCCAGTGAGGGCGCTTTTTCGGTGATGGCACTCTCATTGATTTTGACATTGCCAAGCCAGAGAACACTTAGCAATGAGACTATTCCATAGACGAGGAACAGCAGCTTCCAGTCGCCGAAACGACTGGCAAATAATACTGCGAGCGGTGCTGCTATCATCGAGCCGATGGCTTTGATGAACTGTGAAAAGCTCAGGAAGCTGGACACCCTGTTACCGGGTACAACGTCAACGAGCAGTGGATTAGCCGATACTTGTACGATAGTGTTACCTATACCCAGAAGAGTAAAACCTGTAAGTACCGTAGCGAAGCTGTAAAAGAAAAAAGGTATAAGAAGGCCTACTCCTGTCACAGCCATCCCGATGTTCAGCATCAGCTTCTTTCCGACCCTTGCCTGCAGTATGCCAACCGGTACGGACAGGAAAAAGAACCAGATGAATGCAGAAAACGGGATCAGCCCCAGGATGAACTCACTCAGTTCCAGGTCACCGGCAACGCGGTCTTTGCCGATCCCGACCAGGTCGACAAAACTCATCACAAAGAAAGACAAGAGCACGGGAATCACCTGCCTCATCTCAATTTTTTTCTCATTCATGTTTTTTGATTGTTCGGTTTTACATAAGGGGAAGGACAGGCTGTACCTTTTTCCAGAATTCGTCATCAAGAAGGTAAGCGCTGCCAAGCAGGGCAGCATCCTCTTTCAGCTCTGAAACGGCTATCGCGATATTACATCCGGTATTCTTCAGCTCGGCCTCGAAGGAAGGGCCGAACAGGTTATATGCATTAGAAATATTCCCGCCGATGACAAGTATCTCAGCGCCAAACCTCATGAGCCACGGTGAAAGCAGAGAACCCAGTCCCTTCCCGAACTCATCAAAGAGAGCCTGCACTTCAGCAGCACTCGCGGCTGCCTCTGCTACCTCCTTAACGCCTGAAGCCTCCTTTCCTGTCACCTCAGCATATCTTGCCGTAAACCAGCGCGTTGAAAAGTAGTCATCAGCAATTCCTTTACCGACCGGAAGGTGATAGACGCATCCCCCCCGGGGAACAGTATCACCTCCGGCCACAGGTATTCGATTATCAATGAAAGCGGATCCGAATCCTGTTCCAAGGGTTATGCCCATCATCTTCCTGAAACCAGATGCCTTCCCTGCCCATGCTTCCCCAACGGCAAATGAGCTTGCATCATTCATGAACCTCACACTGCAGTCGCAGGGCAATCCAAGCCTTGAGCTGATCGCTTTCCCCACATTGACACCATACAGCTTCTCGTATTTGGGTACTCCCCTGATCAGACAGATGCCTTTAACATAATCAAAAGGGCCCGGCATGGCAAAACCGATGCCGCGTAACCTGAAGACCGGAAATTTATCAGCTACTTTCCGCAGGGCACCTGCCCATACAGAAAGAATTTCATCGGCTTCGGCCTGATTGTCAACAGGACTTTCCGCCCGGGAGCTATTAATTATTGTATGATTTGACATATCAACGGCCACAGCAGTGATGTGACTGCCGCCTATGTCAACACCTATCGCAATATTCTGAAGTTCCTTATTCATATTCTTAAACAGGTCAGCCCCATTTTTTGCCGCGATGAAAATATCTATTTTCCGATAGAGTACAAAAGGAAATCAATTTATATTCTTAAAATAAGTTGGAACACTCTGGGAAAAACTTTAAATTCGTTGTCCTAATTCCTTTCCTCACAAAAGTTCCAAATCAAAAAAACTTCCCATTATGTCTAAAGTCACAAAAGAAGACGCGCTCCTCTATCACTGTCGCGGACGAAAGGGTAAGATCGAGGTAATTCCTACCAAACCTTACTGCACCCAGTTTGATCTCAGTCTCGCTTATACTCCGGGTGTGGCTTATCCATGCCTTGAAATCGAAAAGAACCCCGATGATGCTTATCTGTACACGGCCAAGGGGAACCTGGTAGCCGTGATCTCCAACGGAACCGCAGTGCTTGGTCTGGGCGACATAGGTACTCTCGCCGGCAAGCCTGTTATGGAGGGCAAGGGCCTTCTCTTCAAGGTTTTCGCTGACGTGGACGTGTTTGATATCGAAGTCGATGAGAAAGATCCGGATAAGCTTGTGGAAATATGTGCAAAGATAGCCCCCACGTTCGGAGGCATAAACCTCGAAGACATCAAGGCCCCGGAATGCTTTGAGGTTGAGACAAAACTGAAGGCCTTGCTTGACATACCCGTCTTTCACGATGACCAGCACGGGACAGCCATCATATCTTCTGCAGGTCTTCTGAATGCACTGGATATAACAGGGAAAAAGATCTCAGACATAAGGGTGGTGGTTTGCGGCGCCGGAGCTGCTGCCAACTCCTGTACAAGACTATATGTTGCCCTTGGCGTGAAAAAGGAAAACGTCGTTATGGTCGATAGCAAGGGGGTCATTAACAGTAAAAGGACTGACCTCAACAAATACAAGCAGGAATGGGTCACTCATCGTGACATAAATACTCTGGCTGAAGCGGTCAACGGAGCTGATGTTTTCCTTGGACTGTCTGTTGCCAATATGCTCAGCAAGGATATGCTTAAGACTATGGCTCCCAACCCTGTAGTCTTTGCTATGGCTAATCCTAACCCGGAGATCAGTTACGAAGATGCGATGTCAACACGCAATGATCTCATTTTTGCCACGGGGAGGTCAGACTACCCCAACCAGATCAACAATGTACTTGGCTTCCCGTTCATCTTCAGGGGTGCGCTTGATGTCAGGGCTACCACCATCAATGAAGAGATGAAGCTGGCAGCCACAAAGGCTCTGGCAGCCCTGGCGAAGGAGCCTGTGCCTGAGACAGTTCTAAAAGCCTATGGCCTTGAAAAGCTTGAGTTTGGCAGAGAATACATTATTCCCACTCCACTTGATCCGCGTCTTATCTCGAGAGTAGCCTCAGCCGTCGCCAGGGCTGCCATAGAGACAGGAGTGGCGAGATTCAGGATTGACGACTGGGATGCTTACATGAAATCGCTAGACAAACGGACATCTGAACACATCCAGAGGATTGCACAGATCTGCTGTCTCTGAAAAAGCAAAAGAAGAGGGCCGGTTTTCCTGGAAAACCGGCCCTCTTACTACCCTCCTCACTTATCAACCAACCAGCTATGCCCAAACTCTGAAAAAAGCATAGCAATATTCTTATTTCATCCTGCCCAGCTTTGCTTCATACATGTTAAGTATAAGCAACGAAAGCTGGTCAATGGTAAAACTGCTTCTGTTAAGCGTGGAGTCAAAGAGAAAATCGATGTTCTGAGGTTTTTTGTCAAGAAAATCAAGAATCATCTTATGCCTTTTCTCATCTGTTTCCACAACATACTCCTCGGCCTTCTCAATTATCATTCCCTTCTTCTTCATTACATTCTCAACCCGCCAGTATAACGGCGCCACGAGCCTTATGTGCAATGCATTCGTCATATCACGCGTTATTGACACTCCTCCCCGGCCGATGATCACGGCATTGCCTTCACGCGCAATGGAGAGCACTACTTCCCTGATAGCCTTTTTTACCGAGCTGTCAGTGACAAATGAACCTGAAAAGGCCATAATCATCTCTGACATATCACTCAGGGTCTTCCCCTGATAATAGGTCTCAACCCTGTTCGTATCTGTCTTCAGCTCATGGGCAGCATGATAGATGATATCCTTATCGATCCACCTCCATTTATTTGTATTATACCTGAGATTGAGCTGCGCAACAAGCGCTGCCGCGACTTCCCTTCCGTCACATCCTGTAAGACGTGAAATAGTAATTACCGGACCTGTCTGATCGATGGGCCTGCCAAGCATTTCAGCCCTGTAGCGTGTGTCAAAATAATCGAATATCTTCTTCACGATCAAGGCATTAATTTCTTCCGGCAGAAGTCATGGCCACAACCGGAACAGCGCTGTAAAATTTTACAAAATATACTGAACTTTTATGACAAAGTCAAGCGTATCTGACAAAAAGTTATTCTTTTTTGCCGGGGAAACCGACAGGCTTTATCATTTGGCTGTTTCCTAAAAACCGCTGTGCTCCGTACGCCTGATTATCTCATTCTGCAGATCTTCTCCCAGGTCGTTGAAATAATCACTGTAACCCGCCACCCGTACTATAAGATCACGGTAAAGCTCCGGGTGTTTCTGAGCCTCACGCAGTGTCCCGGCATTGACAACATTGAATTGTATATGATGTCCGTCAAGACTGAAATAGCTTCTGATAAGTGCCGTGAGCTTCTGATAGCTGCCCTCATCCTCAAAGAACTCAGGTGAGAACTTCTGGTTCAACAGTGTTCCGCCGGTCCTGAGATGGTCTATCCTGGATGCTGATTTGATCACCGCGGTAGGTCCCTGCCGGTCAACACCCTGGAAGGGCGAAATACCTTCTGAGAGAGGCACAAACGCCTTGCGTCCGTCAGGTGTGGCGCCGGTCACGTTTCCAAAATAGACATGCGAAGTTGTCGGCAGCATATTTATCCGGTGAACACCCCCGCGAGGCGTCGGTCTGCCGTTGACGGCATCATAGAACATTTCAAAAACAGCCACAGCCTGGTCATCGGCATAATCATCATCGTTGCCGTACTTGGGAGTGTTATATATCATCTCATACTGCATCTCCTCCTGCCCTTCAAAATTGTTCTTCAGGGCAGTAAGCATCTCATTCCATGTGAACCGGTGCCTGTCATAGATGTTGAATTTTATCGATGTGAGGATGTCGGTAATACTGCCCAGTCCCACACCCTGTATATACGTAGTGTTGTATCGTGCCCCTCCGGCATTATAGTCTTTGCCGCTGGCGATGCAATCTTCCAGGAGCAGTGACAGGAACGGCACCGGCAGATGATTAGCAAATGTCTTTTCAATGACATTATTGCCTCTCACCTTAATGTCTGCAAAATGGTTCACCTGCTGTTTATAGGCAAGCATGAATTCATCAAAGGAAGCGAAGAGTGAGGGATCACCGGTTTCGGGACCAACCTGCACTCCGGTACGCGGATCATAGCCGTTGTTAAGGGTCACCTCAAGTATTTTCACAAGGTTAAAATACCCGGAGAGCCAGTAGCACTCGGTCCCGAAGGCTCCGGTCTCCACACATCCCGAGGCGCCTCCGTTACGGGCGTCAACGAGACTCTTTCCCTGCCTGAGCAGCTCCTGTATGATTGCCTCAGTATTGAAGATTGACGGCTGCCCGAAACCTGTCCTGATAATATCAAGAGCCCTGTGAACAAAGGCATCCGGGCTCTTGCGGCTTACCTGCACCATTGAGCTGGGCTGAACGATGCGCATCTCCTTTATGACATCAAGGAGAATATATGACATCCCGTTTACGGCATCAGTACCGTCAGGCTTTACGCCACCGAGGTTTATGAGGCAGAAATCCGTATAGGTGTTGCTCTCCTGGGCGGTGACACCCATTTTCGGGGGTGAAGGATGATTATTAAACTTGACCCAGAAACAGCCAAGGAGCTCATAGGCCTGATCAGGAGTGAGTGAGCCAGCCTCCGTCTCCTTTTGGTATACCGGCCACAGATGCTGGTCAAGACGGCCCGGGTTAAATAAATCCCACGGGTTAAGCTCTGTCACCACCCCGAGGTGGATAAACCAGTAGTGCTGCAGCATCTCGTGGAATGTCTCCGGTGCATGGGCAGGCACACGACGGCATACAGCAGCCATCTTTGCCAGCTCCTCGCGTCGAAACATGATCTGCCTCTGTCTCCGCCATCTTTTCAAGAGCCTCAGCGTGTCTTCCGGCATACATGATTATAGCATCACAGGCTATATCCATCGCCTTAAGCTCTTCGCTCCTTTCGTAAGCAGAAGGGTCATTAAAGAAATCTAACTTCCCGGCTGCTTCAGCAATCTCCTTCTTCAGATCAAGAAATCCGGTATGAAACATCTTGTAACCGAGGACAGTATGTCCCGGCGCCCTCTGTTCCTGGAACTCGGTAAAGATGCCTGCATTGTAGGCGTTGATCCACTCCGGGGTCATGCGCTCCATGATCCGGTCACGGTTGCTGCGTCCCTTCCAGAAGGGAATGATCTCATCATTGTATATGCGCTTCACTTCGTCATCTACCCTGAATGATACCTTCTCGCGGCTGTCAAGGATGTCGAGATCCTGCATTGAGTGAAGGCAGATTTCCGGATAAGTGGGTGTCGCCTTTGGCGCCGGACCTCTTTCGCCGACGATCAGCTCACCTTCATTGATACATATGGCTTTGTGCCTGAGCAGGTACTCAAATGCGCGCGCCCTGGTTACAGGAGCTGACAGGCCCCTTGCATCGCTGCCTGAATAAAAGCGGGTGATGAGCTGCGCCCTCTCGGCACTGATTGTCTCAACCGCATTTAGGCTCTGTTCCCTGAGCCTGAGAACCCTGTCAGTCATTTTCATATCTGTAATTTTTTCTGTTCTGTTCATCCGCCTTTTTTTACATGGATGCCCAATGGTTTCAATATTTCAATGTAATCATCAAGATGACCGTTAGATACCTGGCTTATGCCGGCCATACGGTCAGGAAGGTCAAAACGGCGATATTTTGAGCTGCCTGTCTTATGATATGGCAGGAGATTTATCTCTCTGATCTTTTTCGTTTTACGGCTTTCGATGAATTTTTTGAGCTCTTCCATATACATTTTATCAGCCGTCACACCCGGTATAACCGGGATCCTTACCATCACTTCCGCCCCTTCATTCAGAAGCATGTCAAAGTTTGAAAGGATAAGCTCATTACTCACCCCCGTGTACCTGATGTGCGTGTCCCGGTCAAGGTGTTTGATGTCATAAAGGAAGAGATCGGTATAAGGGAGGATAGCCCTCAGTCGTTCCGGCGATGTATATCCGGAAGTATCGACTGTTGTATGGAATCCTGCCTTTTTCATTGCCTGCAGCGTTTCAAGGAGAAAATCAAACTGCTGCAACGGTTCTCCGCCCGAGAATGTTACTCCCCCGCCTGACTGTTCCATGAAGACCCTGTCTTTCTCAGCTTTTTTTACAAGGTCTTCCGGAGTATACTCTCTGCCAACGAGCTCAACGGACCGGAACTCTTTTTCTCCCACCCTGTCAATACGCTCCACGGACCTCTGCATGGCAGACTTTCCTTCCGGATTGTGGCACCACCAGCAGTCAAGAGGACATCCCTTCATGAAAAAGGTGACCCTGATGCCGGGGCCGTCATGAATTGCATATCTCTTTATACTGAATATTAAGCCTTTCATAAAAAATCCGTAAAATTCCGGTTTATACTTAATGAGGGGAAGGACAGCCGTGATGGCGGCTGCGACTGAAAGGCTATCTGTCATAGAACATAAGGCAATGATAAAGCCTCCGTCCGAGGCGGTTCATCATAAACCTGTGTTCCAAATGCTGTAACATACTTTTATAAAACGCAAAAATACTGTTTAACTTTTATTAACGCAAGATTAACACAATTGATTGCAGCGAAAGAAAAGGTTATGGGTCTTTAGATTGAAAAAAGAATGGAAAAGGACAGTTCCTCTTTTTTCATCGGACAGTTTGGTGTTAAACAAAAATCGGGTAAGTCATGAAAAAAATTCTTCTTGTTTTGGTACTTTTTGCAGGTGTGGCAGCAATGTCATACGGCAGGGTCATTTTGAAGGGGGAGTCAAACACTTCCTTCGGAAGCTACACCATCGAGGCTACTGATGAGTCTATGATGATCGCAGGTGCAGAGCTGAAATGCTACACTATCACCTATGAAAATTTTCCTGAAATAGTGAAGGTTTTCATCGACAAAGAAAAGAAATGTAAAAACTATGTAGTTGTCTCTGACGGCGGCCTGGAAGTGATGTACACCTGCAACGGTGAGTACTTCGGTGTAAACAAGGTCGGAAAAAAATACAGAGACGCACACATCTCCACTGATGAGGGAAAACTTGACAGAACCGGTTATTTCCATCAGAAAGTACTTACCAGGGGCAAAACAGAAGAATTTGATGCATTGCAGCTGATAGCTTCTTTCTATCCTGCACTTGTCAAGCAGAACGATTAAAAAATATTTTTTTCCCTTCCTTAATAAGGCCGTCCGGCCTTTCTACGATCAGGTTTAGGTTGATTAGAGGATACCCCACGGGGTATCTTCTGTTTTTTACTAAATGCTATTATTGATTTTTATCACGTGTAGGAGCTGTAACAGGATTATCTTTGAACTATTATTCTGAAGTATAAACCTGTAATTATATCGCCCGGCATTTTAATATGAAGAAAAAGATCAAATTCAGCCTCGTGTACCGCGACATGTGGCAGTCCTCAGGCAAGTACCAGCCCAGGGTTGACCAGCTGAAAGCAGTTGCACCCCACATCATTGAAATGGGATGCTTTGACCGTATCGAGACCAACGGCGGTGCCTTTGAACAGGTACAGCTCCTTTACGGTGAAAATCCCAAATGAGGCTGTGAGGGAATGGACAAGGCCCTTTAACGAGGCAGGAATTCAGACACACATGCTCGAACGTGCGCTTAACGGCCTGAGGATGTATCCTGTGCCGGCAGATGTCAGGCGCCTGATGTACAAGGTCAAAAAAGCCCAGGGAGTAGATATTTCACGGTCGTTCTGCGGGCTGAACGACCACCGCAACCTTGAACTTTCAGTGAAATACGCACGCGAGGCAGGAATGATATCACAGGCAGCACTGTCAATCACCCATTCGCCCGTACATACCGTTGACTATTATATGGGAGTGGTTGACAAAGTGGTCGAATACGGTGCTGATGAGATATGCCTTAAAGATATGGCCGGCGTGGGCAGACCGGCCACGCTTGGTATCCTGGTGAAGAAAATCAAAACTAAATATCCCGGCATCATAGTCCAGTATCATGGTCACAGCGGCCCCGGAATGTCTGTTGCATCAATGCTTGAGGTGGCAAGGGCCGGCGCTGATTACCTCGACGTTGCAATGGAGCCTCTCAGCTGGGGAATGGTGCACCCCGATGTCATTGCAATACAGGCAATAATGAAGGACGCAGGATTTGATGTTCCTGAGATTAACATGGACGCCTACATGAAGGTCAGATCACTGACACAGGAGTTCATCGATGATTTCCTCGGATACTTCATTGACCCGAGGAATAAGCTGATGACGTCGCTGCTTATCGGATCGGGACTGCCGGGAGGCATGATGGGAAGCTTGATGGCTGACCTGAAGGGAGTCCACCAGGGAATCAACTCCGCACTCAAGGCAAAAAGCAAACCTGAACTGTCAGAAGACGATCTGGTTGTCTGGCTCTTTAAGGAAGTCGGTCATATCTGGCCTATGATGGGCTATCCTCCGCTGGTAACACCTTTCAGCCAGTATGTAAAGAACGTGGCGCTGATGAATATCGTCTCGCTGGTCAACGGGAAAGACCGGTTCGCAATGATTGATCCCAATACCTGGGATATGCTTCTCGGGCGTGCCGGTAAACTGCCCGGTCCGCTGGCACCTGAGCTCATTGAGCTGGCCAAACGCGAAGGGAAGGAATTCTACGAAGGCACTCCGCAGGATAACTATCCTGATGCACTCGACACCTACCGGAAAGAGATGGAAGATAACAAATGGCCAGCGGGTAAGGATGACGAGGAGTTGTTCGAACTGGCGATGCATGACCGCCAGTACAGGGACTATAAATCGGGAGTGGCCAGGACCCGCTTCGAAAAAGAGATAGAGGATAGAAAAGCTGAGCTTTCTAAGGCCGCGTCAGCAAAGGTCTCCCAGAAAAAACTCCTGTTTGCACCTGAGTCGGGCATTGCATTTATCTATTACGGCACAACAGGCACCTACCGGTCTGAAGATGACCTGGACCCGGGAGAGGACGTTAAAAAGGGAGAAATACTGTTGTATATCATGATCAACAGAACTTTCAGGGAAGTGACCTCAGACCGTGACGGAAAAATAAAAAGAGTCATCATAAAAACCGGGGACAAGGTCAGAAAGGGAGATCCTCTGGTTGAATTCGAGTAGAAAGTAGTTAATTTAGCACAAAAGATTACCGTCCGTCATGCCGAAAAGAACTGCCACGATTCTGATTTCTCTTTTTCTGCTTCAATGCCTTGTAACAGGTGCTCCATTGAAGGTTGAAAAAGGCGTTCTGGACCTGAGGCATATCCGGCAGGCAGATGCTTTCACCGTTAAAATGAACGGAGAATGGGAATTCTTTTTTAACAAATTCCTTTATACAACTCCTGATTTCAGCAGTGATACCCTGTCATCATACTGCTACGGTAAAGTACCTGGTTACTGGTCCACTTATGTGGTTAACGGGAAGAGACTTCCGCGATTCGGCTTCGGAACTTACAGGGCAGTTATTCTTCTCCCTCCGGGATACCGTGACCGCATGGGATTCGACATGCCTGCGTTCGACACGTCGTATGAGATAACCGTTAACGGTACTGTCATGGCCAGGAATGGCACACCTGCCCGCAACAGGGCCGGTTCAGTACCTGCATATGAACCCCTGTTTTTCAGCTACGTTCCTAAAAGTGACACCCTTGAGTTGTTGATCCGTGTATCTAATTATGAACAACGCCGGGGAGGCTTCTGGCTGCCGCTTAAGATTGGTACCTTCCATACGATACAAACTTACTTCACCAATCACTGGTTCAGCTCCATTGCCGTGACGGGAATGCTCCTGGCCGCCTTCCTTTTCTTTTTTGTTTTTTATCTCTTTGACAGAAGAAACATCAAGCTCCTGATGTTCTCCCTCCTTTCTCTTTGCCTTGCCATCAGACCGTTCCTCTCAACTCCCTATCTTATCTCTATTTTCGAAATTACGAGCTGGAACATGATAGTAAAAGGTGAGTATCTTGTCCTTTACCTGATGGTTACGTCGGGCGCATGGCTCACTTATTATATCTACCCGGCTGCATGGTTCAGGAAGGCAGCGACAGTAATTGATTTTATCTTTCTTGCAGGTGCAATAATTGTATTTACTACCCCTGCATATATCTTTTCCTATTCTGCATTTGTCGTACAGGCCCTTGCTTTCTTCCTCATGATCTATGCATTTGTAAAAAGCCTCAGGGGGATTATGAGGAAGAACTGGATTGACCTGATCAATTTCATTGCGGTTTTGGCAATCGGGGGAGGTGCTGTCGCCGATGTCATGCTTTCAAACGGATTTGAGCAAAAACAGCAGGTATATATCCTTTCGTTCATGATGATGCTGTTCGTCTTTTTACAGGCAGCACTGCTGATACACGATTGGGTCAATTCAGGCAAAGAGAGGGAAAAGCTGGCTTTTCAGCTTGAAGAACTAAACCGTAATCTTGAAAACAGGGTTGATGACAGAACAAGGGAGCTTAGAGATAAAAGCAACGAGCTTAATGCCAGAAATGAACAGGTTGCCCTCCAGAATAAGAAACTTTCGGAAACAATTCATCTGAAAAACAAGGTCTTCTCTGTCATAGCACACGACCTCCGCAGCCCGGTCGTGAACATCCTTTATACCCTCCATTTGCTAAAGGAAGAGGAGTATAAGGATAAGACCGAAGCAATGGCTAATTCCTGCATCCAGTATTCACAGATGCTGATAAGTCTCATTGAGAATATGCTTGTATGGGGAAGAGGTCAGGAAGATATGATACGGTTCGCTCCTTCTGAAAATGACCTCGCAGATATTGTTCTTACAAACATGAGCATCCTTAAGGATAACGCGGACAGGAAAAACATATCGCTCAATTTTACACAGGTGGGCAGATCGGTTGGATGGATTGACAGGGATCTGATTGACATTGTGGTAAGGAACCTCCTTTCAAACGCCATCAAATACACCAATCCCGGCGGCAAAGTAACGATCAGCGTGAAGGAACATGATAAGTCTCAGGAAGGTGTGGTTATTAAAATTTGTGATAACGGAGTGGGCATCAGCCCGGAGCGTCAGAAGAAACTCTTTACAGCAGCAGATATTGATACTATTCCCGGCACAAATTATACCCCACGTGGTATCTTATATTTTTTACTAAATGCTATTATTGATTTTTATCACGTGTAGGAGTTCTAACAGGATTATCTTTGAACTATTATTCTGAAGTATAAACCTGTAATTATATCGCCCGGCGTTTTATTATGAAGAAAAAGATCAAATTCAGCCTCGTGTACCGCGACATGTGGCAGTCCTCAGGCAAGTACCAGCCCAGGGTTGACCAGCTGAAAGCAGTTGCACCCCACATCATTGAAATGGGATGCTTTGACCGTATCGAGACCAACGGCGGTGCCTTTGAACAGGTACAGCTCCTTTACGGTGAAAATCCCAACGAGGCTGTGAGGGAATGGACAAGGCCTTTTAACGAGGCAGGAATTCAGACACACATGCTCGAACGTGCGCTTAACGGCCTGAGGATGTATCCTGTGCCGGCAGATGTCAGGCGCCTGATGTACAAGGTCAAAAAAGCCCAGGGAGTAGATATTTCACGGTCGTTCTGCGGGCTGAACGACCACCGCAACCTTGAACTTTCAGTGAAATACGCACGCGAGGCAGGAATGATATCACAGGCAGCACTGTCAATCACCCATTCGCCCGTACATACGGTTGACTATTATATGGGAGTGGTTGACAAAGTGGTCGAATACGGTGCTGATGAGATATGCCTTAAAGATATGGCCGGCGTGGGCAGACCGGCCACGCTTGGTATCCTCGTGAAGAAAATCAAAAATAAATATCCCGGCATCATAGTCCAGTATCATGGTCACAGCGGCCCCGGAATGTCTGTTGCATCAATGCTTGAGGTGGCAAGGGCCGGCGCTGATTACCTCGACGTTGCAATGGAGCCTCTCAGCTGGGGAATGGTGCACCCCGATGTCATTGCAATACAGGCAATAATGAAGGACGCAGGATTTGATGTACCTGAAATTAACATGGACGCCTACATGAAGGTCAGGTCACTGACACAGGAGTTCATCGATGATTTCCTCGGATACTTTATTGACCCGAGGAATAAGCTGATGACATCGCTGCTTATCGGATCGGGACTGCCGGGAGGCATGATGGGAAGCCTGATGGCTGACCTGAAGGGAGTCCACCAGGGAATTAACTCCGCACTCAAGGCAAAAAATAAACCTGAACTGTCAGAAGACGATCTGGTTGTCTGGCTCTTTAAGGAAGTCGGTCATATCTGGCCCATGATGGGCTATCCTCCGCTGGTAACACCTTTCAGCCAGTATGTAAAGAACGTGGCGCTGATGAATATCGTCTCGCTGGTCAACGGGAAAGACCGGTTCGCAATGATTGATCCCAATACCTGGGATATGCTTCTCGGGCGTGCCGGTAAACTGCCCGGTCCGCTGGCACCTGAGCTCATTGAGCTGGCCAAACGCGAAGGGAAGGAATTCTACGAAGGCACTCCGCAGGATAACTATCCTGATGCACTCGACACCTACCGGAAAGAGATGGAAGATAACAAATGGCCAGCGGGTAAGGATGACGAGGAGTTGTTCGAACTGGCGATGCATGACCGCCAGTACAGGGACTATAAATCGGGAGTGGCCAGGACCCGCTTCGAAAAAGAGATAGAGGATAGAAAAGCTGAGCTTTCTAAGGCCGCGTCAGCAAAGGTCTCACAGAAAAAACTCCTGTTTGCACCTGAGTCGGGCATTGCATTTATCTATTACGGCACAACAGGTACCTACCGGTCTGAAGATGACCTGGACCCGGGAGAGGACGTTAAAAAGGGAGAAATACTGTTGTATATCATGATCAACAGAACTTTCAGGGAAGTGACCTCAGACCGTGACGGAAAAATAAAAAGAGTCATCATAAAAACCGGGGACAAGGTCAGAAAGGGAGATCCTCTGGTTGAATTCGAGTAGAAAGAAGTTAATTTAGCACAAAAGATTACCGTCCGCCATGCCGAAAAGAACTGCCACGATTTTGATTTCTCTTTTTCTGCTTCAATGCCTTGTAACAGGTGCTCCATTGAAGGTTGAAAAAGGCGTTCTGGACCTGAGGCATATCAGGCAGGGAGATGCTTTCACCGTTAAAATGAACGGAGAATGGGAATTCTTTTTTAACAAATTCCTTTATACGACTCCTGATTTCAGCATGATACCCTGTCATCATACTGCTACGGTAAAGTACCTGGTTACTGGTCCACTTATGTGGTTAACGGGAAGAGACTTCCGCGATTCGGCTTCGGAACTTACAGGGCAGTTATTCTTCTCCCTCCGGGATACCGTGACCGCATGGGATTCGACATGCCTGCGTTCGACACGTCGTATGAGATAACCGTTAACGGTACTGTCATGGCCAGGAATGGCACACCTGCCCGCAACAGGGCCGGTTCAGTACCTGCATATGAACCCCTGTTTTTCAGCTACGTTCCTAAAAGTGACACCCTTGAGTTGTTGATCCGTGTATCTAATTATGAACAACGCAGGGGAGGCTTCTGGCTGCCGCTTAAGATTGGTACCTTCCATACGATACAAACTTACTTCACCAATCACTGGTTCAGCTCCATAGCCGTGACGGGAATGCTCCTGGCCGCCTTCCTTTTCTTTTTTGTTTTCTATCTCTTTGACAGAAGAAACATCAAGCTCCTGATGTTCTCCCTCCTTTCTCTTTGCCTTGCCATCAGACCGTTCCTCTCAACTCCCTATCTTATCTCTATTTTCGAAATTACGAGCTGGAACATGATAGTAAAAGGTGAGTATCTTGTTCTTTACCTGATGGTTACGTCGGGCGCATGGCTCACTTATTATATCTACCCGGCTGCATGGTTCAGGAAGGCAGCGACAGTAATTGATTTTATCTTTCTTGCAGGTGTAATACTTGTATTTACTACACCTGCATATATCTTTTCCTATTCTGCATTTGTCGTACAGGCCCTGGCTTTCTTCCTCATGATCTATGCATTTGTAAAAAGCCTCAGGGGGATTATGAGGAAGAACTGGATTGACCTGATCAATTTCATTGCGGTTCTGGCAATCGGGGGAGGTGCTGTCGCCGATGTCATGCTTTCAAACGGATTTGAGCAAAAACAGCAGGTATATATCCTTTCGTTCATGATGATGCTGTTCGTCTTTTTACAGGCAGCACTGCTGATACACGATTGGGTCAATTCAGGCAAGGAGAGGGAAAAGCTGGCTTTTCAGCTTGAAGAACTAAACCGTAATCTTGAAAACAGGGTTGATGACAGAACAAGGGAGCTTAGAGATAAAAGCAACGAGCTGAATGCCAGAAATGAACAGGTTGCCCTCCAGAATAAGAAACTTTCGGAAACAATTCATCTGAAAAACAAGGTCTTCTCTGTCATAGCACACGACCTCCGCAGCCCGGTCGTGAACATCCTTTATACCCTCCATTTGCTAAAGGAAGAGGAGTATAAGGATAAGACCGAAGCAATGGCTAATTCCTGCATCCAGTATTCACAGATGCTGATAAGTCTCATTGAGAATATGCTTGTATGGGGAAGAGGTCAGGAAGATATGATACGGTTCGCTCCTTCTGAAAATGACCTCGCAGATATTGTTCTTACAAACATGAGCATCCTGAAGGATAACGCGGACAGGAAAAACATATCGCTCAATTTTACACAGGTGGGCAGATCGGTTGGATGGATTGACAGGGATCTGATTGACATTGTGGTAAGGAACCTCCTTTCAAACGCCATCAAATACACCAATCCCGGCGGCAAAGTAACGATCAGCGTGAAGGAACATGATAAGTCTCAGGAAGGTGTGGTTATTAAAATTTGTGATAACGGAGTGGGCATCAGCCCGGAGCGTCAGAAGAAACTCTTTACAGCAGCAGATATTGACACTACTCCCGGCACCGATTCCGAAAAAGGTACAGGAATAGGTCTGAAGCTGGTACATGAACTGGTCACACTAAGTAAAGGCACCATAACTGTCGAGAGCACGTCTGGCGGCGGAAGCTGTTTCACGGTCAACCTGCCCTCCGCAACCTCCGGAAAAAAATCATTATAAACTTTCTGGCAGCCCATCTGTTAAATATGGGCTGGTAAAGTGTAATATTTTGGACTGAAATCTAAAATGCATGATAATGCTTAGAGATGTAATTAGGATAGATGAAGAAAAGTGTAACGGCTGCGGACAATGTGTTCCGAACTGTCATGAGGGGGCGCTGCAGGTAATTGACGGAAAAGTCAGACTGGTCTCGGAAGTTATGTGTGACGGCCTTGGTGCCTGCATCGGATATTGCCCTGAGGGTGCCATTACAGTTGAAAAGAGGGAGGCAGAGCCGTTTGACGAGGTAGTTGTGATGAGCAAAAAAGAACATGATAACCCACATTTGCATAATGGCGGCAGTTGCCCCGGAAGCAGGGAAAGAACTATCACACCGGTGCCGGCAGATACGCAGCATGATTTTGCCGTGATGACATCCCAACTGACCCACTGGCCAATCCAGATGCATCTGATCAATCCTAATTCTCCGGCATACAGAGGCGCTGACCTCCTGCTGGCAGCTGACTGCGTGGCATTCTCTCTCGGATCATTTCATTCGACCTTCCTTAAAAACAGGTCGCTTGCAATAGCATGCCCTAAGCTTGATAACGGAACTGAAAGCTATGTTGATAAGCTGACCACACTGATTGATACTGCGAAAGTTAATACCATAACCGTCATGATGATGGAAGTGCCATGTTGCGGAGGTCTTCTGCAAATGGTCAAATCAGCAACAGGCAGGGCGAAGGTGAAAATACCGGTAAAAGCAGTGTTGGTAAGCATTGACGGAAAAATCCTGAAAAACGATTGGATACAATTGTAATAATTTAAAATTTAAACCATTAAAAAATCAGATATATGAGTATGTTTTGTTTTCAGTGCCAGGAAACGGCAAAAGGAACCGGATGCGTCGTAAGAGGTGTATGCGGAAAAACGGAAGACGTAGCACAGATGCAGGATATGCTGGTCTATATTGCCAAAGGGATCTCAATACTCGGGACCATTGCCCGTGAAAACCACTATTCAAATGCCAGGGTTGACAGGTTCGTTCAGGAAGCCTTGTTCACAACTATAACCAATGCTAATTTTGACAAGGAAAAGATCATTGCCAGGATATATGAAGGAATAGCCATAAGAGATACGTTCACAGGCGAAATGAAGAGCCATGGCATCAAAATCCCCGGAAATATTGACCCGGCTGCTACATGGAAACCGGCTTCAGAAAAGGAACTCGAAGAGATGGCCGCCAGGATTGGCGTACTGGCAACGGAGAATGAGGATATAAGGTCATTGCGCGGGCTCATCACTTACGGCGTCAAAGGTATGGCCGCTTATGCAGAGCATGCTTCCAACCTCGGATTTAACAGCGACACCGTCGACGGTTTCATCCAGAGGGCGCTTGCTGCTACTTTAAATGACAGCCTTAAAGCTGATGAACTTGTTGCTCTTGTTCTCGAAACAGGAAAGCATGGTGTGGAAGTGATGGCTCTCCTTGACAAAGCCAATACGACCACCTATGGCAACCCTGTTATGACCGAGGTAAACATCGGCGTCAGGAACAATCCTGCTATCCTTATCAGCGGCCATGATATGAAAGACATGGAAGAACTGCTGCGTCAGACGGAAGGAACCGGAGTGGATGTCTACACGCACAGCGAAATGCTTCCGGCTAATTACTACCCGGCATTTAAGAAGTATAGCCATTTTGTCGGTAATTATGGTAACTCATGGTGGAAACAGACCACTGAGTTTGTGACTTTCAACGGCCCTGTTCTATTTACTACCAACTGTATCGTCCCGCTGCGCGACAGCTATAAAGACCGCATTTACACAACCGGCTCATCAGGCTATCCTGATTGTCCGCATATACCGGACAGGGAACCTGGTAAAGAGAAGGATTTCTCAGTTATAATTGAACATGCAAAGAGATGTGCTCCCCCGACAGAGATAGAAAAAGGATCTGTTCTGGGTGGTTTTGCCCATAACCAGATCAGCCTGCTGGCCGATAAGGTTGTGGAAGCTGTGAAGAGCGGCGCAATACGTAAATTCATTGTAATGGGCGGTTGCGACGGCCGCATGAAAAGCCGCGACTATTACACGGAGTTTGCTCAGAAGCTGCCGAAAGACACTGTAATCCTTACTGCGGGCTGTGCCAAATACAGGTATAATAAGCTTCAACTGGGTGACATAAACGGGATCCCCCGTGTACTTGACGCCGGACAGTGCAATGATTTATATTCGCTGGCGGTAACAGCGCTTATGCTAAAGGACGTTTTCAAAATGAATGACATAAATGAACTGCCTATAGCATACAACATCGCATGGTATGAACAGAAGGCTGTCATCGTCCTGCTCGCTCTATTGTCTCTGGGAGTGAAGAATATTCACCTGGGGCCAACACTGCCTGGTTTCCTGTCACCCAACGTCGTGAAAGTCCTTGTTGAAAAATTCGGCATAACAGGCGTCACCACTCCTGATGAGGATATGAAAATCCTTATGAACTAGAGCATCAGGTTACCGGTTTTAAGGGGGTGAATCCCGGCATCAGACAGAAAATAATTACCTGAATCAGGACAATAATGCGGGCAGAAAGCATGTTATCCTGATTTATGATTATTTTTACCTCCGATGATAAAGGCTGTGTTGTTTATCTTATTGTTGTTTTTTTCTGCCTTTTTGCCCGGTAATCAGGTAATTGCAGAAGACCCTCACGGTGTCCCTCCCCGGCCTGCCCAAAAATTTATGTTTTTACTGCCGGCAGACAGTTCTGAATTTCCGCCCTTACCTATACTTCAGACAGCCCTGGCAGGTTATGAGATACTTGTTAAAGAAAATTCAATAAGCCGCCCTGAGGTGATTACGATAATTGATTTTAGTGTTCAGTCTGACAGGGAAAGGCTCTGGGTACTCGACCTCAACCAGGGGAAGGTGCTTTTCCATTGTCTTGTCTCTCATGGCCGTAATTCCGGTGAACTTATGGCTGAGAAGTTTTCCAATAATCCCGGTTCATATGAAAGCAGCCCTGGCTTCTACGTTACCGGTGATACGTATATTGGAAAGCACGGTCTATCCCTTGCCCTCGACGGCATGGAAAAAGGTATCAATGACAGGGCCCGGGAACGTGCCATCGTCATTCATGGTGCAGATTACGTTTCCGATGACTTTATCAGAAGCCATGGCAGACTGGGACGCAGTTTCGGCTGTCCGGCTGTTCCGGTTGAACTAAGTGAGGAAATTATTAAAACCATCAAAGGCGGTTCATGTCTGTTTATTTATACTCCTGCACCTGACTATAAATCTAATTCACAGATTATCAGTAAAATATATTCCATTATAAAAACGTAGCTTTAACTCTGACACTTTCAGGCTTTTGATTTAAGGCTTCCAAAACCTTCCCGTCATTTTGATAAACATCATTCCGGAACTGTAACCGGTCTTTACCGTCAGTCCAGGCCGTAAGGTAGACCACTATAACATCAACCGGCACCTTCAGAAGCACAGTTTGTTCCTTAGACTGTTGCATTGCATTCCGGATATTGTCAGGTGACCATTCCGGTTTATCAGATAACAGCAGTACAGCCAGATCAAACGCGTCTTCCACTCTGATACAACCGTGACTGACAGCCCTTACATCACGGGCAAAAAAACTCTTTGACGGAGTATCGTGTATGTACACATCGTAATTATTCGGAAACATGAACTTGACTCTGCCTAGTGGATTTCCCGGTCCCGGATCCTGCCGGACCATATAAGGAAAATTGGCTTGTGATATGGTTGACCAGTCAATGTCACTGTAAGCTAATTCTGACCCGTCATTTCTGATCAGCTTCATATTCTTTTTAATAAGATACCCGGGGTCCTTGAGCAACTCAGGGATAACTTCTTCCTGCAAGATAGTGTTGGGAACAGTCCACGTGGGGCTGAAAACGATGTATGTCATGCTATCATTAAGAACAGGCGTTTTTTTTGTTTCCTTGCCAACGACAGCTCTCATCGAAATAAGTGTATCTGTTCCCGTTATCAGATCGAGCTTGAAATTGGCAATATTTACAATGATATGTTTTTCGGTCACCTGTGGAGGAAGCCACCTGAACCTCTCCATATTCACTTTCAACTGACTTATAAGTTTATTGGGCGGGCTATTCAGGTATTCAAGGGTCGCCTTGCCAATCACGCCGTCAGTATTTAAACCCCAGTCATCCTGAAACACCTTAAGCTGTTTTTCCAGTTCTTCATCAAGTACCAGGGAGATGCTGTCTGATAATTTATATCTCAGCTTGATCAGTCTTTGCCGGACCATCGGAACTATCTGACTTGAATCTCCGGGTTTAACAGCTTTGTCCGAAAGAATTGCCGGCCATAATTGCCCATCCAGATTAAGAAAGAACGCAAGCTCTTCTTTCATCTTCCAATATGATCTGTATCCGGGGGCAAGCATATTAAGCTCATTGTCCACGTCATTTTTGATAAGTGCCTCTTCGAGCTTAAGGTCAAGTCTTAATTCCGGATCCTTACGCTGCATATTCCAGTCTGCACCTTCTATTTCAGGATCGACTTTGCCATAGTAAAGGTGTGAGCCCAGAATCAGGAAGGCATCTGTAAGCAGTACATCCAGTTTCATAAGGTCAGTTGTGTCTGTTGCTGCAGAGGAAAGCATTTTCTTAAAATATGCTTCAATCAGATAAAGATGATAATCACTTGGCTGCAGGCCCTGCTGACCAACATTCCGGATATAATTAAGCAAATCAAACCCGTTATTACTAAAACTATTCCCGGTAAACCAGGCAGGATTACAGGATCTGTTCACATAAAAAAGGTAAAGCTCCCTGCCACAAAGAAGGTTTTCATTATCAATTTCATACTTCAGGGTTTCCGCATTGCCATCAATAAATTTCTTTATTGACCCGGAAATTTCACCAAAACCTGATGAGAATGTTGCTACCAGCAAAATCGCTGAAAAAGCTATTCTTTTCATAACTGTAAGTATGGTTTGCCTCATAATATCAACTGAGGAAAACTACTTACTAAAGATAAGGACTGGTTATTTTGAAAGTGTTTCACAATTATGATTATGAGTTACATAATTCAGGCGGTAAACGGTTCATGCAGTCTGGCAACTATCAAGGCCTACTGTTTCCTCAAAGGCTCTGATGAACCTCACGAAAAAGTCTGAATAATCCTCGTGTTTTTTATAATGAGCTGTTTCGGAACGGGAGGCAGAGCTATTTGCTATGTCTGTTGCATCAGACACACTGTAAATTTCCTCCGCGCCAATATCAATACGTTTCCCATTAATCCGGTTATAGAAATGCCTGCCTTTACTGTTCTGTGTTTTTAGGATTTTGCCACCAAAGATATCGTTGATTAAAATTGAGATTTCGATATCCCGGCTTTCTGAAGCGATGTCTGAACCCAAATCAGGCTTTGCCCCTGATGTCATTGTACGCTTAAGTGCCTCGCGTACAAAAGTCCAGTCAAAGAAATTGGCTGTCCTGTGTGCTTTTCTGTTCATGTCATATGATTGTAAATAGATTATAGAGCTAATTTCCAGCTTTTGTCCCACAGAACCGTTACACAATTCTATTAAAGAATTGCAACTTTCCCACATATGATTTAAGAAGAAATGGCACACCCATAGTAACCGGACTGTCTGATTCGAGGATGTTCAACCCTGGAAGCAATATTTTGATTTTATATTTTACTTCCTGAAACCTGAAATATCGACTACTGACAAGAAGCATTTCCGGTCATCACTTATAACAATGCCTTCTATATAAACCTTGCATAAGAGTTTATCATTATATCCGAGCGTCAGCTCGCATGATTCTTTTGCATTACTGGCAAATACCCTCTTGAAAAACTTATTAAATACAGGTTTCGAATCTTCGGAAATGAACAGTTTAAAGTTACTGTGTATCAGCTTAAAGCGATTATCGCCCAATATTTCAGCGCCAGTAAAATTAAGGTCGCAGATGCCGCCATCACTGTCAAGTGTAAAATAGCCCATCGGAGCAAAATCATATAACATTGTATACTTTTTAAGGGCCTCTTCTGCTGTTTCATTTGCCTGCCGCAGCTCTTCATTCTGCATTTCCAGTTCTATCTGGTGCACCTGTAGTTCAAGAAGAAGCTTTTTTGAATCGGATTCCAAAACCTTAATGCCAGCTTTTTTGGGACGTTTTTTCAGTTTTTCTTCAGCTTTTGAACGTAGTAATTGATAATCAGTAAGCTTTGGATCCTTCTTACCCATGGTTTTATTGTTTTTTAATTGATAATATCATTCCTTCTGTATTATTCAGGCTGCTGAGCGATATGGTTATGAAACATTCAATAACCAGTATTTTCCCATCGGCTGCTGAAACATTTATTTTCAATTTGTCATTCAACCCTTTGCCCAGTAGCATTTTTAGTTTTTTTTCAGTGCTTATCTGCAATTCCTCAGGAACAAACATCTGAATAAAATTCCTGTCTATGCACTCCTCACGTTTTTTTCCAAAAAATAATTCAGCTTCTGGATTAAAATCCATCACTTTTATGTCATTTGATAAAATTACTTTAATATCTGAGGATGCACTTAACAGGAGGTGAAACATCTTCTCGTTTTCGAGTAGTTTTTCTTCAAGCCTCTTATGGTCTGAGATATTGATAAAAGTGATGACAAGTCCGTCTATTCTGTCGTCGGATGTACGGTACGGCATTATACGAACCAGAAACCACCGGCCGTCTCTGGCAGGTATTTCTTTCTGTATAAATACCAGCGTTCTTAAAACTTCGAGCGCATCGTCAGCCAATTCCGGGTAATTAAGGTCTGAGGTCTGGTCCGTAAAAGGTCGTCCTATGTCGCTTTTTATAAGTTTGAAAATTTTAGTCGCCGCGTGGGTAAAGCGACGGATATTTAACTCTTTGTCGAGGAACAGTGTGGCAATCTCAGTGCTGTTAAGCAAGTTCTTCATGTCATTGTTAACACGCGAATAATCATCTACTTTGGCCTGCAGTTCAGCATTCACAGTCTGAAGTTCTTCATTCAGGCTTTGCATTTCTTCTTTTGATGTGGTAAGCTCTTCATTTGTGGACTGCAGCTCTTCATTTGTGGACTGCAATTCCTCGTTTGCAGATCTAAGTTCTTCCTGTGATGTCTGGACCTCTTCCAGATTATTCTGCATTGTGTCACGCATTCGCTGTAATTCATTCTCCAGCTCCTTCTGCCTGATGTTGTGCACACCTTTTTTACCTGTTTTTGAAGGCAAATGGATGTCTTCAGCTTCTCTCACGTCATTAAAAATTATCATCACAGTGCCTGCCAGGAGCTCCGGCTTATCAATCCATTTGATGTCAATATTAATAATATGAGCACTACCGTTTGTTTTTATTCTGAGGTTGTGTAAAACAACCGTTTCTTTTTTCGTAACTGAACGGTGAAAGGCATTATGAAATTCGCTGCGCAGGTCTTCGCGCAACATGGCAAAAATATTCAGGTTGGCTTTGCCCACAGCAGGTTCCAGATATTTGCCCGTATGTCCGTGTATATAAATGATGTCGCCATATTCATTCACCAGTACGCCAGAAGGTGCATAATGCTCCAATAAAAGCTGATCGGCAAGCGTTTGAATATTAAGACTGTGCCAGTTCGGTGCCGGGCTTTTAGCCACGGGCGATTTGGATCTGGAAAATGAAGACGGGAAATCAAATACTTCCGGTAAATGGTTTGAAAGAGTACGTCTGTATATTTTCAGTTTACTGTCAACGGGGGTAAAAAGATGATTCTGGCTTCCGGGAGTTTCAGAGCTGCCCAGAAGCAGTATTCCATCCGGATTGATACTGTAATAAAACATTCCGATAAGCTTTTTCTGCAGCTCAGAATCCATATAAATCAGCAGATTACGGCACGAAAGGATATCAATCCTGGTAAAAGGCGGATGAAGGGTAATATTGTGTTGTGCAAAGACAACCATCTCTCTTATTTCGGTTTTGATACGGTAGCCTTCATCGGATGAAATGAAAAAGCGATTTAGACGATCAGGAGATACATCGGCAGCAATATTTGCAGGGAATAATCCTTTTCTTGCTATCTCAATAACATCGGCATCGATATCAGTAGCAAATATCTGTAGCGAAGGGCCTCCGTGCTGGTTGGCCTTTGCCAGTGCCTCTTTAAATATAATGGCCAGCGAATATGCCTCTTCACCCGTGGAACACCCAGTGATCCACGCCCGTAATACTGAACCCGGCTGTTGATGGGAAATGATAGCCGGGAAAACTTTTTCTTTCAGTTTTTCCCATACCTGGGCATCCCGGAAGAAATTTGTCACGCCAATCAGTAATTCCTTGAAAAGTATCTCTACTTCTTTGGGATTTCCCTGCAAAAAATGGACATATGAAACTATTTTATCAATTTTATGGACACTCATACGCCTTTCTATCCGACGGTACAATGTATTTTTCTTATATAATGAAAAGTCGTTGCCTGTCTGATTCCGCAGAAGAATAATAATTTTTTCAAGCGAGCTTTTATCTTTTACCTCGTTACTCAGATTTGATCTGATAGCGGGCATATGCTTAAGGCATTCAACAAGCCTCGCCGGAAGCTCTCTTGCCTGAGCCACTATATCAACCACCACAGCATCAATAGCGCTGCGGGGCATACTGTCGAATTTAGCATCGGACGGGTCCTGCACCATCACCAGCCCATTTTTTTCTTTTATGGCCGCAGTCCGGTACTGCCATCAGATCCCATCCCCGAAAGAATAATACCTATACTCAGATCCTTCCTGTCATCTGCCAGAGAGCGAAAGAAAAAATCAATCGGAAGGCGCATTCCTCTTAACTCAACAGGCTCAAACAGGTGAAGTACCCCATTTAGTATTGACATGCTGGTATTGGGAGGAATCACATAGACAGCGTTCATTTTTACATGCATGCGGTCTGTCACCTGGTACACTTTCATGCTGGTGGCCCTCTGAAGCAATTCAGGCAACATCCCTTTTTGTGTAGGATCAAGATGCTGAATAACAACAAACGCCATTCCGCTTTCTTCAGGCACATTAATCAGGAATTGCTCCAATGCTTCGAGTCCGCCAGCCGATGCACCGATGCCAATTATCGGGAACTTACCGGTATCTTTAACTGCAGTCTTTCTTTCAACTGATACTTTTAATTTGGGTTCGATGATTTTAGCTCGCATATATTAAAAATCATTCAGCTATAACTATTGATTAATACAAATTAAAAAAGAAAATACTATAGTCAAAACAATCGGTCAGTTGTTTTTATAACCTGTCGGTCATTATCTGTTCACAGAGACCGGAACCCGGCATCTATTTGCTGGCATTATAATATTTCATGGCTTCCGGCATGAATTTTTCCAGTTTCTTTATTCTTGTTGCATCGGAAGGATGTGTGCTAAGGAATTCCGGTGGGTTTCCATTGCCCGCTGCCGACATTCTTTGCCAGAACGCGATTGCTTCGCGTGGATCGTAACCCGCCAATGCTGAAAATATAAGTCCATATTGATCAGCTTCAGTTTCCTGTTGCCGTGACCATGGTAAGATAGCCCCTACTTCGCTTCCAATGCCATAAGTCGTCATGAACAGATCACGGGTCTCCTGAGGTTTCTGGGCCAAAGCAATCTCCAGTGCCATACCTCCCATTTGCTGAACCAGGGCCTGACTCATTCTTTCGTTGCCATGTTTGGCAACGGAATGGGCAATCTCATGACCCATGACAATTGCCAGTGCTGCATCATTTTTTGTAACAGGAAGTAAACCCGTGTATACAACCACCTTTCCCCCAGGCATGCACCAGGCATTGATTTCTTTGCTTTCAACCGTGTTGAACTCCCACTTATAGCCTTCAAGCAGCGATTCCTGTCCCTGGGTGGCAAAATACTTTGTTATTGCCTTTGATATTCGCGCACCAACACGGTCAACAGCTGCTGCATCTCTGTTTGTACCAGGGTTTAAAACCTTATTCTCTGATAAAAATGTGTTGTATTCGGTTGTGGCCATTAACTGCAGTTCAGATTCCTTCACCAGGCTCAGCTGTTTGCGTCCGGTAAGAAGGTTTAAGGCGCATCCTGTCAAAACCAAAGCTGCAAATATTAAATAGGCAATTTTTTTCATGTTATTGAGTTTTATACATTCTGCTTTTTAAAATACTCTATGACAAAGGCTTGTCTTTCATTTTCATTCATCTGGTCAGATTGCTGCACTTCAATTTTTATCTTATCAAAAAGGTGATCTCCTTTTAACTGGTTTAATAATTCCGCTTTCGCATCCGTGGGACCGAAAAGAACAACCTCCTGATAATTTCTGATAAAATCACGTAGTTTTTTATAATAGTCAGCCTGTTGTTGCTGCTCCTTATTATGATAACCTTTTTCATGGTGCTTCATGTCGAATATGTTATCCTCCTGTTCAAATTTGGATTCAACAACATTCGTTACAATTGTGTCATCTGTCAATTCCATCAGATAGGCATTTGAATGATCCATCCAGATACCCAGTTGTTTAATCTTTTTCATTTTTATATGTGTATTTCCTTCAGATAGGTTAAAACCCCGAATAGCTTTAAAAGCCAACCTACAACAACGATCACAACCACAACATTCAGTATGGTTTTTATTTTATGATCCATTGGAATAAAACTGTTGACCAGCCATAGCAGAACGCCGGCAACAATCAGGACGATTAAAATAGTCAGTAATGGCATATTAGTATAGTATTTAGTTTATTTCAAAGGTAGTAAGGAGATCAGCTCTACTTGTTACATAACTATGACAAAGAATTACAAGATTCACACATTTAAAGTTGGTTGGCGTTTTCCTGCGCTAAGGTTATTGATATATAATCCTTCCGGGTTTTTCAATTTCAAAATCCCTGAATCCGAAATCAGTTGTCCTGACTGAATTCATTCTGAAAATATCTCGACCAAGGCCAGGGATTAACGGGTAAAATGAAATTGATATCTGAAATGTATTGAAAACCAGGTTTTCATTCTTAATTAAAACTCCAAGCCCGATTTGTGAATACAGTTTGCTGTTTTTTAACCCGCCTGCATCGTCGCCAATCATTCCAAAAGAACAACTAATATATGGCCCAAAACGAAATCCTAAAAAGCTCCATGGAGCGTATGATTGTGTCTGCAAAGTAAGTAACAGGCGCTTTGTTCCTGAAAGAACAGGACTTTTAAAACCGTCCAGTCCATAGCCATCATTAAGTGTTAAACTATCATAAGGGAACCAGTTTATGCCAATAGTCATCTGCGGTTTTACAAATTGTCTGAATTTCCATTTCCCTATTTCAAATAATACTGTGGAATAATTTATGCCTGCGGTAAAAAGGCCCTGTTCAGTGTGTGATGCGTTAAAAAATGTACCGTATTCAAAACTTGAGCTCAGGTAACCCCAGTCATGATAGTTGCCAAATGAAAAACGCGTTCCTAAATAGAAGCGGCCGGTATTGCTTCTTAACTGGTAGCCCGCTGTCAGGTTAAAGACTATCCCTGCCGGCACATCTTCGATAACACCAAATTTGAAGATATATTTATCCTGAACATATTTCCGGGAGCTAATACCTATGCCGCCCAGATAAAAATCTTCATTGGAATAAATATGGAACGGATCATTTTCTTCAAGTGGTTTTTCAGAATAGCGGATCCGAAGGTATCGGGCTGTAAAAATTAAATTAGTAATAAGGTCATCATCCCTGCTGTCTTTAAAGATCCTTATCGCTTTTCCTGCCCAGACGTCCTGAGTATTGAATCTTAAACTATATGGGACAAAGGCAGGATTTATAGCATCCAGTGTATCTATCTTAAACTGGGACATAACGATCACACCTGCTGCCCACTTCGCCAGCGGAGTGAAAAACGGACGTTCAACAGCCAGTCCCCTTGTGAAATTCCTGTCTGCGTCAAAGCCATAATGAAGCTTTGCGTTTATATAGGTATTACGGATATTCGGGATGAAATAACCAGTATTAAATAAATTAACTCCGGTGGTGAAATTCCTGGAAAAAGTATTTTGAAACGCCTGGCCTGATCCCAGAAAGTTAATGTCGGTTATGCTTACGAACATTTTTGTTGCTGAAACGTTTCCTGCCGGAGTGATGCTCCATCTGTCCAATTCACGGATAAAAACATCTACTGAATCAGATTCTTTCCCGGTTGCAATAATCGAAAAACCGACGTCATGAACATATTTCTGTGCCCGGATCAGGCGCTCCGATTCCTTCACAAGCAGTGAATTGAAAGGTTGATTCTTATGGAAAAGCAACAGGTTACGGATTGCTATGCCACGTGTTTTTATATGCATTCCGTTTCCCACCTTACGCAGGAAGTTTTGTTTTGCAACATTCGTGTCAGTCACCGAGTAACCAAAAGGATCGAAGGTTACAACGTCAATATTCCTGATAATTTTCCCTTCAAAGGTGTTGTATGGCTTTTGTATCAGGTTTTTATATGTCTTCTTCCTGCCGCCTTTATTTTTTGTTTCCAGGGTAACCGGTTTGAAAATCAGCCTGTAAACAAATGTTTTGAACTTGCTTTGCCTGGAATAGGTCTCAATATTTTTATAAATAGTGGTTAAATCTGTTTTAGCAGGAGTTTGCTGACCAGATGCAAGATCAGTTATTAAAAATGAAATAATAAAAATCAGAAAAATATTTTTGGGATATGCCTGCATTTACCATTATTGTTGTTTTATTGCCGGGTAATCATTTCTTCTTATCATCAACTGCTTTTTGTTCAGCTTCTTTTATTTCAAGTTTATCCTTTGCTGATTTTTCAGCTTCTTTTTCTTTCCTGTTATAATAGCCTTTGAAAAGAAAATTCTCCTTTGCTGCATTCATGTTTTCATCTAATCCTTTGCTGCTATTCTTAAGGTTTATAATGGTCTTGTCAATGTTTTCTGCAATTGTTGAATCCTGAATTAATCTCCCAAGTGTGCCTCGTCCACTGTTCATATTGACCATGATGTCTGCCAGCTGATCTGAAATAATTGCAGCATTATCAGCCGTTACTTTCATGCTTGTCATTATGGCATCTGCTTCAACAGGTTCTTTTGACCCGATGTGTGCCCCGTCCTTAACCAGGGGCGCATCCTCACTGCCCTGAGTAATTAATAAAATGCGGTCGCCAATTATCCCTGCGGATCCTATGCCTGCCTCACAATCATTTTTAATGAACTGCTGAACGCTTCTTTTAATTAACATATCAACCCGCACCGTTGTATCATTAATGATCTTAATATCATCAACTGTACCGACATTGATACCTGAATAGCGTATATTACTTCCAGCCTGCAACCCGCTTACATTATGGAACGTTGTAGTGATTTTAAATACAGGATCGAATAAATTTTCCTGCTTCCCTATTATGAAAATGGCAATGATGAAAATCACCAATCCTCCCAGAATAAACAGGCCTAACCTTACTTTGAATTTTTTTGTATGCGTTTCCATATTATTATCATTTAAAGAATGATCTTATCGGCGGGTCAGAAGACTTTTCATACTCATCCAGCCCGCCTACCCTATATACCTCGCCATTGAGTAACATTATGATCCGGTTTGCAGTTGTCCTGGCACATTCAATATCATGTGTGATGATAATGGAAGAAGTTTTATATTTTTTCTGAACATCATTAATAAGAGTGCTTATCTCATCTGATGTTACAGGATCAAGGCCTGTCGTCGGTTCATCATACAACATTATCCTCGGGTCAACGACAAGGGTTCGTGCCAGGCTGATTCGTTTGCGCATTCCGCCCGATAGCTGTGATGGCATTTTATTCAGGGAATCAGATAAACCAACATTTTCCAGAACTTCTTCCACTTTTTCAGTTATTTCTTTCTGACCTAGATTCCTTTTTATCCTTCGCAATGGAAATTCTATATTTTGTCTTACTGACATCGAATCATACAATGCACCACTCTGAAAAAGAAAACCGATTTTCTTTCTCAACTCTCCCAACTCCTCACGGCTCAAGGCACTCACGTCTTCTCCGAGGACTCTTGATTGTTCCCTCATCGGGATCCAGCAAACGAACAATACATTTTATAAGGACTGATTTTCCTGAGCCTGATTTTCCAAGCACAACGAGGTTTTCACCATTATAAAGTTTAAGGGAAATATCTAATAATACATCCTCTGTGCCAAACCCTTTCCTGAGGTTATTGATTTCAATTACCTGTTCAGGGCTTTCTGTTTTGGCAGCAACAACGGCTGCAGTTTGTGTAGTATTCATAGCATATCGGTGATTTGCACGGCAATCAAATCAATAATAATTATAAGCAGTGATGACAGCACTACAGCTGAGTTCGCAGCAATACCCACACTCTCAGTCCCACGCCCTGCTGTATATCCTTTATAGCATCCGACAAAACCGATCACCGCCCCAAAAAAGAATGTTTTGACAAGTGCCGGTATAAAGTCAATAAAACCAATGTAGCCGAATGCCTGTGAGAAAAACAGAACAAATGTTACATCACCTTTTATATTTGCTCCGGCCCAGCATCCTATGATGCCAAGCGCATCAGCATATAAGACTAATAAGGGAATCATGATCGTAGCTGCCAATACTCTTGTTACAACTAAAAATCTTAGCGGATTGGTAGATGAGACGTCCATGGCATCAATCTGCTCCGATACTCTCATCGAACCAAGTTCTGCACCCATACCTGAACTGATTTTCCCGGCACATATCAAAGCAATTATGACCGGTCCCATTTCTCTGATGAGAGATATAACTACCATTCCGGGAAGCAGGCTGACAGCCCCGAAGCTCAAAAGAGCAGGCCTCATCTGAATAGTAAGCACAAGGCCAATAATGAGCCCTGTTACTGAAATAAGGGGGAGCGTTTTATTTCCGACCTGAAAACATTGACGCAAAAACTCCTTAAATTCAAAATTGCGTGAAAATGCTTCTTTTGTAACTCTTGTCACAAACAAGAAGCCATCGGCAATATTTGTCAGAAAGTTGCCGGCTTCGACTGTCGTTGCAATAGTTTTTTCAACGAGCCTTACAGATTGATCCGTAGCAATTTTTCTTACTTTAATGACAGGGTCAATTATTTTCATGGTAAAGCGCCAGATTTCATCTGCATATGGTTAAAGCTCCTGGATAATCTTGTACAGTTCCTCTTTTGTCTTACCGAGCTTAACCTGAAGTTTTCCCAACATCTCATCTTTTTTGCCTTCTGCAAACATTAAATCATTGTCCGTAAGGATCGCAAATTTTTGCTTGAGCTTACCTTTTTGTTCATTCCAATTTCCTTTAATTTCTGTTTTGATCATTTTCTTATTTTTTAAATTGTATAAATTTCCACTTTACAAAGGTTGATCCGCTGATACCAACCTAAGTGTTACATAACCTTTTGAATAAGTTACATCATTCACACATTTGACCTGATTGGACCTTGACAATCAATGATTTTGCCATATCTTCGTAATATCTGTTCAAAAGCAGTAAATTTTAATGGCGGGGTGGCATGCAAAAACTCTTTTTAAAAAATTTTCTTAAACGCTCCTTGCTCTTCATCCCGGGAATTTTATGGCCTTTTATGAATGCGGAATCGCAGGGATATTTTCAGCAGGAAGTGAATTATAAGATTCAGGTGACTTTAGTTGACAGCAGTCATGAATTGAATGGATTCGAATCGGTTGAATACATTAACAATTCTCCTGATACTCTGCGTTTTCTGTTTTTCCATCTCTGGCCAAATGCATATTCAGATAACAATACCGCGTTAGCCAAAGAGATTTTTACAAGGGATGGAAAGAGTAAACTGTTCAATGATCCGGAGTTAAAAGGGTATATTGATTTGCTGGATTTTATGGTTGACAGCCTTACCGTTCAATGGAATTTGTTACCAGAGGCGTCTGATATCTGCAAAATCATTCTTAATGAGCCTCTTCAGCCAGGTGATACAATACTGATAACCACTCCGTTTCACGTTAAAATCCCCAAAGGAGTAACTTCACGGTTAGGTCATATCGGTGAATCGTATCAGATCACCCAGTGGTATCCCAAACCTGCAGTATATGACAGGCTGGGCTGGCATCAAATGCCATATCTCGATCAGGGTGAATTCTATTCGGAATTCGGCAGGTTTGATGTAAGTATTACTCTTCCGGCTAATTATGTTGTGGGAGCAACAGGAAACCTGCAGAATGACGAGGAAAAGAAATGGCTTGATATCCTTTCTGAAGATTCCTCCTGGATGATAATGCCTGACTTCGGGGGTGGTGATTTCCCGGCATCATCAGTTCAGATGAAGACCTTACGCTATACGGAGGATAACATACATGATTTCGCGTGGTTTGCTGATAAGAGATTTCATGTACTTAAAGGAAAGATAAAACTTCCCGACTCTGAAAGGGAAGTAATCACATGGGCGATGTTTACAAACCAGGAAGCGCAATACTGGATAAATGCTATCTCATATATAAACAGTGCGATAGGGAGTTTTTCAGAATGGATCGGGGACTATCCTTACAATAATTTTACAGCTGTGCAGAGTGCCCTTAATTCCGGAGCAGCGATGGAATATCCCGGCCTTACTGTCATAGGTCTTGCCAATAACCCTTACGCGCTTGATAAAGTAATAACCCATGAAATTTGTCATAGCTGGTTTTTCAGTGCTATCGGTTCTGATGAACGAACTTTCCCTTTTTTGGATGAAGGCCTGTCAAGTGCATATGAATCAAGATATATGGAAGAAAAGTATCCTGAGAAGAAACTCTGGGAGGTTGTTTTCGGAAACCGGAAACTGGCCAGGTTATTCCATATAACGGAAATGCCGGTACAACGAATGCAGGAAATCGAATGGCTTGTTCCTGCCCGCCGAAATCTTGAACAACCTGTTATTCTTCCGGCTACTGATTACACCATTGAGAACTACAGCAGTATAATATATAATAAAGCACCCCAGGGTATAAACTATCTCAGGGCTTACCTCGGAGATTCCCTTTTTGATTCCATAATGCATGATTATTACCATGCATGGAAAAACAAACATCCGGGACCCGATGATCTCAGGGCTATCTTTGAATCCCATTCAGATAAAGACCTCTCATGGTTTTTTGACGGTTTTCTGGGCACAACAAAACGGCTCGATTATAAAATTGTCCGCCTGGAAAACCAAAAGCTGCTCATTAAAAACAAAGGTGAACTGAATGCGCCGCTGCTGATAGCAGCTTTCACCGGAGATTCAATCTGTTCAGAAAAATGGGAAGACGGATTTGACGGTGAAAAATGGATCAATGAACCAACAGATAATTTTTCTGAGATAAGAATTGACCCTGACCATAAAATGACTGAACTGTACAGACTCAATAACGATATACGAACATCAGGTATTTTCCACAGAGCTGATCCTCTTCAATTACGGTTCCTGTATACTATTGATGATCCTGACAGGCGGTCTCTGATATACTTTCCTGTTTTATACTGGAACCGCGTAGATAAATTCATGGCAGGTGTTGCAATAAATAATGGGACAATCTTACCAAAACCAGTGGAGTATTTTGTCATTCCGTTGTATACCTTCAGGAATAAGGGATTGTCCGGTTATGGGAAGGTTTCATTAAACATAACTCCTTTTAACAGTCTCATAAGACTTGCTACATTTTCAATTGAAGGAGAACAATTCGGCGGACCGGGAAATCAAAATTATCGCAAAGTCAGGATAGGATCAGACCTTTATTTCAGGTCTGAAAAAATGGTCAATCGAATAAGTCACAAAGTCTTTGGATATTATTTCGCCGCCTCAGACCTTCCCCGGCTGCTTCAGTTAAAGGAAGCAGAGATGCGTTCATATGTGCAGGCCGGATACCAGCTGGAGAAAAAAAGTATAATAAACCCGTACAAAATGCTGATCTGTTTTGAAACAGGTAAGTCATTCCTTAAGACAGCGCTGGAGGTAAACTATAAGCTTAGCTATTATGGCAAAAACAACGGGCTGGAGTGCAGGTTTTTTGCAGGTGCCATGCTGAAGAACGATAATGCTGATCCGCTTTATGGTTTATCCGCAGGAGGCAGGAGCGGACGCGAACTGTACTTATATCAGGGGATACACCCTGATCGTTTTGGAGAGTATCCGAAAACTTTAGCCTCGAGACAGATGACTCTGTCCGAAGGCGGATTAGTAACTCCTGTAAATGACGGTCTTGGTTATAGCCGTTACCTTTGTTCACTCTCCCTGGCCAGCAGCCTGCCGGGGAAAGCTTCAGTGATACCTATAAAACCCTTCGTCAATTTGTTGCTGAACGATCACGGTACCGGAATAAATAATAAATCACCCCTGTTCTTTGAGGCAGGGTTTAAAACAGGCATATGGAACCTTTTCGAGATCTATTTTCCCTTGCTTGTTTCTGAAAACATAGATTCTATTACCGGATCATTTAAAGACAGGATCCGCTTTGTTTTCAGACTTGATACGTTCATCCTCCCCTTTTAAGACCACTATATCCAGGCTGAATTTCGGTAATATTGGATTTGCAGCCTCAAAAGGTGTGAATCATGTAACTCATTCAGAAAGTTGTGTAACACTTTTCATCAGTAACCGCCCTACCTTGCGCAAAATATCACATGTTATTCCAACCTGTTAATCTTAAACAATTAAATACATAATTATGAGAAAGTTAAGGATGAGCTTGATCATGATCGTAAGTACGGTCCTGATTCTATCCGGCTGCGCTTCCTGGAATAAAACCCAGAAGGGTGCTGTCGTCGGAACTGCTGCAGGCGGAGCAATGGGCGCAGTTATTGGCAGGGCATCGGGTAACACTGCCCTGGGTGCAATAATAGGGGCCACAGTGGGTGGCGCCACCGGTGCAGTCATTGGACACCAGATGGACAAACAGGCTGAGGAAATAAAGAATACCGTCCCTGATGCAAAGGTTGAACGCGTGGGTGAAGGAATAGCTGTGGAATTCAACAGCAATGTTCTGTTTGGATTTGACAAGTCAAACCTTTCTGATGATGCTAAAATCAGCCTTGATAAACTGGTAAAAGTCCTTAACTCCTACCCCGAAACGAACATTGAAGTGCAGGGACATACCGACAGCAAGGGAAGTGAATCGTATAACCAGGACCTGTCTGAAAGACGGGCCAGTGCAGTGTCAGCTTACCTCGACGGTAAAGGAATATCGGCCAACCGGTTATCAATTAAAGGATTTGGCGAAACTGCCCCAAAGTATGACAATAGTACAGCCGAGGGCCGTACAGGAAACCGCAGGGTTGAGTTTATGATCACTGCTAATGAGAAGATGAAAGCTGAAGCTGCAAAAGAAGCCGGTAAATAATAATGATTAATTGAAATAATATTCTGACAGTTTTAATATTAAAAGAAAATGAAAACGAAACTACTTACACTTTCAGTTATTCTTGTTCTGTCAACAATAGCCATGCAGGCCCAGATGGGCTTTGGTCTTCTGGGAGGTGTCAATTTCCAGAATATCAATGGTAAAGATGCAAATGGTGACAAATATGCAAATGGACTTATTGTCGGTTTTCATATCGGAGCTGATGTAAACATACCCTTTGCACCTGACTTCTATTTTCAGCCCGGGCTTTTGTTCTCTGTAAAAGGCGCCAGGGATAACTTATTTAACCTGCCTGCCAAAGCGGCAAACAGCAATTATAATACCACCACAAGGATTTCCTATATCGAAATTCCACTGAACTTACTGTTCAGGCCAAAGGTTGGCGACGGATATGTACTCCTTGGGTTTGGCCCTTATGTTGCCCTTGGGATTGGCGGAAAGCAAAAGTTTACAAGCGGAACTTTAAGTTATGAACAAAAAATTCTCTTCAAAAACGAAATTACACAGTCTGAGTTTTTTGATATTAATAATGCTTATTACAGGCGGTTTGATGCAGGTGCGAATATTTTCTTTGGTTATGAGATGCCGATGGGAATATTTTTACAGCTGAATGCACAGCTGGGTCTTATTAAGATTAACCCTGCACATAGCTGGGATACCGGTGACAAGACCTCATTCAGGAATACAGGTTACGGTCTTTCAATCGGATACCGTTTTTAGCAATAAGTTTATAGATCAAAAAGGGCCGCCTCAACAAAGAGCGGCCTTTTTTTTTATCTGCTTAAACATGAACAGAGGCCATCAGTTTCAAATGTGTGAATTATGCAATTCTTCAATTGAAAAATGTAACTCTTTTTTATGTGACAGACCCCACCTTTGTTTAAGGAAATTTAAAGCAATATTCATTCTGGGAGAATATGATCATGGACGACAAGACAGGTATCACAGCAATTCAACGTACCAGTATCTACTCTGGCATCCCTGCGAGTCAAAATGATTTGGCAGAGGCCCGTAAGGTTAAGGATAATCTGATTGCCGAAGGGGGAGTGAACTTTTATAACTATATCCGCAAGCTAGGCCTTGAAAGAGATCCGGGATTAGTCATTATTTCTTCCCGGCACCATTTTTATTATGATGCCGAGGATATGAATAAAGTAAAAACCCTGGTGAACGTGACAGAGATGAACCAGATTAAATGGATCGTGGACTTTCTCCATACCTGCTATCAGATTATGCCGCACAAAAGTAGTTTAATCGGGTGTTTCGTTGATAACAAGAAGATCCCAAGATATAAATTAAGAAGCAGTTCCGCCTCAAATATTGCTAAGAGAGACTTCGATGCCATAGAAAATGGTATTGTCTCACGTGTTCCTTTTATTAACAGGCTATACAGCATGCTGGATTCAAAGACCATTACCTACATGTCACAGAGCAGTATTTCCTTTCTGCTTGAAGATTACGGGTTCAAAGTACTGGACATGACCGAGATTGACGAACTGACTTATTTCCATGCGAAAAAAGCCCGGCCTGCTTATAATTTCGCAGTCCAGGCTTATTAAAAAAATACTATTTATTACTTTTTAAAGGGAACAAACATCAGGACTCCCCCTACAGCCATTACTGCAACGCCGAGAAGTGGTGACCAACTAACATGGTGACGCTTGTTTGCATTGATCTCTATTGCTCCTATATCTACCACCTTCTCTCTTGTGAAGTAAGTTACAGTGGTAACAATGGTTAACAGCACACCAATGATTAAAATAACAATACCTGCTTTTTTCATATGATTTATTTTTAATGATTAATTGTATAACAAGTAATTTAAGGTTACTGATACTATGGCACTCAGGAACCCTTGGCCGGCTTCTTGAATATTGATTTGATCCTTATAAGCGGGGGCATTGTGTCACCTAAAAGGAATCCCCAGGGCTTTAAAGGCTCGATGTTGTCACAGACTAGTTTTACTATTGCCAGTAGTGGTATAGAGATAAACATTCCGGGAATCCCCCATAAAGCATTACCTATAAATACTACCAGGAGAGAGAACAGTGCGTTAAGTTTTACTTTTGATGCAACTATTTTGGGAACGATGTAATTATTGTCCACAAGCTGGATAATATAGTAGATTACCAGAACGTAAACGGCGTACCATGCAGAATCTTTGGTGATCAGTGCAACAATCATCGGCATAGCCACTGCCACAATTCCTCCTATATATGGAATTACGTTCAGAAATGCACCTATAAGGCCGAGCAGTAAAGCATATTCTATCCCAAGAATCAAAAGAGCAGCTGTATTCAGAGCAGCAATAATGCCAGCCTCTATTATCAGCCCGATAAGATAACGTTGAATAACTGTTTTGATCTTGGTAACTATTTCGCTCACTTTACTCTGTTGGTCTGAGCTGAAAAGTCTGTGAATAAACTCAATAATGATGGGATTGTAAAACAAAAGCATAAAGACGTAAACCGGGATTAAAAAAATCACTACCAACAGGTTCCCAAGTGAAACAAGCGCGTTCCCGATAGCAGCGCTGCTGGTATTCAGGAGCTCACCCTGAATTTTAGTGATCCAGTCATGAAACTTATGAGGGTTAATGTCAAAATATCCTGAAGCCCAGACAATAGCCTGGTTGAGTGCCTCCGTGAATTTGTCACTCAGTAACGGCAGTGAATCACTTAAACGGCTTGCCTGTGAAATCAGGAGGGCGCCAAACGCTGCGATGACCAGAAAAGTCAGGAATATTGTAAAGAGAATCGCTATGACCCGGTTTATTTTTTTCTTTACAAGGAAGTTTACGACCGGATGGAGCACAATAGCTAAAATGGTTGCGAAAATTAAAGGTACAAAAATGCTCTTTGCAACGTATAGTATTGTTAAAAGAACAGCCATTCCGATCAATAAAATGACTGCTTTTAAATATAACGGTATTTTCATCCCATCATTTGACATGGCTTCGGAGTTTCACTGCTTTCTTACGGAAAATACGCAGAAGCATAATTTCTCCGATTGACCTGATTGAGCCAGCGTGCTGTTCGACAAAGTTTGTAACTCCGGACTGCAGAACAGGGCTTAAAAGCTTTCTGAAACGGGCACTGGCCATACCCTTGAATACCAGGTTTGAAATTAAACCGGTGGCCAGACCAAAGACCGTACCAAGAATGTTATCAATAAGATCGGGTGATGAAGATATGTCATGTAAAGTGTTCCGGAGCAGGTTGACCGGCCTGAGACTATCAATGGTGGAATGGAAGTGCTCTTTTAACTGGTTTCTGTTGGCAGCCTGCTTAACTTCGAGTAATTGAATTGCATTTTTAAGGTCGGCAGCTGAGGTTATTTTTTGCATATGATCCTATTTTAGCACCTTCCTGACGAAGTAATTGCCGACACACCTTTTAAGCCATTTATACAAAAACAGGCGAAGAACCAAAGCTGTCACTCCATAAAATGCAGCTACCACAAAAAAGCCGTAATAGATATGACCAAGGATCCCGCCCAGCCAGAAGGCAATGCCAAGGTTAAGGAAAAGCATAAAAATGGAAGCTACGGTGATGACAATAAGCTGAGGAACGGTTGTGGAAACAACATCCGATGTCTTATCAAGGGCTTTAAGCTTTACTAATTCTAATTCTGTTCTGCCATATTCAGCAGCTTTCCCCAAAAGCTCATCTATGATCTTTCCTTTGTCTTCCATTGCTCTGGTAATAATATCATTATTTATGATCTTATCATCCCTTAATTATCAGCCCGGAGTAGTCTTTACTTTTTTGCCTGTCTCCTCTTTTGCTGTCTTGCTCTGATCAGCAGGTTCAGTATCCTCTTCGTCTGCATTTTCATATTTTTCAGATATGTCATCAAGAAATTCGTTGAATTTTTCTTTCATTGATTCCTTAAATTCATCTCCTTTCCCCGATAATTTTCTTCGGGTTTCAGATCCTTTTTCCGGGGCTAACAAAACCCCTAGCAGTGCACCGGTTGCGACACCAGCCAATAAAGCTAATAAAACTTTTCCTGAGCTCATGATTTTTTAAATTAATAAGTCCGCTCCGAATTTTCCCGCTAAACTAACCTAACCTTATCTCACTGTATTCCAGATACATGCAAAAACCCAGGGATTTTCTGGAGCGGACTTAATGATTATTAATAAACTGACGGATCTAGAGGACTCTTCTCCCCTGGATAATCCTCACTAAAACTGCAATGATTGCAATGACCAGCAGAATATGTATCAGGCCTCCCACATGGAATGCGAAAAATCCCAATGCCCATGCAATGATCAGGATTACCGCAACGATATAAAGGATATCTCTCATGATTCTTTTTAGTTAATTTTTATAACAGAACGATCAACAGAATAATAATAACAAGCAGCACGCCAGCTGAAATGTAAATGCCGCCACCTATAGCCTTAAGTTCGCTGTTAATTGAACGTACTTCTTTTCGCAGTTCTTTCTTTGCCGGTGCGGTTAGTTCCGACTTGTCCGAGGTCTTTATTTCATTCAGTCTGAGCAGTAATTCGTTAGCTTTTGCTGCTTCTGCCGGGCTTACCGGACTCGGATCAACCAGAGAGGAAGATTCAACTTTGGGTGTGGCGCTTAATTGAAGCGGGATAAATGCCAATGACAACACTGTTGCCATTAGACAAAGAACAAATTTTTTCATAGTACCTGTTTTGTTTTAGTAAGATTTAAAATCTATTATTAAACATCCATTTTGGTATAAATGTTCACAAGATTACACTGACAAAAATACACTCCCATGGCATGGTAAAATCGTTACATGATTTTGTCTATTATTTACATAATTCACACATTACGGAAAATTCCATCCATATTATACATAAGGCGATGAAAGAGTGGTTTTATTTATCTCCGGGTACCGAAGATCCGGCTTCAGAGAGCACGCTGATATCAATTACAGCATCAAAGTAAGAAAGTCTCTTATTACAAACCAGCTTGCAGCATGCTGCCATATCATCAAAGTAAAAAAGCGTTGGTTTTGTTGTTACCTCTATCCTTACTGAGGCATTATTTTTCTTACAATAAAATTCGACAGGCATACTGAAGCCCACAGGAACGTTCAGCCATTTTGCCGCGATAACAGGCACTACTTTGCTTTCAACCGATCCCTGACCCTCATCCTTACTGACAGTGCCATAATACCAGTAAAGAACCGGAACCTCACGGAGATAAAGATATGTTTCAAAGAATTTACCCCAGTCCTTACCGGTCTTCCCCTCGACAACCTCTATGAAATCGGCAGTTGTAACGTGTGATGACGCAGCGTGCTCGCGATAAAATGTCTGCAGCATATCAAAGAAAAGAGTGCTGTCGTTCAGAACGTTACGCAAGGTATGCAGCACCATAGCTCCCTTGTTGTAAACATCATTGTCCCTGTTATTCCAGTAGCTGACATCTGTGGGTCCCACAACCGGTAGTTTATTCTTTATCCTTCCAGCAATATAGTATCTGGCATACAACAGCGAGTTGTCATATCCCAGTTTATGTTCCGCAAAGAGCATTTCGGCATATGTGGCGAATCCCTCCTGTAGCCAGATATCACTGAAGTCGCTGACTGATACAGCATTACCCCACCATTCATGGGCAATCTCATGAACCAGTACATAATCGCCTCCCAGCCAGGGACGGTTTGAATAACCGCTTCCGTAGGCTATGGCTGTCTGATGTTCCATTCCTTCAAACGGTGCCTCTACAAGCCGGAATCCCTCTTTAATCCATGGGTAGGGTCCGAAAGACCTGGTGTAGAGATTGATTATATCCTTTACCTGTAAAAATTGTTTTTTTGCCTTTTCAAGGTTTTGTGGCAGAACATAATAATCAAGGTTAAGGATGCCCTGTGGAGTAAGCATAGTATCACTGAAATGTTCAAATCTCCCTGCATAGAAGGTCAAATTGTAGATATTGACAGGGTATTGCGTACTCCATGTAAATGTTTCCTTCCCTGCCTGTGACGTATGGCTCCGCATTTTACCGTTTGACACAACCTGCAATCCTGCCGGAACAGTCATGCGGAGCCTGACACTGTCGGGCTCATCGGAAAGATTGTCTTTGCAGGGGAACCAGATGCTGCCCCCATCAGTTTCGCAGGTTACACCGATCCAGGGGTTGCCATTCTCGTCTTTTTTCCACACTACACCACCGCTCCAGGGTGGATTTTTCGCACTTGTGGGTTTGCCACCATATTCGACAACAAAAATATAGTCCTGACCAATAACTAACGGAACAGGAAGAGATGCAATCACTGCCCTGCCATTTCGTATAAAAGGGATCTCCTGCTCTGACATCTTCAGACTGCTGATGTCCAGATTTTCATAAAGATCGATTCGGATTTTGCTTAGTTCTGCCAGCGCTTTGAAATGTATCTTTACCGTACCACCAAGCTTGTGATTATCCGGATCAAGGATAAGGTTCAGATCATAAAAAGTTACATCGTACCCGGCACGATCTTCATCCAGCTTTCCTATGAGGTAATCCTTTTCTCCAAACTTAGGGTATCTGCCGGGTTTTTCAGGTACTTTTCCAAAATCAGGAAACCTGAAAACAGCGCAACCATTGAGCAAAAGCAATGTAAGGATAAAAAGCGGTATTCTTTTCATATAAATTCAAGTGGTGGCCTTCTTCTGCTTTAGCATTGTCTTTAATTCCGCTTCGGCCAGCTTATGTTTAATAATTTCTTTAGCCAGGTTTTTATTCGTAATCTTTAATTTACTTAGTTCTACTTTAAGATCAATCTTTCTATCAATAAGTTGCATGCGCAAACGCTAAATCACGTCTAATTTTTTTTCCAGTAATTGGGATAATTCAAGAAGCTTCTTTTCTTCCTTTTTGATCTCCGTTATGTCAGTTGCCACAAGTATACAATAATCACCTTGCAGATAATCAGGTAAACGCTGAAAGGATAGCTTCAGATACAATGAGTGGATTAAGGATATTATCAGAACATTTTTTTTATTATGTTTCTGTTGAGCAAGCGATTTGTCAAATTTTGATTTATCATTTGGAACGATAAAGCGCTTAAAGAATGAACCAATCACTCGCTCAATTGGTTCGCGCACAAATTCAGCAAATCTCTGATTACAATAGATAATTATACCTTCTTTGGAAAGAGTAACTGCTCCTTCGCTCATTTCTTCTATGAAAGTACGATATGGTGTTTCAGCAGAGCTGATTGAATAGACTTGTTCTCCCTTCGTACCATACACCACAATTGCGTCCACATCACCCCTTTGAATTGCTGAAAGCGTTTCTTCAGTCTCAAGCAGGCGGGACTGCAATTCCTCATTTTCTCTAATGAGTTGTTCTTTTGTCATGACCAATGATATTTTTGTCATAAATCAAGTATGCTGAAATTTCTGAAAATCTTTTATTTCTGCAACCTTTTTCAGGTCTAAGCCTAAAAGTACTTTTTCTATGTTTGACATATCGCCGATAATACGGCGAAATGGAAGCGGCAGTTTTTTAATCAATGTCGGGGCTGCAATTATCTGTTCATCTTTAGTCAAAATTGCATATTTGAACTCTGGATTGGCTTCAGAGTCCTCTTTAAATAAATCAACCTTTGCTTTCATGATATTCGAAAAAGTCCGTTTAAAGTGATTTCAAATTATGTTACAAAGTTGAAATCCTTTAGCCTGAAAACCTTTACACAATTTCAAGAAAAGGTTACATCATTCACACATTTTCCAAAGTCTGTGGTCTTTTGTTCTTCAGGCTTTTAAATTGAGACGGGGTAAGACCTGTCATTTTCCTGAACTGGTTTGACAGGTGGGCCACACTGCTGTAGTGCATTTTCCAGGCTATTTCTGTGAGATTGAGTTCATCATATATGAGCAGTTCCTTTACCTTTTCTATTTTGTGTGTCAGGTAATACTTCTCAATAGTAATCCCTTTTGCCTCTGAAAAAAGATTGCCAAGATAGGTGTAATTGTGATTGAGTTTTTCGCTCAGATAGTTGGAAAGGTTTATTTTGATCTGATCATCGGTATTATGTACCAGATCAATGATAATTGCCTTTATTCTTTCAACCAGGATGTTCTTTTTGTCATCCATCAGTTCAAGCCCGGTCTTTTTAAGGGTAATTGCGAGGCTTTCACGCTGTTCCGGCGAAATGTCCTCCATTATATCAGCTTCGCACAAATCAACCGAACTGTAATGCAGTTCAAGCTTTTCCAACTCGGATTTCACCACCATTATGCAACGGAGGCTAACCATATTTTTGATGTAGAGCTTCAATCTGTCAGTTATTCAGGTGCGATTATTTGATCAAATTTATCATTTTTTTAAGAAATCATATGCTGAACTAAGCTCGAGTTAAAAAACATGAAAGGAGAAGCTCCTGTGCCCCACTGAATTATAACAATCTTTTTCCAAAGATGTTTACAGCTTAGTAAAAAACCCGTATCTTATACAAATACAGGTCCTTATAAAATTATTCTTCAACGGATTGATTAGAAATATCTTGCTAAAGCCTGATCAGGGCCTTAGTATTCCGGGCAGGTTATTTCAGGGATATTAACTCTGACCGGGACTGTTCAGGTTACTTTGGCTTGTTGCTTTGATTCACAATTTTAACTATAACCCAAACAAGAACAGCAAGCAAGATGATACCTATAATCCAGGTATATCCATGCCCCATCACCCAACCGTTATCCATTCCATCCATCATTACATTAGAATTTAATTTTCAGTGTTTTATATAATGCAAGTCAATATCTCAGTTTACTTTTCCTGATTCATTTTCTTGAGTTTCGTTTTGTCAACAGTCTCAATATTTTTCACATCTTTATTTTCATTCATCCTCTTCTGCGTCATTTCCTTCATTTGCGGGTCTTCCATCATAGTTTTACATTTTGAAGACATCATGGCGGTATCACCTTTACATGCTCCCATCATGGCTTTACACTTAGCCATCATGGCGGTATCACCTTTACATGCTCCCATCATGGCTTTACACTTAGCCATCATGGCGGTGTCACCTTTACATGCTCCCATCATGGCTTTACATTTGAACATCATGCTGGTATCGCCTTTGCATGCTTTCATCGAATCGGCCATCATACCACGCTTCATGCCGTGATTGTCCATCATCATTGAACCATGATTTCGCATCATCATCATTTTATGATTTTTGCTGTTCATCATAGTAGTCATCATTTCTTTCGCCATGATACTATCATTAGCAATTGTGTCCATGATCAGCTTTCTTGTTTCCTGTTTTGAAAGGATTTGTTTTACATCTGTATTTGATTGACCGGATGCAAACAGAGTAACAGCAACTAAAGCGACTGACAGCACCAATTTTTGCACATTTTTCATGATTTTTACTTTTTACTGATTATAATTTGCTCATTTAATCATATTATCTGAGTTCTATTCTTGAGTTATGGCCAAAAATGTAAAACAGGCCGAACTGAATTCCCCTGTTGGTTGATTTTACATCACTGGCCTTACTTATATCGTTTAATCCATGATTATACCTTAGATCAATACCAAAACCCGTGGACGGAACTACATAACTCACACCAAGACTTAATGCAAAGTCAATGGGGTTATAATCAGCTTTATTGTCTGCACTGACCAGAAAACCTACCTGTGGTCCGGCCTGTATTCTGAATCCATTGTCAAACATGTACTGAAGCAGGACAGGTACATTAATATAATCCAGATTATGATTTTTTGCACCCTGGGCTGAATATACAAGTTCAGGCTGAACTGCCCATTGATTGTTGATATGGATATGACCAATCAAGCCGAAATTATATCCTGTTCTCTGATCATAACTCGTACTGTTGTCATTGTGGATGTTGTACATATTTAATCCGGCTTTAATTCCAAGGTTTACGTGTCCTGAAGGTGAATTACCATGTTGAGCACTTGCAACACCCGTAATCAAAATCACTGTAATTAATCCGATAAAAAATTTCATTGCTCTTTTCATTATCCTTATTATTAGTTTTCGTTTAGTTTCAATCCCATCAAAGAACTTTATACTCAACTGTAAAGGTGATAGTTATTTCCTGATGGAATGTTACATAATTGCACATACTTGTTACATAATTCACAGATTAGAAAGAAATTAAACTAATGTTCTGTGAAGAGCGTCAGGGTCACATGTGTTTCAGCCGAAGATTGGAAAACATGTGAATCATGTAAATCCGTTAATGAATAGTGTAACGGTTCCGCAATATTAACAACCTATCTTTGCCTTATTGACGGGAATTCACTGCAATAGATTATTAAAGCATCAGGATAAAACCTATAAAAAGAAAATCATGGTCACAAGAAGAGACAGAAGAATAATTTACTACGTAATTGCCATTGCAGTTATAGTTATTGCCTTCCTGCTGTTAGGCGGAGGGGCATGGATTAAAGGGTTGGGACATGGTACCGGCTCGATGGGAACGATCAGTTTGCGCTGGGGACAGATTCTGATTAGTCTGGGTCTGGGTTTTCTGCTCGGGTGGATTCTCGCTAAAAGGAAATGGTGATTATTTATTCCCGGCAGACTATAGCGGGGACCGACCGTTAATATCCCGCAAGGCGTGATTAGGTGGGGCCAGGCTTCAGGGAAAGCCTGGAAAAAGTTAAATCAAATTCCGCAGTCTATCGGCTTTTTTTATCCCGGGTGTCAAACAGAGTTGAGGTAATTCCTGACAGAACAGATCTGAAGCAATAATGAACTACAGATCTTTCTGCATCTCTTTCAAAATCTATTGTTCCCTCTCTCACCTCTTCCCCCTGAACCGGGTTTGAATCCAATATTTTTCTGTTGGCAAAAAATGAGATAAATCTTTGTTCAAAGGATGTTGTATCATCTGTCTGCTTATTCTTGACTGTGATTTTCAGTCCATGATAAAGCATGGTCATTTTGCCTGTGGCTCTGGAATTATCTGCAGTAAAGCTGAAATCCATAGCATCTATTTTGCCGGATGTGACATAAAAAAAAGCATTTTTCTCAAGGATTGGATTTAATTCATTTGCTTCCATGCCTGAAAGAGTTCCATTCAGTGTAAAAATATTCTTACTGTCAAATATTCTTTCTTTCAGGTGGATGGTCATCTTTCCCTTTCCCATTAACAGGGCATCAGCTTTGAGCTCTAAAAAAGCGGTTTCCGTTTTATAGATGGGGTCATTAGTCAATTTGTAAAGTTTAGCATTGATTTCATCAAATCTGATAATTCCGGGTTCGTTAGCCTTTTTAGCGTGTATCATGCTAGTTACTTTACCGGAAATAAGAACGATTGAATCAATTTGCACCGTTGCCGGAAAGTTGTAAAGAATATCCTGAAATGCGGGTTTTTTCACATGCCGTAATTCTTTTCTCTGATCACGAAAAATCTTCATATCCATTTCCCCGATTTCTATGTATGGGCTTTTCAGGCTCCCTGATCTTAAAGGACCGGCAGAATACAAATCGTGAATATAAATGTTGGTGAAGCCGGCTTCTATACGATTGGTTTGATAGTTATACCTTGATGTGAAATCATAATCTGTGTACTTCGGGCGAATAAACAGACTGTCTATAACTAAAGTGTTTGTATTTGCAGGATAGCTGATCCCCTTTACTATGTAAGAATACATTTTGTCAGACGAAACAAAAACGAGTTCTCCCGCTTTGAAATCAAAAAGTTTAATGGTGCCAGGGAATAAAGTATCCAGTTTTTCGACCTGTAAATCGTAAGCTTTCAGTTCCCCTTCTTTTACTGAATAAATCTGCCCGGTTGAAGCGTTTTCTATTTCCAGGTTTAATTGATCAAAGAGCATTCTGCCTATACCGATCTTCACAGGTGAAATTAGTGGTGGTTTTGCTTTGCCCGAAAATGGAATTTTACCCTTAATGCTACTATTGGAAATGGTAACTTTACGAATATAAATATCATGCATAAAAATAGCTTTCGCGAGATTGATGCCTGTCAGTTTAACGGATACTATCTCACCGCTTAAATCGCGGGCACCTCCATCCTCATGCTTTGAATATATTTTTATGCCTGCCAGTTCTATACCTGACTTAGGGATCAAAATTTTAACCTTATCTAATTCAATGATGTAATTCCTGCCCTCCTTATTCAATTCCGTAGATATTTTCCCCTCCAGCCAGGGCTCAATAAAAATTGAGGCCAGAATTTTTAACAGCAACACAAGGGTAATAATCCCAATAAGTATTTTTAAGAATAGCTTCTTCATCACGATAAACCACTTTAGAAAAATAACAGGAGCAAAAGATACAACACCTTACTCTTAAAAACTTTACACAATTCTTTAAATGATTTACATAATTCACGCACCAACCTGGCTAAAAAAGCGGGAGTGACATGATATATATCATAGGGGTGCCTCACATGCACAATTTCTCCTGAAAATAAGTATCTTGGCGCCTGAATTGGGTCAAAGCGGACTTTTTTTACTAATTAACTGATTATGACTTATACAGAAGCCTCTGATAACAATCCGGTTAAGTTGTTTTATATCGGACTTGACATTGGGTCAGTTTCGCTCAATACCGTATTACTGGATGAGAATTATGACATAATTGAAGACTACTATGACTATGTTCATGGCAGGCCATTCAATATGCTTCACGAAAAACTCTCCTCAATTCTAAAGAAATATCCTGCCAGTTCTGTAATGGGAATTGCCCTTACAGGCACCGGAGGAAAACTGGCCGCTACACTGATAGGTGGTGTATGTGTAAATGAGATCATCGCACAGGCAACTTCTGCCGGAAGGTTATATCCTGATGCACAGACAGTTATTGAGATAGGAGGCGAAGATTCCAAACTCATTACTCTTGAGAGGAACCCTGATGATGACCATGCCAGGCTCGTTGATTTTGAGATGAACAGCATTTGTGCCGCAGGTACGGGATCATTCCTTGACCAGCAGGCAAAGAGGATAGGCGTTCCCATCGAAAAGGAGTTTGGTGAGATGGCCATGAAATCTGTAAACCCGCCGCGTATAGCAGGCCGGTGCAGCGTGTTTGCCAAAAGCGACATGATACATCACCAGCAGCTGGCAACACCCCTGCACGATATTGTTGCAGGACTTTGTTTTGCACTTGCAAGGAATTTCCGGAGCACCGTTGCCCGCAGCAAGGAGATAAAGAAACCTGTCATCTTCTCCGGCGGCGTGGCAGCAAACATTGGTATGATAAGAGCTTTCAGGGAAGTTCTTGACCTGAACGGAGATGAGCTGATCATTCCTGAACACCATGCATCGATGGGCGCTATAGGAGCGGTAATGTACAGCCATACGAACAAGCTGGAGATGAATCATTTCAAAGGCCTGGAAGAACTTGAAGTCCTACCTTAAGAAACATGCATCGGCATTTGTCAGCCTTCCACAGCTGAAGGAATCAGAAGCTGTCTACAATAAGGAGGTAAAATTCAGAAAGAACGGAACCGAAAAACTACCTGTCTATCTTGGTATTGATGTCGGATCATTAAGCACAAACGTCGTGCTAATTGATAAGAAACACAATGTTGTGGCCAGACGTTACCTGCCAACCGCCGGTAAACCGCTGGTAGCCATACAGAAAGGGATGACGGAGATTTTTGACGAGATCGGGGAACACGTTGAAGTCATAGGCGCCGGCACAACAGGCTCCGGCCGCTACCTGACCGGTGATTTCATCGGCGCAGACACGATCCAGAATGAAATAACAGCCCAGGCAACAGCCGCTATTGACTATGATCCTACTGTTGATACCATCTTTGAGATCGGCGGACAGGATTCAAAATATATCAGCATTGAAAACGGTGTGGTGGTGGACTTCGAGATGAATAAAGTCTGCGCCGCAGGAACAGGTTCATTCCTTGAAGAACAGGCTGAAAAACTCAACATCAGGATCGTTGAACAGTTCGGCAACATGGCACTCAAATCTGAGAGCCCCGTCAAGCTGGGCGACCGCTGCACGGTATTCATGGAATCAGACCTGAATACTTTTATGCAGAAAGGCGCGAAAAATGATAATCTTGTCGGTGGACTTGCCTATTCGATTGTCTATAATTACCTGCAGAAGGTTGTAGCTGACCGGAAGGTTGGCAACAAAATCTTTTTCCAGGGAGGTGTTACAAATAATAAGGCAGTTGTGGCTGCCTTTGAGCAGGTGACAGGAAAAAAGATCACCATTCCGCCCCACTTTGACGTCACCGGAGCAATAGGAGCCGCCATTCTTGCCCAGAGATCAATGACAGAGGGGCAGAAAACCACTTTCAAGGGTTTTGGCATTCGTAATGCGACTTACGAGATGAGCAGGTTTATCTGCAAGAGTTGTGTCAACAACTGCGAAATAAGCAGAGTGAACATCACCGGAGAGAAAAAGTCTCTCTTCTATGGCGGCCGCTGTGAGAAATATGAAACCGACGGCCGCAAAAAGAACACCGGTAACATCCCAAATCTCTTTAAAAAGAGATTGGAGTTTCTTACCGGCGATTACCTTGAGACAGAAGCAAACGGAAAACCTACGATCGGCATCCCGAGGGCACTGATGATCTACTACCAGCAGTTCCCGTTCTGGAGAACATTCTTTGAGCATCTGGGATTTAACGTCGTTATATCAAGAGAGTCAGATAAGGCTCTGGTCACCCGATCTATTGAAACCATCTCCTCTGAGACCTGCCTCCCTGTTGAACTGATGCATGGTCATGTGATCGATCTCATAGAGAAAAATGCAGACTATATCTTCATGCCATTCATTGTAAACGGCAAATACCGCGAGGGAGACACAACAACGAACACCAACTGCCCGTGGATACAGTCATTTCCTTTTATGGTCAGGGCAGCACTGAAAGGGAAGGTTGACGAATCCAAAATCCTTACCCCCACCCTGCACTTCAGGTATTTCGAGCGTGTCCTGGTCAAAGAGCTTGTTTCTTTCTTCAATGAGAAATTCGGATTAAACAAGGAAGAGATCCGGAAAGCCGTACATAAAGCAGAAGAGGCCCAGACATCATTTGAAAAGAGTCTCGTGGAATACGGTAAGGAAGTGCTGGCAAACATACCGGCAAACTGTCGGCCCGTTATAGTCCTTGGAAGGCCTTACAACAGCGCCGACCCGCATCTTAACCTCGATCTGACTGAAAAACTGCTTGTCCAGAATGTCATGCCAATCCCCCTTGACATGCTTGACCTGACACCTTTCAAGATATACGGAAGTTACCGGAACATGTACTGGCCGAACGGACAGAAGATGATTGCCGCCGCCCAGTTTGTGGCTAAGACTGAAGGCATGTATGCAGTATATATCAGTAATTTCAGATGCGGTCCTGATTCATTTATCTGGCATTATATTACTGAAGAGCTTAAGGGCAAGCCATTCCTCCATCTTGAGGTCGATGAGCACTCGGCAGATGCCGGTATGGTAACGCGTATCGAAGCATTTCTCGACAGCCTTAAGGGCTCTGAAATGAATGAGAAGAAAGAAGTAACAGTCCTGAGACCACGGCCAAGCCCGTCGGCGCCTCCGAAAAACAGGACTCTCTATTTTCCGTATATGCATGACGGGGCAGCTTTCGTGGCAGCCGCAGCCAGAAGTGTTGGGATCCCTTCGGAGGTACTGCCCAAACAGACTGATGAAGACATAGCCCTTGGCAGGAAATACACATCCTCCAAAGAGTGCTTTCCGATGATATGCACCACCGGGAGTTTCCTAAAAAAACTGATGGAACCAGGTGCTGACCCCTCGAAGATGAGCTTTTTCATGCCTGACCACAACGGCCCGTGCCGTTTTGGTCAGTATAACCAGTTCCAGAGGATACTTTTTGACAGGCTCGGTTTCAGGGAAGCAGAGCTTGTCACCCCATCGAATGACACATCATATGCCGATCTTGCCGGCGACCAGAGCCAGAAATTCAGGATCAACGCCTGGAAAGGTTTCGTCTCATTTGATTATGTAAGGAAACTGTACCGGGAGATAAGACCTTATGAGATAACCAAAGGTGAAACAGATGCAGTCTATGAAGCCTCCCTCAAAAAAATTGAGAAATCGATCGAAAACGGATCCAAAGGGCTTCGTAAGGTACTCGTCGACACAGCTTCTGATTTCATGGCGATAAAAGTCGACAAAAGCCGAAGAAGACCAGTTGTTGCCGTGCTGGGAGAGGTTTACATGCGTGACAACGCAGGCTGCAACGGTAATATTTCCAACAGGCTTGAAGCTCTTGGCGTGGAGGTTCTTATAGGACCTTTCTCGGAGTGGATAACATATTCCACCCATCGCTATACTCGCGACAGCAAATGGAAAAATGATACCAAGGGTCTATCAAATCAAAGATCCAGGGTGTAGGCCAGGAAGTGATCGTTGACTACCTCCTCAGGGGTATCCATAAATACACTGACACCAGACTTGATGTCCCGCTTGAAGAGATGCTGAGACTGAGTAACAAATACGTTAGTGAGTTCTATGACGGTGATCCACCGATAGCTTTGGGATCATCAGCAGCGCTTGCCTCCAGGGGTGTTGCAGGAATTGCGGCAATCCTGCCGTTCACATGCATGCCCGGGACGCTTATTGCATCTGTCAGTGATACATTCCGTAAGGATTATAACAATATCCCGTTCCTGAATATAGCCTATGACGGACAGGATACGGTATCACTTGACACAAGACTGCAGGCGTTCGTATTCCAGGTGAAGGAATTTGCCGCAGCAGCTACTCAATTAGTGTCATCTCCCGTATGAGGTAGTCTGCACCAGCAAATTTGTCAATTATAAACAGGACGTAACGTATGTCAAGGCTGATATTCCGGCTTTGCAGCGGATTGAACATTATGTCTGATGCAACACCTTCCCAGGCACGGTCAAAGTTGACACCAATCAGGTTCCCGTCTGCATCAAGGACAGGGCTTCCGGAATTGCCTCCGGAGGTATGGTTATTGGAAATGAAGCAGACAGGAACATCGCCATTGAAGCCATAACGTCCGAAATCCTTGTTCCGATACAGCTCTTTCAGCCGTTCAGGAACTTTATAATCGTAAATATCAGGATTATCCTTTTCCATTACACCGGTAAGCGTGGTAAAAGGTTTGTAATAAACGGCATCCCTTGAATCATAGCCCATGACTTTCCCATATGAGAGGCGCAGGGTTGAGTTTGCATCAGGATAAAAGACCTTCCCCGTGCCGTACTCCATCTGCGCCGCCATGTACAGCCTGTTCAGTCCGGCGAGACGGGCTTCGAGGGCATTGAGCTCCGGTCTGACTTTCGTCTCCAGCAGCTCAGTAGCCGATGCTGCAAGGATATAGAAGGGATCTTTCCTGACCTTCTTCGGATCAAACGCATTAAGAAGTTCCTGTACCTTCTTTTCATCAGTGAATATTGATTTTGCAAACAGCCTGTCAGCTATAGATTTGAAGTCGCCTTTACATGATGCGTAGAGTTCTTTGTAGGCCGGTGCCTGCCATTCAGGGTCAATATTCCTGCCATAAAGGTCCATCACGGCAACAAAAAGTCTCCTGGCCATTGCATCATTATAGTTCCTGAAGAATCTGCCGGTCAGGTTTTGCAGTCTTGTCAGCTCATTTTTCAGGTCAGGACTGTTTGTTGCGGCCATCTCAACAGCGTTCCTGAAGCTATTGGCAAGACCTGCAACCTCCGCTCCGCTATTGAAAAATACTTCAGTCGTATAAGTGTTTACAAGGAAAAGCGTAGTGTAGGTCTTATAAATTTCGTCGTACTGTTCAAACAAATTGCCGTATTCCGTCATGCGTGCCGGATCTGCCCTGACCCATTCCATGAATCCTTTTTCAAAAGCTTCCTTTCGGGCAATACCATCTATCTTATTCAGACTCTGTATCTCCCCTATTGATTTCTTCCATCCGTTCGCCAGGCCAAACGATTTGCCTGAGTACTGCAGCCTGACCAGCGGGTCCTTTGCCATTTCCTGCTCCATTATGGATATCTTGGCTCCGCGGATCTCAACCTGCTTCGGATAAATAACATCCTTCAACATCCTTATATGATTTGAAGGGGCATACTCCTGTGTCCTGGCCGGGTATCCGAATACCATTGCAAAATCACCCTCTTTCACACCTCGGAGAGACACCGGAAAATAACTTGCGGGTCGGTAGGGTACATTATCAGCAGAATACGCAGCCGGGTTGTTATCCTTGTCTGCATAGACCCTGAACAGGGAGAAGTCGCCTGTATGGCGGGGCCATACCCAGTTGTCAGTGTCACCGCCGAATTTGCCTATTGCTGACGGCGGAGCTCCTACAAGCCTTACATCACGGAATACCTCGTTCACGATAAGGAAATACTGATTCCCAAGGAAGAACGGCCTAACCATCGCCTGATAGTGAGTGCCCTTGACTGCATCGGTATTGATAGTAGTAATATTTGCATTTATCACGGCCTCCCTCTTACCAGCCTCCATCCCTTCCGTAACACCTTCTAACACTTTGTCAGTGACATCCTCCATATACTTCATAATGGTCACTGTAAGGCCCGGGTTTGACAGCTCCTCCGCGTTCGATGCAGCCCAGAAACCGTCAGCGAGGTAATCATGTTCAAGGGTTGAGTGATTTTGTATCGAACCATATCCGCAATGGTGGTTGGTTATGATCAGACCCTTGTCAGAAATGAATTCACCGGTGCAGCCGCCGCCAAAGAGCACAACGGCATCCTTCATCGAGGCCTTGTTGATGCTGTAGATATCTTCTGCGGTGAGCTTAAATCCATTTTCCTGCATGAGCCGGATATTATACTTCTCAATCAATACCGGTATCCACATTCCCTCATCGGCCCTGGCAGCGAAAATTCCCAGTGTAACACTAAGAATCAGCAGGAGTGACAGTCTTTTCATATTGCTATTTATTATTACCTGTAAATTGAATTATCTGAGAGTAAAGATCGCTGACCGGCATTCCCACCACATTGTAATATGATCCTTCAATGCGTGTGATACCTCTCAGCCCTATCCACTCCTGTATACCGTACGCTCCGGCTTTATCCAGAGGCCGGTAGTTTTCAACATAATAAATGATCTCTTTTTCCGACAAATTCCTGAAACTGACACTCGTGGTCACTGAGAAGGTATGTTGCCTCTTTGCATTTCTGAGGCATATTCCAGTGATAACCTCATGATCGCAGCCCGAGAGCAGCCTCAGAAATTTCATTGCTTCCCTTTCATCTGCAGGCTTGCCGAGAACTGTATCATGGCACCAGACTACGGTATCTGCCGTAATGATTATCTGGCCGGGCCTGATATCCTCATTCCAGGCTGAAGCCTTGCCGGTGGCCAGATACTCTGCTATCTCCCTGCCCCTGAGTTCGAGAAGGCCATACCTCTTCAAAATCAACCGTGGCTGTCCTGAATTTGAAACCAGCCTCTTCGAGAAGCTGCCTGCGTCGTGGCGATGCAGAGGCGAGTATCAGATCGTACTCCTGTAACCCGTCAGAGATCATTTCAGATAATCTTTCCCGAGGTAATGATTCCGCCTGCTACCAGTGAATAGAGTATTCCTGCCAGCATTATTAACTTCATAAGCCTGCTGGCAAAGTGCAGTCTCTGTTTATCTTTACCCGTTAACACCTTAAACATCACCCATATCAGGGGAAGCGTGATCAGGACTGAAATATAGGCCAGTGTGATTTTATCATTGATATACCTGTACCAGACAATATACAGAAGAAAGAGGGTGAGCAGTGACAGGAAGAGAACAATAATTCCGGAGACCGGGAGACCGGCCCTGACAGGAAGCGTATTGCGCCCAAGGGCCTTATCGCCTTCATAATCTTCCATATCTTTGATTATCTCACGTATAAGCGTTGTAAGAAATGCAAACATGGCAAATCCTCCCACCCAGTAAAAGAGTACGGCAACACCCGGGAAAGCAATTGTCATGGCAGCATAATGTTTATATATTGGTGCCGCATCATAAATCACAACCATCATTGGCACCATAGCTACCAGGAATGCAACTATCAGGTTACCTATGAGAAACTGCCTCTTGTATGTCGCTGAGTAAAAATAGAGGAGGCCGGAGACCAGGACAAACAATATTCCCAGCCAGAAATAACCTATGCGTGCTGAGACATAGGTGCCACAGATCACCCCGAGGATATTGAAGGTATTGTGATAGACCATTGCCATTCTTCTGGTGATGGTATTGCCGACAATTATTGAACCCCTGTTTATAAGGTCAGTGCGAATATCAAAGTAATCGTTGATCACATAACCGGCAGCGGTAATGAAAATAGTCGAAATGACAAGGATAAGGAAATCCAACCACCCGAGCTGGAATGACATCCGCGTTACTATCAGCGGAGAATCAACCATCGTCACTGGCATGGCATTCAGCAGAGGTCTGATGATGGCGTACCTCATCAGCAGCATTGTGAGTGCCACAATGAGAAGGTTGGGCAGTCTGATAAGCGTCAGAAGGCCCTTCATTGAATTACCACGAGAAGGCTTCATAATCCATCCAGTTGTTATGCAGCCTGAGGGCCTGTTCAATAACATCACGCACACATCCCTCTCCGCCGCGCTTGTCAGAGATATAAACCGAAACCTGCTTTATTTCACTGTCTGCATCACTCGGACAGGCGGGCAAACCGACAATCTTCATGACTTCAAAGTCAGGTATATCATCACCCATGTAAAGAACATTCCTGATGTCTATGTTCCACTTCCTCACCAGTTCATTAATGCTTTCCTTCTTGGTTCTGCAATTAAGGTAGATATCATTGACACCTAATGTTTTAAGTCTTTTTATATACTCCTTCGAATTAGCCCCGGATATCACTCCCACATGATAACCCTTTTTGACGGCAAGCTGTAGGGCATAGCCATCCCTGAGGTTCACCGTGCGAAGAGGTATTCCCCACAAGGAGAGTGCGATGGTCTGAGTCGAAAGGACACCATCGATATCGAAAACGAAGGCTTTTACATTCCGCAGTTCTTCCTTGAAGTTGGTCATCTGTTGCTGTTCTTATAATGATCAGCGATCATCGTGCTGATCAACCGGTACAGTTTCTGGTATTTTGGTGAGAAAGATAGCAAATCAAGATGACTTTTTATTGTTATGGCATCATGTCTGACAGCAGGCCCTGTCTGTGCCCGGGCAGGTCCGGCGTAAAGCGCCTTGCGTGCGGTCTCTTCTATCAGCGGGCGCAGCAGCTTCGGATCAAATCCGGCTTCAGATGCAATGGTCTCACCGGCTGTCATCATGAAGTTTGAGAAATTATTTGCGAAAACTGCAGCCACATGCAGATGTTTTCGTTTTTCAGAGTCGCAATCCCATGCTCCGGCGCCGATACTTTCTCCCAGCTCTCTTAGCACATTCAGTGTAGGATCATCGGTTGCCTCAATAAAGAAAGGCACCTTTTTCAGCTCAGGTGAGAAGCCTTTTGTAAAAGTCTGAAGGGGATAGAACACTCCTGCCCTTTTGCTTCGTCGCAGCGCTGTAAGAGGAACGCTCCCCGCAGTATGTATTATTATTGTCCTGTCCGGAAGTACGACTTTTCCGGCGACCTCAGGTACAGAGGTGTCAGTCACGGCAAGTATAAGAATATCACAGTTTTCCGGTACGGAGAGATCCTTCCACCATTCAGCTCCCGTTTTTTCGGCAAGGATCCTTGCACTGTCCCCTCCCCTTGATGCAACCGAGATTATTCTATGATCTGCAGCGACGAGCCCGGTGCATAATGCCTCTGCAACATTTCCTGCACCGATAAAAGATATGTTCCATCCAGACATCTGCGGTGAGGATTAAAAAGTTTATTTTTTCAGAACATTACTTACCGTAATCGTAAGAGGCAACAGCTGTAACCTTGATCTGATATATCCTGTACATACTGTAATAAGATGATGAGCTGTTGCCGCTGTTCATGAGATAGCTGCACTCGTAAAAAAATTCACCCGATACCAGAATCTCCTCGCCCTGACTGAATTTTGTAAGCTCACTCATGAATACATCAGGGTTGCAGAAGTAATAAATATAGTAAGGATTACCCAGTTGAGTGAACTGAGCTGATTCGGAGGCAGCATCATAAGAGATCTGGACATGAGCCAGCTGCAATGAATCAAGAGCGTCTCCGTCGCACCCGCACTTTGGCTGCTTTTTGCAACCTGCACCAGAGATAACCCCTGCCGCAAGCAGAAGCACCAGTGCACCATTAGCAAGGATTGTTTTTATGCTCATTTCTTTGCACTTTTAATTGTTATGCCTGGGCTGTCGGGCCTCCAAAGGTTACCGGCATCACCGGACCCGATCCCTTCACCTCACGGATCGGGCCGTGTGCAGCTTCATACTTTGAGATATTATCATTCAGAGCTGCCACAAACCTCTTGGCATGTTCGGGAGTAAGAATGATCCTCGATTTAACCTTTGATTTTGGCACCCCGGGCATTATCCGGATAAAATCAATTACAAACTCGGCAGGTGAATGAGTAATTACAGCAAGGTTTGAATAGACACCTTCTGCAACATCCTCGCTGAGCTCAATGTTAAACTGATTCTGATTCTTGGTCTCTGACATGATAATATAGTTTAGTCCTTTTCCTGTTCTACCTCAGCAGGATTTTGTCCCGCATGGACAAGGGTATCATAATCATCAAGAGAGCCGACAATAATATTGTTATACTCTCTCAGTCCTGTTCCTGCCGGGATAAGATGTCCGACAATGACATTCTCCTTAAGGCCTTCAAGGAAGTCGATCTTCCCTAAGATAGCTGCTTCGTTCAGGACCTTTGTTGTCTCCTGGAATGAAGCTGCCGAGAAGAAGCTGTTTGTCTGAAGAGCCGCACGCGTGATACCCTGCAGTACCTGCTGTGAGGTTGCCGGGATGGCATCCCTTGCTTCTATCACCTTGAGGTCACGGCGCTTGAGCAGCGAGTTCTCGTCCCTGAGCTTGCGCGATGTGATGACCTGTCCGGGCCTCAGCGTCTGGCTGTCACCGGAATCAAGCACTATCTTCTTTCCGTAAACCCAGTCGTTCTCATCCATGAATTCAAGTTTATCAACTACCTGGCGTTCAAGGAACTTAGTGTCACCCGGGTCTATGATCTCAACCTTGCGCATCATCTGCCTGACGATGGTCTCAAAGTGCTTGTCGTTGATCTTAACACCCTGCAAACGATAAACCTCCTGTATCTCGTTGACAATATACTCCTGTACTTTTGTCGGGCCCTTGATGGCCAGGATGTCGGAAGGTGTAATGGCACCGTCAGAAAGCGCTATTCCGGCCCTGACATAGTCATTCTCCTGAACAAGTATCTGTTTCGAAAGAGGGACAAGATATTTTTTCATCTCTCCTGACTTGGAAGTGATGGTTATCTCCCTGTTACCCCTCTTGATCTTACCGTAAGTGACTTCGCCGTCAATCTCAGTAACGATGGCCGGGTTCGACGGGTTACGCGCTTCAAAGAGCTCGGTAACTCGCGGCAGACCACCGGTGATATCACCTGACTTGCCTACTGCTCTCGGTATTTTCACGATCGTGTCACCGGCGACAACATGCTTGTTAAGGTCAGTGACAAGGTGAGCGCCTACCGGGAGGTTGTATGATTTCAACTCCGTCCCTTCGGGAGACATGATCTTGATTGCAGGGTTCTTGGTCTTATCCCTGCTCTCAATAATAACTTTCTCCTTGAAACCTGTCTGCTCGTCAGATTCTTCACGGAAGGTTACTCCTTCGATGAAGTAGTCAAAAGCCACCTTACCGGCAACTTCGGAGATAATAACTGCGTTAAAGGGATCCCATTCACATATAAGGTCACCCTTTGCAATCTCCTGGTTAGCCTTGATATAAAGCTTGCTTCCGTACGGTATGGAATGTGTTGTGAGTGCTATACCTGTCTTTTTGTCAATTATCCTCAGTTCGCCGAGACGGCCTATGACCACATCGATCTTGCCCTTCTCAGGATCTTTCCTTGAGACAGTCCTCACTTCCTCAATTGATGCAATACCGCCATACCTGGCAACAAGGCTTGATTCAGTGGTTATGTTCGATGCCGTACCGCCGACGTGGAAGGTACGAAGTGTAAGCTGTGTGCCAGGTTCACCGATACTCTGTGCAGCAATGACACCGACAGCCTCTCCCTTCTGAACCATTCTTCCGGTTGCCAGGTTACGTCCGTAACATTTGGCACAAACACCTTTCTTTGATTCGCAGGTAAGCACTGAACGGATCTCAACCTGTTCAATAGGCGACTGGTCAATGCGGTTAGCTACCTCTTCGGTGATTTCTTCACCGGCTGAGGTAATGAGCTCGCCGGTAAGAGGATTATAAATATCATGGACCGTTGTGCGGCCAAGAATTCTGTCATAAAGTGATTCGACAATCTCCTCATTGTTCTTGATGGCAGTTGCTATAAGGCCACGCAGTGTGCCGCAGTCCTCTTCAGTGATGATCACGTCCTGTGAGACGTCTACGAGACGGCGTGTCAGGTAACCTGCATCAGCAGTCTTGAGTGCTGTGTCAGCAAGACCTTTACGGGCTCCGTGTGTTGAGATAAAGTACTCAAGAACCGAAAGTCCCTCCTTGAAGTTCGAGAGGATAGGGTTCTCAATGATCTCTGAAGTTGCTGATCCCGATTTCTGCGGTTTTGCCATAAGACCTCTCATGCCTGAGAGCTGTCGTATCTGCTCTTTGGAGCCCCTTGCTCCCGAGTCAAGCATCATATACACTGAGTTAAAGCCCTGCTTGTCGTTTGACAGCTGCTTCATGAGGCTCTGCGTCAGTCGTGCATTGACATGTGTCCATATATCAATGATCTGGTTGTATCTCTCATTATTGGTAATGAAACCCATGCCGTAGTTTGAGAGTACCTCCTCAACCTGTTCATACCCCTCTGCCACGAACATTTCTTTCTCCTTCGGTATGATAACGTCATCAAGGTTGAACGACAGTCCTCCTTCAAATGCCATGCGGAATCCAAGGTCTTTGATTGCATCCAGGAAGTCAGCTGTCTTGGCGGTACCGGCCTTCTTGAGCACGTTACCGATAATATCCCTGAGAGACTTCTTGGTCAGCAGTTCATTGAGATAACCTACCTCCTCGGGCACATACTGATTGAATAGTACGCGGCCTACAGTGGTCTCTATCAGGTGGTTGACCTTATTTCCGTCAACCATATCATCTACTTTTACCTTGATAATGGCATGAAGGTCGATCTTGCCTTCATTAAATGCGATCCGTACTTCCTCAGGTGAATAGAATATTGTTCCTTCACCCTTCACCTTTATTGACTCAGTGCTTTTACGAGCCTTGGTGATGTAATACAGTCCGAGAACCATATCCTGTGACGGCACTGTAATAGGTGCGCCGTTGGCAGGATTGAGAATATTGTGAGATGCAAGCATCAGCATCTGTGCCTCGAGAATTGCTGCATTTCCCAGCGGGAGATGAACAGCCATCTGGTCTCCGTCGAAGTCGGCGTTGAAAGCTGTACAGACAAGCGGGTGCAACTGTATGGCCTTGCCCTCAATAAGCTTGGGCTGGAAGGCCTGGATACCGAGCCTGTGAAGTGTCGGAGCACGGTTAAGCAAAACAGGATGACCCTTGAGAACATTCTCCAGAATATCCCATACGACCGGATCCTTGCGGTCAACTATCTTCTTGGCGCTCTTGACAGTCTTCACTATACCGCGTTCAATGAGCTTGCGGATGATGAATGGTTTGTAGAGCTCAGCTGCCATGTCCTTCGGAATACCGGTCTCATGAAGCTTCAGCTCCGGGCCGACTACGATGACTGAACGGGCTGAATAGTCAACCCTCTTACCCAGAAGATTCTGACGGAACCGTCCCTGTTTGCCCTTAAGGCTGTCTGACAGTGATTTCAGAGGCCTGTTGGCGTCAGTCTTTACAGCATTTGCTTTACGCGAGTTGTCGAAGAGAGAATCAACAGCTTCCTGCAGCATCCTCTTCTCATTACGGAGGATCACCTCGGGGGCCTTTATCTCAATGAGTCTCTTAAGACGGTTATTGCGAATTATCACCCTGCGATACAGGTCATTAAGGTCACTTGTGGCAAAACGTCCGCCATCAAGCGGAACGAGCGGCCTCAGCTCCGGCGGAATGACCGGGACGATTTTTACAATCATCCACTCAGGCCTGTTGATATTCTTGGACTCCCTGAAAGCCTCAACCACTTGGAGTCTCTTAAGAGCTTCACTCTTACGCTGTTGCGATGTCTCAGTATTGGCGCGGTGACGCAGTGAATATGAAAGTTCATCAAGGTCAAGCTTGCCAAGCAGCTTATAGAGAGCTTCAGCTCCCATCTCTGCAACAAACTTGTCAGGATGATCGTCATCAAGATACTGGTTCTCCTTGGGCAGCGTCTCAATAATCTCCATATACTCCTCTTCAGAGAGGAAATCAAGATATTTTACTCCGTCAACAGCTTTTACACCCGGATTGATAACAACATATTTTTCATAGTATATTATGCTGTCAAGTTTTTTTGTCGGCAGTCCGAGGAGGTATCCGATCTTGTTGGGAAGTGACCTGAAGTACCAGATATGTGCTACCGGCACCACCAGTGCGATGTGTCCCATGCGCTCACGCCTTACCTTTTTCTCCGTTACCTCAACGCCGCAGCGGTCGCAGACTATACCCTTGTACCTTATTCTCTTATACTTCCCGCAATGACATTCGTAGTCCTTTACCGGACCGAAGATCCTCTCACAGAAGAGGCCGTCGCGTTCGGGCTTATAGGTACGGTAGTTTATTGTCTCAGGCTTCAGGACTTCGCCGCTTGACTTGTCAAGGATTTCTTCGGGCGATGCCAGCCCGATTGAAATTTTCGTGTAGCTGGTCTTCTGTTTGTTATCCCTTCTGAATGACATATATTTTCTTTTTTTTTATCTGTTTATGTACTCGGCTTTCTATTCAAGGTTGATGCTCAGGCCCAGACCCCGCAGCTCGTGCAGAAGCACGTTCAGCGATTCAGGTATGCCGGCCATCGGCATCGGTTCACCCTTGACGATAGCTTCGTATGCTTTTGCCCTTCCTATCACATCGTCAGACTTGATAGTAAGTATCTCCTGGAGTATATGTGCTGCACCAAAGGCTTCCAGTGCCCAAACCTCCATTTCACCAAACCTCTGACCTCCGAACTGTGCCTTTCCTCCGAGAGGCTGCTGGGTGATAAGCGAGTATGGTCCGATTGAACGGGCGTGCATCTTGTCATCAACCATGTGGCCGAGTTTTAACATGTAGATCATTCCGACAGTAGCTGGCTGGTCAAATCTCTCACCCGTGCCTCCGTCATAGAGGTAGGTCGTACCGTTGCGCGGTATGCCGGCCTTCTCTGTCAGGTCATTGATCTGACTCTGCTTTGCTCCGTCGAAAATAGGAGTCGAGAATTGCATCCCAAGCTCTTTCCCTGCCCATCCCAGGACAGTCTCATAGATCTGTCCGAGGTTCATCCTTGAAGGCACACCAAGCGGGTTAAGAACAATGTCTACAGGTGTTCCGTCAGCAAGGAATGGCATGTCCTCGGCACGGACTATCTTGGCAACAATACCCTTGTTACCGTGGCGTCCGGCCATCTTGTCTCCCACCCTTACCTTACGCTTCTTGGCGATATACACCTTGGCAAGCCTTACAATACCTGCAGGCAGCTCATCTCCAATGGTTATATTGTACCTCTTTCTCTTATATACACCGTCTATCTCCTTGAATTTGATGATGTAGTTATGAAGAAGCTGTTTGATGCTGTCGTTCTTCTTCTTGTCTGTCGTCCACTTATTCGGGTTGATATTCAGAAAATCAATCTCCTGAAGCTGCTTAAGTGTGAACTTGGCTCCTTTAGGGATAACATCAACATTCAGATAATCTTTCACTCCCTGTGAGGTCTTACCATTCACCAGAATAAACAGTTTATCAACCAGGCGTGCCTTCAGATCATCGGCTGATTTGTTGAAATCGGCATCGATCTTGTCAAGAAGAGGTTTCTCAGCTGTCTTGGCCTTGCGGTCCTTGATAGCCCTGGTAAAGAGCTTTTTGTTAATGACCACACCTTCAAGCGACGGTCCGGCCTTGAGTGAAGCATCTTTAACATCGCCGGCTTTGTCACCGAATATGGCTCTCAGAAGTTTCTCTTCAGGTGAAGGATCTGATTCTCCTTTAGGCGTGATCTTGCCGATGAGTATATCACCGGGTCTGATCTGTGCTCCGATCCTTATTAGTCCGTTCTCGTCGAGGTTCTTTGTTGCTTCCTCGCTCACATTCGGGATGTCGGAAGTCAGCTCCTCCATACCGCGCTTGGTGTCACGTACTTCGAGAAGATATTCATCGATATGCACAGAGGTGAAGGTATCTTCCTGCACCACTCTTTCGCTAAGCACGATGGCATCCTCAAAGTTGTAGCCTTTCCATGGCATGAAAGCCACCTTCAGGTTACGGCCCAGGGCGAGCTCGCCGTTTTTAGTGCCATAACCTTCAGTAAGCACCTGACCTTTAACCACTTTCTCACCTTTCCTGACTATCGGGATGAGGTTGATGGTGGTATTCTGGTTGGTCTTATGATATTTTGGCAGCAGATAGTGTTTGACGTCATCATCAAAGCTTACGAATTTTTCTTCATCCGTTCTGCTGTACCGTATCACTATTTCGTTTGAATCAACAAATTCAACAACGCCATCACCCTCAGAGACTATCAGTATCCTCGAGTCTTTGATGACCTGTGCCTCAAGGCCTGTACCCACGATTGGTGCTTCAGGCTTTACAAGCGGCACTGCCTGGCGCATCATGTTTGATCCCATGAGTGCACGGTTGGCATCGTCATGTTCCAGGAATGGTATCAGCGATGCAGCTATTGATGCGATCTGGTTAGGCGCCACATCCATCAACTGCACTTTCGCAACCTCTTCGTACGGGTAATCCGCTCCAAGTCTTGACTTGGCCCTTGGATTCTCGAAGGTACCGTCTTCATTGAGCGGAGCGTTAGCCTGCGCAATGGTCAGAGGTTCCTCGTCCTCGGCGCTGAGCCATTTGACACCATCATTCTTCAGATTGACCTTACCGTTTATTACATCTCGGTATGGTGTCTCGATAAAGCCGAGGTTGTTGATCTTGGCATAAACGCAGAGCGATGATATAAGACCGATATTCGGTCCTTCCGGTGTCTCAATGGGGCAGAGACGGCCATAGTGAGTATAGTGTACGTCACGTACCTCAAATCCTGCACGTTCACGCGAAAGGCCTCCGGGGCCGAGAGCTGAGAGACGACGCTTGTGGGTCATCTCAGCCAGCGGGTTGGTCTGATCCATGAACTGTGATAGCTGGTTGGTTCCGAAGAATGAGTTTATCACTGAAGACAGGGTCTTGGAGTTGATAAGGTCAACAGGTGTGAAGACCTCATTGTCCCTGACGTTCATGCGCTCACGTATCGTACGTGCCATTCTGGCAAGACCGACACTGAACTGGGCTGACAGCTGCTCTCCTACAGTGCGTACCCTTCTGTTGCTCAGGTGGTCAATATCATCGACATCGGTCTTTGAGTTAATGAGCTCAATAAGATAACGTATGATGGCAATTATGTCTTCCCTCGTCAGGATCTTGGTGCTCATGTCAATGTCGAGGTGCAGCTTGCGGTTTATGCGGAAGCGGCCAACCTCACCAAGGTCATAACGTTTATCTGAGAAAAAGAGCTTGTCAATAACATCACGGGCTGTTGCCTCATCCGGCGGCTCAGCGTTGCGGAGCTGTCGATAGATGTAAATCACGGCCTCTTTTTCAGAGTTGCATGGGTCCTTCTGCAATGTATTGTATATGATAGTAAAGTCAGAAAGGCTGACATCCTCACGATGAAGTAGAATAGATTTTGCCCCTGAGTCAACTATCACGTCAACATGTTCATTTTCAATTACTGTCTCCCTGTCGAGCACTACTTCGTTACGTTCGATGGAAACGACCTCGCCGGTGTCCTCATCCACGAAATCCTCGACCCAGGTGCGCAGAACCCTGGCGGCAAGCTTGCGGCCGACGAGCTTCTTTATGCTCACCTTGGAGACCTTGTGTTCTTCAGCAAGGTTGAATATCTCAAGTATATCCTTGTCGCCTTCAAAACCTATTGCCCTCAGAAGGGTGGTGACAGGGAGTTTTTTCTTCCTGTCGATATAGGCATACATCACATTGTTGATGTCTGTGGCAAACTCAATCCATGATCCCTTGAAAGGAATAATGCGTGCTGAATATAATTTGGTGCCGTTGGCGTGGATGCTTTGCCCGAAGAACACGCCAGGTGATCTGTGGAGCTGAGAAACGACAACTCTCTCTGCGCCGTTGATGACGAATGTACCGCGCTCAGTCATGTAAGGAATGACTCCCAGGTAAACATCCTGGATCACAGTGTCAAAATCCTCATGTTCAGGGTCAGTACAGTAAAGCTTTAATTTGGCTTTCAGCGGTACGCTGAAGGTCAGGCCTCTCTCGATACACTCATCAATGGTGTATCTCGGAGGGTCAATTGAATAATCCAGAAACTCCAGTACAAAATTATTTCTGGTGTCTGTAATGGGAAAGTTCTCCATGAAAACCTGGTAAAGGTTTTCTTTCCTCCTGTTCTCAGGTGTGGTGCCGAGCTGGAAGAACTCGGCGAAAGATTTTAATTGAATCTCAAGAAAATCAGGATATTCGAGCTGATCTTTCTTGGATGCGAAACTGATGCGTTCGTTATTTTTCGAGGACATTGATGGTAGGATTAAGTGAACTTATTAAAAATGCCAAAAAGGCTTAGCTCCGCCAGACGGCGGAACTAAACCTGTAAACCCGGTAGTCAGGTATAGCTTATTTAAGTTCAACTTCAGCTCCTGAATCTTCCAATTGTTTCTTAATGTTCTCAGCCTCTTCCTTCGAGACACCTTCTTTTACCGGTGACGGAGCGGCGTCAACAACAGCCTTTGCTTCTTTAAGACCGAGGCCTGTGATATCTTTCACCAGCTTAACGATCTGAAGCTTCTGGCCACCTGCATTCTTAAGGATGACATCGAAAGTGCTTTTCTCAGCTGCTGCCGGAGCGTCGCTGCCAGCTGCAGAAGCTGCGACAGCCACTGCGGCTGCTGCAGGTTCAATGCCATACTCATCTTTTAATATTTTCGCAAGTTCATTAACCTCTTTAACGGTTAAGTTCACCAACTCTTCTGCAAATTTCTTAAGATCTGCCATTTCTATAGGAATTTTTAATTTGATTACTACTAATGATTACTTCTTGGACAGTGTTTCAAGAACACCATGAATTTTTGTACCACCTGATTGCAGGGCGGAGATAACATTCTTCGCGGGCGACTGCAGGAGCATGATGATATCGCCGATGAGTTCCTCTTTCGACTTGAGAGCCACAAGGGTCTCAAGGAGGTTATCACCAACGTACACCGATTCTGCCACATACGCTCCCTTGATCAGGGGTTTAGGATGCGATTTACGGAACTCCTTTATCAAACGTGCGGGAGTGTTTCCGTTATTCGAGAACATAACTGCAGTTGAACCCTTCAGTACGGGGAAAAGTTCTCCGCACTCAAGGCCTGCCTGTTCCAGAGCTCTCTTCAGCAGAGTGTTCTTTACGACAACCAGTTTTATCTGGTTCTCAAAACACTTTCTTCTGAGATCACTGGTGTCAGCAGCGTTGAGCTGTGCAGTGTCAGTCAGGTAAAAGTGACTGTATTCTTTCAGAATATCAGCCAGACTGTTAATTATTTCGGTTTTTTCGTCTCTTCTCATAATCTCTATGCGATTAGCATTCTGTTAAACGTCAAGGCTCTTGGGATCAATTTTCAGACCCGGGCTCATGGTGCTTGAGAGGAAGATACTTCTGATGTATGTTCCTTTAGCCGAGCTGGGTTTGAGCTTGTTGATCATTCCGAGAAACTCCCTGGCGTTATCTACGATCTTATGAGGTTCGAAGGATACTTTTCCGATGGAAGCATGGACAATACCGGCTTTGTCTACTTTAAAGTCGATCTTGCCCTGCTTAACCTCTTTTACAGCCTTGCTGATCTCCATGGTTACGGTGCCGCTTTTTGGGTTCGGCATGAGTCCACGGGGACCAAGCACGCGTCCTAACTGACCTATCTTACCCATCACTGAGGGCATGGTAATAATCACATCAACATCCGTCCAGCCGCCCTTGATCTTCTCAACCCACTCTTCCAGCCCCACGTAATCTGCGCCTGCTTCTGTTGCTTCAGCCACCTTGTCAGGTGTCACGAGAGCCAGAACCCTGACCTCTTTACCTGTGCCATGAGGAAGGGAGACGACGCCGCGAACCATCTGATTCGATTTGCGGGGGTCAATTCCCAGTCTTACGTCAAGATCTACCGAAGCATCGAACTTCGCTTTTGTGATATCTTTTACCAATGCTGCCGCTTCTGACAAAGTATAGAGCTTGCCCTGTTCGATTTTCTCGAGAGCAAACTTCTGATTCTTGGTAAGCTTAGCCATTTCTGTACACTTATTAAGTTTATTTACCGGGGAACTCACCGCTTACGGTGATTCCCATACTTCTGGCAGTACCAGCCACCATCTTCATCGCGGAATCGAGTGTGAAGCAGTTTAAATCCTGCATCTTATCCTCAGCAATAGTCCTTACCTGTTTCCATGTTATTGATGCCACCTTGTTACGGTTGGGCTCCGGAGAGCCTTTCTTTACTTTGGAAGCCTCGATAATCTGAACTGCAACGGGAGGTGTCTTTGTGATAAATTCAAAAGACTTGTCATTGTAAACGGTGATAATCACCGGAATGACCTTCCCTGCCTTGTCCTGGGTACGGGCATTGAACTGTTTGCAAAACTCCATGATATTCACACCTTTTGAACCCAGTGCAGGGCCAACGGGTGGAGATGGATTGGCTGCTCCGCCTTTAATCTGTAATTTGATTAATCCAGCAACTTCTTTTGCCATAATTAAAAATTTGCATTGTTTATAGCGAGAGCATGACGGCCGCTTAAGGAAGCATTATAATTCACGGCTGTCAATTTCCTGATTTCTAATTTTCTTTTTCTACCTGCATGAAGCTCAGCTCGAGCGGGGTCTTGCGTCCGAAGATCTTGACCATCACTTTCAGCTTGCGCTTCTCTTCGTTAACCTCTTCAATAACTCCTGAGAAGCTGTTGAAGGGGCCATCTATTACTTTAACCGTCTCACCAACGACGAAGGGCACGTTAAGCTCTTCATCACTGGCAGCAAGCTCATCGACCTTGCCAAGGATACGGTTTATCTCTGCCTTGCGTATCGGTGTCGGCTCGCCGGATTGTGTTCCCAGAAAACCAAGCACGTTGGGTGTATTACGCAGAACGTGAGGAACCTCGCCCACGAGGACAGCCTCCACTATGACATATCCCGGAAAGAAGTTTCGCTCCTTGCTTATCTTTTTTCCTGAACGTATCTGGTAAACCTTCTCCGTGGGGATGAGTACCTGTGTTATGTAATCCTGCAACTTCAGGCGTACGATCTCATTCTCGAGATACTCCTTTACCTTCTTCTCCTTGCCGCCTATAGCCCTGAGCACATACCACTTTTTAACGTTCTCACTCATTTGTGACCGTCATCTTATTAATATAACCAACCGTAAACAGTGCCCATGATCTTGTCAAAGGCAAAATCCATAAACCATATCACCAGGGCAAGCATTACTGATGTTACCAGCACGAGGGTGGCGCTGCTCTGGAGCTCGCTCCACGTGGGCCAGGTCACCTTATGCATAAGTTCGTTGTATGATTCTTTAAAATAACTACCTACTTTCATTTTAAGACTTCTATTTAGCACGGGAGGAGAGACTCGAACTCCCGACACCTGGTTTTGGAGACCAGTGCTCTACCAACTGAGCTACACCCGTGTACACTGCCAATGACACCCGGTTGTCCGTCCGTCGGCTGACAGACGGACAGCGGATACCATTATATATATATAAGGTTTTACGCAAGTATTTCTATTACCTGACCGGCACCAACCGTACGGCCTCCTTCGCGGATAGCGAACTGGAGTCCCTTGTTGAGAGCCACAGGATAGATAAGAGTAACCGTGATGGTGACATTGTCACCCGGCATAACCATCTCTGTTCCCTGCGGGAGTTCAATCTCACCTGTGATATCAAGGGTCCTCAGGTAGAACTGCGGGCGGTAATGATCGTGGAACGGAGTGTGACGGCCACCTTCTTCTTTCTTAAGAACGTAGATCTCAGCCTTGAACTTGGTGTGGGGTGTGATTGAACCCGGTTTGGCAAGCACATGACCTCTCTTGATCTCTTTCTTGTCAACTCCACGGAGGAGAAGACCCACATTGTCACCAGCCTCACCCTGATCAAGTATCTTGCGGAACATCTCAACACCGGTACATACTGACTTGCGTTTTTCAGCACCAAGGCCTACTATCTCAAGCTCGTCACCTGTATGAACAATACCTGTTTCAATACGGCCCGTGGCAACTGTGCCGCGACCGGTGATTGAAAAGATGTCTTCAACCGGCATGAGGAACGGTTTCTCATTCTCACGCGGAGGGATAGGTATATATGAATCAACGGCATCCATCAGCTCCATAACCTTTTCTTCCCATTTGGGTTCGTGGTTCATGGCACCGAGGGCTGATCCGCGGATAACAGGGCAATTTGCACCATCGTATTTGTAGAAGGTCAGCAGGTCACGCACTTCCATCTCAACGAGATCAATAAGCTCCTCATCATCAACCAGGTCGACTTTGTTCAGAAACACAAGGACCTGCGGAACGTTCACCTGACGCGCAAGCAGGATATGTTCGCGTGTCTGAGGCATCGGGCCGTCTGTAGCGGCAACAACGAGGATCGCACCGTCCATCTGGGCAGCACCGGTAACCATGTTCTTGACATAGTCAGCGTGACCCGGACAGTCGACGTGCGCATAGTGACGTTTCGCCGTTGAATACTCAACGTGTGCCGTGTTGATCGTAATACCCCTTTCCTTTTCCTCAGGAGCATTGTCGATTGAATCAAAGTCTCTGACTTCCGAGAGACCTTTCTTAGCGAGAACCATCGTAATAGCAGCTGTTAAAGTGGTCTTGCCGTGGTCGACGTGACCGATTGTACCGATATTAACGTGTGGCTTCGACCTGTCAAATTTTTCTTTTGCCATAACTAAAACCTTATTAAATTAAATTTACATCCAAATACATCCAAAAACATTTCGAGCCGATGATGAGAATTGAACTCATGACCCCTTCCTTACCAAGGAAGTGCTCTACCCCTGAGCTACATCGGCAAATTGAGCGGGAAACGAGACTCGAACTCGCGACCCATAGCTTGGAGGGCTATTGCTCTACCAACTGAGCTACTCCCGCTTATATCTGTCATCAGCACCCATGGACCCTTCCGGGGGAAAGAGCAAGTTGCTGTTATGTACTGCCTGAGTGGGGAGAGCAGGATTCGAACCTACGAAGTCATTCGACAACAGATTTACAGTCTGCCCCAGTTGGCCACTTTGGTATCTCCCCCTTCATTCAGTACATGTCTTGTTAGACATACACATACTCATCATTTAATGAGCCGATGAAGGGAATCGAACCCCCGACCTGCAGATTACAAATCAGCTGCTCTGGCCAACTGAGCTACATCGGCATTTGAAAGAACAACCGATTCCCGAGAAGAATACCCTCAAAAATCGGTTTGCAAATGTAGGAATTTATATTCCAAATCTCAAAAATAATCTAAAGTTTTTTTTGACGCCAGGAACTACTCCCCTCGCAGCTTACTCTTCTGTTTGACTATCTGTCGTTTAAGGGCAGCAACAACCAGGTCGGTCGCTTCTTCAAACGTCTTACTCTGCTTCCGGGCAAAAAGCGGACCCCTGGGATATTCTATCTTGAGCTCAGTTATCTTGTTCTCCCTCGTTTCATCATGTTCAAGCTTCATCGTAACCTCCGCACTGACGATATCGTCAGTTACAAGAGATAACTTGTTCACTTTCTGTGTTACAAAATCGAGAAGCTTCTTGTCAGCATCAAACTTGAGCGAATGGATCTGAATGTTCATGGCTGTACCTCCTGTTAATTGTTTTTAAGCTCTGGGATGAGCCTGTTTGTAAACTTTCTTTAACTGTTCAAATGTATTGTGGGTGTAAACCTGCGTCGCAGACAGACTGGCATGACCCAGTAATTCCTTGATCGAATTGAGATCGGCTCCGTGGTTCAGCATATGAGTGGCAAAAGTATGCCTCAGGACATGTGGACTTTTCTTTTCCACCGTAGTCACCATCGAGAGATATCTTTTGACAATGTTATAAACACTTTTGTCGTACATTTTGTTCCCCTTTTCAGTGACAAAAAACCAGTCACCGGCATGACCTGCCTTCCTGCGGGATTCAAGATAGACTTCAAGCGATTTAATGAAGCTGCCCGCCAGAGGAATAACTCTCTGCTTATTTCTTTTACCCGTAACCCTCACCTGACCGGAAGAGAGATCCACATCCCCGTCACGGAGACTTATCAGCTCTGACCTCCTCATGCCTGTAAGATACAAAAATTCTATTATTGTTCTGTCGCGGACACCTGAAAAATTATCTCCAAATTGGTAATCATCAAGAAGCCTGTCGAGTGCCTCTTCAGCCACGAAGACAGGCAGCTGCTTTGCCTTCTTCGGAAGCTTCAAACCTGCCATCGGGTCAGTGCTGCTCATGCCATGTTTCCGCATGTAACGGAAAAAAGCCCTGAGGGCAGACATCTTCCTGTGCACCGTGCCTGTTGCACAGCCACGTTCAATCAGTGAAATCATCCATGCCCGCACCTCACCTGAGGTCACACCTTCAGGAGCGAGATCAGGAGCGTTCACCCCCAACCACTCAAAAAACTGATCAAGATCGTTCTTGTATGAAGTTACGGTATGCCGGGAATAGCGCTTCTCGGTCCGGATGTATTGCAGGAACGATTCCTTTTTGTCCATAAAAGGAACCCTTTAAAATTGTTTATAAGAAAAGCAGCCGGAAGGTTATTCTTCTTCCTGCTGCAGATGCTGAACATATACGGCTTTCTTTATCGCATCCCTTCTACGAACGGAGGGTTTGATAAAAGCCTGACGCGTCCTGAGCTCACGGATGACACCCGTTTTTTCAAACTTTCTCTTGAATTTTTTAAGAGCTCTGTCAATGTTCTCGCCTTCTTTTACCGGTACAATAATCATAATTCAACTTTGTGTTAAAACGAGCGGCAAAATTAATATGTATGAAACTCATTTCAAAACTTTTGACGAAATAAATTCAAAATTATCACCTTCGGCGCCCGGTGAAGGCCTGATATAGGGTGCCAGGCGCGAGGCCTGCTCACTGCTTATGACCTTTTGTCTGACAAGACCGCCAAGAGTCACCGGAGTGCCCATGAGCGACCTGTATTTGATGATAAGCCCTGCGGTTGACGACCCGATATAGGGATGCCTTGCCAGCTCACTGAAAGAACAGCTGTCGAGCACCAGCGGCCTTACCGAATCATATGTCAGCTCCAGCCTCCCTCCGATGAGATCAACCACAGAGCTGTCAAGACCATAAACTTCTTTCAGCTGTTGAGCATCGATAAAACCCCCGAGCAGACTGCGGTACTTTATTATCCTCGCCGAGAGTACAGCGCCAATGCCCGGCAACAGCATGAGGTCATCAGCAGTGCATCTGTTGAGATCAATAAACGTCTGCCTTACAACAGTGTCGGCCTGTTTGCCGGGAATTACCGCTGCCGTTCGTTCACCTGCTGTCTTGTAACGTTCTGTCTCCTTCTGTATCTTAATCCAGGGCAACAGACGGACGATCGTACCGGAATCCATCCCGTAAACCCTTTCAATATCCTTTGGCATGCGAAACCTCGCGCCGCTGGTGCGGTAGTTTATCAGTGTCGTCGCCTGGCGCTCTGTCAGACCAAGACGTACCAGGCTATCGAAGGAGACGGTGTTGGGATCAAAGGTAAACAGGGACTTTTCAGAGTGCTCAGCCGGCGCGGTCAGCTCAGGCACAGCCAGCGAATCTTTCGTGACCCCGCTGTTCAGGAGCTCCTTATCCGGTCTGAGGGTGAACACCCTGACAAGCAGCAGTATTATCAGCATTGCTGCAAGGATGTATGTTCCCCGCCTCTCCCTGCGGTCAAAACCGAGCAGATCAGCAATGGTTTTTCTGAAAGGCTTCACATTAATACAGCAAGAGACAATGCAATTTAAGCAAAATATACTTACATGTCAATGGCGAGGAGCAGTTGAACAATAGAACAATAGAACACAAGAATTGAGAAATCAGAACTGACTTTCGACTTTCGACTTTCAGACTTTCAGACTTCCTGGCGTCAGAACGGATATCCTATCCCTATCACAAATTGATAGAAATTTTTATTATATGTCTTTTTATAATCTGTGATAAAAGGCACCCATTTTGTGCTCCCCGTGATCTCCGGGTCACGTAACTTCAGTCCTAAATCGACCCTGAGCAATACGAACTTGAGATCAAACCTGAATCCCATCCCCGTTCCAACAGCCAGGTCATTGAGAAACTTATAGGAAAACTGACTGCCGGGTCTGCTTGCATCCGACCAGAAAGTCCATATATTACCTGCATCGAGAAAAACAGCACCTTCAAGTATCCAGAAGAGCTTAAACCGGTATTCAGCATTGGCTATGAGCTTTATGTCAGCGGTCTGGTTTCCGAATGCAGGGTCTTTAAATGATCCCGGACCGAGAGACCTGACCAGCCAGGCTCTTATATCATTGGCCCCTGCATTATAATACTGCTCTTCAAAGGGCATGGCACGTATGGAATGGATCTTTGAATTGCCATAAGGGATACCTGCTCCTGCGAAGATCCTGTAAACGACGCTGCTGGCATCATTGATTTTGATAATGATAGCTGGCATCTATCTCCCCTTTCAGAAACTGGGCAAACGGCTGTCCTAAAAAATGATATGTCAGGTCTGATGTATCCTTGCTGGCATTGGCAAGTTTATATATCATGTTCAGGAGGTTACCGGCAGCATCAAACGCAAAACGTATATTCCAGTAGTCCTTTGATTTTTGGATCATCTGATTGTTGTAAACAAAGTTGTAATTACCTCCCAGGATCAACACATTACGATATGAATAGGCAAGATATGCCGATTTGTCGATCAGCTTCTGAAAAGCGGAATCAATGGATCCGGGCGGTAACTTGACAAAGCTGAATGAAAGGGGATTGAAATTGTGAGATATATGTCTCTGGCCGTTCCATGAATAACCAAGGGTCACGTTTGCTATTGTCCTTGTATATGCGGGTACCTGTTGGTAGTTAAAGCCTCCCTGCAAGACTGTTTTAGGGTCATGATCGCGTATAAAACTCTCTTTTGGTTTAAATGGTACCAGGAACCTGGGAAGCTTAATGCTGGCCTCAGCTCCGAACTCCTTGGTATCCTGAAGCCCTTTAACCTCTTTAGGGAGTCTCTCATATGCCCCTTTCAGTTTCAGGTTAAAGAGTTCGGCTCCGCGAAAAAGACTTTTGTTCTGGTATATCAGGTTCAGAGCCCCTCCGATATTACCTCCTGTGCTGGTACCCTCAAGCTCGACCGTAAAGGACTGCCGCTCCATGGGAGTAAGCTGTATTATGCAATCGAGCAATCCTTCGTTGCTCATTTTGCCCACACCGGTCCCCGCATCAACGTAGGTGACATTAACCAGCCTGTGGTTCTTCATATCAGCCAGCCGTGATTGCGTCTGCTCAGTATTTGTCAGACTGAAAAGCGCCCCGGGAGAGACGTATAAAAACTGGCTTAATACTTCGGGTTTGATAAGGTATCTGCCTGGCGGTGAGACATAATATATACCTTTATAATAGGTAGTGTCAAATGATAATTTGTATTGTTCACCGTTGGTGAGGGCCTGTTTCGGATCAAACTCAGGGAAGACATAGACATCCCTTATATGGTACATCCTGTGGTTGCTGTATTCAATCCTTCCCTGGCTGTCCAGGGAAGACTTGCGCGATACCACATAATACACGTTGACCTGATGGTTCATCAGTGAGCTGTCAACCCTGAAGTAGATGTCTTCCGTTGAAAAAGAGTAAAAACCTATGTGCTCTTATGAACTGTTCAAGCCGTTTGCGTTCATTCTGAAGAAGGTCAACATCATATATCATCCCCCGCTCAATCGTGCAGTTGATCGTGTCAATAGTCACAAGACCATATAACATTGAATCTTGTATATCATACCTGATATCAGCTATGGTGTAAGGCTTCCCGGGATTTATTCTGTAATAGACTGCGCCTCCTTTTTTTTGTTTCGACCGTGTCGGTGACTGAGAGCGTTAAAAAATCCTTTGGTGTGAGATATCTCCTTATCTGCTCCGTTGACCTGGTAGCTGCGGCAGGATCAAAGATCACCGGTTCCTCTCCTATTTTTCTCAGCCAGCCGTTCGGCCACTTTTCCTTTTTAATATTTGAAAGGTTATAGAGACCAAGGTGAAACCTTGCACCGAAGATCCTTTTGTTTGGCTGCTGCTTGATATAAGGCTTTATTGCTGCTTTAGTCAGGGTGGACGGAAGGGTTTCATCAGCCCCTTTGACCACGAGGTCATTCTTGTTCAGCAGATACTGCCCGGAGGGAACATATTTGGTAGGGTTGCAGGAAGCTGCTGTCAAAATTATGATCAGCAGTATAAACAGTTTCGGAACAGTAATTTTTATATTTGTTCTCTGATGGACCAATTTTCCCGAAGCAATAATGATAGCAAATATATCATTATAAACTATATTTTCAATTACTGAACAATGCAGAACATGATTACCCGGCACCAGGCGAAAGAAATACTCTCACTGCAGAAAAGGAAGGCAAGGGAGGAGAGTTCTCTCTTTGTAATTGAGGGAGACAAGCTTGTGAGGGAATACATCCTTGCAGGCAACAGGGTAACACTGCTCGCCGGGAAGCCTGAATGGATAAATGGTGAACCGGAAATGGTGATCGCCGGTGCTGATGAGGTCGTCACTGTAACCTATGATGACCTGAGACGCATCAGTTCACTCAAGACACCGCATAATGTGCTGGCTGTGGCAGCGATGAAAAAGGTGCCATTTAATGATGAGATACTTAACGGAGTGCTGACACTCGTCCTTGAGTATGTACAGGACCCGGGAAATCTCGGGACAATAGTCCGGATAGCCGCCTGGTTCGGAATAAGGAATATTATATGCTCACCTGACTGCGTCGACTTTTACAATCCTAAAGTGATCCAGGCATCAATGGGGGCATTTATCCATGTAATGGCTCATTACCAGCCTCTTGAACCCCTGCTCAGTAAGGCGCAGGCTAAAGGTTTGAATGTTTTTGGTGCCACAATGAATGGAAGATCAATCTATGAGAGTCCCCTGGGCAGCGAAGGTTTAATTCTTCTGGGGAATGAATCAAAAGGGATATCTGACCGGTTGCTGGACTATGTTACGGAACAAATAACCATTCCCGGTCCTGAAAAACCCCTGGCAGGAATAGAGTCGCTGAATGTCAGTATGGCAGCGGCAATAATCTGTTCCGAATTTGCCAGACGACAAAAGGTCTGAAGAATTGGCGATTTGCGATTTGCAACTGTGTCCGCCGAAGCCTTGGCGAAGGATGCGATTTGCGATTTAAAATTTAGCTGATTCTTAAATTCATAATTCTTAATTCTTAATTCTTAATTACCTTATCTACAAGTACTTCTCCGCCACCTTCCCGGCGACCTTCATTCCGTCAACTGCGGAGGATACAATCCCTCCGGCATAGCCGGCACCTTCTCCAGCCGGATATAAACCTTTAATATTCAATGCATAAAGTTTCTCGGGGTCACGTGAAATGCGCACCGGCGACGATGTGCGTGACTCCACAGCCGCCACCAGTGCATCATTAGTGAGAAAACCTTTCATTTTCCTCCCGAAATCCCTCAACCCTGTGCGCAAACGCATGCTTATTTCTTCAGGAAGCCAATCATGCAGCTGTGAGGGTGTCAGGCCGGGAAAGTATGATCCTTCAGGCAGGGTTGATGACGGTCTTCCTTCCATAAAATCGACCAGTCTTTGTGCCGGGGCACGCTGTGTCATGCCGCCCTCCTGCCAGGCACTTTTTTCAAGGGCAGACTGATAATACAGTCCTGCCAGGGAACTGTCGCCGTATTTCCTTACATCCTCTTCCCTGATCTCAGTGACTATTCCGCTGTTAGCCCATTTTGAGTTTCGACGTGAAGGTGACATGCCATTCACCACCACCTCGCCCGGCGCTGTGGTTGAAGGAACCATGAACCCGCCGGGGCACATGCAGAATGTATAAACACCGCGTCCTGCTACCTGTGTGACAAGATAATAAGCAGCCGGAGGAAGGTATTTGCCTCTTGGTTTGCCATGGTACTGGATCCGGTCAATGAGCTCCTGAGGGTGCTCTACCCTTACGCCTGCTGCAAACGGTTTGTATTCAAGATTAACACCAGTTTCTTCAAGGATTTGATATATATCTCTTGCCGAATGCCCCGTCGCAAGAATAATATCATCAGCCATTATCGTTTCACTGCCGTTGACAACTACCCCGCGGAATTCCCCTCCTTCAATCCTGATGCCAGTGATACGGCTGCCGAATGAGACTATGCCGCCTGCCTCAACGATGCTTTTCCGTACTGAGGTGATTATTCCCGGGAGCCTGTCAGTGCCAAGGTGAGGATGGGCTTCGTAGAGTATGGCAGGATCAGCGCCGTGAAGGACAAGCATCTCAAGCACCCTCCTGTTGTCGCCTCTCTTTTTTGACCTCGTATAAAGCTTCCCGTCCGAGAAGGTCCCTGCCCCTCCTTCGCCAAAACAGTAATTCGAGTCATGGTCAACAATATGTTTCGTGCTTATGGCAGCCACATCCCGTTTTCGCTCGCTCACTTCTTTGCCCCGCTCAAGTATCACCGGTCTCAGTCCTGCCTCGATCAGTTGCAGTGCAGCAAAAAGCCCTGCAGGACCGCATCCGGCAACAATCACCTCACGTGCCAGGGAAACATTCTTTAGCGCTACGGGATTGATCTCCTCCGGAGGTTCACCCGGATCAGTGAGTTGCAATGTAACACTTACCTTGATTTCCGGCTTGCGTGCATCCACGGAACGCCGGATGATACGTATACCAAAATCCTTTCTTCCGGTTTTCCCGGCCAGAAAGGATTTCAGTGCAGCTTCATCAAAAGCTGTCTCGGGTGGCAACACCAGACTGATTTCCTCAGCCATATTTTTACTCAAAGTGGAATGACAGAACCCATATCTGAGACTTGAGGGTCTCGATTGAGTTGGCAAATTCACTGTGATAGGGTTCCGGTTCGTGTACCAGAACATCGCGCAGGCCGTTTGACATCTTGGCCTCAATAGTGAGCTTAAAATAGGGAAGGTAAAAATCTATACCTGCGCCAACCTCATAGTATAAGTCAGCCGGACGAAGCCTGATATATACTGGCCGTTCATCATCATAATCCTTCTTGGCTGCAAGGTCATACCTGAAATTCAATCCGGCGATCAGGTAGGGTCTTGAGTTGTTCAGTCTCATACCCTTGGCCTTCACCAGAAGAGGGAACTCAAGGAAGGACGATTCGAGTTGTTGCTGGTCATTGTAGAGAGCCCCGTTCTTGTAGAAATTTATGGTCCGCTGGCCGAATGAGACGCCGGGGAGAAACCTGACATCAAAATAAGTGGCTGGGCGGTAATCAATAACAATCTGGATATTCAGACCCGGCTTCAGATTGACCACTTCGGCTCTAAGGTTGTTTGTGTCAAGAAGATTCATCTTTGTGTTGAAATCCATCGTGTTGGCGCCCATGCTGAAACCGAAGTGCAGCAACTTCTCATCATAGTTCGAATCATTCTTGGGTTTTGCTTTCTGAGCCGCCGCCACGAACGGGATTAACAGGATCAGAAATATGAAGATTTTTCTATACACAATGCCAGGGGTCTATTAATAAGAACGAAAAAAAATAAAATTATTGTATCCCGAAAAATTCAAGGTCTGAAACCATAGTAAATACTGGCAATACCGCCTGTCATTTTTTTCTGCCCGGGTCTGATGAATCCCTTCCCGAGCAAAAGATTCAGAAAATCTTGATTATCCGGAAAATTAAGCACTGATTCGGGCAGGTAAGAGTATGCCTCCGCATCTCCTGAGACCTTTCTGCCGATCTGCGGAAGTATCCTCGTGAAATAAAAACCATAAAACTGCTTCATCGGGAACCGTGCAGGTCTTGAAAACTCAAGTACCATAATCATTCCTCCGGGTCTCAGCACCCTGAGCATCTCGCCCAGCCCGGCAGATGTATCCTCAAAATTGCGGACGCCGAAAGCTGACATCACTACGTCAAAGGTCCGGTCAGGAAACATAATCTTCTCAGAATCACCCTTTAACATTTCTATCCTCGATTCATGACCCAGCCGTGCGATCTTTTCGCGTCCCAGTTCCAGCATCTTTTCGCTGATGTCAATGCCGGTTATTTTCTGCGGGTCAAGCTTAAGGGCAGCAATTGCCAGATCGCCTGTTCCGGTTGCCACATCAAGTATCATCTTAGGTCTGACATGACGGCCTATGAGATTTATGGCCCGCCTCCTCCAGCGCCTGTCAGTGCCGAACGAAAGGAGACAGTTAAGCCTGTCATAACTGGCCGAGATCGAATTGAACATCGCTTCGACTTTCTCCCTGGGCGCCCCCCCCTGGTGATTTATATCATGCATCATTATCAGATATGGCGCCAAAGATACCCACATTATTGATTAAATTTGCCACTCGTTAAACAACGAATCAAATGAGAAAGACTGTACTTATAACTGGTGCAACCTCAGGCATTGGAGAGGCTACTGCAATAAAGTTTGCGGAGGCAACAGACCGCCTTATAATAACCGGCCGGAGAAAAGACCGGCTCAATGAACTTACCGAATACCTTGTCGAGGAATACAGCGTTGATGTAATGCCGCTTTGTTTTGATGTACGCGAAATCAGACAGGTTGAAAAGTATCTGGGAAGGCTTCCGGAGGAGTGGCAGAAGATTGACATTCTCGTTAACAATGCGGGACTGGCCGTAGGCCTCAGCCATATTGACGAGGGAGACCCGGACGACTGGAACCGGATGATAGATACGAATGTAAAGGGGTTGCTGTATGTCACCCGCACCATTGTGCCGGGGATGGTGAGCAGGGGTTCGGGACATATTATTAATATCTCATCTATAGCCGGTAAGGATGTCTATGAGAACGGGAATGTCTACTGCGCATCAAAGCATGCTGTAGATGCCCTCTCGAAAACCATGCGGATAGACCTGCTGAAACATGGCATCAAAGTAACAAATATAGCACCCGGGATGGTGGAGACGGAATTCTCGCTGGTAAGGTTTAAGGGTGACCGCGAAAGAGCTGCCGCTGTCTATAACGGGATAGAAGCGCTGAAAGGGTCTGATGTGGCTGAAGCAATCTATTACTGCGCAAACCAGCCGTTAAATGTCTGTATCAATGATCTTGTCATTACACCGACAGCACAGGCAGGAGTAAGCCACAGTATCAGGAAATAAAACCCTGCTTTCTCAGAACATCAAGCAATACACCCGAGAAATACTCATTATCCTCTTTCCTGTACCGCACATCAGTAAAGACCTGGGCGAGGGTCTTCCTGTTATTTTCTGAAATAAAACCAAGGTTGTCGCTGCGTGCTTCTTTCTCTCTGTAGAGGTCATCAATCATTGCCGGAGTGTAATCCCTGTACTTTTCCCGGTGCACGACGGCGTCCAGAGGCAGCCTGTCGACCTGCTCAGGATTCTCTGCCGGCCACCCCATCGTCACTGTCGTCACGGGAACCACTCCCGGGGGAAGATCAAGCACCTCTATGATCTTGTCTGCATTGTACGTCGTGGTACCCAGGTAACAAATCCCCAGTCCTTCCTCCTCGGCTGCATTGCATACCGTCTGTGCCACAAGCAGCGCATCGATGGCTGCGGTCATGAAAGACAGAAAATTGTCGTACCCGGGACTGGCCTCGCGCTGCCTGCACCACTTGCTGAACCTGTTGAAATCGGCGCAGAATGTGAGCACCACCGGAGCCTCAGTCACCATCGGCTGGCTGAAATGTGCCGGGGAAAGGCGGGCTTTCATGTCTGCATCGCGCGTAACTATAATACTGTATACCTGCATGTTGCCAGTGGTTGAGGCCCTGGTGCCGGCTGTAAGTATCCTGTCCAGGAGTACGCTCCCGACATCTCTTCCTTCATACTTCCTTATTGTTCTCCTGGTAAAAAATGTGCTGTTCATTTTTTGTCGCTTCATTGCACGGCAAAATAATTAAATAACGTTAAAAACAAAGCTGACAAACTTCCTTTTCTTACCTTAGTCTGATCGTTAATAACCAAAACACTGCAATATGAAAAAAATTCTCACCGTTGCACTTGCTGTTTTAATAGCAGGTACAGGCAGCCTGTGCGCTCAGAAGAAAGACGTACAGAAAGAAGCAAAGAAAGATGCGAAGGAATCTGAAAAGCAGGTCAAACCGTCTGTCTCTTCTTCGCTTTACAGCGGCCTCACGTTCAGATCAATCGGCCCTGCATGGGCATCCGGCCGTATAGCAGACCTGGCCGTCAATCCCTGCAACCACTCGGAGATATACGCCGGAGTTGCATCGGGTAATATCTGGAAAAGTACAAATAACGGCACAACCTGGGAACCGGTCTTTGACAAGTACGGGGCTTATGCCATAGGAAGCCTGACCATCGACCCGGGCAATCATAATGTTATATGGGCAGGTACGGGTGAGAATAACCACCAGCGTGCGCTTGGATGGGGCGACGGCGTGTACCGTTCAGATGACGCCGGCGCCAGCTGGAAGAATATGGGACTAAAAGAATCAAGACAGATAGGCATGATCACCATTGATCCCCGCAACAGCGATGTTGTATATGTGGCTGCCGAAGGATCAGTCTGGGGCCCGGGAGGTGAGCGCGGACTATATAAGTCAATCAATGGCGGGAAGTCCTGGGAGAAGATCCTCAATATAAGTGAAAACACCGGAATCAACAACGTGGTGCTTGATCCGCGAAACCCCGATGTGATCTATGCCACCTCGGAACAACGGCGGCGGCATATAGGAATGAAGATAAGCGGAGGACCGGAATCGGCTGTGTACAAATCAACCAACGGAGGGATGACTTTTGACAAGATCATGAACGGGCTTCCGGACGGAGACATAGGAGGTATGGGCATCGCCATGTCACCGGTAAATAATGATTATCTCTACCTCATCATGGAGGCCCAGGACGAAAACGGCGGATTCTTCAGAACAACCAACAGGGGAGCTTCATGGGAAAAAATGAGCCCGCATCATGAGAGCGGCCAGTACTATAACAAGATTTACTGTGACCCGAAGGACGTGAATACTGTGTACAGCGTGGAGACAATTTCACAGGTGACAAATGACGGGGGTAAAACATGGAGACAGATAGGCAATGAAGGCCGGCACGTAGATGACCATGCCATGTGGGTCGATCCTGATGATACGAGACATTTCTACATCGCAGGAGACGGAGGTATTTACGAATCTTATGACAGCGGCAAAAACTTCATCTTCAAGTCAAACCTGCCTGTCACACAGTTCTACAGGGTGGCAGTTGACAACTCCTACCCATTCTATTACATCTACGGAGGAACGCAGGACAACAATTCCATGGGCGGCCCTTCGGCAAGCCTGAGCAACGGCGTTATCAATGACGACTGGTTTGTCACACAGGGTGGCGACGGCTTCTGGGTAGCCATCGATCCTACTGACCCCAATATTGTCTACACCGAATCACAGTATGGCTATGCCTCCCGCTTTGACCGCAAGAGCGGCCAGAGCGTAAGCATCAGGCCCTTCCCCGGCGAGGGTGAGCTTACGTATCGCTGGAACTGGGACACGCCCGTACTCATAAGTCCGTTCAACAACAAACGCATATACATGGCTGCCAACTTCCTGTTCCGCAGCGATGATCAGGGGAGCCACTGGACTAAGATTTCGCCTGACCTGACAAGGAACGAAAACAGGGATAGCTTCAAGGTGATGGATAAATACTGGCCTGTCGATGCTGTTGCAAAAAACAAGTCAACATCACTTTGGGGCACCATCGTCTCGCTTACCGAATCAAAAGTGCAGAAAGACCTGCTTTACACAGGCAGTGATGACGGAATGATATCCGTTTCTGAAGACGGAGGTGCAAACTGGAACATGATAAAGACCTTCCCCGGAGTGCCTGAGTACACATTCGTAAGCGATATCCTCCCGGATAAATTCAACGCTGACATCGTTTATGCCACTTTCAATAACCATCAGCGTGACGATTTCAACCCATATGTCCTGAAAAGCACGGATAAAGGTAAAAACTGGGTTTCTGTCAGCTCAAACCTGCCGAAAACCGGTCCGGTTCATACGATTGAACAGGATCCTGTCAATCCTGACCTGCTCTTCCTGGGTACTGAATTCAGCTTTTTCGTTTCGTTTGACGGCGCTGCAACCTGGACAGAATTCAAAAACGGTCTCCCGACAATAGCTGTCCGTGACATTGCCATACAGGAACGCGAAAATGATCTTGTTATAGCAACCTTCGGAAGGGGATTTTATGTATTGGACGACTTCACGCCATTGCGCAACTATAAAAAGGATATCCTTGAGAAGCCCGGATATATTTTCCCGGTTAAGGATGCAAAGATGTTTGTTCAGAATGATGAGTTCGACAACCAGGGATCAATGTATTACCTGGCAAAGAACCCGCCCCTTGGCGCTACAATCACCTATTATGTTGACACTGTGCCCAAAACAGACAGGGATATCAGAAAAGATAAAGAGAAAAAGCTGTTCGAAAAAGGTGAATTCATTCCGCAGCCCACCCCCAGGGAACTTAGTCTTGAAGAGAGAGAATACAAACCCTACCTTATCTTTACGATAACCGATGAAGACGGCAATATCATACGCAAACTGTATAAGTCTGCGTCAAAAGGTGTAAACAGAATGACATGGGACTTCACCTATGCCAGTTACCGGCCTGTCAGCGTCGAGAAATTCACGCCTGTCACCGAGGGCCCCGATCGCAGGAGATGGGGCGGCGGCGGTATCTCTGTCATGCCCGGAAAATATTTTGTTTCCATGGCCATGTACGCCAAGGGTGAAATAAAAGAGCTTGCCGGTCCTGAACCTTTCGTATGCAAGCCGCTTGATATAGTTACAATACCGGCCACAGACCCGGCGGGGAGAGAGAAATGGATCAGGGAGGCCACAGCTTTCTCGAAGACAGCTTTGGGAGCAATATCATATGTGACAGAGCTCGACGGTAAGATGAACAGCATCATGCAGGCGATCCATCAGACGCCTGAAGCACCTGCTTCTTTGATGCAGGATGCTGTTGCCCTGAAAGATGAGCTTGGAGAGATTATCTATCTTATAGAAGGAATCAATGTCGGGCCCAGTGATGAAGAGACACCACCGGCACCTGTATCACTCTCCTCACGACTGTCAGAGATGGCAACATCTCTCTACGGAAATACCGGAGATATTTCGGGCATTGCCGACCAGCAGTTTCAGATTCTGAAGAAAGATTTCCCGGTGCTTCTGGAAAGGATCCAGAAAGCGGGTAAGTCTGTTGATGCACTGAATGCCAGGCTTGATGAGATTAAAGCGCCATGGACTTCAGGCAGGGTACCGAAGCTGTAATTGATACTTTAACAAAAAAACCGGCTCCGAAGAGAGCCGGTTTTTTTATCCATCAGAACCTCTTCGTATACGCGTGGCAATATGGAGTCTTGCCGTTGCGGAAATAATAATCCTGGTGGTACTCTTCGGCAGGATAGAACTCTGTTGCCTTAGTGACAGCGGTAGCAACCTTCAATCCTTTGGCCTTCAGGATCTCAATATCCTTCTCGGCAATTTTTTTCTGCTCCTCATTCTTGTAGAATATTTCCGAGCGGTACTGATCGCCTATGTCAGGACCCTGGCGGCCGGTTTGCGTCGGGTCATGAATCTCAAGAAAAAGTTTTACCAGCTTATCATATGACGTCTTCCTGATGTCATAAGTCACCTTCACGGTCTCTGCGTGACCCGTTGTACCTGAAGACACCTCGTGGTAAGACGGATTTTTTACCTTACCGCCGGTATATCCGGACACAACAGCTACCACTCCCGGTTCTTTCTGAAGGAAATACTCCACACCCCAGAAGCATCCGCCGGCGAACAGTGCGGTGCCGTAATTACCTGCCTCAAGATGTGCCGGGACAAAATCAAGGGAGACCGAGTTTACGCAATTCCGGGTATTCTTCGGTGTAAATCCTTCTCCGGTAAACACATGCCCGAGGTGAGCGCCACATGATGCACAGATGATCTCCGTACGGTTGCCGTCAGCATCCTTTAACCTTTTTACCGCTCCAACGATCTCATCATCAAAACTTGGCCATCCGCAGCTGGCGTCAAACTTGGAGTCTGAATAAAAGAGCGCATTACCGCATTGCTTGCAGAGGTAAGTGCCCTTCTCATTGAATTTATCATATAGCCCCGTAAATGGATATTCCGTCGCTTTTTTTATTATGACCTTTGCCTCCTCAGAGGTCAGGTCATTGTATGCAGGCTTTTCCTGCGATGACATTTTACTTTCCATTGATAGCAAAATTATTATTACAATTCCTGTGATATATAAAGATGATTTCATTCCATTCTAATTTTATATATAACAAACAATATCGTTCAAGGTTTAAAAATATATGCTCGTCAAAATAATATTCCGGCACAAATTTTGTTTTAAAAATAAAGTTATTTTTGTAACGGAACTAATTGGCAGTTAATATGAAAAAAGTTAGTCTTATAGTTGTAATTGCTTTTCTTGCTGCGCTCGCTCTCAGTTCATGCAACCGTGCAGCGTGCCCGGCTTACAGCAGCAACAATGCTGACACTACGGAACAGGCAGGCTGACGATCCCTTTCCTCTTACTGCCAGTCTTATTATTTGAGGCATCCTGAATATGAGATTGTGGCACGTTATATTATTTGTAATGGTTTGCGGGCCGCTCCTTGCACAGGGTGAGCTTGACCCCCAGGACAGGATGTTCTGGCGTAATGAGCGCTCAATCGGCGTTTTGCTTAACACTGACGGATGGTCAGTGATCTATCGCGAACTGCGTCAGACAAAGCCGAATAACAGATATTTTATTGAGGGCAGTGTCGAAGGGTTTAAAAACCCGAAAGAGATAAAACTCTCCAATTATTATAACCCGGGCTACGGCAACTTTGTCTTCGGCAAGCTTAATTCAACATGGACCATTGGTGCAGGAGCAGGTTGGCAGCAGGAGATCTTTGAAAAGCATGACCTGGGAGGCGTCTCGGTAAGCTGGTTCGCCGGCGGAGGAGCCACCCTCCTTTTTGCCAAACCGATCTATTACAAGATTATTGTCGATGCCTATTCTTATGAAGAAGTGAAGTTTGATGTTACCGTCCATCAGCCTGTTGAAATTCTTGGCAAATCTTCATTTTTCAAGGGCTTTGATGAGATGAAGTTTTATCCCGGACTCTATGCGCGCGGTGGTTTTGACTTCGAGTACAGCAAAAACGACAGACTTACGCACGCTTTGGAAATAGGCGTTTCGCTTCATGCCTTCGCTAAAACAATACCCATCATGGCTACTGAGGAAAACAGACAGTTGTTCCCGGCAATTTTTATCAGTTATCGGATAGGGTGGATTCTTGATCCCATAAATCCTCAGGGCATCTTTAAAATGTTTACCAAAAAGAAACAGATTCCGGTAGAATAATTGCAGCCTTCCTTTTCTCTCTCCTTTTTATTTTTTACTTTTGTGCTTCATTTTATAAACATCTAAAGCATTAACAATGGCAAAGATTAAAGTAGCTATCAACGGTTTCGGAAGGATAGGCCGCAATGTGTTCAAGTTGGCATTTGAAAGGCCTGATATTGAGATCATAGGGATCAATGACCTTACCGACACAAAAACACTTGCACATCTTTTAAAATATGATTTAACGCAGGGTAAGTTTCCGGGTGTAACCCATGATGATCAGAACATTATCGTTAACGGAGACAAGATCAGAGTGCATGCAGAGAAGAACCCTGCAGCTATTCCATGGGTAACAAAACCCGACATAGTGATTGAATCAACCGGTATTTTCACATCGAAGGAGAGCCCCAAAGGCGGTTATGGTGACCACCTGAAGAACGGAGCCAAAAAGGTTATTCTGACAGTTCCTGCAAAAGACACTATCGATGCTATGATAGTGGTGGGAGTAAATGACAATACGCTCAAGCCTGAACATCAGTGCATATCAAATGCTTCATGTACAACAAACTGTCTTGCACCCGTTGCCAAGGTTCTGAATGACAACTTTGGTATTGAGATCGGCTTCATGACAACCATTCACTCATACACAAACGACCAGAGGATACTTGACCTTCCGCATAAAGATCTGCGCAGGGCCAGGTCAGCTGCCCTGTCACAGATACCAACCACCACCGGTGCAGCAAAAGCTGTAGGAAAGGTGATTCCGGAACTTAAGGGTAAGCTTGATGGCATATCAGTAAGGGTGCCCACTCCAACGGGCTCGCTGGTTGACCTGGTGGCAGTGCTGAAGAAGGCAGCCACAAAAGAAGAGATCAATGCTGCAATGAAGAAAGCGGCTGAAGGACCAATGAAAGGCATCCTGGAATACACTGAGGACGAGATCGTATCAGTGGATGTGATACATAATCCTGCTTCCGCGGTATTTGATGCTCAGAGCACCATGGTGAACGGTACAATGATCAAGGTACTGGCATGGTATGACAATGAGTGGGGTTACTCGGCAAGATGCGTTGACCTCATAGAGTTGATGGGGAAAATGCTTTAATAGCAACTTTTCTGGATTTTATACTGTAGCGACGCCCAGGTTGGGCGTCGTTACTTGTTAAATACAGGATATATCTGGTATCACAGTATCATCTGCACATCCATGGCTACACCTGCAGCGTCGCGGTAATGTTCACCAAGTTCGTGCATGGCTTCATCATCCTCTTCATAAAGCCATGTGATCCTGATCTTGTACTGCGGGGCCCTGTAACTGCTTACCATCCTCAGAACGTCACGCAGCGCTTTCGATGAGCCGCTGTTGATATATTCCAGAAAAATGACCATCCTTAACTTGTTAAACCTGCTCAGGTGCGCTTTTATCCATTCTTCAAGCGGATTGTATACAACCTCAGGCCTCTCGGCTATTGACCGTCCTGTTATATTAAGGACATCCTCATCAGGATCGTAGGTGATCCTGGGAATATTTTTTGACCCTGTCTGAATTATTTCAATACTCACGTCAAATTATCGTTATTCAGATCAAAGCTTAATAACACAATTCATTTATTCATAACGAAGTGCCTCTATCGGATCAACAGCAGAAGCTTTCACAGCCGGGAAATACCCGGAAGCAACTCCGACAATGAAGCACGCCAGAACACCTCCGAACACCCAGGGCCATGGCACCACGAAATGTGACCCCATGCCAAGTGAAACCAGGTTGCCGATAATTATCCCGGCTATAATACCCATCAACCCTCCTAACTGGCCAATAATTACCGATTCATAAAGGAACTGCTGCCTGATGACTGATTTCCTTGCTCCCAGGGCTTTGCGCACACCGATCTCCCGTGTCCGCTCTGTGACAGATACCAGCATGATGTTCATCAATCCGACTGCAGCACCGAAAAGAGTTATCAGCCCGATAATAGTTGCTGCAAGGGTGACGTACCTGATATTCTCCATGAGTACCTTTATAATGGTATCGCTCTTTTGAATATTGAAATCAGATTCATCTCTCGGATCAAGATTGCGTATTACCCGGAACATACCTTCAGCCTCGCTGGAGAGAATATCAAGATTCTCCGGTTTGTAAGGCATAATACTTATATTATAAGTCACATTGGGCCGTGAGTAGTATTGTCTTGCTGTGGTGATAGGCAGAAGCAGAGCCCGGTCTGCGCCGCTGAAATTGCTTCCCTTTGTCTTGGTAACCCCGATGACAGTAAGCTTAAGACCCGGCAGGCTTATCTCCTTGCCGATAGGGTCGACGCCAGGAAAAAGGAACTTTACGATCTGCTGCCCGACAATGGCCACATGCCTGGTGCCCAGCATATCGTCCACAGTGAAGTTACGCCCGGATTCAAGCTCATTACCCGAAAGAATCAGGTTATTTTCATCAGTGCCAACAAGAAAGATATCAGGATTAGTTTTATTCTCCCTGTACCTGACCTCGGCCATTCCTGTTGCATCAAAGGAGACGGAGACCCATGCAGGTTCCGTGAAGCTTGTCTTGAACTCTTCAGCTTCACGGTATGTGATGCTGGTATGATTCTTGGTCCGGTACGACTTATTTCCTACACGAACGTGCATTGAACGGGATGTAATGGAGAACGAGTTGGCCCCCATCATTGTAAACTGCTCTGTGAGAGTGCTTTTAAGACCATCAATGGCAGTAAGGATCCCCACCAGGGCCATAATTCCAAAAGCAATTATCGCCATGGTCAGAATAGCCCTCACCCTGTTTGACCTGATAGCCTTGAATGCAACCCTGATATTCTCGACAAATAGTGTAATCCAGTTCAATCGTCTTCCTCCGGTATATTGAGGACTAAGATACATCTTTTATTAAATAATGTCCACCGGCTGTTCAAAAATGATGGAGAGGCAAATGTTTTTAATTATTTAGTTATATATCTAATTTAGTAGTTTTATATTTGGTATAATTAAAAGATCAGATAATGGAAATTAAGGAACTTACAAACGCTGAGGAGGAACTAATGCAGATACTCTGGAGACTCAAGAAAGCCTTTATAAAAGAGATTCTTGAGAAATTCGACGAACCTAAACCGGCTTATTCAACGGTGAGCACCATTATCAGGATACTTTTTGAAAAGGGTTTTGTAAATTATAAGGCTTACGGCAGGACTTACCAGTACTTCCCGGTCATTTCGAAGGACGATTACCGCAAGGTACTGATGAGCGGCTTTGTCAGGGATTACTTTTCCAACTCATACCAGAAGATGGTAAGCTTCTTTGTGCGCGAGGACAACATTGCCTTAAAGGAGATGGATGAGATCATGGAAGTATTAAGAAAAGAGGATAAAGAGAAACATAAAAAGAAATGACCGGCCTCCTGATAGATGCATTTGCTTCACTGGGAAGAGTGATGCGTGAAAGCGCTGCCGGGGAGACCGGCGGACACGCCGGACACTTCGGAGAACTGATTGATACCCTTCACCTTTCAAACCCCTGGTTCACGCCTGACAACGTCCGCCGGGCTCTTGAAGCCATCGGTAACACACTCACAGACGAAAAACTGAAAAGGTGGCTTTCGGTATACCCCATGTTGAATGAAAACCGCAAACCGTCGACAGTTGGTGTTGTGATGGCAGGAAATATACCACTGGCTGGATTTCATGATCTTCTCTGCGTACTCATCACGGGCAACAGGCTGCAGGCAAAGCTGAGCTCCAAGGATGAACTGCTCATGCAGGCTGTGGCAGAAACTCTCATTTCTGCGGAGAGGTCTCTTAAAGACTTTATCGAACTCACTTCCGGTACCCTGTCAGGCTTTGATATGGTCATTGCCACCGGCAGCAATAATACATCAAGGTATTTTGAATACTACTTCAGGAACATCCCGTCAGTCATCCGCCGGAACCGCAACAGTATAGCCGTACTTGACGGTACTGAAACAACAGAAGAACTTGAGCTTCTTGGTGACGATATATTTTCATATTTCGGACTCGGATGCCGTAATGTCTCAAAGCTCTACCTGCCTGCAGGTTACGATGTTACCCGGCTGCCTTCCTTCTGGCAGAGATACATGTCTCTCCGCGGGCACTCCGGGTATGCTGCGAACTATGACCATAACAAGGCAATCATGATCGTCAATAAAACACCCTTCACTGATGCCGGATTTGTTATCCTCAGGAATGACCCGTCGCTCACCCCTCCCATGGCTGTTGTTAACTATGAGTTTTACAGCGGTCGGGCGATGGCGGAAAAGGAGACAGAAAGCCTCAAAAACCTTCTCCAGTGCGTGACAGGACATGGGTACACCCCCTATGGTAACTCGCAAAAGCCCGAACTGTGGGATTATGCAGATAATGTTGATACAATTTCCTTCTTGCTAAAAAAAAACATGATCCGGTGAACGTAAGTTAAAAAATATTAAATTGCACAGTTTGAAAAGGTGAGTGAAATGGTTTACAGGTTCGTGGTGTTAACTGATGAAGATGAAGCGTTTGTGCGGGAGTTTGAGTTTCTCGAAAGCCATACTCTGCTTGATTTTCACAATGCCCTGCAGGAAGAACTTGAGTTCGACAGGTCACAGATAGCATCTTTCTATCTGGCTACCGAAAGCTGGGAGAAAGAGGAAGAGTTCACACTCTTTGATATGGGAGCCGGCTCGTCAACCATGGAAAATGCTGTCCTTGAAGAGGTTATCTTCCGCAAGAACCAGAAACTTCTATATGTCTTCGATTTTTTCAATGACCGCGCACTCTTTGTTGAATATGTTGGTGAGATGAAGGAAGCTGCCGGTATGGATTACCCTGTGTGTACCATCTCGAAAGGAGTGCCTCCAAAGCAGGTCTCTTTCGGAGGCGTTGGCCGGAAGAAATATAATAACCTCATCGTTACCGATGATGACGAAGACGACGATGATGAGGTTGTTGATGATGAGATCCTGTTTGACTCGGAAGACGAAGAGAGTCTCTCGGAATTTGACAATCCTGAGAATGCCGAGGAGGAAGAGTAATTCACCCCGGTCCTGAAAATTATGAAAAACACGCTGATTGTTCTTCCCGGCCCGACTGGCGTGGGGAAGACTGAAATTGCCATCGACCTTGCTCTCCGCATGGGATGCGAGATCATATCATGTGACTCGAGACAATTCTACCGTGAAATGCCTGTCGGCACCGCTGCCCCTGATAAAGAGGAAATGGCGCGCGTCAGACACCACTTCATCGGCTTCCTGTCTGTAAAAGATTACTACAGCATCAGTCTTTTTGAACGTGATGTGCTGGCTCTTCTTCCTTCTCTCTTCGAAAAAAATCATCTGGCAGTGATGACAGGAGGGTCCATGCTTTACATGGATGCCGTGTGCCGGGGCCTCGACGATATTCCCGACACTGATCCGGCAGTACGGCAGAAGTTCATAGAAATGTATCGCAGGGAAGGCATCGGAGGGCTGCGGTTAGCACTTAAGCTGCTTGATCCTGACCATTATGCAAAGGTTGACCTGCATAACCCCCGGAGGATGATGCGTGCACTCGAGATCAGCGAAAGTACAGGTAAACCGTACTCATCATTTCTGACTGCGCCTCAGAAAGAACGCGATTTCAGAATTATAAAAGCAGGACTGACACGGGAGCGCAGCGATCTTTTCAACCGGATCGATCAACGTGTTGAAAGGATGATTGCCGGCGGGCTTGAACAGGAGGCGGCGTCACTTATAAAATTCAGAGGATTGAATGCACTGAACACCGTCGGCTACCGTGAGATGTTCAGTTTCTTTGATGGCGTGATTACGCGTGATCAGGCTATCGCACTGATAAAGAGAAACACAAAACGATATGCACGCAGACAGCTGACCTGGTGGAACAGGGACAAGCAAATACAGTGGTTTGATGCAGGCAACAGCAATTCGATCATGAACTGGATCGAAAGTCAGATGAACAGCTGAAAAACCCCTAAACAGGTTCTCTGAGCCTTCTTATCACTTCTACCGGATCTGACGCGGAAAAGACCGTGTTTCCAGCTACGAGCACGTCGACACCTGCATGAACAAGTACAGGCGCATTCTGGAGATCCACTCCCCCATCGACCTCAATCAGCACATCATATCCGCCTTCATCTATCATGCTTCTCAGCTCGCCAATCTTGTTTATGCTGCCGGGGATGAATGTCTGTCCGCCGTACCCCGGGTTCACTGTCATGAGCAGTACCATATCTATATAAGGCAGGATATCCTGAAGAAGAATCACCGGTGAGTGCGGGTTAAGGCTAACGCCTGCCTTCATTCCCAGCCTGCGTATTTCAGTAACGGTGCGGTGAAGATTATTGCATGTCTCGTAGTGAACTGTGAGATTCGAGGCGCCTGCATCCCTGAAGCGCTCGAGAAATTTATCCGGATCGATGATCATGAGGTGGACATCGAGCGGCTTCGAAGTCAGGTCGCGGACAGCCTCCACTATCGGGAATCCGAATGATAAATTCGGTACGAAAACTCCGTCCATGATGTCAAGATGCAGCCAGTCGGCAACACTCTCATTAAGCATCTCTACTTCGCCGGCAAGATTTGCAAAATCAGCGGCGAGAAGTGACGGGGCAACCAGATGGCTCATAGTGTAATCAGGTTAAAATGTTTTACCCCAGGTAAGATTTAAGTATGCGGCAGCGTGTTGTGAACTGTATCCGCTTGATAGCTTTCTCCTTTATCTGCCTGACGCGTTCGCGCGTAAGGGTAAGCTCCTCACCTATCTCCTCAAGGGTATACGGGTGTTTCATCCCTATCCCGAAATAAAGCTTCAGCACCCTCGACTCACGTGGCGAGAGTGTATTGAGAGCTTTTTCTATCTCATAAGAAAGTGATTCATTAATCAGGTTGCGGTCAGGACTGGGCGTATCGTCATTCTGCATCACGTCGTACATGTTATTGTCCTCCTCCGAGCTTATCGGGGCATCCATACTCAGTGTGCGGCCGTTGGTGCGCGTTGCTTCCTTCACATCTTCAGGGGCCATCTCAAGCAGGTCGGCAATCTCATGTGAAGAAGGCTCACGCTCATACTCCTGTTCAAGCTTGGAATAAGCCCTGTTTATCCTGTTGATCGATCCAATCTTATTTACCGGCAGTCTGACTATCCTGGCCTGTTCAGCCAGCGACTGCAATATTGCCTGCCTTATCCACCACACGGCATATGAGATGAATTTGAAACCGCGGGTCTCGTCAAAACGCTGGGCAGCCTTTATGAGACCAAGGTTACCTTCATTAATAAGGTCAGGCAGCGTCATGCCCTGGTTCTGATACTGTTTTGCCACTGAAACAACGAAACGCAGGTTTGCTTTTACCAGTCGGGCCAGCGCATCATGATCGCCGGAGCGGATACGCCTTGCCAGGCTAACCTCCTCATCAGGTGAAATAAGTTCAACCTTCCCGATCTCCTGCAGATATTTGTCGAGAGAAGGAGTGTCACGATTGGTGACCTGTTTGGTTATTTTTAACTGACGCATTAAACGAAGCCTAAATAACGTCTGTGTTAAAACTTTAGAAAAAAGCTTACAATCTTAAAGAATATTTCTCATAAAAACAATAGATGTGCAGTTTTTTCAATCTTAAGGACAAAATATTTCATAAGTCACCTGCTGCACCGGTTTTTTATCCCTATAAGGTTAATTTTTATAAGGTTACTTGTATATTATTGTTTTTATGCTTAAAATTGCACCGGATTACCGGATAAAGCCGGTAACACAATCAGCGGGGTTCCTAATCATACCCTGCTTCACCAGAAATCAATCTTATTATTTTTCTACACATTCTTAAAATATGCATGATATTCTTGAACTGAGCGAAATGCTTGTTCCCGAATTGAGGGAAATTGCAAAGCAGCTCAAAATTAAGAGGGCAGAGCTCCTTAAAAAACAGGACCTTATCTATAAGATCCTTGACCAGCAGGCCATTGACGCCGCTGAAGCCCGCAAGGGAGGCAGAACAGAAAGCCAGACATCTGACAAGCCGCAACCGAATAAAGAACCGGAAATGAAGGAAAGTCAGTCTGACCGGCAAAGACAGCCGCAGCAGCCAAAGACACCGAAGCCTAACAGGCCTCAGCAGCAGAAGTCGCAACAGCATCATCAGCAGAAGCAGCAGCAACCTCAGCAGCAGAAAACACAACAACCTCAGCAGCAGGTTGATCAACCACAGGTCCAGCAACAGCAGGCTCAGCAGCAGCCAGTGCAGCAGCAAATACCCCAACAGCAGGGCAAGCAGCAGCAAGGACAGCAACAAATGCCTCAACAGCAGGGTCAGCAGCAGAGGCCGCCCCAGCAGCAGAGACCTCAGCGGCAGCAGTCGTGGCAGCAAAATCGCGATAAACGCCCACGCACATACAGGAACGACCAGCCAGGCCCTTACAGACCGGAAAATGACCGCCACGATCCCAATGGTAATTATACCAGGGAGCCGCAGCAGTCGCAACAGCCACAGCAGCCACAGCAGTCGCAACAGCCACAGCAGCCACAGCAACCTCAGCAACCACAGCAACAGCAGCGCATCCCATTATCAGCCTAAATCTCAACCTGATCAGCGCAATCAGCCTCATCAGGCATCCGAAAATCCGGCCGGAGAATCAGTGGTATCTGATAAGCTGCTTTTTGCCACCGAACCTGAAAACGGCAATAATCCTGACATTATCAAATATGCCGATCCGGAGACTGACAATCATATCATTGCAGAAACTGCATCATCAGATTCTTCCGTAATTATTCCTCCCCCGGCACCGGAAGTATCAAACGGGCAACCGGAAGTTACTGAACCCGTCAGGGAAGAAAAAAAGGAAAGAGTATATGATTTTGAAGGTATAGTGGCAAACACCGGTGTGCTTGAAATCATGCCCGACGGCTATGGTTTTCTGCGTTCACCTGACTACAACTACCTGAGCTCACCCGATGATATCTATGTGTCACAGTCACAGATCAAGCTCTTCGGGCTCAAGACTGGTGACACCATCAGAGGCACCATACGCCCGCCGCGTGAAGGCGAAAAATATTTTCCTCTTATTAAGGTAGAGGAAATAAACGGCCGTACACCTGATTTTATACGTGACCGCGTTCCGTTTGACTACCTCACTCCTCTTTTCCCCAATGAGAAATTTACCCTGTGCAAACCGGGCGAAGGCAACCTCTCAGTCCGTATAGTTGATATGTTTTGTCCTATCGGGAAGGGTCAGCGGGGACTGATAGTAGCACAGCCAAAGACAGGAAAGACAATCCTTTTGCAGGATATAGCCAATGCAATTGCAAAGTACCATCCGGAAGTCTATCTGATGATCCTTCTCATCGACGAACGTCCTGAGGAAGTCACCGAGATGGCACGTAACGTTAATGCTGAGGTCATCGCCTCAACCTTTGATGAACCTGCTGAGAGGCATGTACGTATTGCAACCATCGTTCAGGAAAAAGCCAAAAGACTTGTGGAGTGCGGACATGATGTGGTAATACTGCTTGATTCGATCACCAGGCTTGCAAGAGCCTTTAACACTATTGCACCGGCATCGGGCAAGGTGCTCTCCGGAGGAGTTGACTCCAATGCTCTCCATAAGCCGAAAAGGTTTTTCGGAGCAGCGCGGAATATTGAGAATGGCGGTTCGCTGACTATAATTGCCACCGCCCTTACTGACACCGGTTCAAAAATGGACGATGTGATCTTTGAGGAGTTCAAAGGCACCGGTAATATGGAGCTGCAGCTTGACCGCAAGCTCTCAAACAGAAGGATATTCCCGTCAATAGATATACCCGCATCAAGCACCAGGCGTGAGGATCTTCTTCTTGACAAGACCTTCCTGAGTAAGATATGGGTACTGCGTAACTACCTGACTGACATGAACTCAGTTGAAGCTATGGAATTCCTGCGCGACCGGATAACACAGACAAGATCAAATGAAGAGTTTCTGGTTTCGATGAACAGCGAGTAAAATCTCAGAAAAGATTGGTAAGTTTGCGATTTATTTTTTACAGATCATTTGACAATTTAATATTTGATATAAAACATGGCAACAAAGAAATTCATTACTTGTGACGGCAACCAGGCAGCATCGCATATAGCTTATATGTTCAGTGAGGTAGCCTGTATCTATCCAATCACACCTTCCTCCACAATGGCAGAGTATGTCGATGAGTGGGCAGCACACGGACTGAAGAATATGTTCGGTGAAGAGGTTAAGGTGGTTGAGATGCAGAGCGAAGGCGGCGCCGCCGGCGCAGTCCACGGAGCACTGCAGTCAGGTGCTCTCACAACAACCTTTACTGCATCCCAGGGACTCCTTCTGATGATCCCCAACATGTACAAAATTGCAGGAGAGCTTCTTCCGGGTGTATTTCACGTAAGCGCACGTACCATTGCAGCACATGCTCTTTCAATCTTTGGTGATCACAGTGACATCTATGCTACCCGCCAGACCGGGTTTGCCATGCTTGCCAGCGGAAGCGTGCAGGAGATAATGGACCTTGCAGGGGTGGCACATCTCTCAGCAATAAAATCAAGGGTACCCTTCCTTCATTTCTTTGACGGTTTCCGGACATCCTCAGAAATACAGAAGATTGAGCCGATAGACATCGAGGACATGAAAAAGCTGGTTGATATGGATGCCCTGAAAGCATTCCGCGAAAGGGCGCTCAATCCAGGCCATCCAGTGATCAGAGGGACAGCACAGAACCCTGATATTTTCTTCCAGGCAAAGGAGGCGTCAAACCGGTTCTATACAAATATCGATGATACGGTCAATGATTATATGGAGAAAATCTCCGCACTGACAGGTCGTGAATACAAACCCTTTACCTATTACGGAGCTCCCGATGCAGAAAACATCATAATCGCGATGGGTTCGGTGACAGAGACTATCCAGGAGGTGATTGACTATCTTGCAGCAACGAAGAATGAGAAACTGGGACTTATCTCAGTTCACCTCTACAAGCCCTTCTCAACCAAATACCTGTTGAATGTGCTGCCTAAATCCGTTAAGCGCATAACCGTGCTTGACCGCACGAAAGAACCGGGCGCAAACGGTGAACCTCTTTATCTTGATGTAAAAGAGGTGTTCTACAACCAGAGCTTCCACCCGATGATCCTCGGAGGTCGGTACGGCCTCAGCTCGAAAGACACCACTCCTGCCCAGATGATATCTGTCTTCGAAAACATGAAGAAAGATAAGCCTATGAACCTCTTCACGGTAGGTATTGTTGACGATGTCACTTTCAGGTCACTTCCTGTCCTTCCTGATGTAAAGGTCAGTGATAAAGGCACATATTCAGCCAAATTCTACGGCCTGGGATCCGACGGTACAGTTGGCGCCAATAAAAACTCAATCAAGATCATAGGTGAGACCACCGACAAATATTGCCAGGCCTATTTCGCCTATGACTCTAAAAAGTCTGGAGGCAATACGATCTCGCATCTTCGTTTCGGTGACAAGCCGATCAGGGCACCATACTATGTAATTACGCCCGACTTTGTTGCCTGCCACGTCCCGTCATATCTTGATAAATATGATATGCTCAGAGGCCTCAAGAAAGGAGGCACCTTCCTCCTTAACTCAATCTGGGATATTGATGAGACAAAGAAGAGACTGCCTGACAAAATGAAGAAATTTATGGCAGAAAACGATATAGACTTTTATGTCATCAATGCCACCCTGATAGCCGAGGAATTAGGCCTTGGAACCCGCACAAACACGATAATGCAGAGCGCATTCTTCAAGCTGGCTGAGGTTATACCTTACAAGCTTGCCGTTGACGAAATGAAGCATGCTGTCATCAAGGCATACGGCAAGAAAGGTGAGAATGTGGTGAAAATGAACAATGACGCCATTGACCGCGGAAGTGCCGTGACAAAAATTGAAGTACCTGCAGAATGGGCAGATATTAAGGTTAACGGCTCGCCTGATGCAGATAAGAAACCTGCGTTCATCCGTGACGTTGTTGAACCTATAAACGGCCTTCGTGGCGATGACCTGCCGGTAAGCGCTTTCGTCGGTCGCGAAGACGGCACGTTCCCGTCAGGTACGGCAGCTTATGAAAAGCGTGGTATCGCTGTCAATGTTCCTGAATGGCAGATGGATAAATGCATCCAGTGCAACCAGTGTGCTTTCGTCTGTCCTCATGCTGTAATACGTCCGTTCCTGCTGACAGATGCTGAACTGGCCGCTGCACCGGCAGGCACAACTGCAAAACAGGGCATCGGAAACACCAAAAGCCATAAGTTCAGAATACAGGTCAGTGTCCTTGACTGCACAGGCTGCGGTAACTGCGCTGATGTATGTCCGTCAAAAGAAAAAGCCCTTATCATGAAACCGCTTGAAACACAGCTCGCACAGGCAGATATCTGGACTTACATGCATGAGAAGGTAGGCTACAAGGATACCGTTGTCGACAAATACGTCAACGTAAAGAACTCCCAGTTTGCACAGCCTCTGTTTGAATTCTCAGGCGCATGCGGTGGTTGCGGTGAGACACCTTATATCAAGGCTATCACACAGCTCTTCGGTGACCGTATGGTCATTGCGAATGCTACAGGATGTTCTTCAATCTATGGCGGATCAGCTCCGTCGATGCCCTATACGACAAATAAGAACGGCAATGGTCCGGCATGGGCCAATTCGCTCTTTGAAGATAATGCAGAGTATGGCTTTGGACTGGCGGTTGGATCTAAAAAAATCAGGGAACGACTTGAGCGTTTCATGAAGGAGAGCCTGAACGACGGCATAGCTCCTGAAACTGCTGCTGCGTTCAACGAATGGCTTGCAGCGAAGGATAATGCAAAGACCAGCAGGGCTGTCTCTGAAAAGGTTATTGCAGCTTGTGAGAACGATAAAGCTCCTGTATGCAAGGAGATCCTGAACCTCAAACAGTACCTTGTAAAGGAATCTTTCTGGGTCTTTGGAGGAGACGGATGGGCTTATGACATCGGCTACGGCGGACTTGACCACGTTCTTGCTTCCGGAGAGAACATCAACGTCCTCGTGCTTGACACCGAGGTCTATTCGAACACCGGCGGTCAGGCATCAAAATCAACCCCAGCCGGCGCTGTCGCCAAGTTCGCAGCTTCAGGCAAGAAGATACGCAAGAAGGACCTCGGACAGATGGCCATGACCTACGGTTATGTATATGTGGCACAGGTCTCGATGGGCGCAAGCCAGAACCAGTACTTCAAGACCATACGCGAAGCGGAGGAGTATCCCGGACCGTCGCTCATCATCGCTTACTCACCCTGTATCAACCACGGCCTCCGAAATGGCATGGGCAAGACACAGGCACAGGCTGAGGATGCAGTGACATGCGGTTACTGGCATATGTACAGGTTTGACCCGCGCCTCGAGGCGGAAGGAAAGAACCCCTTCCAGCTTGATTCCAAGGAGCCCGACTGGAGCAAGTTCCAGGACTTCCTGAAGTCAGAAGTGCGTTACACCTCGCTTATGAAAGACTTCCCCGACGAAGCCGATGTGCTCTTCAAGCAGGCCGAGGAAAACGCCAAATGGAGGTACAATAACTACAAAAGACTCTCTCAAATGGACTATGCCACTGAAGAGAAGGCAGTCGAGACAAAAGAAGAAAAATAATATTTGTCGAATAATAAAAGAGAGCCGGGCAAACCGGCTCTTTTACATAAAACATTGGGCAGAGTACTGGGAATAGATTACGGCAGAAAAAGGTGCGGACTGGCAGTTACAGACCCGCTCAGGATGATAGCATCTCCCCTGACGACGGTACCCACCGGTCAGCTTGAGGCGTACCTGATTGATTACATTCCCCGTGAAAAAGTCACCGAAGTGGTGATCGGATATCCTGTCACCGTGAACAATTTACCCAGTGAAAGCGTCAGATATATAAATCCGTTCATAAGCAGGTTCAGAAAGCTGTTCCCGGAAATAGCAATCCACCTTGCCGATGAACGCTTTACCTCTCAGATGGCGATGAGAACAATGATAGACGGCGGCGTGAAAAAGAGCAGCAGAAGAGACAAGGCAATGGTTGACCGCATAAGCGCATCGATCATTCTGCAGTCGTGGCTGAGCAAGGAAGAATTAAGTAAAAAGAATAAATAGAGTAAAATGACATATCCTATATACGTATACGGACATCCTGTTCTGCGGCGGGTGACAGAGGAAATAGAGCATAATTATCCCGGACTTGATGCATTCATCGCTGATATGTTTGAGACAATGTACCAGTCGGACGGGTTGGGCCTTGCCGCCCCACAGATAGGTAGATCACTAAGATTATTTGTCATAGACGGAGACCCGTTGGCAAAGGAGCATCCTGAAATGAAAGGCTTTAAGAAAACATTTATAAATCCCCAGGTAACAGAACGTAAAGGCGAAATAGTGCCGATGAATGAAGGCTGCCTCAGCCTGCCTGGAATACATGAAGAAGTCGACCGTGAATTTGAGATTCGCATTCAATATTATGATCAGGACTGGACCTATCATGATGAGGTATATAAGGGTTACCAGGCCAGGGTAATGCTCCATGAGTATGATCATCTTGACGGGATATTGTTTACCGACAGGCTCAGTCCTCTTCGGCGAAGGCTGATAAAAGGAAAACTTAACGACATCAGCCGCGGTAAGTTCGAGGCTAATTACAGGACTGTCCTGCCGGCCGGCAGGTAGTTTTCGCTCTTGCCTTCCTTCAATTTATTTCCTATCTTTAAAGAGTCTAATGCTGTGATCCGTGCTTTTCAGGGAAATACCGTTCCTGAGACTGTTTGCACCGTTATGTGCAGGCGTAATCGTGGCAGAGGTTTTGCCCCATGCTGCTGGTGCTGCCTGGATAATGACCGCCGCTGCGACTGCAGTCATGACTCTCAGGCTCTTTCATAAAAGTTACCATTCTGACCCGCTCTTCGGCGCAGCCCTGATAATCTTCCTTATGGCTGCAGGATACCTGCTTCACATTACAGCGAAGGAGCGCCTCAGCAATTTTGAAAGGAGCCGGCAGCTGTTCATGGTCAGGATTTCCGGGTATCCTGAGAAGAAAAACAACAGCTGCTCATTCAGGGCAAAGATCATAACGGCATCCGGGGATGATCAGCAATACTCTCCGCACGGCTCCCTTTTGCTTTATTTCATTTCAGACACTCTGCCTTCCGCCTGGCAGCCGGGAGACAAGCTGCTTGTGCGCATCACCCCTCAGCCGGTGGTGAATAACGGTAATCCCTGCGAGTTCAACTACCGTCGTTACCTTGAAGGGCAGGGAATTAAATATTTCGGGTTTTTCCGGGCCGCTGACATAGTTGAATACCATCGTGCCGGTCGTCTCACTGTCAGGGAAAGATCACTGGTCGCAGCGCACAGGATGATCGGTGCTTTCAGGAAAGCAGGGTTGGAGGGTGAGGAGCTGGGCCTTGTCACAGCCCTGACAATTGGCGATAAGGACCTGATTGATAAAGAGCACCTTACGACATTCTCAAGGTCGGGTGCAATGCATATAATGGCTGTCTCGGGTATGCACGTAGGCATGATCAGCCTGGGGCTCTCCTTCCTGCTTTTTTTTCTGCGCGGAAGGCTGCAAATTCTTAAAGTACTGATCATTATGGCCGGTCTTTGGGGTTTTGCATTTATTACCGGCATGTCACCCTCGGTGTTAAGGGCTACAATAATGTTCACCTTTCTCCAGGCCGGAACGCTGATGCATCGTCCTGCAACAGGAATTAACAATCTGCTCTCCTCCGCTTTTATTCTCACGGCAGCCCGGCCGGCAGTCATTTTTGAAGCAGGATTTCAGCTTTCTTACCTCGCTGTGGCGTTCATAATTTTGTTTTATGAACCCCTGTACAGGGCCATCACGATCAGAAAGAAGATCCCCGACTATCTCTGGCAGATGGTCGCGGTCTCGCTGGTGGCCCAGGCAGGCACCCTGGCTCTGGCGGTGAGACTTTTCAATATTTTCCCGCTGCTCTTCCTGGCAACGAATATTGTCGTCATCCCCATCTCCTTCATTGTCCTTGCCCTGGCTTTTCTGCTCATTGTATTTTCCGCTGTCACGCCCGTGGCATCCTTCTTCGCCATGCTGCTCGGAAAGCTCTCAGGCTTCACCCTCAGCTTCACCGGAATGATAAGCTCGCTCGATCATGGTGTGATCGAGAACATTGGACTGACCACGGTGGAGACGATCCTTCTGACAACTGCTGCAGCTCTCCTGCTCACATCACTTCTGAAAATGAGAAAGATAACACTGAAGCCATTCATTGTGGCTGCCTCGCTCTTTATCTTCTCCGGTATTGTCAGGAACCTGGATGAGAGCGGAAAAGAAAGAGTGATAGTCTATAATATCAGGGGTAAAGAGCTCCGGGCAAGGCAACATGGACGCGTGCTCATGTTGACAACTGTCGATGGCATCGTTCCTCCTGAGGTTAAGAAGCATGCATCAACCAGGGGATTAAAGATTAAAATAATGCAAACACGATGAATATTCTTTTGTATAACTTTGCCGTGATTTTACCAATACGCAAATGAGAATTGTAATCGCCGGAGCAGGTGAGGTGGGAACTCACCTTGCAAAGATGCTCTCCCAGAGTGAACATGAAATAATACTTATTGATTCCGAAGGAGACAGGCTGAAACCCATTGACGCCTCAATCGATGTCCTTACTTATGAAGGATCAGCTACTTCTCTCAACATGCTGCGGGAAGCTCTGAAGAAGAACACCGACCTTTTTATTGCTGTCGCCCATTACGAGGACACCAATGTTTCAGCGGCCGTGCTGGCAAAGAAGCTGGGCGCCAGGAAAGTGATTGCCCGTATAGACAACATGGAATATCTTGAACGCGAAAACAGGGAGTTTTTCAAGGATATGGGCATTGACAACCTGATCTACCCTGAGCTTATCGCAGCCAAGGAGGTGATCAGCCTTCTGAAGGAAACCGGCACCACGGAGTTTATGGATTTTGCAGGCGGCAAACTTTCTCTTTATGTTCAGAAATTGGAAAAAGGAGCGCCTGTACTCAACCGCAGCCTTGAGGAGGTGGCGAACACCCTGGGTTCGATACAGTATCGCGCAGTTGCCATCAAGAGGCATGACCGCACCATCATTCCGCGAGGTAAAGAAGAGTTCAAGGATGGTGACCTGGCTTATGTCGTCTCCACCCGCGAAGGCATCCAGGACATGATGAAATTCTCAGGCAAACGAAATATCGAAGCACGAAGTATTATGATCATGGGAGGAAGCCGCATAGGCAGGCACGTTGCACTTAACCTGCAGCATGACTGCCAGGTGAAGCTGATAGAAATTGACCATGAAAAATGTCAGACCCTTGCAGAGACGCTTGAAGAGACACTTATTATCAACGGAGACGGAAGAAACGGTGATCTCCTGGCTGAGGAAGGCCTGATGCATATGGATGCATTTGTGGCCGTCACCGGCAACTCGGAGACTAACATTCTCTCATGCCTTATGGCCAAGAAAATCGGCGTTCTGAGGACCATTGCCGAAGTGGAGAACATGGAATACATTAACCTGGCCGAAAACTCAGGTATAGATACAATCATCAACAAGAAGATTGCCACCGCGGGCCGCATCTTCCGTCATACTATGAACCCGAATGTCACCCAGGTCAAACTGATGACAGGTACAGATGCAGAGGTGCTTGAGTTTTTCGTCTCTGAGGGTGCGCGCATTACCGACGGGCCACTGCGCCTGATAGATTTCCCCAAAGATGCTATTGTCGGCGGAGGCATACGTGGTGATCAGGCATTCATTGCTACTGGTGATACCCACATCAGGTTTGGCGACAAGGTTGTGGTTTTTGCCCTCCCGTCAGCATTTGACAAGATTAACAAGTTCTTTACAAGCGACCGCAAGTAATGTAATTTGCGATTTAAAAATCCCCAAATCGACAATCGACAATCGACAATCGCAAATTTAAAACTCCAGAATCCCTTTCCCCTGCCTCAGAACCACCGGCTCCGGCCCGGTGCAGTCAACCACCGTTGACGGTTCGTCACCACCCATGCCGCCATCGACAACCAGGTCTGCAAAATCATAATACTTTTCATGTATGAGCTCAGGGTCAGTTATATATTCCGTGATTTCATCATTATCATGTATTGAGGTGGTCATGAGAGGCCTGCCAAGATCGCGTACAATTTCCAGGGTAATGTTATTGTCAGGAATACGGATACCCAATGTCTTCTTCCTGTGCCTGAACAAGGCAGGTATCTGGTTGTTTGCGTGGACAATAAAAGTGAACGGCCCCGGCAGATTGCGTTTGAGCAGTTTGAACAGGTTATTATCGTGAATGACAGTATATTCCGAAAGCTAACTCATCGATGAAAATATCATTGACATATCTGGATTGCCGGGATTTAATCCCTTGAACCGTGCAATCTTTTCTATCGACTTGTTCGCTTTGATGTCGCATCCCATTGCGTAGATTGTGTCAGTAGGGTAAATGACAATACCTCCCTCCTCAAGGACCCATGTCACCTTGCGGATGTGATCCGGATTTGGATTTTCAGGATAAAGCTTAATTATCATACTTTGCCCGTAAGCGACGGCAAAGATATAAACTATAATTAACCGGGAAGAAAAAAAGAAGGGTAAGCTACTCACATCGCACCGCTACAACCTTCTACCCTTGCTGTCTTCCGACCCTGGGGGAGTTCAAAGGGAGCTGGTCGTATGAGACTTACCCCGTGCAAAAATACAACTTTTTCCGGCCAGAGCCAAATATATGTTCCTGTTTTCGAGGCAGCACAGATGTCTGTAAATAGACTATATTTGCTTTCATAACCTAAAACTTCGTTAAAAATGGAACAAAAAAGATCAATCTGGAAAGAGACCCTGAACTATGGAATTATACTCGGGCTGGTCTCCGTAGGCTTCTCCGTACTTGCTTATATGTTTGACCTCACATTCAAATCATGGATCCTGGCCCCAAGCCTGCTGATCAGTCTGGCAGTGCTTTATTTTCTGCTTCGCTCATACCGTGATCACTATAACAACGGTTATATTTCATACGGCAAATCTGTCGGTGCAGGCGTAATCATCAACATCTATGCAGCTGTTATCGCAGCAATATATATATATGTCCTTTATGCATTCATTGATCCGGGGCTCGCCGATAAAGCTCTGGCCTTCGCCCAGGAAAAGATGATCGCCAAGGGTATCCCTGAATCAGCAATTGACAGTGCAACGGCTATGCAGGCCAAGATGATGAAACCCTGGCTCCAGTCTCTCATGGCAGTCCTTAACAGTGTCTTTTTTGGCCTCTTAATGTCTCTGATCGTCTCAATCTTTGTCGTGAAAAAGGGTAACCCGCTGCTTGACGAAGCTGAAGAAGAACCAAAACAGTAATGGATCTGTCTGTTGTAGTCCCTGCGTATAACGAAGCCGAATCCCTTCCTGAACTGGCGGAGTGGATTGATAAGGTATGTACCTCATCATCAATTGACTACGAATTAATTATGATTGATGACGGCAGCACCGACGATACATGGGATGTGATGAAACTCATTACCTCCATGCACCGGAGGGTCAAAGCCATACGGTTTCGCAGAAACTACGGGAAGGCTGCGGCACTTCAGACAGGCTTTGAAACATCCGCCGGTGATGTGGTCATAACTATGGATGCCGATCTGCAGGATAGTCCTGACGAGATACCGGGACTCGTAAAGATGATCCGTGAAGATGGCTATCACGTCGTCTCAGGGTGGAAGAAGAAGCGTTATGATCCTTTCATCAAAAGAATAACCTCAAAGCTTTACAATTATACTGCCCGGAAATTCTCTGGCATAAAGCTTCACGATTTCAACTGCGGCCTCAAAGCTTATAATGGCGAAGTTGTCAGGAGTATTGAGGTCTATGGCGAGATGCACAGGTACATTCCCATGCTGGCCAAGGAAGCTGGTTTTAAAAAGATCGGCGAGAAGGTTGTACAGCACAGGGCGCGTAAGTACGGTGTGACAAAGTACGGTTTTGACAGGTTCCTGAAAGGCTACCTTGATATGCTGACAATCAGCTTTATAACACGGTTCGGCAAGAGCCCCATGCATTTCTTCGGCACACTGGGTACGCTGATGTTTCTGACCGGATTTATCATGGCGGCATACCTTGGCATCCGCAAGCTGGTTTTTGTTCACCATGGTCTCAGGGCTCCGCTGGTGACTGACAGTCCGTATTTTTATATAGCGTTGGCCGTGATGATAATAGGCTCGTTCCTTTTCCTTACCGGCTTCGTTGCGGAACTGGTCAACCGCAGATCACCGGACCGGAATGAGTATCTGATCAGGGAGAAGCTGAACACTTGATAAAAAGTCTGAAGGTCTGAAAGTCTAAAGTCTAAAGTCGAAAATCGCAAATCGCAAATCGCAGATCGCAAACCGCAAATCGCAAATCTTAGTTAGCCCTGCCGTTTCTGTGTCATCCGCATAAGCCGGCGCAGCGATTCAGTGAGCCGTTCCCACGAGTAAAGCTTCTTCTGCTCTTCCAGTCCTGATCTGAACCTCTCCTCATCACCACTGAAGAAATCTGCTATTGCTTTTGCAATAGCCTCCGGCTCCGGAGGTACCACATACCCGCATTTGCCGTCAGGTACGATCTCGGCAAGACCTCCCACATCAGTGACAACCATGGGTTTGTTGAAGTGATAGGCTATCTGGGTTACACCGCTCTGCGTGGCAGAACGGTATGGCTGTACCACCAGGGAGGCAGCAGAGAAGTAGTACCTGACATCCTCATTATTTATGAAGTGAGAATGAATAATGACCCTCTGGCTGAGATCAAGGGTACGTATAAGATCAAAGTAGAGCTTCTCATCCTCATAAAACTCTCCTGCGACAATTAACTTAATACCAGGGTCATTGACAGCAGGATCAGCCATTGCCTTGAGGAGCAGGTCAAGTCCTTTGTACTCACGGATAAAACCGAAAAAGAGTATGTACCTGTGAGCGGTACAGAGCTTCAGTCTCACCATGGCTTCGGCACGCGATACCGGGGCATGGTAGTTATCAAAGAGCGGGTGCGGCGAAATGACACACGGGATCTTCCGGTTGAACTGCCTGAGTTCATCCTCGACAGCCTTTGTCATGACGAGTGCCCCGTGAATGCTTTTAATGAAAAACCGTGTCAGAGCTTTGTCTCCAATTCTCTTTTCATGAGGAATAACATTGTCAAAAATAGTAATGATCCTTGTGTGTCCGTTACTCTTTGCAATGCGGGCAATGGCTCCCAGGGCCGGCGCCAGCAAGGGGATCCAGTACCGCATGATTACCAGGTCAGGCTTAGTGCGCCTGAGCCTCAGCCCGGTGTTGAACCAGTTGAACGGATTCATGGAGTTAATTGCCCGCGTAATGGTCACTCCCTCAGGAGCATAGCCATCGTCATACTGTGTCTTGCCCGGAAAAAGAAAAGAGGGATACTGCAGCTTGAAGGTAAAGATGGCCGCAGCGTCTCCCTCACGGATCAGCTGCTGTGCCAGTCTCTCATTGTAGGCTGCAATACCACCCCTGTAAGGGTGGGCGGGACCGCATATGACGATACGCATCATAAGCTGTTGTCTTCCGGTATTACCCAGTCGCTCAGATAACGGTACTGGGGCTCCAGCCTGCCGCCGGTCGTGATGGTGGCACGCTGTATCATCGATGTGGGATTGTCGTGGAACAGGTCATGGAGCACATGATCAGCCAGCTGCTTGCCGAAATCGCTGGAGGCATCACGCGGCAGCTCGCCGGGCAGGTTGTCTATTGACATCACAGTGATATGCTCCGGATCAATGAAGGCTTCCTCCTCACAATGCTTTATCTTATTGTAACTGTAAAAGGGATCAGCTATGCTGGTGGCCCTCAGTGTGGTAGGTATGGGCCCTCCTATATCACAACTTATATCCGCAATCACCGATATGCGGAAGTCAGGCTTCTCAACATCCTCACGGGTGAAAAAGACGGGCGATTTCGGATCCCAGAAATGTGCTGCAATAAGGACATCAGTCACCTTTGAGTATTTAAGAAACAGCGAATGATAATCCTCCGGATGATATACAAAGTTGTTAAAGTCGAACGGTCTGCCGTCATTGTGCTCAACGTAATGCTGGGGGCCAATCTGGCATACTACCGGCATATCATATTCCCTGGTCAGATAATCTTCGGGTGATACTTTCAGCAGGTTGTTGCACACCGAAAGCGTTTCCATCGCTCCGGAAGCCACTCGTCCTTCACCAGTAACAAGTATTTTCAGTCCCGGTCTGAGCTGTATCAGTCGCAGCCCGGCCCACATCTCATCGAGGTCACGGCACTGGAATGCCGGTTTCAGCTTGAACCTGTTGGTCTTTATGCCACGGGCTCTCAGGGCGTTATATGCTCCCACGATGCCGGCCCACCGGCCAAAGGCTACGACACGTTGTCCTTTGTCAGTGGTAAGATATTCATAATCAACGAGTTTAACTTTATTCTTAAGGATCTCCCGAAGCATTTCGCGGTTATGCGGCTGTTTCTTGGCGACATGTGCAAAGAACAGATATGTCTTGCCTGGTATGAATAATCTCTTGTCGACCTCCTTTACACCCATGAGGATGTCACAGTGGCTCAGGTCCTCACGCAAAGGTATCTTAAGATATTTATATTCATCGTCACTATAGCACCTGATGTCAGAAGGTTGTACGAAAAACTCGACAAAAGGGTATTTATCTCTGAGTTCAACTATCTGTGCCGGGGTGAGAGGTACCCTTCTGTCCGGCGGGATCTTCGTCTCACGAATGATGCCCACCTTCACTTTCTTTTCCATTTACTTATATCTGAGTACTGCGTGAAGATAAGAATTCGGCCCGATTTTTGTGCATATTTTTGTCACTGCAGCGCTTTTATGCGTATTTTTGCAGTCTGAGATATATATCATGGGGCTGACCTGGTTTTGACAGCAAGCCGCGGTGGTATGTAAGCATGCAGAGTAGGGTGACGCATCTCTATAACTTGTGTCTCACAACAATAACTGGCGAAAATAACTACGCTCTTGCTGCGTAACCGAACAGAGTAGGTTATGCTTAATCCTGGCACCAGGTGCCGGGACGAGACGTTTCCCGGGCGGTGATGCCCTGTACCAACCCGATTAGGAAGCGCACGCAATTCAGGGATAGCCTGATGGTCTCTCCGGCCTGACGGTGAAAACAAAGGAGATAAGGAGTGATCCGGTTGTCTGTCACCTCATCCCTCCCGACAATCAAGACAGGATAAGCATGTAGAAAGCATATGGTCGCCTTGACTGGACCCGGGTTCGATTCCCGGCAGCTCCACAAAGTACTGTAATTCAATGAGTTACGGTACTTTTTATTTAGTTTATGATATAAGGTTGACTTCCATTTCCAGGCTGACACCGAATTTGCTGAAAACCGAGGTCCGGATTTTTTCTGAAAGCGCAAGAATTTCCTCCCCTTTTGCATTGCCATAGTTTACCAGAATCAGCGCCTGCTTTTCATAACAACCTGCATCACCGTTTCTGTAACCTTTCCAGCCGGCCTGCTCAATCAGCCACCCTGCTGAGATTTTATAAAGATCCCCTTCTTTAAAATATTTTACCGTTGGAAAGGACCTGAGGAGGACCTGAAACTGTGGTTCATCGAGTAACGGATTCTTAAAGAAACTGCCGGCGTTTCCCAGAATTTCAGGATCAGGCAGTTTAGATCTTCTGATGCCGGCAACGATTTCCGAAATATCATGAATGGTCGGGTCCGTAATCTTTCTTTTCCCGAGCTCCTCCTTGATGCCGCCGTAGTTAAGCCTCAGCTCCGGGTTTTTGGATAACCTGAATACGACTGAACAAATAACAACCTGGTTCTTTAATCTCCTTTTAAAGATACTGTCCCGGTAACTGAATTCACATGCCTTATTGTCAAACGTCATCCATTCTTTTTTTCCGAGATGAAAGGCATGTACTCCGGTAATCACGTCTGCGGCTTCCACTCCATAGGCTCCGATATTTTGCACTGGTGCAGCGCCAACCGTTCCGGGAATAAGAGTAAGGTTTTCTATCCCTGCCAGGTTTTTGCCGACAGCATAATCAACAAGGTTCTGCCACTTTTCTCCTGAGCCGGCTTCCACCAGGAGCAAATTTCTCGTTTTCCTCAAGGATGCGTATCCCCCTGATTTCATTTTTAATAATCACTCCCCTGAAATCGTGTGTGAATAAAACGTTGCTGCCCTGGCCAAGGACCAGCAGATCGGTCATATTATGAGACATGTCATTGAAGCCCTGGTGTTCCAGGATGTCATTCAGGTCCTCCGGGGGTCTCCAGGTAAAATATATGTGAAGCATTTACATCAATGCCAAAAGTATTATAAGGTTGCAGGCTTATATTTTCGCCGTACCGGATCATCATGACAATTATATAAAAAAAAACTCTTTTAACGAAGTTCTTATTAGTTTTGTTATGAGCAAAGACGGGTTCTAAAAATTATAATATGAAATCATTCGAAGTGATTGGCGGTGCCAGGCTCGACGGGGAGATCACTCCCCAGGGAGCAAAGAATGAAGCGCTGCAGGTATTATGCGCCGTGTTACTGACTTCGGAAGAGGTGGTCATATCGAATATACCTGATATCATCGATGTGAAAGTCCTGATTGAGATACTGATTGACCTCGGAGTGGAAGTAAATCAGGTCAGTGAAGACACCTTCAGTTTCAGGGCTGCAAATGTCAAAACTAACAAACTGTACGACCGTGATTTTCTCAGGAAAGCCAGCAGGTTCAGAGGGTCTGTTATGCTCGCAGGGCCTTTGCTGGCAAGGTTCAGAATGTCAGTTATCCCAAGGCCGGGCGGAGACAAAATCGGGAGGAGAAGAATGGACACGCACATCATCGGATTCGAGCAACTTGGAGCATCGGCAGAATATCATCAGGATGAGGGGTACTTCAGACTTCATGCTTCTTCACTCGAAGGAACGGACATCCTCCTTGATGAACCTTCAGTAACCGGCACTGCCAACCTGATTTTAACGGCAGTATTGGCAAACGGTGAAACGACAATATATAATGCAGCCTGTGAACCCTACATTCAGCAGTTGTGCATTATGCTTAACAATATGGGCGCTGATATAGGCGGTATAAAATCCAATTTTCTGAGAATAAAAGGAGTAAAAGCCCTTAAGGGATGCCATCATCGGATTTTACCTGATATGATTGAAGTAGGGTCATTTATAGGGATGGCTGCAATGACCGGATCTTCAATTAGAATAAAGAATGCAGGTATTCCGCATCTTGGGATTATGCCGGATAAATTCAGGCAGCTCGGAATTCAGTTCCGCACAGAGAATGATGATATTGTAATACCTGAGAATGATCTTTATGAGATCAGAAATAATATAGATGGATCAATCCTGACTATTTATGATGCTCCCTGGCCCGGGTTGACCCCTGATCTGATAAGTGTTTTACTGGTGGTGGCCATCCAGGCAAAAGGCAGCGTGCTGTTACACCAGAAAATGTTTGAAAGCCGCCTGTTTTTTGTCGACAAGCTGATAGACATGGGTGCAAGAATTATTCTGTGCGATCCTCACCGGGCTACAGTAATTGGCCTGGAGCGACGCCAGAAACTGAGAGGCATTACCATGAACAGCCCGGATATCAGGGCCGGTGTTGCCCTGCTTATTGCTTCAATGAGTGCCGAAGGAAAGAGCATAATTCACAATATCGACCAGATAGACCGGGGGTATCAGTACCTCGATAAGAGATTAAACAACCTTGGCGCCAGAATAAAAAGAATAGATTCTTAATCTGTCCTGCCCTGTTGTAACACCTGGTAATCAGTGTTAATCTGTGTTTATCTGTATAACAGGTACTTCTTGCGCACTTCCATAAACTGACTCACATCATCCTGACAGGCTTTTATCACCTGCTCCACGCTCATCCCCGGCTCCTCAAGCCTCTTTATCAATGCCGGAGGCGACCAGACCAGTGAATCAGGATTGGTTTTCCGGTACGCATCAATGATATTCACTGCTGCTTCAACGGACCGGTATTCTGCCGGGTCTGTCAGCATTATCTCCACCCCTCCGCACATCTTATTCCACGGTTTGCCCCCCGGATTGGATCCGGTATCCGTACCCGCAGGTACAAAATAGACGGGCCTGAAGTAAGCGCCCCTGATACCCCTGGCGTTCAGATCTTCAGCAGCTTTTTCAGCATTAATCCATGGTGATCCGGTCAGTAGAAAAGGTTTAGTTGTACCCCTGCCCTCTGAGATATTTGTTCTTTCAAAAAGGCACTGGCCGGGATAGACTATTGCCGTCTCCGGAGTACCCATATTCGGGGAAGGCATTACCCAGAGCAGTCCTGTATCATCCCACATCATGCTCCGGCGCCAGCCTTTCATTTTTACTACCGTCAGATCAGCACCGTACCCTTCTGTTTCATTCCACATAGTGGCCAGCTCGCCATAAGTCATGCCGTGACGCAGTGGAAGAGGATGGCGAAAGATGCCGCCCAGATTAAGAAGCGGGCCTTCTACGATGCGACCGCCAAGAGGATTTGGCCTGTCAAGCACGATAAATTTGATGCCTGCTTCGGCGCAGGCCTGCATGGCAAATGACATTGAATATTTAAAAGTGTACCATGCTGATCCAACTCCCTGAATATCAAATATAAGTACATCGAGGCTGTCGAGCCATTCCTTCTTTGGTGCAAACGAATCTCCGTACAGGCTGTACACAGGTATTCCTGTTGCCGGATCTGGTTCTCCTTCCTGTATGATCCTTCCCTGCAGGGCTCCGCGGACACCATGCTCAGCACCGAACAATGCCACCAGGTTGACCCCGGGGGCGCCTGCAAGGATGTCAATGCTGCTTCTCATATCGGACCCTACAGCTGATGGATTGGTTATCAGCCCTACCCTTTTGCCCAAAATCAGGTCAGGCTGGTCCTCAACAAGAACGTCAATTCCCGGTTTGACAAAAGGCGTTTTAAGGACCGGCACCTTTTCCTTCACGGAATATTCAGCAATTATCTCTTCCAGCGAAGGGGCGTCATCAAAGGTGAGGTCAGTTACCGCAACTGCCTTAAGGGCACTTTCATTTCCGAAACGGTCAACGGCAGACACGGCAATAGTGTCGAGCCTGATCAGAACGTCTTCCTTGTTTTTAACTGACTGCGGATCTGTAGCTTCAAGATAACTGCGGTTGATGGCAAAGCCGGGGATTTTTTCTGACCTGGCAACTGACCCAAAAATATCGTGACTCCACCGTGACCCGTGCTTATAATAAACAACCCACCTGTCGACATCCGCAGGTGTTTTGTGACTCCATGAGACACTCAGTGAATCATGTACTTTGGATATACTGACCTCCGGCGGAGCAGGTGCCTTTTTATCAAGCCAGGGTGAGGCAGGAACGAGCGCCCTGTTTTTATACGGTCCTTCGGCGATGGCCTTTGCCAGCTCAGGAGACCTGGCCAGCGATCCGATATTCCAGTGGATTACACCTGGACTTTCGGGTAACATCCCGCGCGTGATCATGATCTCGTTTACCGTTTCATCGATCGCTCCCGGTGCCGGCTGACTGCCTGTGCTTATGCCTGGCCACAGGTGTCTTCCTTTTGTATTCTCACCGTTCCACCATCCCAGCAGTACCGGGTAGCTCTGCGCCAGCTGGTTGACCGGCCAGTAGAGCTGCGGAGCGAAGTAATCGACCCATCCTTCATTCAGCCATTTTCGCGCATCGGCATAGAGCGCTTCATATTGATTGAATCCTCCTCCGATGGCAGGGGGATTGTGCGGCTGCCATATGCCGAACGGACTCAATCCGAATTTTACATAGGGTTTCTCAGCTTTAATACCTTTATACACCCTTTTGATGAAGGCATCCACGCTTTCTCTTCTCCAGTCGGCACGTGATAGCTTGCCACCGCTTTGCTGATAGGCAAACCAGTCTTCATCGTCAGGGAAATCCTTATCATTATTATATGAAGGATAAGGATAGAAATAATCATCAAAATGAATGCCGTCGAGGTCATACCTGCGCACGAGGTCCATAATCACATTGTAGGTATGATCCTGTGTCCCCTTTTTGGTGGGGATGAGCCACCAATAACCTTCCGCGAGTTTAACGACAAGGTCAGGGCGCTTTTTTACAATGGACTTTTCGGACTCCTCGCCTCCGGTGATATGATGAGCGCGGTAGGGGTTCAGCCATGCATGAAGTTCAATTCCCCTCTTATGGGCTTCCTCGATCCAGAATTCGAGAGGATCATAAAAAGGTTCAGGTGCCTTGCCCTGTTCCCCTGTGAGATAATATGACCAGGGTTCAAGGTCGCTCCGATAAAGTGCATCACACTGAGGCCTTACCTGCAGAATAACAGCATTGAAATTATTTCTGTAAAGCAGGTCGAGAAGTTTCACGGCCTCCGCCTTCTGTTCTTCCACAGGCAGACCGGGTCTGCTTGGCCAGTTGATATTATTGACAGTAGCCACCCAGGCTGCACGGAATTCACGTTCCGCACATGGTGTGGTACCGTACGGATCTCCTGTTACTGCAGCCTTTCTGGCAACACATCCCGCAAAGACAATCAGTAATGATGCTGATATTACTGCAGGCAGGTACTTCTTAAACATGTTTTTTTGTATGCACAGTGATTACAAATATATTAAACCATGACAAAAAAGGAATACTCAGCAAAAGGTATTATATATTTACAATAGGTTTATACCTGACCTGCCACTAATACGTAAAGGACTATGAAACAGAAATCCGGACTTTTAATTGTCATCCCGCTGCTTCTGCTGGTGTCTTCATGCACTACAATTGTGCAGATGCAGAAAACATATCCTCCGGAGAAATTGCTTCCGGCAAACTCCGGGAAATATGTTTTCGTAAACTTTTATGACTACAGGATTCCCGAAAACATAAAGGACAAAAATGAAATTGCCTATGCTGTGGATATCAGAGGTTATATTGACGGACTGGGAGAAATCATACTGAAGGATCCTGGAGCGGGCTTCGCTGTCGGAGACACTCTCAGGAGTGGTTTTACGGTTTTGTCAATGCAACTTCCTGAATTTACCGATACGGTAAGGGCTATCTGTGCACAGCATGGCGCCAGCATGCTCATTGCCCTTGATTCAATCAACCTGTGGATCGACTGGGATGTGAATCTTGAAGACAATGATGAGGGAGGGAGAATGCTGGTTAAAGATTTCTATCTCTATGCCAACAACTATATGACGCTTTATGGTTCAGACGGTGAGGTCATTGACCGCTGTGCCGGAGAGAAAGCGACATATGTCAAATCAAAATATACTATTTTTGGCATGATCGGCGGACCCAGTATTGCCAGGGCCCGCGAGAATGTCAGGTCTCTCGCTCTTGAGGCGGCAAAAGACTGCATAGGAAAATTCTACCCGTTTACAGAAAATTTTCCTGAAACCCTTTACAAGGGAGGTCCGTTCAATGAAATCAACAAATTGATAATTGAAGGTCATCCCGAAGAGGCTCTGGGGCCACTTAAGGAACTACTGAATTCGACGGACAGCGGCGTTGTAAAAAAAGCCACACACAACCTTGAGGTAGTTAATAAAATGCTGGAAAACGCCAAAGAATCAGAGCAAATTAACAGGGAATTCCGGAAATAATAGTACCCAATGCTTTTCAATTCCGCCATTTTATTGATCAAAAACATCATATTTCAAATTTTTTCCTACTTTTACGCCACTTTAAATATGCACAGTCACTAATAAAATGTGTAATTAAAACCAAAACTCATGAAAAAAATCCTTACAGTTATTTCTGCACTGGTAATTACCGGTTCTCTCTTTGCCGGCGGACTTGTAACAAATACGAACCACAGCGCCTATATGGTTCGTATGCTAAGTCGCAATGCCTCAACCGACGTTGATGCTACATATTTCAATCCCGCAGGTCTGACAAAACTGGCAGACGGATTTCATATCTCCCTCAATAACCAGACAATCGGCCAGACAAAAACTGTCACCAACGACTATTATTTTCTGACATCAAGGCCGTCTACATATATTGGAGAAGTCAGCGCTCCGATATTCCCGGGGGTCTACGCTGTATACAAGAGAAATAAAGTCGCATTCTCCGCAGGATTCAATCCGGTTGGCGGTGGCGGCGGTGCTGAGTATGCCACAGGTCTTCCTTCCTTCGAAACGCAGATCGCGAATTTGGTTCCGGGACTGCAGAGCCAGCTTACCACTCTCGATCAGGGTGTTATTCTTGGCGGATATCCTGACCCGAACTTCAATAATGTTACAGGATATAGCAGCAATATCTATTTCAAGGGAAGCTCGATCTATTTCGGATACCAGGCAAACGTATCATACGAGCTTAATGATTTTATATCACTAGCCGTTGGTGCCCGGTATGTTGCAGCAAAAAATACTTATCAGGGTTATATAAAGGATGTGACCATAACAGCTGAACCGGCTGGATTTACAACTATGACCACTCCGTTTACCGGCACGCCCGGTAACTACTTCAGAGCTATTGCCCTGACCCCCTTCGGAGCCTCAAACGCAGCAACTCTGAACGGCACGGCTTTAGTACTCGACGGTATGACCAATGTGGAGGCTGACGTAGTTGAGAAGGGAACGGGATTCACACCAATCATAAGCGTTAATATCACCCCGAACGAGATATTCAATATTGCACTCAAGTACGAGTTCAAGACCAAACTCGATATGAAAACCACCGTTATTGATGGTAAAGATGCAGGAGGAATGTTTGAGGACGGAGCAACAATAGTTGCAGATATGCCAGCGTTCATATCTGCCGGTGTTGGCATACGCCCGACAGAAAAACTCTACCTTGCCGTAGGCATGAACTACTTCTTCGACAAGAACAATGACTATGACGGCAGCAGAGACCTCGAGGTCAAAATGATTGACGAGAACTTCATTGATTATTCGGCAGGCATTGAATATGCGCTGACCAAAATGTTTAAAATTAGTGCTGGTTATGCCGGTACAAGGACGGGTGTAAATAAGAACTATCAGAACGACCAGCGGTACAGCCTTAATACTTCTACCTTTGGCGGCGGTATCGGGCTGACCCTGTCACCGATGATCGACATCAACCTCGGAGGTATGTACACTCTGTACAAGAACGGCGAGAAGACAATCCCTTCAGGAATTACAGGCGTACCTGATATACTCGAGACCTATGACACCAAAACATGGGTTATCGGAGTTGGAGTAGATCTTCACTTCTAAAACTAACCTATATTTATCGAAAGCCCTGCATTGGTTCTATGCAGGGCTTTTTTTTTAATAGTTTATCCCCTCTTTCCGGAGGCTTTCAAGATAAAGACCCAGGTCAGGAGTATCAGATGTCATCATCCTGTCGTACCATGACTTTGCCTTCTCCATTCTTCCTGCCTTGCGGTCAATAAGGATGAGAGCGGTATAAACAGATCCTTCAATCCCAAGGTTAAGGGAATCGGTCTTGTTGATTATATCCTCAAAGATTTTGTATGCGGCCATCTCCTCGCCTCTTTCCGAGAGGGAATAGGCTTCATTCAGCCTGTTGTTCAGCGCCTCGTCAGTCAGTACACCCCTGAAGGAGAGACAACCTCCGGTGCATTCTTCCGTAACTGAAAACCATGGTAACATTCCGGTCGGCGGGAATACGAGGGTGAAGGGCAACTTTTCACCGGGAAGCTTGAAGCGGTAGGTGGCCGGACAATACGGGAGCCCCTTCAGGCTTTTAAGCCTTACCTTCATCCCGTCAGGCTTAATAAGGAAGGTATTCCTGTCAATGCAGAACCAGGCATTATTGATATCACTCATAATGGTCAAGCCCTATAACCGTGCCATCGGCATTGAAATCGACCCTGGTAATTTCTGCCGTACTGGGCGTTTTAAGACCGTAGTTTGGATTTAATATGCTCTGCGATTGAACATTAAGACAGAAAAATAAAACTACCGGTATTAATAAAGTCTTTTTCATATTTTTTGATTTCCTTTATCCTGCGGACTGTAAAGTTAATGATAACTGCCTGATAAAGTTTGTAACAACTTTGTAACTTTTGGTTAACCGGTTTGTAACATAATAGCTTGTATTTTGCAGTGTCAAACCGTCATTATAATTCACATGAAGAAAACCATCATTTTGGGATTAATGTCCGTAGCCTTAATGCTGCCAGTTCAGGCACAGGAAACTGACCAGTTTAAGCCCTCCGGAAAAATTTTCGGTTTACTGTTTGCCAATTATCATACAACTTTCTCGGGTCGCGAAAATGTTTCCGTTTTTGAGGTCACCCGTTCTTACCTCGGGTTTGATTATTCTTTTTCCCGAACCATCATGAGCCGTGTGATGTTTGACGGTATGACTCAGACTATTGACGGAAAATTAATATCTACCGGATATCTGCGCAATGCATACCTCCAGTATGATAACGGTAAGCTGACGCTTCGTGGCGGTCTGATAGGCGTTGAGCAGTTATCAACGACTGAAAAATTCTGGAATTACAGATACATCATCAAGCCACCTATGGATTACGCGGGCATGATATTTTCTGCAGACCTTGGTTTTATGGCTAAATACCAGGTCACCGGCGCAGTGTCAGTTGATATAGGGCTGCTGAACGGAAGAGGTTACAAGGATATTGCCCCCGATACAACCCTTAAATTTATTTCGGGAATAACAGTCCGGGCGGCAAAAAATATTTTGTTCCGTGGTTACTTTGACGCCATGGGTCCGGGAGGCGGCCGGCAGATGACATTCAGTCTGATGGGGGCATACCTGGGACCCGTATTCTCTCTTGGAGCTGAGTATTTCCGGCAGAATAACCACCTGACAATGGCAGGCGAACACTTTTCAGGTATAAGCATCTTCACCGCAGTAAAGGTTGCTGAAAAATTTTCAGCCTTTGCCAGGTATGACAATCTGGGATCTGTCATAACGGAAGGTGAGATTGATCCATGGAATATAAGCAAGGACGGAACGAACCTGTGCATTGGCTTCGACTACTCACCGGTAAAGAACGTAAGAATTTCTCCTAACTTCCGTGGAATCATCCCGGATGATGCAGGTTCTGATTTTGTGGGAAACGTCGGACTTAATGTGGAGGCGAGATTCTGATTACCAATTATGAATTAAGAATTAAGAATTAAGATTTAACAGACAACGGATAACCGATTACAATCATTATTATGAAAAAATTAATTTTTATTTTAATTGCAGCGATCGCAATAATCGCCGCTTCATGTGGCGGAGGCGGACAGAAAGCAGACAAGTCAAAACAGGTGACACTCTCTGCTGCAGGAGCTACCTTCCCGCAACCTTTTTATAACCTCGCCTTTAAAAAGTACAACGAGGATGGAGGACCTGTCATCAATTATGGAGGGATAGGCTCAGGCGGAGGCATCAAAAGCCTGCGTGACAAGGTGGTGGACTTCGGTGCCACAGACGCCTACCTATCTGATATTGAGATGTCTGAAATGCCTGCCGAGGTGGTTCATATTCCTACCTGCATCGGCGCAGTAGTCATAGCTTATAACCTACCGGGAGTGACAGGCTTAAAGCTTAAGCCTGAATTGCTTGAGGGTATTTTCCTTGGTACGATAACAAAATGGAATGATAAGAAGATTGCCGATGTCAATCCCGGCCTCTCACTTCCTGATATGAATATCACGGTTGTGTACCGGTCTGACGGCAGCGGCACGACATACATATTCAGTGATTACATGTCGAAGGTCAGCCAGGCCTGGAATGAGACCCTCGGCAGAGGCAAATCCCTTAACTGGCCGGTGGGTATCGGAGCCAAAGGCAATCCTGGCGTATCGGGCACCGTCAGCCAGAGCCAGGGAACAATAGGATATATAGGGTTTGAGTACGCCATTTCACAGAAAATATCCATGGCGCAGGTGATGAACCAGGCCGGGAACTTCATTGAGCCCACACTAGCATCGTTCACTGCTGCCGCTGACGCTGAGATGCCGGCTGACACCAGGATCATGATCACCAATTCATCAAGCCCTGAAGCATATCCTATCTCAAGCTTCACATGGATTATAATGTACAGGGAGCAGGCATACGCCAACCGCACGCGGGCTACTGCTGAAGCGACAGTGAATACCGTCAGCTGGCTCATCCGGGAGAACGGACAGGCTATAGCAATGAGTGTAAACTATGCTCCGCTGCCGAAGAAAGCTGCTGAGAAGGCCGAACTGGTACTGAAGAGTGTAACATACGAAGGTCGACCGATCCTGAAATAAGACTGATGAACGGTGACCGGGTCACAAAGGCCTTACTGTTTATCTCGTCACTGATAATACTATTATTGAGTGCCGGGATAGTCCTCTCCCTGACGGGAGGGGCTATTCCTGCATTTAAGGAATATGGTCTGGGGTTCATTACGTCCACAGTGTGGAACCCGACGTCAGGCAGCGAAGAGTATGGAGCAATGCCATTTATCGCAGGAACCGTCATTACTTCTGTCCTTGCCCTGATCATATGCATACCGATGGCCTTCTCAACCTCACTCTTCATAGCGGAATATTACAGAGGAACCCGCACCGCCGGTATCCTCCGGAGCCTGGTCGACCTGCTTGCAGGGATACCTTCAATCGTTTATGGGTTCTGGGGATTCTATGCGTTACGGCCATTACTGATAAGTACAGGCCTTACTGACCAGGGATTCGGAATCTTCACTGCCTCCCTGGTACTGGCTATTATGATAGTCCCTTACGCTACCTCACTGAGCACCGAGATTATTTCAATGGTACCGGAGGAACTGAAGGAAGCAGCTTTTTCGCTGGGCGCCACACGCCGTGAGGTTATCTTCAGCGTTGTCATCCCCTCAGCCCGGTCAGGTATTGTCGCCAGCTTCATCCTCGCACTTGGCAGAGCACTGGGAGAGACAATGGCTGTCACTATGCTTATAGGCAATGCCAACCTGATCCCCAAGGGGCTGTTCGCTCCGGGTAACACTATGGCATCTGTCATAGCCAACCAGTTCGGTGAGGCTGACGGGCTCAAGATGAGCGCACTGATAGCCATAGGACTTCTCCTCTTTTTGATCACTGCTCTTGTCAATGCTGCAGGAAAAATGATAATAAAACGCTTCGCTTAGCAGGGCCATGAAGACAGAACTAAAGGACAACATCAAACGTCGCAACCGCACCAATGTCCGCTTCAGGTATCTCATCATTGCAGGTGCTGTAATAACCGTTATTCCTATATTTCTTATTGTTGGTAACCTGGCAATAAAGGGTTACAGGCAGATCAATATTGCTTTTTTCACCCAGACGGCTCCTGACACCTTTCAGGCCATGACGGCAGCCTCATCCGGCGAGGTCATCCCCGGAGGTATAGCCAATGGTCTCACGGGATCACTTGTGATGGTGCTCCTGGCCTCCCTGGCGGCTATTCCGCTCGGACTTATGACAGGCATCTATCTCTATGAGAATAATACAAGACGGTATGCAAGGCTCATAAGGAGCCTTACGGAGATCCTTCAGGGAGTGCCTTCGATCATCCTTGGCATCATTGCATATCTGTGGGTGGTGAAGAACATCACGCATGGTTATTCTGCCCTGGCCGGCAGCGTGGCACTGACCATAATGATGCTTCCTCTTATTATCAGGTCAACGGAGGAAACAATGAAGATGATTCCCATTACTATAAAGGAAGCAGCTTTCGCTCTTGGTACGCCTTATTATAAAATGATCTATAAAATTCTCATCCCGGTAAGCTTCAGCGGTCTTGCCACGGGTGTGCTTCTGGCACTGTCAAGAATACTGGGCGAGACAGCGCCGCTGATGCTTACTGCACTTGGAAGCCCTGCCATAAGCTTCAATATCACAAAGCCTGTAAGTGCGGTGCCGTTGCTGATATGGGACTTCTATAACGACCCTAACATGGTAAACCTGGTATGGAGCGCCTCACTCTTCCTCATGGTATTCGTCCTCTCCATGAATCTGCTCTCAAGAAGAATAGCCTCAAAACGTAAATATATCTGACACTGATGAGTGACACACAAAACAGCGAACCTGTAATCAAGATTGAAAACCTGTTTATAGCATATGAACCCGGCCGCTATGCCGTCAATAATGTCAGTGCCACAATAAAACGAAACAGCATTACTGCTATCATGGGTCCTTCGGGATGCGGCAAGAGTACCCTGTTACGCGGCCTGAACCGGCTGCATGAGCTTTATCCTGATATTGAGACAAAGGGTGAGATACTGCTTGACGGACAGAGTATCTTTTCGATGTCAGTCATTGAGCTGCGGCGCAAGGTAGGAATGGTTTTCCAGCGCCCGAATCCATTTCCCAATATGACAATATACGAGAATGTCATTGCCGGTTTCAGGCTGAATGACATCAGGCTTAAGAAAAGCCAGCGTGACGAGATCGTTGAAAACGCCCTTAAAAGTGTCACCCTGTGGGATGAAGTAAAGGAATTCCTTTACCGCAAAGGAACTTTCCTCTCAGGAGGGCAGCAACAGCGTCTGTGCGTGGCACGAGCCATCGCTTTCAATCCCGAGGTGCTGCTCCTTGATGAGCCTACCTCGGCACTTGACCCTGTGGCTACATCAAAGATCGAGGATCTGCTCGTCGACCTTAAGAAACAATATACTCTTGTACTTGTTACTCACAACATGTCGCAGGCAGCCAGGATTTCAGATGAATCCATGTTTATGTACCTCGGCGAGCTGGTGGAAACAGGCAGGACGGAGACGCTTTTTACCAATCCCAGAGATTCGCGTACAGAGGCATATCTTACAGGCAAATTCGGATGATCAAAACACTAATTTCTTACTTTTGTTAAAATACCTGAAAATGAGCGAAAAAAAGGAACAGGCAATAAATGAGATAATGACCAGCTTCAGAGAGATGGCCAACCTTGTGCTGAAACAACTTACCCTTCTTGAGAAGCTGATGAACACATCTGATGACCCGGATTTTAACGAGATTGTCAGACAGGTAAGAGAAAATGAAAACCTTCTCGATAACTTTGAAGTGGTTATCGGAGAACAGTTTACGAATACTATCGTTCTTTATCAGCCCGTGGCGTCGGATGTGCGCCGGGTAGTGGCGTGCTATCGCATGACCATCAACCTTGAACGGATCGGAGACCGGATCATGAACCTTACCAGGATAATCGGGAATATCAGAAAAAGCAAGGAATACAGTTCAATCTGCTCACTTGTGAACAACATGCTTGCCTCTGGAACCATCATGGTCGAAAAGTCACTGCTTTCATTCATCAACGCTGATCCCGACTTTGCGATCTGGACAATAAAGAATGATTCAGTCATTGACGAGATGAACTACAAACTGCTTGTCAGCGATATAAACAAAACATCGCTCGATGAAGAAACACGTCAGATAGTGCTCAGATATGTTGAATTAAAGGATATGATCTCCAATATCGAACGGATAGCCGATCACGCCACCAACATCGCTGAGGCTTCAATCTATTCAATGCAGGGAACGGATATTCGTCATACCGGGATTGGGAAGGAGGAATAGTAAGTAGTCAAGAATTAAAAATTAAGAATTAAGAATTAAGAATTTGAGGATAAGCTAGTTCACATATCGCAAATCGCAGATCGCAAATCGCAAATTCAACTGACCTTCAGACCCGGAAAAGAAATATGGTTGAAAACAAACGAATACTTGTCGTAGACGACGAGGAAGACATCCTCGAAATACTCTCATTCAACCTTGCGGGCGAGGGTTATACGGTCGATATTGCGACATCAGCTGAGGAGGCCCTGCGCAGGAACCTCTCCTCCTACCACCTTTTTATCCTCGATGTAATGATGGGGCCGGTTTCAGGTTTCAGGCTGGCGGAAAAAATCAGAAAGGAATTTAACCTGGCAACACCTTTCATCTTCCTCACTGCCAGGGACACTGAGAATGACAAGATGACCGGATTTAACCTGGGGGCTGATGACTATATTGCCAAACCCTTTTCTGTCAGGGAGCTGATGGCGAGGGTAAAGGCCATAATACGCAGGTCATCCCCATCACAGGTAACAGCATCAACCACCTCCGGAGATTTTTCAGTGGATATCGATAACAAACTGATTCTGTGCGACGGCAAAGTGCTTGAACTGACAAGAAAAGAGTACGATATACTCGCTCTCTTTATCCAGAACCCCGGGAAGATCTATCCCCGTACCGAGATACTCTCACGAATATGGGGGAACGACGTGATTGTCACTGAACGCACCGTTGATGTCACCATCGCCCGGATCAGACGAAAGCTGGGCGAAAAAAGCAATCTGATAAAGAACAAATCAGGGTACGGGTATTATTTCGGCGATTGAAAAAAGAAACCTATGACAGGCAGACAAAGCTATAAGCGAAAACTATTTCTGTACTACTTCAGTATTTTCCTGCTTTTCACCGTACTCATGATGGCTTACCAGTACAGTCGCGAAAAGAAAATCAGGATAGCCGCCCTCGATAGCAGGCTGAACGACATGTCAGGCCTTGTTGATAATTATATAAGGGCAAACTCACTTACGACAAACGGCAATTACAGACTGATTGACTCAATCTACAGACTGATACCGGTTCCTGACCTGCGCATCACAATTATTGCCATAGATGGCAAAATCCTGTATGACAGCTCGGTGAAAGACTGGAGCAAAATGGAGAATCACCTTAACAGACCTGAGGTAGGCAAATCACATTTCTCCCCCTATGGAACAACGCTCCGGAAATCAGCTTCAACAGGCAAGGAATACTATTATTTCTCAAGATACTTCAACACCTATTACGTCAGGCTGGCTGAAGAATACAACATTAATATCAAGGGATTTCTGAAACGGCAGAAAATATTTCTCCTCTTTATGACCATGACATTCGTGATTATTTGGTCACTGCTTGCACTGGTGACAAGACGTATGGGGAAAAGCGTTACCATGCTGCGTGAGTTTGCAGCCAGAGTCAGGCGTGGTGAAGGAAATGACCCCTCGGTAATCTTCCCGAAGGATGAGATCGGGGAGACAGGCAAGGAGATCGTAAGGATATATAAAACCCTATCTAAAAACACTGAGGAGCTTACTCTTCAGAAGGAAAAACTTTTCAGGCACCTGCATGTCCTCAACGAAGGAGTAGCCTTTTTGTCATCCGACCGTAAAGTCACATTGTCCAACAATCTCTTCACTGTCTTCCTTAATGCAATGACAGGGGAACATTCGATTAATTCCGAAGGCTTTATTGATCACCCCCACTTTGCCGGAGTGAAGTTATTCCTGGATAACCATCAGCACCTGAGTACTCAAAGCCCCGAGACTCCTTCGACCGAATACCATATCGAAAAATCAGGTAAGTTCTTCGGCGTGCGCTGTATTCTTTTCCATGACGACAGTTTCGAGATCGTTCTTACCGACATCACGCGTACCGAGCTGTCCAAATCGATGCGTCAGCAGATGACTTCAAACATCGCCCATGAACTGAAGACACCCATCGCTTCTGTCAGGGGTTACCTTGAAACGCTGATGGTAAACAGTGATCTCGATGAAGAGAAAAAGAAGCACTTTCTCGAGAAGGCGCTTGCTCAGTCGACACGGCTGACTGACCTGATCACTGATATCGTCACACTTAATAAGCTTGATGAGACAGGCAGCAGCTTCACGTTTGAGGAAGTGGATGTTGCATCAGTGGTGAAAGAGGTGCGTGACAATCTGATAACATCAATAAACAAGAAGAAGATCAGTGTTGACATCGACCTTGATGCCGATGCCACCGTCACGGCAAACAGGTCCCTGATAGTCTCCGTATTTCAGAACCTGATGGAAAATGCCGTTACATATGCAGGTGAGCATATCACCATCACGGTGAAAAGCCTTCCCGGAGGGCCGGGTTTCAGGCGCTTCTCGTTTGCTGATAATGGTGTAGGTATCCCCGCGGAGCATCAGGCGCGTATTTTTGAGAGGTTCTACAGGATAGATGACGGCCGCTCACGCAAAAGCGGCGGTACAGGCCTGGGACTGGCTATCGTTAAAAATGCTATCCTGCTGCACAAGGGTGAAATTTCCGTGAGAACCCGTCCGGGTGGTGGCACTGAGTTCATTTTCTCACTTCCGATGTAGGAAGGTGACTTTGAACCGTTGCGCGTAGCGCATAAAGTATTTTTACCTCGCAGAGGTTAAGGATATTGTATTATTGGTCAAGTACCAGAAACGCCTTACCCTTCTTCTCAACCATGCCAATGATTGCTGCCTCAGGGTGGCCTGACCGATGCAGGTCTGCCAGCAGGGGTCCTGCTTTTTCCTCTGCCACCGCCATGAGTAATCCTCCTGAAGTCTGTGCATCGTGTGCGATCATCTTCAGATTATAATCGAGGCCTCTCTCAAAGAGTGTATCACTCTCCGTATAATCGAGGTTGCGGAATGCCGCACCAGGTATGCAGCCCTGATCAGTCAGATTGTAAGTACTGTTTGAAAGTGGTACGGTGCTCATTTTTAACCGTATCGTGACTCCTGATCCCCTCGCCATCTTCAGGGCATGACCTGCCAGTCCGAAGCCAGTGATATCCGTCGCTCCCCTGACGGTGTATTTCTGCATCAGCCGTGCACCGTCATCGTTCAGCCGCATCATCAGGCGTTTTACTTCGTCGAGCTGACCCTGAGAGGCCATCTTCATTCTGTGCCCGGCTAATATGATACCGGTGCCAACAGGCTTGGTAAGTATCAGAAGATTCACCCTCCTTCGCTCCGGCATTGGTGATGACCTTATCCGGATGAACAGTCCCGATAACTGCAAGACCGTACTTCGGCGGATAATCATCGATGCTGTGCCCTCCGATGATGCTTACACCGGCTTCCTTAGCCTTGTCATACCCGCCCCGCAGTATATCGGAATAGACATCAAGCGGGATTCGTGCTGATGGAAACATCATGATATTAAGTGCCAGAATTGGTGTACCGCCCATCGCATAAACATCACTTATTGAGTTGGTTGCGGCAATGAGGCCAAACTCGTATCCGTCACTCACCAACGGCGGGAAGAAATCGGTCGTAAAAACAAGGGCAGTATCATCATTGATCTTATACACCCCTGCATCATCATGGGTAGAAATGTCAACGAGTATCTTCGGGTCGACAGGCAAAGGGAGACCTGACAGCAGCTCTTCAAGCTGCCGGGGAGGTATCTTTGACGAGCATCCGCCTGTCTCAACTGTTGTCAGAAGATCGAAAGCCATGGCTGTGGGGGATCAGGGACTGATTATATGGTCTGCATCCTTAAGTATATTGAGGATCTGGTACATATCGCTGAAATTGCCCGAAGGCAGGCGATCCTTAATATTAAAGTGGTTGATGCAGGTAGTGCAGATGTAAATGGCAGTACCCTTTGCCTGAAGCTCGTTAATATACTCATACACAGGCGAATCATCCCTGGCAAGCTTAACTCCAGTATTATAAAATACCAGCGAGGCAGGAGCCGGCTCGACCATAACCAGCGTCCTGAAGAAAGAGTTGATCAGCTTTGAGCCCAGTTCGTCATCGCCGGTACCCATTTTATCTGATGTTATTGCGACAACTGTATTACGCCTGCGGGGTGACGGATTGACATCAGAAGAGCAGTATTCCGATTCATTCAGATTCATCTCAGTTGCCCCGCCGGGGGTCACTGTTACATATGAAATATCTCCATCCTCACTGACAGTGAAAGCCACCTTGTTGTCAGCCAGGTACCGTTTGACATTACCAAGTGATGTCTTGTTATCAATTATCACCCGGACTGTCTCATCAGCTGCGGCCTCTTTTAACGCCTGCCTGGTCTTAATCAGGGGAGCAGGACACATGAGTCCGCGCGTATCAACGATCTTCATTAAATGATTTTTAGCCGTCAAATATAGGCAGAAATGGGTACTTTTGAAGAACGGCATAAAATCAAAATCATGAAAATAAACAGAATTGGACTGATTGCAACCTTCCTGTTAATTTCTGTCTGTGCAGCCACAGCACAAAAGTCATATAAGGATATTGAAGGAGCATGGAGCGGAAGCATCAGTGAAAGCGTTATGACTCTCAGGCTGGTATTCAATTTCACACTGACGGAGGCAGATACTGTCAGGGCCACCCTTGACTCCCCGGATCAGGGTGCCATCGGTATACCTCTTGGCAGGGTCACTCTTGAGGGTGATACTCTTATTGTCGATGCACCAATGCTCAAAGGACAATTCAAGGGTGCGATAGCCAGTGACACGACAATAACAGGTATCTGGACGCAGCTTGGGAAGAAATATCCCGTTGAACTTAAGCGAGGCGCCAAACCGGTAACGTATAACCGCCCTCAGGAGCCGGTGCCACCATATCCTTATAAGGAGGAGGAGGTTACATTCAGAAACAATATTGAGAATTTTGACCTCGCGGGCACGCTGACTTTACCTGAGGGCAACGGTCCTTTTGCGGCCGTAGTCATGATAACCGGGTCAGGACAGGAGGATCGCAATGAAACTGTTTTTAATCATAAGCCCTTCCTTGTCATTGCCGACTATCTTGCCCGCAACGGCATAGCTGTTCTCCGGTATGATGACCGTGGCTTTGGAAAATCAAAGGGTAATGCTGCAAATGCAACCTCTCTGTCATTTGCTGATGATGCTGCCGCAGCAGTATCATACCTTCTCGGACGACCGGAGATCAATCCAAAAAAGATAGGTCTGATGGGCCACAGTGAGGGCGGACTTATAGCTCCAATCGTGGCTTCAAAGAACAAAAATATTGCCTTCATAGTCTCTCTTGCAGGAACGGGAGTCAGTGGTTATAACATAATAATTAAACAGACCCGCGATATATTAGCTGTTTCAGGCGTACCAGAAAAAGAAATTGAAGAGACAGTTGCAGCAAACGGAAAATTGTTTGAGATGATAATTGCTGAGCCCGATCAGCGCAAGCTGGCAAAAGATGCAATGGAATGGTACGGCAAAGAGCTTGATAAAAAAGGTCTGACACCCGAGGCACGCAAAGAGCAGATGGCATCATTCACTCAGGGGCTGGTATCAGCAAATAATCCGTGGATGAGGTATTTCCTTGCAACTGACCCTGCTCCCTTCTGGAGCGAGGTAAAATGTCCCGTGCTGGCTCTTAACGGGGAAAAAGATCTGCAGGTCAACTATGAAGAGAACCTGCCGGCTATAAAAGCTGCCCTGAACAAAGGAGGCAATAAAAAGGTCAGGACCGTGAGCCTGCCCATGCTCAATCATCTCTTCCAGCACTGTACCACAGGTGCCCCTGCCGAGTACAGCACCATTGAAGAGACATTCTCGCCCGAGGCGCTGGAGATAATGACGAGTTGGATAAGGAAGACGGATGAAGGTAAATAGTAAGTCGAAAGTCAAATGAGGGGTCAAAAGTTGAAAGTCGAGTGTCGGTTCTGATTTCGAATGTTATATTGTTCTATTGTTCTATTGTTCTACTGTTCATTTTATCCAATGCTCCATATTGCATCCCTGCTTTGGTCTTTAACCTTTTGCCTTTAACCTTTGGATTACCTTCCTCCCCGCAGCCTTCATCCCTCCCGAGGCATCAATGATGGCCATCTGCACTGCAGCCGTTACCTCATTTATTATGTCGGGATAGAGAGCGCAGAACGATGCGAGTATCTCCATACCGTAAGCCTTCGGTGCCACCGGCGTGTTCGCTGTGCACATGATCCCCAGGCAATACTCAATCAGCTTCGCGTGATGCGATTGAGGGATACTGCTGATATCACTCTTCATTATCACCCTCATGAACGACCTCTGCACACTCTCGTTTGGTACGCCCGGCAGAGCATCGATCATCGCAGGAAGATAGTCAGAAAGAACCTCCCGGTTGATATCGACGACTTTTGACAGCGCCCATGAAGCCATGAAACCCACCCTCTTCTCCGTTGATGAAGATAATGTGACCAGTTGTGAAAGCAGTACAGGATCGCTGACAGCCGAGTGAGCCACCATTGTAATTTCATAAGTGCTGGTAATGCGCCCCATCATCTTTGACATCTCTTCCCCAGCTTCGGAAATGATGATGCTCCGGTCCTCGTCCTCAACCTGCCTGACAGGTGTCCTATGCCGTGAGACATATTGCCGTGCAACGGGAATATCAGCCGCCGTCATATCAAGCTTCAGCAGTTCATCTGGCGACATCCACCTGAACTCTTCATGCTCGCTCAGCACCGGCTTTGATGAAAGTGTCTCACACAGGAAGGGAATGAGTCTTATCTGCTTATCTCCATAATCATACTCGACCTTATCGAGCCTTCCGGTAATTATGATGCAGATACCCAGCTCCTCATCTATCTCCCTGATTATACAATCCTCATGGTCTTCTCCCGGCCTGGTTTTCCCTCCCGGGAACTCCCACTTACCTGCGTTATCCATCGACGGTCCGCGTCGCACCGCCATGACCAGTCCCTCATCATTTTGAATTATAGCACAGGTTACCTCGATCATGGCTCATTGAATATAACAGTCTCATAATCAGGTATCTTATTAAGCTGCACGAATGTATGGCCGGCAGTGTCAATTTTCCCCGTAAAATGAGAATTACCATTGGTAATGATAAGGTACTTAACGCCGTAATTGTAGTTATAGTTGAGCAACTGGTCAAAGACTTCCTGGCTTATTTTTACATGCTGAGCCTTGCACTCAATGATCATGACCGGCTGTCCGCTCCGGTCATGAATGAGTATATCTGCCCTCCTCATCATTGAGTTGAGTCTGAATGATGCCTCTACCTGAATCAGGCCCGGAGGATAACCCAGGTACTCAGTGAGGTAGTTGACGACATGCTGTCTCACCCACTCCTCAGGTGTAAATGCCACATACTTATGTCTCAGGCGATCATAGATGAGTTTGCCTCCCGGACCTTCCTTGATGCGTAATGAACATGGCGGCAGTTTCAGCGGTTTCAACTTAATTTGTATTTTTGATGACCGTTAAGCACAGCAAATATAAATAAACAGCACCGAAGGCCATGAGAACAAAAGAAGATATAGTGAACAACTGGCTGCCGCGATATACTGGCAAAGAACTGGCTACCTTCGGCAGCTTCATCCTGCTTACCAACTTCACGCACTATGTCGAGCTCTTTGCCAGCTGGAAGAAGGTGCCTGTTGAAGGCAGAGATAAGAACTGCCCTAACGCAACAGCCGATGGCATCACCATCATCAACTTCGGTATGGGCAGCCCCAATGCGGCCACCATCATGGATCTGCTCAGCGCCATACAGCCGAAGGCAGTGCTATTCCTCGGAAAATGCGGGGGACTTAAGAAAAAGAATAAGCTGGGCGACCTGATATTGCCCATCGCTGCAATCAGAAGTGACGGTACGTCAAATGACTACCTTCCTTTAGAAATACCTGCCCTGCCTGCCTTCAAGCTGCAGAGCGCCGTCTCAGCGGCTATTACCAGGAACAAACTCGAGTACTGGACCGGCACCGTCTATACCACTAACAGGCGGGTCTGGGAGTACGATGACAGGTTCAAGAAATATCTTGTCAAGACCCGGGCTATGGCTATTGATATGGAGTCGGCCACCATCTTCACCGTGGGGTTTGCCAACGAGATCCCCACCGGCGCCCTCCTCCTCGTCTCTGACCAGCCGATGATATCTACCGGAATAAAGACGGAAGCCAGCGACCGTAAAGTAACAAGAAGGTTTTCTGAGATACATCTGCGGATAGGCATCGAAGCCCTGACAGAGATAAAAGACAACGGTATTTCGGTCAAACACCTGCGTTTCTGATGGCATCAGACTACAAAGAAATCATCAGGGAACTGAAGAACAAAATCTTCAAACCGGTCTATTTTCTCGCCGGAAAAGAACCATACTTTATAGATATCATTACTGACTTCATTGAGGATAATGTACTCGACGAGTCGGAGAAGGATTTTAACCAGACTGTTTTGTACGGTTCCGATGTCACTGTGACACAGGTCATTGAGACCTGCCGTCGTTTTCCGATGATGTCAAACCAGCAGGTAGTAATAGTGCGCGAGGCACAAAAGCTGAAAAAAATCGATGACCTCCTTATCTATGTTGATAATCCCCTGAACTCGACAATACTTGTAATAGCTTACAAGTATGAAGATCTTGACAAACGGAAATCGCTATACAAATCGCTTCTAAAAAAAGGATGGTATTTTGAATCAAATAAGGTGCCCGAGTACCAGATACCCGGATGGATAGACAGGTACCTGACTGACAGGGGGATAATGGCCGATACTGATGCGTCGCGTCTTCTCGGGGAGTTTCTTGGTAACGACCTGGGGAAGATAGCCAATGAGCTTGATAAACTGATCATCTCTCTGCCTGAGAAAAATCCGCGCATAGACACTGTGCTGATAGAAAAGAGCATCGGGATCAGCAAAGATTACACACCCAACGAATTGTGGAAGGCTATTGTCTATCGTGATACGCTAAAGGCGGCAAGGGTGGTAAATTATTATGCCGCGCACTCAAGGAAGGATATAATCCCGCTCTTTTCCGTGCTCTTCTCAAACTTCAGCCGTGTGCTTATCTATCACAGTCTTAAGGACAAGACTGATGGTAATGTGGTGGCCATGCTGAAGACTTACCCCGGTTATGTGCGGGACTTCAGGACTGCGGCAGCAATATACAATATCGGAGCATGCATGAATGTCATCAGCCTGATACGCACCTACGATCTGAAGGCTAAGGGATTTGGAGAGGCAGGAAGTGACGAGGGTGACTTGCTTCGCGAGATGGTATTCAAGATAATGCACTGACAGACTGTCAGTTCATTTCCGGCGATTCGGGGAAATCAGCCCAGATACGGTATTTATTGTTCAGTGAGCGCAGCACATCGCGCCATACATTTCCGCGGCTCTTTATGATAACCTCGGCAGGCACTTTTGCGATGACCCATGAATTCTCATTCAGTTCTTTTTTAAGCTGACCCTTCTCCCATCCCGAGTAACCGAGGAAGAAGCGCACCTGGTCACGGCCAACGGTGCCTGTGGCGATAAGGTTGCGCAAAGCATCTATTTCCCCTCCCCACCATATACCGGGAACAACAGGAACGCTGCCGGGCACCTTCCTTCCAAGAGTGTGAAGGTAATGCAGTGTGTCAGGCCCTACCGGCCCGCCGACGCTGAGATGCTCATCCCAGCCATCAAACCCCTCAACGGCGCTGCTGACCATCAGGTCAATCACACGGTTAAGTATAAAGCCAACTGTGCCCTGTGCGTTATGCTCCGTCAAAAAGACGATAGTGCGGTTAAAAAACCGGTCTGTCAGGAAGGGCTCTGAAATAAGTACTCTTCCCTTTCCGGGTATTTTATCCTCGGGATTGATGCTGAATATGTCAGGATACTGTCCCATAACTGCTCAAAAATCAAATAAAGGTATAATATTCTGTAGGTAAATACAAAATCCGCGCCAAACAAGAGGAAATGACTGCAGACCCGGAGGCTAACTGACTACAGCCTAACGCTCCTCGATCTTTTTTCTCAGTCCTTTCGAAATCCAGCTTTTCATGTTTCCCCGGTCATCGGAAAAGATCAGATAACCTTCAAGAAAGTCGTATTTTTCAATGAATGATATGGCAGTATCCTTCCCTCCGACCATGCATGCTGTTGCCCATGCATCTGCCACTGCGCATGTCGGGGCAATGATGGTGGCACTGAGAAGTGTCTGTTTTGCAGGGTACCCTGTCCGGGGATCAATAGTATGCGAATACTTCACACCGTCTTCAATATAGAATTTACGGTAGTTGCCTGATGTTGCCAGGGCACAGTTGTCAAGCCTTACCGTCGCCTTAAGGTCAGAGCCGGGAGCATAGTTTCCGTCAACAGGTCTGTCAATACCCACATGCCATCCCCTGCCGTTCTTGTTCCCTGATGAGCGTACCTCACCTCCCACCTCCACCAGGCAATCATTAATACCGCTTCCGGCAAGCATGTCAACAAGGAGGTCAACTGTATAACCCTGGGCAATAGCGTTGACATCAATAAAAATATCCGGATCAGCCTTGATAATCCGGTCTCCCTCAAGCCGTACTTTGTCCATCCCCACAAGCGCCATAAGCGAATCAAGCTTCGTCTTATCAAACTTTTTATGGGCATCAGGACCAAAGCCCCAGGCTTTCACCAGGGGACCCACGGTTATATCGAAGAGGCCATTGCACTCGCCCGATATCTGTGCTGAAGCTCCTGAACACCTCCCGGAAGAGAGTGTCGGTCTTGTCACTTATATTACTGTTGATAAGCGATATGACGGAAGAATCGTTGTAGATTGAAAGTGATTTATCTACTTCATTAAGGAGAGCCTCAATCTTTACCCGCAGAGCCTCAATGTCAGTACCGGGAGATGACTCTACCACAATATGGTAAGTAGTGCCCTGGGTCAGGCCGTCAATAGCAGCATACTCCTTTTGGGGGCTGCAACCCGAAACAATCAGTACACCGGATAATAATAATATGATTATTCTTTTCATTTTCACAGACCTCCCCCGCTCTGAGCCTGTCAGCACATTGCCGCTGATAACCCGTTGATGGTCATCCTTCGGGTTTCCTTTAAGTATTCGCTGACCTGTTTCGGCAGGATATTTGTACTTTTACCGGAAATAACTGTTAATGTCGTTTATAATAACAAGGATAAAAATATTAAGTTTATTAATAACCTCCCTGCTGATACCGGTCTTTTCTTCAGCTGCCCAAAAAAATCCGGTATTGGAATACGCTGCCGGAAATGTCAGGAGTATATGGTTTGAGAAGGACGGGTGGAGACTTGCATACCCTTTTGTGCAGCTTGATAGCCCGGAAGAGCTTCTGCTTCACTTTGATATCGTCGGAGGGGAGGGCGGATCATTATGGTACCGGCTGGAACACTGCGATCGCGAATGGAATATCAGCGATCTTTTCACCAGTGACTTCCTTGAAGGTTTTGAGGAAAACCAGATAAATGATTACTTACCCTCATTTAATACCAAAACAGCCTATACGCACTATAAACTCAGACTGCCCAATGAGGATGCAAAACTAAAGCTGTCAGGCAACTATATTATCACTGTCTGGGCTCCCGGAGAGCCTGACAAGCCATTACTGAAAAAGAGATTCTTTGTGACTGAAGAAACTTCTTCAGCGGATGTTGTCTTCAGGAGGCCAATGAAGCCAGGCACAACGGACACCCATCAGCAGCCTGAGATAACAGTATCCACAGGTAAGCTCCCTGTAACTGATCCTTACAGCCAGGTGACAATCACTGTCATGCAGAACGGCAGATGGGACAGAGCACGGTATAGCCTGAGACCTGACTTTGTTGGTAACAATAAAGTCGAATTCAACGCATTGTCAGACAATACCCTCTTCCCCGGAGGCAATGAGTTCAGGTTCTTCGACATAAAGACCATAAGGCAGACGAGACAGAACGTAAGGGCAATAGAGTATCTCGACGGCATATACCATGTTTTTCTCATCCCCTCCGAAGACAGGGAATTCAAGCAGTATTTCTTCAATGAGGATCTGAACGGAAAGTACATTATCGCCATGGAAGAGAGCGACCAGCCCGACAGTGATGCCGACTATGTATGGGTCTATTTCACTCTCCCCCTTTACTCTGAGATGCAGGGCGGAGCTGTATATGTCAGCGGAGCCTTTACCGGGTGGTCATACGGACCGGAGAACAGAATGAGATGGAATGCTTCCGGGGGATGTTATGAAGCTTCGCTGCTGCTTAAGCAGGGATGGTACAATTATGAGTTTGAATTTGTTCCATCAGGTTCACAGTTCCCTGAAGGAGCCCATTTTGAAGGTAACCATTATGAGACCGAGAATGATTATCTCATACTGACGTACTTCCGTGATCCCCGGCAAAGATACGACCGTCTGACAGGTGTCACTGTGGCAAATACAAGGGGGGTTAAGTGATTTGCGATTTGCGATTTGCGAATGTGCCCGCAAACATACATAATTGCTAATTAACTTATCCTCAAATTCTTAACTCTTAATTCTTAATTCCTTACAACTGCCTTTTGCCTTTCGCCTTTTGCCTTTCGCCTTTTGCCTTTCGCCTTTTGCCTTTTTTTGCCTTATTTATGTGTATCAATTCCATACAGCATGTAAAATGCATGCTCCATTGTAAGAACGATCTCAGCCATATACTCATGCACTGCCTTCACTGATCCGGGAAGGGCATAGACCAGCGTCTTCCCTGTCACTCCCGCCACCGAACGGCTCAGCAATGCGTTGGGATTCTTCATCCCGTACTTTACCCTGATCATCTCCATAATTCCAGGCAGCTCTTTAACAAGGAATGGTCTGATAACATCCGTTGTCATGTCACGGGGACCGATGCCAGTACCACCCGTGGTGATGATAAGATCCATATCGATTGCCTTTGCAAGTGTATCACGCAGGTTTTCTGCAACATCAGGCAGAACCACTGTGCTTATGTCACATTCCCATCCTGCGTTGCTCATTGCATATTTGACGTACTTAACCACAGCCGGACCGCTGAGATCCTTGTAACCACCCCCGTAAACCCTGTCGCTGAGAGTGATTACCAGCACTTTGAATTTTTCAGGTAATGTCATGTTTTTCTTTTTTAGTGAGCTTAATATCTGTTATTGTCATGGTCTTGTCAACCGCCTTGCACATGTCATAGACTGTCAGCAGTGCAAAGCTCACTGCCGTCAGAGCCTCCATCTCCACACCGGTGCGGCCTGTACAGCGGATGGTGCTCTCAGCTGAAACGCCCTTATCATCAACCGCCAGCGAAACACTGACCTGGTCAAGGGTTATATTATGACACAGCGGTATCATCGTGCCGCACTCTTTTGCAGCCTGTATCCCTGCTATCTCAGCCACTGTAAGAACATCACCCTTTTTCATCATGCTGCTGCTGACCAGTTTCAGTGTTTCCGGCTGCATATTTATTCTTCCCGATGCACAGGCGATGCGGTGCTGGACCGGTTTGTCGCCGGTATCAACCATATGCGCCCTGCCGGTCGCGTCAGTATGTGTAAGCTTTGCCATTGTTCAGCCTCCTATATTGTAAAATCCGTTGATATGATTCACTGTTCCCTTTTCGGGTTTATTTCCGACAGCTCTTCTTATTGCTTCTGCTGCTCCCATCTCACGTATACTGTATCCGATATCGCTGAAGAGACATGGTTTGACTATTCCCTCCGGTGTCAGGCGTAACCTGCTGCACCGTGCGCAGTGTCCCCCGCTGCCTCCATGCACCACCGAGAAGGTTCCGACGGCAAGATCCATCTCCCTTATGAAACGTACTTCAAGACCCTCTTTCATACAGAAGCCCGCGACCATTCGTGCATCTTCCTCGTCAGGGGTGCTTTTGATGACGCAGTTAATCTTTACGGGTCTTAGCCCGGCATTCTGTGCAGCAATAATACCTTCCAGCACGTCGCCTATTTCACCTCCGCGGGTGACCCTCCTGTACTTGTCCGGATCAAGGGTATCGAGACTGATGTTCACCCTCATCAGACCTGCTGCCGCAAGGTCATCTGCATACTCAGCCAGCATCGTGCCATTGGTTGTCATCGAGAGGTCAGTGATGCCACCTATGCCGGCCAGCATAGCGATGAGCTCAGTCACACCCTTTCTTGCCAGCGGCTCGCCGCCTGTGACCCTCACCCTGTTGATTCCCATTGCCACTGCCTCCCGGGTGACGGCGGTGATCTCATCATATGAAAGAATATCCTCATGCCGTATCAGCCTGACACCCTCCGCCGGCATGCAGTAAAGGCATCTCAGGTTGCAGCGGTCAGTGACAGAGATGCGCAGGTAGTTAATATTTCGGTTAAATCTGTCTAACACTTATTACCTCTCCTTTTTGTATCCAGCTCTGTCCGCGTGGTATTGTGATTATGCCCCAAGCATCAGGCAGCGCCGTTATATGAGCTGAGCCGTGGTACTCCACCGGCATTGCCTCACCCCCGGCTGTGATTATGACCGGTATCCATGCCATCCGGTCAGCCCTCTTCCTTGAGTAGTCTGCTGCGAGTGGAACCATTAACAGCGGTTCCTCTGTTGTCACACCCATCATCTTGTTAAGGTAAGGTCTTACCATCACCTCGAACTGCACAAATGTTGAAACGGGATTACCCGGCAGGCCGAAGACTGCCTTTCTGTCTCCTGTGCAGAATGTCAGTGGCTTGCCTGGCTGCATGGCCACCTGGTCAAAATGGATGGTGAGGCCCAGTGACCGCATTACGGCAGGCACGAAATCAAAATCACCGAACGATACGCCTCCTGAGATAAGTGTAACCTCATTCTCCGCCACAGCCGCTGAGAGAAGCTTTGCCGTCGAAGCCTCGTCATCGGCAGCTATACCATAATATTTAGCTGTTGCTCCCGCCCGGGCCACCTGTGCCATCAGCTGGGAGGCATTGCTGTTACGTATCTGAGCCTCAGCCGGCGTCCGGTCCGGCTCAACAAGCTCATTGCCTGTGCTGATGATCCCTACCCTGACCTTGTTGCTCACGGTCACCTCAGTAGCTCCCACAGCAGCCATTACAGCAATATCCTGGGGCTTGATGAAGCGTCCGGCTTTAAGAACAGTCTGTCCCTTAAACAGATCCTCAGCTGCTTTAGCTATGTTAGGCCTCCCGGCCTTACCCGTGAACCTGACCAATCCTTCCCCCTTCATTTCAGACTCTTCAAGCATGAAAACATAGTCAGCTCCCTGAGGCACTGCAGCCCCGGTCATGATACGTGAGCAGGTTCCATGTGTCACCTCCTTTGAAGGCATGACGCCTGCGGCAATGACCTCAAGCACAGTAAGATCAATTCCGAGGTCTTCGTGCCTGCATGCATAGCCATCAACAGCGCTCCTGTTCCACGGAGGCATGTCCATGTCACTCTTCACCGGTACCGCAAGCACTCTCCCCAGTGATTCATTGAATTTCACCTGCTCCTTCCCCGTCCGGAAAACGGTGCCTGCCACAATCCTGTAAGCTTCTTCAAATGTTATCATCATAGCTCTGATTTTCTTTTTTACCATTTGACTCTCCCACGAAACGCAAGGCTTCAGGAGGAAACGAGACAAAAATCTTTTCACCGGTGGCAAAGTTATTCTCCTCCATCTCCCGGTGTGTAATATCAACATAGAAGTAGTCCCCGGCATTCACCGCAATCTCATATCCCGTGCCCGATGGCACGACATCGTCAATAATGCCATGAATGTTGTTCATCTGTATCCCCGGCGCGCCCTGGCGTGAAAGAAGCACCTCGCTGCTTCCTATGATCAGCAGCCCTGAAGCAGGGTAGTCAGCTTTCGGAAGCCTGAATTTTGTTGTCTTTTCCGTGATACCGGAAAAATTGTTGTATGATTTGATGAAGGTGACCCTGAAAAAATTCTTGATCCCAGCGTACCGGGCCACGAACCTGTTTACCGGGTGATTGAACACATCCAGTGGTGCTCCCTCCTGAATGATCCGTCCGTTGTGCATCACGCCTACCTTGCTTGCCAGGCTTATGGCTTCGCCGAAGTCGTGCGTGACGTGTATTATTGTCTGTCCGTTCCGGTTCAGGCGGCGCAGCATGCGCCTTATACTGTCCTTCAGGCTTGCATCGACTGAGGCCATTGGCTCATCGAGGAGCAGCACCTTCGGGTCAGTGACCAGCGTACGGGCCAGCGCCACACGCTGTTTTTCTCCTCCCGAGAGATTATAAGGCTTACGCGAAAGAAGGTGCGTGATATTCATCTCTTCAGCAGCGTGTCCGACCCTCTTATTCACCTCCTCTTTGGATAAACGCCTGATCTTCAGCGAATATTCAATATTTTCACGCACAGTATAGTGAGGGAAGAGGGCAAAATCCTGAAAGACAAGCCCTATACCCCTGTCCTGTACCTTTGTCCATGTTATCTCTTTCCCGTCAATGAAAATATGTCCGCTATCAGGCGCAGTGAGCCCGCAGATAAGCTCGAGCAGCTGTGTCTTGCCGGCTCCCGACCGGCCGAGAAGGACATAATAGTCTCCCGGGAAGACCTCCAGGGATATCTCTCTGAGCGAGAAACCGCCAAGCTGTTTATTTACCTTTTCAGTCCGCAGCATCTTCTTCACTCCTGAATATAGTACGTCTTTCCGTGGCAAGGGTCCTGAAGAGGACAAAGAAAAACAGGGCGACAAGTATAAAGATTATGGAAGCAGGCCTTGCTGCCTTGATACCATAAGTGTTGAACCGGTCATATATCAGCACAGGTGCTATCATAGGATGGTAAGCGATGATGACTACGGCTCCGAACTCGCTCATGCCGCGTGCGAACATCATAATAAATCCTGATACAACTGATCGCCATGCCTGGGGCAGGGATATGGTGAAAAAGATGCGCGAAGGCGATGCTCCGAGGGTTAGAGCGGCCTTCTCGGTTCTCTCAGGCACCGCGGCAAAACCGTCACGAGCGGCATTTATAAGGAACGGAAGGCTGACGAATGCCATGGCAAGGGCTATGCCGGCTGCGTTGTTGACAAGCAGGAGACCTGCCTTCTGTGCTGCACCGCCGAGCAGGCCGTCACGGGAGATGAAACCCAGCAGAGCTATACCTGCCGCGGTGTGTGGCAATACCACAGGCAGGTCTATGATGCCCTGCACCACTCTCTTAAGCGGGAACTCCCTGCGGGCCATGATCCATGCCAGCGGCACGGCGCCAACAGCAAAGATGAGCGTGGCCGAGAACGCTATCACAAGAGTGACCCATACACTGCGCTGAATCTCAGGGTCAGCCGCTGTCGTCTTTACTTCACTGAATGACGAATCAAGGAACATGCCCGCCAGGGGCGCAACTATGAACAGCAGCACCAGCGCGGCAAGAACGGTAAAAATCCATGTAAAGAGCGTCTGACCTTTCATCGTCTTCCTTTCACTCCGATATGGTGTCAGCAAACGCTTGCAGCGACGGGGGCACCGAAGCAGTGTCGCCTGTAACGACAGGCGTCAGAGGCTCCTGCCCTGATTCCCTGAAGATTTTTCTGCCTTCTTCACTCAGGAGGAACCTGAAATATTTTACCGCCAGCTCCTTCTGCGGGGCGTTATTAATTATCGTCCCCGAATAACAGATATAATCGCCCCGGATCTCTGAACGCGTCCCCGGCGTGTCTCCGGGAATCATATACGATACGCTGGCATAATGCTCTTTCATATCCGGTGATGAGAGGTTGATCTCATCGGGAAGTTCAAGATAGCTTAACCCATGCTGGATGGCTACCGACTTGTACTGGAACATATAATCAATCACCCCCGTCTCGAGCAGCGCCACCAGGTCAACCTCCTTCGGCCTTATGTAGTCACGGTCCTTGCCGAGTATTGAATCAGCCAGTCCTTTTCTGCCGTAATATTCCCCGGCGAGCCTGGCAGTGAAGATTGTGCGATAACCGCAGGGATCAGCATCGGGGTCAGCTCTGCCGATGATAACATCATCCTTCAGGAGGATATCAGGCCAGTTATCCTCCCTGATGATTGACGAATATGCCGACCTGGGTCTGTATGCTATTACTATCTCATTGGTAGCGAACCTGATATTCCATGAAGCATACCTGGGTATAAGCATTTTGTCTATGACGGAATAGTCTGCTGAGAGCATGACGTCACAAGGCTTGCCAAGCTCCGTGATCTTTCTGGCCGACTGAAGGCTGCCGGCAGCTTCGGAGAGAATCCTGACACCGGGATTGGCTTTTCCGAATGCCTCGCTGATCTTATTCACCGGCACCGTCAGGCTCCCGGCATGGAAAATTATGATGTCCTTCTCCTTCCCGGATTTGCATCCCGCAACCAGAATCGATGCCAGCATTATCATTATGAATGTGTTTCTCATTGCCTGCCGTTGATTTCATTGATACGGTTAAAAAAGATCTTCGCGATGCTCTTCATGGCTATGTCAGTATCATTGTGCAGGCTGTTGTAGGCCCTCACGAGCTGGCGGCCCTCAGGTGAAAGGTTCGTCCGGCCCCCGGCTGCTCCGCCGCGCCTCTTTTCCACCAGGTGAAACCCAAGGTGTTGCTCGACGTCCCTCAGCTTGCCCCATGCCTTGCGGTAGCTCATGCCAAGATTACGTGCCGATGCTGTAAGCGATCCTGTAGAGTTTATCTCAAGCAGAAGAGCAAATCCTTCACCGTCAAGCACCCTGGTCTTACCGGTTGTCTCAAGCCAGATCTCGTATCTGAGGAATATATTATAATAAGGTGATCCCTTGTGCCCCGCCATGTGAGGTTATCTTTGGTGTCAGGCAAATTTACACTTTTTGCATAACGGTCGCAACCGGGTACGGTTTATCGTTTCTTGTTTCTTGTTTCTTGTTTCTTGTTCCTTGTCCTCAGAAGCCAGGCAGAGGCATGTCAGTTCATGTCAATCCCGAATATTTCACTGTACGATTTAGTGATATAGCTGTCAATCCATTTGTAATGCTCCCGGATCCTGTCATTCTGTATTTTCCCGTCAGGCATGGAATTCATGAGCTCAGCCGTCTTCCTGAATATCTCGTTCTCCACCGGTTCAAGCTCCTGCATGATGCCGGAATTCTCAGCATTGATGAGTGCCGCAAGATTGATATATTTAGAGCCTGAGCCCCTGGTGATGGGAAAAAGCCAGCCCTTGAGCGTCATTGCCGCATCGCAGAGGGGAGAGTGCATATCTTCCTTCATGCTCACAACCCCTGGCAGATCCTTTCCGGCGCTGATCCATACAGGCACAGCCACGGCAGTAAGAGGAAACCCCGAAACCACCCATGCCATCGTTGCTGACGGATCATCTCCCTTCGCCGCACCGACAACCATAATAACAGATGCCGTTGAAAAGCGCGGTATAAAATCTTCAAAGCTCCTGAAGTCGGTACTATTATTGTCCGCCGGCAGATTCGCTCTCAGATTCATTTTGGTGAGCGAGTGGTTCAGGTTACGCGATATGTTGTTCAGCAAGTAATGAGGCTCAAGCTTATTTTGTGCGGCAGCCATATTAAGCGCCTCGCTGGCAGTGGCATACCTGATGTAACCCCCTCCGGCGTTAACCGTACCGGTGAACGAGAAATTTGTGCGGATAAGGTAGCCGTTGGGTGCCAGGGCCGGGTCATTGGCGTCGATCTTCTTAAACCCGTAATTACCTGTTTCATAGTAAGCGGCGCCGCCGGAGGCATCAATGACTCCGAAGTTGGCATCGACACCAAGAGGCTTGGGCAGGTCGCTTAGCATCTTCTCAAAATCAGCCAGCGTGGCACAATTCTGCAGCGCCATCTTCATAACAACACCTTCCTGATCCGTCAATTTTGTGGTGTCACCCGTATTATTATTGTAGGCCGCCGTATTCATGATGGCAAATCCGGCGGAGTTATATCCGCCCCACACTTCAGATTTCCATGTGGCCTTTGAATTGACTATGCCAATATACTGGTACTTGCCGTCACTGAAAAAAGCAATGGCATTGTCAAGCGTTCCGGTATCCCGGTGTTTGTACAAAATCGGTTTCCCGTCAGGGGTGTTCCTGCCTGATATAATGAATGTGGTGCAAGACCATATGTTTCCTGTCACCCCGGCCCCGGCGAGCAGGAGGAGAATAGCAAGCATTTTTTTCATATAAGTTGATTTGTGGTCGGATAAAGGTAGGTGTTTTTAGTCTCAAGTACCCGGTCCACAAAAACTCTGCAATCGCAAATCGCAAATCCTCTGCCAACTGTCGACTGCACCATACCCAATGCTACTTGATCCTCTTCGCCTCCATCTTCTGTCCCCCCTGGTTAAGGATCATCTTGTTGATTTTTCCGTCTGCATCAGGTACAAACTCAACCTGAGCATCAACAACCTTCAGAAAGAATTTCGTCTCACTCTCCGCAAAGACTTCAAACTTCGGTTGTCCGGTGGCCTGGGTATATAGCCTGTTCCCTTCCCGCGTGAAAGTAATGACGAATCCGGGCTGGAGTTCAAACTGGCCCACGTACTTATCAAGGGTTCCTTCATCAACGGTAATAGTTTTCTTTTCCTCGATCTTTTTTTCAGTTCGGTTCCATGTGTCAGGTTTGCCCCTGTCATCAGTTACGAAGGAGACAATCCTGCCATTATCATCCCTTTTGAAAGTCGCGTACATAAATGCATACTCAACGAGGAACTTGTCCTTTTCCAGGGGGAGCAACTTTCTGGTTCCTGCTCCGGCCAGATTCGCTGAAAGCTGAGTACCCTCCCTGGTGATAGTGACCTCCATCCCCCTTGGGTTGGCATAAATACCAACATACTCATCGAGTGTTGCCTCATCAAGCTTTATCTCATTCGTATTCAGCGGCTTGCCTATAGCCAGGGCAGCCATCTTCAAAGACGTGAATTCAGGGCCCTTGCCTGTGTTGTTAGAGAAAAGCGCGACAAAGACATCCTCTTCAGGCAGGTAAATTGAGCTTGTCAGATAGCCGAATATCCCGCCGCCATGCTCGATTGTAGGACTGCCCTGGAGCTGTGACAGGAACCAGCCGTAGCCATAGCCGGTGCCTTCGCCATTCGCGAGCTTATATTCGGTAAAGGCTTTGTCAATAGTCTCTTTTTTTACCAGCTTGTAAGAATGCACTGCCTGATGCCATTTGAAGAGGTCCCCGACGGTTGACATTATAGAGCCTGCTGAATAGGGCTGAGTCATGCTGCAGTAATCTGAATTCTCAGGGCCGTCATTACCTTGCTGATAACCTGACGCGCGGTTCTTTATGATCCTGATATCACTGCCGTAGCATGAGGATGTCATGCCCAGCGGAGTGAAAAAATTCTCCTGGATGTACTCCGCGTAGGTCTTTCCTGTTATTTTCTCTATTATATAACCAAGCAGGAAAAAGCCTGAATTATTATAGTTCCATTTTGTGCCGGGAGCGAACTCCATGGGCTGGTTTTTAAACAGATTTATAACCTCCTCCGGCTTCATATCCTTTCTCACATTCGTAAAATAATCAGCAATGCTGGTGTAGCTCTTTATCCCGGATGTATGTGTAAGCAAATGTTCAATCGTGATTGTATAGGCCTGGGTCGGATAATCAGGGATGAATTTTGTAATATCATCCTGCAGCGAAAGCTTACCCTGCTCCATAAGCTGCAATATAGCCACTGCCGTGAACTGTTTGGTAATCGAACCGATCCTGAAGACCATGTCGGGTTGCATGGGTATGTTCAGCTCGAGGTTGGCCATCCCGAAGGCCTTATTATATATTATCTGTCCTTTCTTTGCCACCAGGGCTGCGCAACCGGTCTCGCCGGGTTTGAACTGCTCAGAAAGCATTTTATCATAATCAGCTGTAAGCTGTTTCAGGTTAAGTGTCTGAGATGAAGCATTAAGTGTCAGTAACGACATCATCATGAGCATGAGTATATATTTTCCCATACTCATGGCAATACTGGTTCTTTTCATAATTAAGGGTTTTAGAATTACGTCATAAAGACGTGAATTTACAAAAAGTGCGTCAGATATCGGCCGGAATTTTTTCGGGTTCTGAAGGCTTTGCCCTCCGGAGCTTTAGCGGAGGAGGATCTGAATATCTTGTCAAATCTACGCGGTGCGGGGTGGATATCCCAACTTCAAGCCTGGACAGTCGGCAGTTCGCAGTCCTCAGCCTGCAAAGGACCGGAGACTGGAGACGGCAAAACCGCTAGACTTTTTTTAATAACTTAGCACCTGGAATTATGAGAACAATAGCTATCATCTCCTCCAGTGTCAGACGCGGGAGGAACAGTCACAGGGTGGCACTTTACTTCAAGCGGTATATAGAAGAGAATAATCTTGCTTCTGCAGAGATTCTGGATCTCAAGGAATATAATTTTCCCCTCTTTGATGAACGCCTGCGCTATCAGCCTGACCCGGCACCAGAGGTTCTGCAGTTTGCAGAAAAGATACGGTCAGCTGCCGGCGTAATTATCGTTACACCGGAGTACAACGGAGGTTACCCTGCCAGCCTGAAGAACGTCATCGACCTGCTGACCTATGATTGGCGGAGAAAGCCTGTCGCCATCTCAACCGTATCCGATGGTATATTTGGAGGTACGCAGGTCATCACTTCACTGCAGTTCTCACTGTGGAAGATCCGCGCATGGACCGTCCCGGCAATGTACCCGGTACCGTCTGCAGATAAAACTTTTGATGAGGCAGGCATACCTGCCGACAGAGCTGCAGCAGACAAGCGTGCAGCCTCATTCGTTGGCGAACTGATGTGGTGTATTGAGGCGCTGGAGAGAATGACTCAGTAACCTACTGATTCACTTGCTCAGTCGTTTCTTCAGCCGGCCGTTCCTTGGTAATATTACCGAACTTGTCGACATAAGCAATCATATTCTCAAACTCTCCACCAGGTGAATTCTCTTTGCGGAATTGCTTCTTTGCTTCCTTCTCTTTCCTCTTCTTCAGACGCTTCTCGGTCTTCTGCTTCTTGATGTAACTGTTGTTTGGTCCGGCCATATTCGTTATTTTTTTAATTAATAAATGTCAGTGCCTTGCCGCTGGCACCTGCCCTGCCTGTCCGCCCGATGCGGTGAATGTAGCTCTCCATATCCTTCGGAGCCTGAAAATTGATTACGTGCGAGACATTGGTGATATCCAGTCCCCTTGCCGCTACATCGGTAGCCACCAGGACCTGTATCTTGCGGTTCCTGAATGACTCAAGGGCCTTTATCCGGTAATTCTGCGATTTATCGCCGTGTATCTCATCAGCAGTGATACCCGCCTTGCGCAGGTCGCGACAGATACGGCTCACACCTCTCTTTGTATCTGCAAACACCAGGACTTTCTCAAACGACTTGTCGCGTACCATATTGAGGAGGATATCGATTTTCTTTTCTCCGTCCTTTACGGTAATGATATCCTGGTCGATGTTATCAGCACTCACATTTTCATCTCTCACCCTTACCTCATAAGCGTCAGGCATAAGTTTGCCGATGATTGCCTTCTGGCTCTTGTCCTCGGTAGCAGAAAAGAGAATTGTCTGCACGCGATTGTTCATCCCTTCAACAAGCCTGTTTATATCAGGGGCGAAGCCCATATCCAGCAGCCTGTCGAATTCATCGAGCACCAGTATTGTGAACCTGTTCATCTTCAGTGCACCCTGGCGTACCATATCATTCATCCGTCCGGGCGTTCCTATGACGATCTGACCCGGCCTGCGAAGGTTCTCAACATCGCGTCTGACGCTGGTACCTCCTATAAGACATGTGCTGAAGAGCTTTAGCCCGTGGGCGATACTCCTGAACTCACTGTCGATCTGCAGAGCAAGTTCGCGCGTTGGTGTTACCACCAGGATCTGTCTCATGGCATCTTTGCGCAGGAGGTTATGAATCAGCGGGATCAGAAATGCTCCGGTCTTGCCTGTACCGGTCTGCGCCAGCCCCATGAGGTTGCGTCCGTTTAGTATGGCTTCAATGGTTTTGTCCTGGATCTCCGTTGGTTTCTCGTAACCTTTCCTGTGAAGATTGCGGATTATGGCATCATCAACCGGCAACTCATCAATGAGCCTGTCGGAACTGTAACTCACGGCCTGGGCAGTGGATGCCTTACTGATAAAATGTCCGGGACTGAGGGTGCCGGTGTTACCTTTCTTTCTTTCAGGGGTTCTTTTTCTTACCGTGTTTTTTTGATTGAAATTCTTTTTTCCCCTCCGTCGGGGATCTTTGTAATATTCCATTATTAATTAATTGGTTAATGCCGCTGAAAATTCCATTAACCATATATCTGTTCAAAGTGGTAATGATCCTTTGGCGAAAATTTGTTCAGCGTAAACTAGTGGTTGTAGAAAGAACCTCCCTGAAATGATTCTGCGGGAGAAATGCTGACTATACAGATCTAACTTATGCTTAAATCGCCGCGAAGGTAAGGATTATTTAAACCAATAGCAAATCTGCTGGTTCGTATGGTTAGCTGCTAAGGATTTCCGGTCCGGGTTAAAGGTATCAGTAAGATAAAAGACAAAAGAGAGAGAAAAAAAAGTACCACGACCCCCTTTCTCCTTTCGCCCTTCGCCTTTTATCTATTGTCTTTTGTCTTGAAAAAGAAAACTTCATCATCCTTTCATTTGGTACCATCTATATTTAGCCAGTAATAAAACAAATCTCAAAAATAAATACTATGAAAAATCATGTTTTAATGGGTGTCGCTGCCCTCTTAATAAGCGCTGCTGTAGCAGCACAGACAAAAGGACAGGCTCAGAATCAGAAAAAGGAAAAAGCACAGAAGGAAGTTCAGAACCAGCCACAGGGTCCTGTGCAGGTACAGAACCAGGAGCAGTACAAGAACAGGGGTGAGGCAGTAAGCGATCAGAGGTATGCAAGGAATGAAGAAAGAAAAGCTATCAGAGATCAGGAGAAAGCCAGGAAGAAACAGCAGAAGGAAATGAGAAAACTGGAGAAAATTATGCAGAAAGAGCAGATGAACAAACGGGAAGCTGAACAACATCGTGAGCAGGAGATGAAGATGGAGAAGGTGAGAACCTCTAACAAAGGCATGAACCAGGGCGCCAGGCCTGCCGGTCGTCAGCAGAATACCGGCAAAGCGTTAAAAGGCAGCGGGCAGGGTAAGAAATAAATGTCTTAATTACTGATTGCAGGGGGCCTGGCGCCCCTTGCTTATTTTTATTTGCCGGCGCTGATTATTGCCGAGATGGCATCTTTTCGAAGCCGGGTACCATTAGCCCTGTCAAACAGGGCAAATCCGTTATCTCCTGTTGCTCCGTTATCCCAGTAGAAGGGCACCATGCCATTTTGCATCGCCTTTGATGTCAAATAGTTCAGGTAATAATTGAGTGAGGCAACATGGTTGGTAAGCATCCCGCCGGTTAAGGATGACCGATAAATTGCACCGTACTCTCCAAGTATTACCGGAATACCTTTATCGACAAAAGTTGTTTTCATATAGCCAAATGCAGTATCGACCCAGGATTCCTGTCCCCAGGATGAGCGATCTGTAAATCCGGGTATTTCTCCCCATCCTGTTTTATAACCCGGAGATGTCTGCAGAGAAAAATCATAAGGATCGTAATAATGGACCTCCGCCATCAGCCTGTCTTTTGAAGGATCTGCGGGCATCTCCATGTATTTCATTGTATATTCAATATTTGTAACATATCCCTGAACCACAAGGAAACGATATGAATTTCTTCCGCCGGTAGCCCGGACAGTATTTACAAAAGTCCGGTTAAAAGAATTCTGAACAGCTATGTTTTCAGGGCCGGGTGCATTATAGTTGCCTTCTATATGAACTTCATTCGTGCCTGCAAACAGCAGGTGATCATCATAATCGCGGAAATAAACGGCAATCTGTTTCCACAATGAATCGATCTTTGCATTGACAGCTGCCTGTTGTGCATAAACCGGATTGTTCATCCATCCTCCATCCCAGTGAATATTGATAATGGCATACATGTCATTGTCAAGCACATACCTGACAACTTCCTCAATCCTTTTTTTCCAGGCCCATTTGATTTTACAGTTCACCTGATTGTCCACCATATGAGAATATGCAACCGGTATTCTTATGGCGTTGAACCCTGCTTTTTTTACGGAGTCTATTAACTGCCTGGTAATAACAGGATTACCCCATGAAGTTTCGTCTCCTGAATAGACGCCATTTTTATAACTGATTGATTCAAGAGCGTTGCCAAGGTTCCATCCGATTCCCATAAGGCCGGAAAAATCGATAGCGCTTAAATCCGGTTCCATACCTGTTGCATCCGGCTTAATCCATGCTGGTCTTTCCGGCTCCTGCTGATCTGACGGCCAGGCTGACAGGGTTATTCCTGCATTATAAGGATCGTGAATCTGTTTGACTTCCTTTCGGTCCGGATGACTGCTCACTGCAATAAATAAAATCAGTAAATAAATTATCTGCATCTTTTTAAGTATAACAAATACGAAGGAAATACTTTTTATTCACAATGTAATCTAGCCTGAAAAGAGTTTTACCTGTCAATTCCCCCTTGCTCGCCGGCTCCGGAATATTCCGTATTATATCATACATCTTACCAGTAACTGTCGTCTCAAAAGCAATTTATGAACTCCGGAATGGTTTGGCACACCCTTTGCAACTGTTTCTTCGAAGAGCAAATCTTCATAAAACTTAAAAAGATGAAAAAGTTAATTTGCACATCGGTCCTCGCAATCCTGATAGCCTCAGTGACGACAGTCAGGGCACAGGATTATCCTGAGGAGCACCTCGGCCTGCCGGGTGACAATCTTAATCTCTACGCTGTAATGAGATTGTTCCAGGAATCCCCAACTCTTGAGGCTTTCGAGAGAGACCTCAACTCTCAGGACTCCCATATCAACAACCTCGACCTCAACGGTGATAACCTGACAGACTATATTACTGTCACCGACTACGTCGAAAAAGATGTGCATACCATAGTGCTTCGTGCTGTACTGAGCAGGAACGAATACCAGGATGTGGCAGTCTTTACCGTGCAGAAGCTGAAGAAAGGCCAGGTGCTCATACAGCTTATCGGCGACGAAGCCCTGTATGGCAAGAATTACATAATTGAACCTATGTACGCCGAAACTCCCAACCCGGGTTACACAGGCGATGCAGTTATAAATAATTATTATGAGACCAGCGACTGGCCTCTGGTAATATACATCTACGAGCCATTTTACACCGGCTGGCATTCCGGGTGGTACTGGGGTTTCTACCCTGAGTACTGGAACCCGTGGCACCCATGGTACTGGGACTACTACTACGGATATAATTACCACTGGTATCATGATTACTACGCCCACTATCGCTGGACTGACCATTACAGTTACCCGCATTACAAAGACTACTATTATGACAGGATACGCAAGCAATCGGCTGATGTAGCTCACAGGATAAGTGCAGGTTCATATGCAGGGACCTACTCGCGTCCCGACCAGAGAAAAGAGGGTGAAGCATTCTATTCGGCCACCCGCCGCGAATCCGGTGTCCGTGAACAACCTGCCAATGAGACTGTTAACCGCGGGGAGTCTGTCCCGGCACAGCCTTCAGATCGCAGGACCGCTCCTGCCGCCGGCACAACCCCGGCAAGACCATCTCGTGAGACCGCACCTGCCGCAGTACAGCCTGCGGAACACAGGAACGCACCTGCCGCAGTACAACAACCTGCAGATCACAGGACCGCTCCTGCCGCCGGCACAACCCCGGCAAGACCGTCTCGTGAGACAGCACCTGTCGTGAGCAGCCCATCAGACAATGTTTCAGAAAGAAGTTCATCTGTACCGGCCGCAGCATCCAGGAGAACTGAGCCTGAAAACAGACCTGCAGTTAGCAGCCGCAGCAGCGAAGAAAGCAAACCGGCACCGGCAGCTTCAAGCCGCAGCAACGAAGCAAGCAAACCAGCCCCGGCAGCTTCAAATCGCAGTAATGAAGTAAGCAGACCAGCCCCGGCAGCTTCAAGCCGCAGCAACGAAGCAAGCAAACCAGCCCGGGCAGCTTCAAGCCGCAGCAGTGAAGGAAGCAAACCAGCCCCGGCAGCCAGTTCATCAAACAGTAAAAGCGAGACCAGGTCCAGTGCTTCTTCTAAGAAAAGCAGCAAGGAAGCAGCTGATAACACCAAACCAGCACGCAGGTAAACGCTTTTGCGGTCCTGCGGTCCAACCCTCCCGAACGAAAGTGAAGGAGGGTTTTCTATTTTTCAGTATTTCAGCCACATACGTACAATCAAAAAAGTTTGGCATGTCTTTTGATTTTATATGAATGAAGAGAAAATCTTCATAAAACTTAAAGAGATGAAAAAAATAATCTGCACATCGATCCTCGCAATCCTGATAGCCTCAATGACAACAGTCAGGGCACAGGACTATCCTGAGGAATACCTCGGCCTGCCGGGAGATAATCTTAATCTCTACGCGGTCATGAAACTTTTCCAGGAATCTGAAACGCTTGAAGCCTTTGAGAGAAACCTCAATGCTGAAGATACACATATCAACAACCTCGACCTTAACGGCGACAACCTGGTTGATTATATAACAGTAACTGACTATGCCGACAAGAATGTTCATACTATAGTATTGCGTACCGCACTGAACCGGAACGAAAACCAGGATATTGCAGTATTTACAGTGCAGAAGTTCAGCAACGGATCTGCTCAGATACAGCTCATCGGGGACGAGGCGCTGTACGGAAGAAATTACATCGTTGAACCTATATATGCAGAAACTGCTAATCCCGGCTACAATGGCAGGACAGTCTACAGTGACAACGTTAACGTGGTAACTACCACATACTATGAAGTCGCTGCCTGGCCGGTGATCAGGTTCATATACAATCCGTTCTATGTATGCTGGCACTCCCCGTGGTACTGGGGTTACAACCTTTCATTCTGGCACCCATGGAGGCCATTCTACTGGCACTACTACTACGGTTATCACTACAACTGGTACCCCGATTACTACGCACACTACCATCATTCTGACCACTTCAGGTACGGGCACTACAACGACTACTACTATCATAGCATGCGTCAGTATTCATCCGAAGTAACGCACAGGATAAACGAAGGTCGCTACAGAGACACGTACTCGCGTCCCGAGATGAAAAGAGAAGGTGAAGCCATGTATGCCAGGACAAACAGTGGAAGAAGCGGTAGCCAAAGATCAGCAGGCACTGTCAATAACAGAAGCGACATCAGATCGCAGTCAGGTCAGCCTTCTGCCACTACCCGCAGGGCATCAGCTGCCACCTCTGACAGACCGGTATCAAAGTCTGCTGAAGTACAGAATGCACCGTCAAACCGCAGGACTCCTTCTACCTCTGTCCAGAGATCAGCCACATCGAGGCCGGCAACAGTACAGAAGTCAGCACCCGCAGCTTCAAGACAGCAGTCTTCGGTACAGAGATCGCAGCCCGCAGCTTCAAGACAACAGTCTTCGGTACAGAGATCGCAGCCCGCAGCTTCAAGACAGCAGTCTTCAGTTCAGAGGTCGCAGCCCTCAGCTTCAAGACAGCAGTCTTCGGTACAGAGATCGCAGCCCTCAGCTTCAAGACAGCAGTCTTCGGTACAGAGGTCGCAGCCCGCAGCTTCAAGACAGCAGTCTTCAGTAAGAGGTCGCAGCCCTCAGCTTCATCAGGCCGTTCGTCGATGCAGGCAAACTCAGGTAACGGAAGGTCAGGCAGAACATCATCTGCAGCTACTTCATCAGGAAGAAGCAGCTCTAACAAGAGCTCCGGAAGCACTTCGCAGAAGAGCAGCAGCTCTAACAAGTCTGACAAAAGCAGGTCATCGCGCAGATAAAGGGCTCAGAGCGCATAGCTCAGAGCACAGATTATAAATCAAGAAGCGTTGAGAAATTTCTCAACGCTTTTTTTGTTCCCCATTTATTATCTTATTTGTCCCCTCCTCCCATTCTCCTCTTCACCGCTTCTCCCCTTCTCCGTTTCTCCGTTTCACCCCTTCTCCGTTTCTCCTCTTCATCCCTTCCCAACTCCCCTGCTCCACACCTGTTTTATTTTACTAAATTTGCCCCTGCCTCCGAAAAATGAAAAGATGAAAGAGCAGAGCAACTCTCTTCGTGCAGTAATATTCGCCCTTTTCGGCAACCTGGCAATAGCCATCATCAAATTCATTGTATCAGTTATCTCCGGCAGTTCCGCAATGCTCGCCGAATTGATCCATTCACTTGCAGACACAACCAATCAGGTCTTTCTGCTTATCGGAAGAAAAAGATCTGCAAAAGGGGCAGATGAGCTTCATTCTTTCGGCTACGGCAAGGAGGAGTATTTCTGGGGTTTCCTTGTGGCTGTCCTTCTTTTCTTCATGGGCGGATGTTTTTCGATCTATGAAGGGATCCATAAGCTGATGAATCCTGAACCTCTCGAGAATTATATCTATATTTTCATTGTCCTGGTCTTATCAGTGGCTATCGAATTTAAGTCGTTCACCGTCGCTTTGACTGAATTCAGAAAATCATCATCCGGACAACTCTTAAAGGCAGTGATGGCTTCAACAGATACAAATATATTTGTGATCCTGGCGGAAGATTTCTCTGCTCTGACTGGTCTTACCATTGTTATGATTTCAAGCCTGCTGTCGCTTATCAACCCTCTGTTTGACGCTATCGGCACCCTCCTCGTGGGAGCTCTCCTTATAATTATGTCGTATTTTCTGGCAAACGAGCTGAGGAAGCTGATCATCGGTGAGAGCATCTCGCGTGATATGCGGAATGAGGTCAGAACAATCGTTCATAAACATAAGGCCATCAGGCATATAAATAATATCCGTTCGATGTATATCGGCAACAACAACTTCATCCTCCTGATATCTGTTGATATAGAGGATAACACCGGCGGCTCAGCTATCGAAAGCATCACGGCACAGGTCAAGACTGACATCGGGCAGCTTTATCCGCACGCGAAGTACATATACCTGGAAGTGGGAGAAAAGTAGCGTTGCTTCTGTCGTTCACTTACGCCTTTTACCCTTCTGGTACACTCTTAACGACGCTCTGGCATGGCGTCGCTACATATTGCCTGTCAGTCTGTACCCTGCCCCTTGCCCCTTCCTTCAGCCTGAATAAAAAATATATTTCAAGTTATTTGTATTTTAAATTATTAATATACTATATTTGCAATATAAAAGAAACTTATATATACTGAAATGATAGCATCAGATCTCATCAAAGGCTCACTGAAGACAATAGTCCTGAAGCTGCTGGAGGAGAACGGCCGCATGTACGGCTACGAGATAACACGCCGGGTTGAACTTATCACCGACGGAAAGATCAGGCTTACTTACGGTGCGCTCTACCCCGTTCTCCATAAGCTTGAGAACGAAGGCGTCCTGGTGACCGAATCAGAGAACTTCAACAACCGTATCCGCATTTATTACAGCCTTACTGAGAAAGGCCATTCGGTGGTAGCAGAGAAGATCACGGAGATGAAAATGTTCATCGAGTCTCTCCAGAACATCGTTAATCCTCTACCCGGACCGCGTTATGCCTGAGCTGAGCCTGCAGAATATTGATCACATCAGCAAGGACATCAGGAGGCAGGAGATCACCTTCTCCCACCTTGCCGATGAGCTCATTGATCATATTTGCTGTGATGTTGAATATGAGATGATGAACGGATTGAGCTTCCATGACGCCTATCTGATGGTAAAAGAGAAGATGGGCAGCAGGAGGCTGAAAGAGATCCAGGAAGAGACACTTTATTCAGTTGACACTAAATACAGACATATGAAAAACCTAATGAAAATCTCAGCCATAGCAGGTACGATCATGCTTGGCTTTGCCGCATTATTCAAGATAATGCACTGGCCGGGTGCGGGTATCCTTCTGACCCTTGGCGCCTTTACCCTGGCTTTTGTATTCATGCCATCAGCCCTGACAGTTCTCTGGAAGGAGACTCACAGCGGGAAGAGGCTCTTTCTTTACATCTCGGCTTTCATCACAGCGATGCTGTTCATCATCGGAGTAGCGGCCAAGGTACAGCACTGGCCCCTGGCCGCATTTATCCTGATGCTTGCAGCGCTCTCCGGGATCTTTGCCTTTCTCCCGGCATTGCTTGCCAGCAAGCTCAGGGATGAGGAGAACAGGTCAAAAAAACCGGTATATATCCTTGGCGCGGTAGGACTGGCTTTATATATCCTTGCACTGCTATGCAAAATTCAGCACTGGCCCGGTGCATCACTTTTTATCACCTGCGGAGTGATAATTATCTTCTTTGTGGTTGTTCCGTGGTACACACGGATTTCCTGGAAGGAAGACAAAAATGTCAGCGCCAAATTCATATTCATGGTTGTTGGATCCCTTGCCCTTGTGATTCCGGGCGTCCTTCTTAACCTTAACCTTCAGAGAGACTACGATGCGGGATATTACAGGGAGCAGAGTGAACAGCAGGCGATGTTTGATTATAAGTATGCGGAAAACCGGTTGTTCATTAACAGCTGCAGCGATACTGCAGTGTCACCTGTTCTTACAGGGATAAACTCAAAAACAAATGATGTCCTTAAGGTCATTGATGGCATCGAAGCCAAAATGATTTCTGAGTCCGAAGGAAAACCAGGCGTGCCGGTAGCCATCACCCGCCAGATTAAGGAGACTGAAAACGGACCCGAGATCCAGTTCCGCACACTGCTGAGGCCTTTTCATAATGCCCCTTTCAGGGATTTTCTGCAGGATGGAACCGGTTCGCGCACGGAACTGAATGCAGCACTGAAGGAGTATTCTGATTACCTGTCGGGACTGGTACCCGCTGAACATTTTAATAATTATGAAGACCTCCTTGATCCCATGTATTACCTGCCTGATTTTAATCCGGATACTGACAGGATTTCACTGATGTCAGGCCTCCATATGCTGGAGCTTCTGAAAAATGGTATTCTCACCGCGGAATCACAGTCTTTGTCCGCGGTCTCAAAACATCAATAATCAATAAAACATCAGATCATGAAACAGAAGATATATACGTTAGGCCTTATAACGATAGCTTTAATAATAACAGGTTCACTTCTCAAGATTAATCATTGGCCCGGAGCAGCCATCCTGTTTGTAATCGGGGTATTAACACTTGTTTTTGTGTTTCTTCCTCTTGCCCTTAAAAATCATTACAATACTGAGGGTAATCGCAGGAATGTGTTGCTGTACATTGTGATATGGCTGACCTGCTTTGTGGTTTTCGGCGGCATGCTGTTCAAGATCATGCACTGGCCCGGAGCAGGCATAGCCCTGATGATTGCACTGCCCTTCCCGTATGTTGTTTTTCTTCCTGTTTTCCTTACAGTGACAGCGAAGGATAAAAACTTCAATATCAATAATACTGTTGCCATCCTGGTACTTCTTGCAGGTGTATCCGTCTTCTCTGCCCTCCTGGCATTAAATGTTTCGAAGGAAAAGATCGATGACAGCATGCAGTTATCAGAAAACTATAACAGCCTGGAGTCTGCGCTGGATGAGATCCCCACTCCTGCCGTTCAGTCGCCTGTGGGTCAGAAGATCGATGACCTGCTTAAGATCGTTAATGACTACCAGGAGCTGATATTTGCCAGCGGTGGAATAACCGAACAGCAGTGGAAAGATGATCCGTGGAGCTTTCCTCGTCCAGATGCATCGGATGTTGCAGCAACTGCTTTAGTAATTAAAGGGAAGAAACCCACGCTTGATATAAGACTTCAGACCGGTATCAGTGAACTTATCCGGGAGCTTGATAAGTCTGCCAGCTATAAGGAACTTGCAAAAGCAGCGCCTGCTATCTTTAACTTTGAGGAGACAACTGGAAGACCCTGACGGATGGACGCGGGGGAAGTTCGGCACATCTCCCCGGGTCTGGTCTGTGATCTATCTTGACGGCCTCGAAGTCAACCTGAAGTTGCTGAGGGCGGGCCTGCATTAGGTTTCAGTCCCACTTTCGCCTTTCGCCTTTTGGCTTTTGCCTTTTACCTTTTGCCTTGCTGCCATCCCTGCAGTCTGGCGCCTTCGCTATCCCACTAACATGTCGGGACTTAGCGCTCTGCCCTTTTTTTTCTTAACTTTGCCAACTCTTCACTAATAAACCGCACAGAACATAAATGATATTTGACGAATTGGATCTGAATCCGGAGTTGCTGGAATCAATTAACTATATGGGCTTCACCGAGACCACTCCCATTCAGGAAAAAGCTATCCCTGTTATTCTCTCAGGCCGTGATCTCATCGGCTGCGCACAGACAGGCACCGGCAAGACAGCCGCCTATCTCCTGCCAATAATGAACAGCATTACAGATAACCGCCCCATCCATACACATACCCTTGTGCTTGTCCCCACACGCGAGCTGGCCATACAGATCGACCAGCAGATTCAGGGACTGGCATACACGCTTAATATCACCTCCCTGGCTGTCTATGGCGGCGGAGACGGCAGCGACTGGGATCAGGAGAAGAATGCACTCTCAAAAGGTGCGGATATAATCGTTGCCACACCCGGAAGGCTGATATCTCACCTTAACCTCGGCTACGTGAAATTCACACAGCTGGAGGTGCTTGTGCTTGACGAAGCCGACCGTATGCTCGATATAGGCTTTTACGACGATATTATGCACATCATCTCTTTCGTGCCGAAGAGACGGCAGACCCTGATGTTCAGCGCCACCATGCCTCCCAGGATACGGTCTATGTCAAAACATATCATGAACAACCCGGTGGAGATCGCCCTTGAAATGTCGAAGCCGGTCGAGGGCGTCATACAGGCCGTATATATGCTCGACGACAGCCAGAAGATACCGCTGGTTAACAGTCTTCTTGCTGATAATCCTGATTATACAAGCATCCTGATATTCAGCTCCACCAAAAGAAAGGTGAGTGAAATCGTACGCGGACTGCGTTCAAAGAATTTTATTGTGGAAGGCATTTCCTCAGATCTTGAACAGAAGGAGAGGGAGAGCACTCTGCTGAGGTTCAGGTCGCGCAGGACACGCGTTCTGGTGGCTACCGATGTTCTGAGCCGTGGCATCGATATCAAAGACATTAACCTCGTAATTAATTTTGATACGCCGTCAGATGCGGAGGATTATGTCCATCGTATAGGACGTACAGCACGTGCCGAAGCCACAGGTGTGGCCATAACACTGGTCAACAGGGATGACGTTTATAAAATACAGCGAATTGAAAAACTGATCGGCTACGAGGTATTCAAGGCTCCTTTGCCAGCCTTCATCGCCGAGACACACGGGAAAAAAAGCAGCCACAGTCCGAGGCGCTGACTTCAATTAACTCTCGTTCCCCCTTTCTCCTCTTCTCCCATTCTCCTCATCTCCCCTTCTCCTTTTCTCCTCTTCTCCTCTTCCCTTTTCACTTTTCAATTGAATATTTTTCTTATCTTCATATTCTCATTCAGGTAAAAATTAACTACTAAACATCAGGAATATGAAAACCAGATCTGTTCTTCTTCTTTTTGTGCTGATAATTGCTGCAGGCCAGTTCGCAAACGGCCAGCCGTCAGGAAATGCTGTCACCGATCAGTTGCTGTCAGCATGGTCACCGAGAAATTTCACCACCGAACCTGTTACTGATCAGCAGCTCGATCTGATACTGAAATGCGGCATCAAGGCCCCCAGCGCAAGGAATAACCAGCCCTGGCGGTTTACCGTCGTAAGGGATGAAGCCACCATGAAAGAGGTGATAGGCAATGTTGTCGCGGGCAATGTCCTTATCCTTGTCTCAGGACTTGAATTTGAGGCAGGAAAGACCCCTGATTTCGACTGCGGTCTGGCCACGGAGAACATGTTCCTGGCTGCAACATCTCTCGGACTGGGTGCCAGGATCTATGGCGGTCCGGCAGGCGCTGCCAATGAGAAACGTGAGGCTCTGCAGGTCCCGACAGGCTATAAGGTTGTCGTGATCCTGCGTGTCGGCAACATCGACAAGAGCGTTGATGCCGTCTCGGGTGCCTCAGCAAGAAAGCCTCAGGAAGAGATCGTCAATTACAAAAAATAACGGGGTGGGCTCAGCCCTGGGCCTGTGTTAAACCTGGTAAGGCGGTATGAAGCCTGCCGTAAAACGATTATGAAAGCATACTACTCGACAGCATATGGTGGATCTGAATCATCAGTGTACGGCGATCTGCCTGACCCTTCTCCGGGTGTATACCAGGTGCTGGTTGATATAAAAGCGGTCTCAATAAATCAGATCGACTGGAAAATCAGACGTGGCGATGTGAGATTCATCTCAGGATGGAAGTTCCCGCGGATCTTTGGTTCCGACTTTGCGGGCATCGTCAGAGAAATTGGCAAAGAAGTTGCACAATTCAAGCCAGGCGACAGAGTTTACGGAACCAGATCAATACTGTTTAACAGACACGGCGCACTGGCACAGCTTAGGGTTGTAGATCAGAAATGTGTCAGGGCGATCCCCGATGGGATGTCGTTCGAGGAGGCTGCGGCCCTTCCCATCGCAGCGCTGACAGCGCTTAACGGATTAAGAAAATGCGGCGTCAAAGCAGGGTCAGGTGTGCTGATCAATGGCGGCACAGGCGGAGTGGGCCATTTCGCCATTCAGATAGCCAAAGCCAACGGCGCGAAAGTCACGGCAACTTGCAGTGCATCAAACAGAGATCTTGCTTTAAGCTTTGGAGCAGATGAGGTCATGGGATACAGTCCGGCAGAGCTTGCCGCCACAAACAAGAAATTTGATGCCGTCATGGATGCATACGGTAAGATGAAACTTGAACATGTCTGTCACCTGCTGAAACGCGGTGGAACTTATGCCTCAACCTTATTCATACCCCCACCTTATTTATCAATAATACTCGTCAGGCTGGTGTTTGGAAAGAAGCTCACCTCAGCAAATATGAGGGGACACCCTGAAGACTGGAAGGAGATGGAGAGGCTTTTGGCAGAGGGCAGCCTGAAGCCGTGGATAGAGAACATATTTCCTCTTGAAAGGGCTGCTGATGCTTTTGATCTTGCAGAGAAAGGCAAACCGCGGGGTAAGATAATTGTCTCGGTTCCTGAGGTCTGAAAGTCTAAAGTCTAAAGTCTAAAGTCTAAAAGTCCAAATATTTAATTGATACACAATGAGCTCAGAAAAAAGAAGACATTTGATTACCAGGTCAGTGTTCATGTATCTCTCCTCTCTGATCTTTGTGGGCCTGATGGTATTCCTGCCTGCCGGATCACTCAATTATTGGAATGGATGGTTGTTTATCGGCGTATTATTCACTGCAATGGTTATTGTACTGGCCTTTCTCCTGGTAAAAGACCCTGATCTGCTTGCCAAAAGACTGAAAACAAAAGAAAAGGAGAAACCTCAGAAAGCATACGTGATCCTTTCAATAGTCGTACTTCTTTTCACTTTTATCATCCCAGGCCTCGATTACAGATTTCACTGGTCAGATGTTTCTATTACTGTCGTTATCGTCTCGACCGTCATAATGATGGCAGGATATCTGATTTTCTTTGCTGTGATGAGACAAAATACCTATGCATCAAGAGTGATCGAGATCCAGGAAGGGCAAAAGCTTATTGATACCGGCTTGTATTCGCTGGTAAGGCATCCCATGTATCTTGGCGGATCAATACTATATTTGTCTGCTCCTCTGGTACTTGGATCGTGGTATGCTCTTATCCCGGCGGCATTAATCCCTGTAATTTTAATAATAAGGATCATGAACGAAGAGAAAGTTCTTGTAAGCGGACTGAAGGGATATCCCGAGTACATGAAGAAAGTGAAATACAGGTTTATCCCATATATCTGGTTTGTCTCAGTTCCACTCATCGTATTGCTCCCTTCATGTAAAAACAAACAAATGGAAAGATCCGATAAAGCCCTCCATGAGACCGCCATGAAGATATGTCAGGATAATCTTCTCCTGGATTCACACATCGACTGGCCGTATTGGGTAATGGAGAATCCTGAAGATATTTCAGAACAAACTAAAAAGGGCGATTTCGATCTTGTAAGGGCAAGGAAAGGGGGATTGAATGTCGCATTCACCCCTGCATATGTCAATTCAGTCCTCGATGTGAGTGCCGGACGTAAAATGGTCGACTCGATACTGAACCTTGTGAATTATTACCTGAAAAAATATCCGGATAAATTTGCACCGGCACTTACTCCTGCTGATGCTATAAAGAATTGTGAAAACAACCTTCTTTCGCTTCCTGTCTGTCTGGAAAACGGTTCACCGATCGGAGATGACCTTAGCTATTTAAAATACCTGAAGGACAAGGGAATAGTCTATATCACACTATGCCATGACAGAACGAATCAGATCAGCGATTCCAATTTTGATCCTGACCGTAAATGGAATGGATTGAGTCCGTTTGGGAAGGAAGTAATTGGAGAGATGAATCGACTAGGAATTATAATAGATATTTCCCATTCAACCGATAGCACCGTATACCAGGCTCTTCGATATTCCAGAGCTCCGATTGCAGCCACTCATTCATCATGCAGAATTTTTACTCCTGGTCTGGAGAGAAACCTGCCAGATACTTTAATAAAAGCCATAGCCGCGAAAGACGGTGTTATTATGGTGAATTTTGCCGCAATGTTTATCGATCCCGTCTGCCTGAAGAACACAAATGATATCCTCGACACATTGGCCAAAAAGGGACTGAGTTATGAATCAAAAGAGGGAAGTGAACTGATAGAAGAATACGGAAAGACGCACAAAATGTTAACGGATTCAAAACATCTTGCCGACCACATTGAACACATAATCAAGATTGCTGGTATAGATCATGTCGGACTGGGTTCTGATTTTGACGGTATTGGGCCCTCAAAGCCCGCGGATCTGACCGATGTTTCAGGATACCCTGTAATTGTTTTTGAATTGCTGAAGCGTGGTTACACTGAAGAAGACATAAAAAAGATCCTCTCCGGAAACTTCCTCCGCGTCTGGAACGACGTCCTGAAGTTTGCTGACACCTTGAATTGACCACCAAGGGGTCGTGATGGCTCCTGGTAAAATTTTCTCTGCTTTTCTCCGTTGATATTTAAAAGCCGGAATGCCCTTTCTGAGACCTCTTCTTTTCGCCGGACTGCTGCTCTGGTCACTGCTTTGCCCGCCGAAACTTTGCGCAGGCTGGAGTCCTGAGCCCTTCGCACAATTCTATGGCAACACAAAAGAATCGATTGCTTATTACACGGTCACAAGAATTGTTGACGGCGATACATTCTGGATCGACGACGGCAGTGAAAATGGGCTGAAAGTCCGCCTGATCGGCGTTGATGCTCCCGAGACCCGCAACTACGGCAAAAAGCTGAAGGGTTATTTCGGTTCCGAATCATCTGATTATATGAAACAACTGATAGAGGGCAGAAAAGTGAGGCTTGAGTATGATGTCTCACGCTACGATCAGTACGGCCGTACTCTGGCTTATGTTTATCTTGAAAACGGCACCTTCGTCAATGCAATAATGGTAAAAAACGGTTATGCGACTGTCATGACCACTCCTCCAAACGTGAAGTATGCTGACACCTTTGTGAAACTTGCTCAGAAAGCCAGGAAGCAGGGCAAGGGACTGTGGAAGGAAAATACGGCGGAAAAGTGAAAAGCACACCTGAAGTAATCGCAAATCCGCCAGGAGGCGGATACCGTCGCAAATCCGCCAGGAGGCGGACACCGTCGCAAATCGCAAATTATGCTGAATTCCTGGTAATTCTGCTATTTGCTGTATTTCAGCTGCTTACGATGTCATGCTCCAAACGGTTTTATCCTGATTCCTCTGTCAGGAACATCGAAACCCATGCTGAAAAACAAAAATTGAAAGAATTCATGGATGCAGGCACTGAAAAAGTTCTGGATACCCGCAATGTCTCTCCTGATGAGATCATTATGACTGCCCGCAAGTATCTCGGCGTGCCTCACTGCATGGGAGGAACAACAATGAAATGCATCGACTGTTCCGGATTACTGGTGGCTGTTTTCGCCAGCAAGGGCATCCAGCTGCCACACAACTCGGAAGAGCAGGCCAGGTACGGAAGAATAATTACAGGTACGGAAAACCTTAAAAAGGGAGATCTTGTTTTCTTTATCAGATCATATGAAACAAGTCATTTCATCACCCATTCAGGCATCTATATCGGGAATAATAAATTCATTCACACATCAGCAAAGGCAGGCGTGACAATCACTTCATTGTCCGATCCCTGGTGGAGCCAAAGGTATCTTTTCGCTACAAGAGTGTTCCGGAAGGAGGTCTGAGGTTTTTCGGGATGGCGAAGATGTTATTATCTTACGAATGAAAAACCGATAGAGGTTCCATGACCCATACTGTAGCCCAGGCTGATGTTCAGCATTGCCATCGGCTCAATATTCCGTGCTGCTTTCAGCGGCCCGGCATCGACAGCGTCAAACCCCATCCCATTGATAAGATCAGCAACCTTCCTTTTTGCATCTTCGTCATCAGAAGCATAAAACACTGATATTTTATTCCCTTTTATTTGGGGATTTCGCGAAGCATAAACCGAAGCAAAGATCGTGTTGAAAGCCTTGACAACTTTTGCCCCGGGAGCAAGCTTTGCAATCTCTTCTGCCGCCGAAGTCGTAAACCCAACTGCCAATCCGCTGTAATCAGCATTGAGAGGGTTGGTGGCATCAATAAGCACCTTGCCATTCAGAAGGGATCCCAGGTTTGTCAGGACTTCCTTCGAAGCACTGTATGGTACAGCAAGAAGTACCAGTTCTGCCTGCTTCACTGCCTCTTTCGTCTCCGCAAACTTCGCATTTTTACCGGCAGCCAACGCTGCATCCTTTGCATGTTCAACATTTTTTGCCGAAAAAATCACATCATATCCTAACCCGGATGCCCATGTTCCGATGGACTTCCCGATTTTTCCCGAACCAATTACTGCCAGTTTCATTTCATCTTGTTTTTGTTTACCGAATTATAAACAAAGTACGTTACAAAAGGTTCAGCGGACTCCGGGGCAGGTCTGAAGGTCTAAAGATCTAAAGTTGTTGATGAGTTGAGGTGTTGAAAGGTTGAAAGGTTTTTATTGTCTTGCTCTAAGACAGAAGGCAATAGTTGGTTTTCTCCCCTTCTCTCCCGCCACCATCGGAATTATCTATGGCTTGACGGCAGCCCTCAGGTACTGGACAGGCCAGTCTATGACCACCCCCATCTCCTTCGCTGCAAGCAGCGGGAAGTAGGGGTTTCTGAGGAGCTCCCTGGCCATGATTATCAGGTCAGCTTTTTCTTCACTCAGTATCGTCTCAGCCTGAATGGCGGTTGTGATTAGTCCCACAGCACCTGTGAGTATACCCGTCTTGCGTATGGCCTCAGAGAACGGTACCTGGTAACCCGGACCAGGTTTTATCACCGCGTTATGGACGTTGCCACCGCTGGAGCAGTCGACCAGGTCGGCGCCATGGTCTTTGAGTATCTCCGCAAGCCTGACGCTCTCCTCAAGGGTCCACCCTCCTTCGGTCCAGTCTGTTGACGATATGCGGACGAAGACAGGATTGCCCTCAGGCCACACTGATCTTACTGCATCTGTCACCTCCAGCAGGAGGCGGATCCTGTTCATGAAAGGTCCGCCGTACTCATCGATGCGGATGTTACTGAGAGGTGAGAGGAACTCATGCAGAAGGTATCCATGCGCGCTGTGTATCTCCACGACTTTAAAGCCTGCTGCTACCGCTCTTTCGGCAGCGGATTTGAAGGAGGCAATGACATGTTTAATGCCTTCGATGTCCAGTGCCTGAGGGGTGCGTTCACCCGGCTGGAATGGTACTGCTGATGGAGCCAGGGTCTGCCAGCCGCCATGACTTTCATCCAGTTGCTTCCCGCCATCCCATGGCCTGGCACAAGAGGCTTTCCTTCCGGCATGGGCCAGTTGGATCCCGGCGACAGCGCCATGGTCATGTATGAAGCTGACTATTCTCTTCAGGCCGCTTATATGGTCATCGCTCCAGAGACCGAGGTCGCCGGGGGATATTCTTCCCTCAGGCGCCACACTTGTTGCCTCGGTGAATACCAGTCCGGCCCCGCCGACAGCCCTGCTGCCAAGGTGTGTCATGTGCCAGTCGCTGGCGAAGCCATTCGTTGAAGAAAACTGGCACATGGGCGACATCACTATCCTGTTGCGGAAAGTAGTTTTCCTGACCGTTAACGGTGAAAAGAGTATTGACATGATAAGATTTGTTTTCTTAAAATACTATTCGTAAAGCTTGTCTCTCAGCTGTTCAGGAACCATAACTCAGGGTCTCATTTAAAGATAGTCTTCTGAAGGTATGCATCAATCTTTTCAGGTTTCGTTGCTGACGAAAAACGCTTTACCGGTTTTCCTTCGGCGTTAATAAGGAACTTGGTGAAGTTCCATCTTATCCTGTTGCCGATAGTGTTCGGCAACTGGCTCCTGAGATACTTAAAAAGAGGGTGGGCGTCAGGACCGTTGACTTCGATCTTTGAGAACATCGGGAAAGTCACCCCGTAATTCAGCAGGCATCCTTCAATAATTGATTTTTCATCTCCCGGCTCCTGGTTTGCGAACTGATTGCACGGAAAACCGAGGATTACCAGCCCTTTGTCACTGTATTTTATGTAAAGGTTTTCCAGTCCTTCAAACTGTGGCGTAAATCCGCATTTGCTGGCTGTATTGACTACAAGGACTGTTTTTCCTTTATATGCGTCCATGTCTATCTCTTTTCCATGAATATCTTTTGCACTGAAATCGTAAAATGTTGTTTCCATAATAGATAAATTTAATGTCTGATAAAGAAGATACAGTTCAAAGTTACAAATAACACAGCATTGAATTTCCCTTTTCATCCACCTTCAGGTAAAATTTAAGTTAGTACTTTTAAGGTAGCCTCTCAGGAGCCCGGAACATAAATCTCAAATGGTTCAGTTAAAACCTTTTTATATAAAAAAATATTTATAAATCTGTTTTTGTTATTTGCAGTTATCCCCTCCTCATTGGCCCAGAACAAGCCGGATACCAGTTTCTATTGTCCCTCCAATGTTGAGCATGGCATCAGAAATGTCGGTGATACCGAATTGAAATATCTGGTTATCAAAAAATACCCGAAATAGTATATTTCCCTTTGCCGTTGGTTATACTCCACTATTGCCAGTTCTGACTTCAAAAATCCCCTGGACGCCGAAGCTTTTGCGAAGGCGGCGATGTTCCTTGCCCGATATTCAATACCCTAAAGTAGAAATGCAAGCTCATCCGGCATCCTGATATAAAATAAAACTTGACTCAGATTGTCAGAGAGCGTAACTTTACGTTAATATACTTAAACCTAAAAGTAATCTGACATGAAAACAATCCGTCTTTTTGCAGGAGTCTTACTCGTGATCACCTTTGTATTGCACATGTATGTATATGCTAAAGCACCCGGTGATCCGGGAATGATCGGATTTCTGGTCTTTGGAATTATCTATGGTCTGATAGGAATTCTGCTTTTCACACGGAAGATGTATCCTGTGTACCTGGGGCTGATCTTTCCATTGATCGGATTGACTATGGCTCTTGTAAAATTCGGAGTGCCGGAGTTGGTGTCATTGGAGACATTGCTGCACCTTATTGATGTGATAGTTATCGTCTGTTGTATCATTTTGATTGCGAAGCGTAAAAAATCGGCAGAAGTCACAAACTAAAAAAACAGGCTTATACTCCGGAGGGTTTCAGAGCCTTGACATTTTTGTATTTGCAGTATTTATTGATTAACTTTTCCCCGGTATATAATCAGAAAATCCCTGGTATATATGATATTAGTGCGTTACAGGTACACTCTTCTTATTTATGCTCTGATTGTTATGCAAGTATATTTCTTAACTTCTTGCAATACAAAATCATATGATTCAAAACATCAAGCCGGGGAAATTGGTTTTCTTGGTTTTTATCTTGATACGGACTATTTAAAAGTAAAAAGTATAACAGATTCTTTACTTAAAATTAGTGAATTGCGTTATCTTGAAACTACAGATATACTTGGGAACAAGCAAAAAAACTTATACCATAATTTTTCAGAAATAAGCCCTTCTCTCTATGCAAAAGTCAATCTTAGTGGGACTCTTTTTATTGATGCAAGGTTAACCGGTATTCAATTAACTCTATGCACCGGGTCAAAAACAGGAGATCATATAATTTCACCTGATTGTGACCTGAAAGAACTTAAAAGGTTATTTGAAGTATACGGAGAAAAATATGGAACTCCAACCTTACTTGGCCAGGGAGAAAAATATGATTTGTTGTCAAAAAAAATATCTGGAATTTATTCCAAAGGGCCAAAAGGAAGATGGGCAATGGATAAGATTTATTTTTGGGAGAGGGGAAACTATATAATATATTTTGATTTCGGGTACCCGGTAAGTTTGACCAGCTCAGATAATCTGATCACAGAACCTGATATTTCTGAATTGCCTGATTCGACGTGTGCTCCTATAATATACTATGTCTTTACGCAAGACTATGTAGATAAGCTGCTTGAGAAAGCAAGCAGAATGAAATAGCCTGCGCTGATGCCTGGTGTGCCGTCTTCTCTACGGATTGTTTAATTTCATATCATGAATCCTGCCCGTCCAGAGTACCCTCAGGTTGCCGGAAAAACCTATTCACTGTTCGGACAGTCGGATTCTACATCCGGATACTACAAAACGATACGCGAACTGGCTGACAGGGTTATCGCTATGTATCCGGACACCGTGCAGCTGCTGGATGAGCTGCAAGGGTTTTCAACACGGAAGAAGAGGCTGAAGGATGCATTGAAGCATAAGAATGACGGTGACCGGATGCATGAGATACTGAATCTCATTGATCCTCCGCTGAGGAAGTACACCGAAAACACAGAACAGCATCTCAAAAAACTGCCACTGACAAAGATATGGGATCGAAGGCTTGCAACCTCACGGGAGCAGTATCATCTGTACATGCTGGAGATCGAGCTGACTAACCGTTTGTTCAGGAAAGAGTTCATAAAGACACCCGGTAAAATCGCATTGCTGCCTTATTGCCTGCAGGACTTCTCGGTTAACTGTAAATCAGAAAAGGCAGGATTCGATTACCAGTGCAGGCATTGCTCGGCAAAGTGTTTTCAGAATCACGCAAGTATGATCCTCAAATCGAATAATATCGAGCCTTTTATATGGTCGGGAAGCAACATGAAAAAGCTTGCCGGGCACACCCCGGGAGAGAAGAGACCATTCGGCGTTCTGGGTATAGCCTGTATTCCCGAGCTGACCTTTGGAATGCGCAGTTGTCGTGCGAATGGCATCCCGGTAGTGGGCATAGCTTTAAATGCCAACCGTTGCATACGATGGTTTGGCGAGTTCTTTCCAAACTCGGTGGATCTCGACGAACTTGAAAAGCTCATCTGGGAGTATTGAAGGCCTGGAGTTATCGGTTGTAAGTTCTGACTTCTAAAAGCGACGTTCCTTGCTCGATATTAATTGTGCTCCGGATTCATCAAAATAATAATGATAAACAGGTTAGCCCTCCATCCATCTTCCTGAATTCCGACATCTCGAGTTCAATTATGTTGTATCCGAGATCTGCTATCTTCTTCTTTGATTTTGGAAATCCTTTTGGGATCAGCAGGAAATCATTAACCAGTAAACAATTGGCTGAATAGCTCTCATCCGGGTCCGGTATGATAGTGTTTGCTGAGTGCACAATTTTTGAAAACTCCGGAGTCGAAATAAAATTTCCCTGGCCGAGGTATGCAATGTCCGATTTCAGGTGGAGACCTGCTTTTACCTTAATCTCTGAGGAAGTAAATCCGTATCCTGAAAGAATTGCAGACAGCTGATCAGCACCTTCCTTGTTTGTTCTAGCGGAGATCCCAATAAAGTAATGGCCCTCCACCCTTAAAATATCCCCGCCTTCCAGGGTGCCCGGAAATTCAATTGTCTCTGATTTTCTGAATCCGGATAAGACCCGTGAGATTTCAACTTCTTCTCCCCTCCTGGATGCAGCGCCAGGATTTGTGATGATTGCCACCTTGCTGTTGACAATGGCGGTATCCTCAACAAAGCAGCCATCCGGATATCTTTCATCCGCTTCCAGCACTATCGGTTCCACTCCACATTTAACCAGCGCATCACAGTATGCAACATGCTGTTCAAATGCTTTTTCAAAATCGGGTCTCCCCAGGTCTGATGTTGTTATCCCTTTGGCGAAATTCTTGCCGGGCCTTCGGACTATTGCTTTTGAGTACAATTTTGTTTTCAGATTATCAGTTGTCTCATTCAATCCATTGCTCAACAAGTATAAATAAATTCTTTTATATGGTCAAATAATAGATTTACTTGCCTGTACATTAACTTTTTGCTCCTATTTTCCTTCTGCTCTCAGTATGTAATCCTCAACCAGATCAAACTGAGAAATGGATCCGTATTGCAGGTAGTTGCCGCCATTGAATACAACTATCATTTCCTGACCTGGAAAAATGAACATATACTGGTCACCCCACCCGGCTGCAAAGAAGCACGGATAGGTCTTATTATTGGCATGAAAATCCATTGTCCACCACTGGTAGCCATAGCCATGTGCGGCGCTTATTGTTCTGCCGTGGGTAAGGATATGTTCTGTTGTAGAATCATCTATCCACTCTTCACTGACAATTTGTGTATCATTCCAGTAGCCGTTATTAATAAAGAGATAACCGATCTTGGCAAGCTCTCTCGGTCTCAGGGAAACCCCGCCCGATGCAAAGAACAACCCGCCTCCCATCTTCTGCCAGGCACCGCCACTGACATTAAGAGGGTCAAAGAGATAGCTGTTCCCAAAATCGAGGAGACTCATACCTGTATATTTCTCAATGACAGCACCCACAACGTTTGTACCTCCGCTGCTGTAGAGGAATGTCTGACCAGGAACTGTCAGTAATGTGTTTGACAGGATCTCTTTAAGAGGATCATCCGAAAGAAACAGTTTGGTGACATCGTTTGACGGATCCCCATATGGAGCGGAACTCTCATCCCATGCCAATCCTGACGACATTGTCAGCAGGTGCCTTATGGTAATATTTTCCTTCCCGCCGGTCAGGACATCACCGTATTCAGGAAAGATGTCAACGATTTTTTCATCCAGGTCCGAAATGAATCCTTCCTTAACCGCTATCCCGAAAAGTACCGAAGTGACTGTTTTACTGACTGATGCAAGGTAGTGGTCAGTCTCCCTGTCATACAAGATATAATCACCATTCGAACCCGGTGGATTGCCCGAGTAAAGGTAACCTTCGAAATACTCTTCGAAGACCAGCTTCCCATCCCTGAATACCAGGATACTGTGAATATTATGCCCCTCGGTACCCCTGATATAGGTCATCATATCAGAAAGGATCTCTGTCTTCAGTCCTGCCTCATCAGCATCACCCACGCTCCATCCGTCACCGGCAAGCTCAGGCACAGTGTACTTGTAAGGATCAGTGTGCTTCCCTCCGCAGCATGACAGAGCTGCCAGAAAGACAAAAAAGATCACTAATTTCATTGCTCTTTCCATGGCTAACGAATTTAAATGGTCTCCTTACTAAAACCTGTCCAGCATGCCTAAGATAAGAAATATATATGAAACATTTATGAGTTTGATTGGTACATAGAAAATTATTGCCGAATATTGTGAAGAGTACCAGATAGCTCCATACAGATAAAATTATTCACATCTCCGGTTTAAACCTGATTATGACTATAAATATGAAAAAGAGAGCTTACGGGATTATTACAGCAGCTTTGTTAACGACCTGGTCACTCAGTCTTTCAGCCCAGCAAGGAATTGAAGCAGGAACTCCCGGACTGAACAATTGGCGGCAGGCGCTTGCTGAACACCCTGATTCAACAGAGGATCTTTATATAAGAGGAGAGTCAATGTATAAAGAGCTTTACATAACCACAGGCGAAAAGGCATATATTGATTCCATGCTGATGATCCTGTCCCAACGAACAATCTATTTCAACAATAAACCCTCAAATGATCTGCGTAAATCGCAAGTTCTTTTTCAGCTTGGCGGAAACGATACATTGTACACCGAACAATGCTACAATCTTATAAAGGAAGTGGCTGACAGCTTTCCTGATTTTATGAACGACAGCAGTTCTGTGCTCCTGATGGCTGCTGCTGCCAGATCATATTCGTTGAAAATAATTGATACCACGGAGGTACTGGTTGCTTATAAAAAAGCCATCGGAACAGTTGGAACACAGCTTGAAATCAATCCGGGTGATTCCCGTTATACCGCAGCTGCGAAAAAGATATATTCAATATTCAGGTCCAGCGGAGCGATGACATGCAGCAGCATCGAAGAAATTTACTCGCCGGAGATCGATCAGAATATCAAAGATACCGTGCTGATTAACAAGGTCTTCAGCTTACTTACGGAAATGGATTGTACCCGTTCGGACTTTTTTTACAGGATAGCTGTCAGGATGTACGCAAATAAACGGTCTGCTGAAAACGCTGTCAGGCTGGCTGAACTGAACATTGCCCGTAAAAACACAGATAAGGCGGTGAATTATTTCACCGAAGCCTTCAGGGCTGACACAAGTAAGATAGTCCAGTCTGAAGTTCTGACCAGGGTTGCCGCAACAGAGCTGGCTTCAGGGAAGAGGCAGGAGGCAAGGGATCGCGCTGAGCACGCCTGGAAGCTGAACAAAAAGAACGGAAAAGCGCTTCTGATCGTTGCTGAAGCATATGCGGGCAGTAAAATCGGGGATGCTTTTGACAACCACTCGGTTTACTGGGTAGCGGTCGACTACCTCATGTTTGCCAAGGCTGTTGATCCTTCCCTTAAAGAAACAGCTGATGAAAAAATAAAGGCCTGGTCCAGGCTTTTTCCCACAAGGGAGGAATGTTACTACAGGCGCATTACTGATGAAGGTATAGCCTACAGTGTCGGCAGCTGGGTCAGCGAAGTAACGAAAGTCAGGTTCAGAAAAGAGTAATCAACTTTTTATCGCCCGGCCGCCCTGACACCTCTGCCCCCTGAATTTTTATTTGTTTTGCATATTGACCCTTTCTTAACTTTGATTGAATCAAAGCATCAATTAAGAGGTTCATATAAACAAATAAAATCTAAAAATGAGAATTCTTGTCACCGGATTTATTGTATTTGTAATCTGGTCTTTCTTTTCAACGTGGTTATATGTCGATGTATTAAAGCCTGCCACAAAAAAGCAGGTCGTGGTACAACCAGTTACTGAAAGCCAGAGCACGGAGGCAGATACAATGATGAAGTTTTATGCCTCAATGCCCAAAGACCTTACGATCTATTTTGAATTTGACAAATACAAATTTAAAACTGATCCGCAAACAGACAGCAGTATCGCTGAATTCGATAAATGGATGAAAAAATACCCGGATTATATGCTGAGTGTTACAGGCCATACTGATTTTGTCGGGACTGCGGAGTATAATCAGACATTGGGCCTGGAAAGAGCTCAGGTTGTTGGTAAATATCTTGAATCAAAAGGAATTCCTGCCGATAAAATGATAATAGCCTCAAAGGGAAAAGAACAACCCATTGCTAATAATATTGCCAGCGAGGGAAGAGCAAAAAACAGAAGAACAGAAATAACAATTAAGAAATAAGACCATGAATGCCCAATTTATACTTTTAGCACAGTCAGTGACAACAGCTGTAATTGAAATTATTTTGTTATTAATCGGAGCCGCCCTTATAGGTTTCCTGACTGCCTGGTATTACCAGAAGCACTTCTATACTCCGATCGTTAAGAGACTTGAGGATGAAAAAGTTGATCTGAACAATCAGATTACCGGTCTTAAGTCTGACATTGCTGATCTGAACAAACAGGTTACCGGTCTTAAGTCTGAAATAGTTGACCTGAACAGTCAGATTACCGGTCTTAAGTCTGAGAAAGGGAAGCTGAATGAAAAGATATCAGGACTGGAAAAGAGTCTTGCAGAAAAGGAAAAGAAAATAGCAGATCTTTTAAAACCAAAGATGTGATCTGAGTCTCGCGGCGCCGTCCGCACCGCAAGAAAAACAAAAAACCACACAGAAGTGTGGCTTTAGTATTTTATGCCAGAAGCGATTAACCTTCTTTGATGGGGATTGAAAACTTAAATTCACTTCCTTTGTTTTCAGTACTTTCAACCCAAATTCTACCACCCAGTTTATCGACAAATTCCTTGCACAACTTCAACCCCAGTCCTGTACCTTGTTCTTTATCAGTACCTGTAACAGATACTGAATTATCGATCCTGAAAAGCAAAACGGCTATTTCTTTTGAAATTCCTATTCCTGTGTCTTTTACAGTAATAGTAACCTCCTGGGGAGTTTGATCAACTCTGACAATCACGTTTCCATTTTTAAAAGTAAATTTAATGGCATTACTTAAGAGGTTACGTAACACAGTATTTATCATATTTCTATCTGTGACGATGAAAAGATCTTCATCCAATTCCGATTTAAGACTGATCTTCTTATTGGATGCAGGTAAATTCAGGTTCTTAATGTTTTCATCAATAATAGTTCTTAAATTTATTCTTGCAGGAATTATCTTTAATAACCCGGTTTGCGATCTGGACCAGTCAAGAAGGTTTTGAAGAATTGAATAGCCGCCTTTTGCAGAATCATTCAATATTATGGCTAATCTTTTTATATTTTCAGTGGTCATCTGATCGATATTATCATATAGCAATTCAGAAGATCCCAGAAGGCTGGTGAACGGATTTTTCAGATCATGGGCAACAATATTGAAAAACTTGTCTTTCATTGCTACGAGTTCCTTTAATTTAGCTTCATTTTCTTTTATGACCCTTACTGCATTCCTTTCTGATTCTTGTAGCCTGATATATGAGATTCCATAAGCAAGGTCATCAGCCAGGTCGGAAAGAAGTTCTATTTCGGTATCGGAGAACGACTCGGGTTCCTTTGAATATATTGAAATTGCACCGAATGGTTTTCCATCTGTCATCAGAGGCAATACCAATGAAGATGCGTAACCTCTTTCAATGGCACCTTTTCTCCATGGTTCAAAGTTCGGATCGGTAAGCATGTTTTTACACACTGATGGTTTTCCGGTTCTGATTGCGGTACCTGTAGGACCTCTGCCTTGTGGGGTATCGTCCCAGGTAATGTTCATTTGGTTTATATATCCTTGATCAAAACCGTAATAAGCCATTGGTTTAACACTTTTAAGATCATCATTCTGAGCATATCCTATCCAAACCATTGAATGTCCACAATCTTCAATAATTATTCTGCATACTTCTTTAATGTATTGCAATTCATTGTACGAATGCATCATAGCCTGACTGCTTTTGCTATGAGCATCCAATGCGTGGTTCAATCGCAAAAGTTCTTCCTCCGCTTTCTTGGTTTCGGTAATATCAATAGATGCAGTCAGATATGACGGTTCATTCATAAACATGATTTTCCGTATAGAAGTCATAATCCAGAATGGCGTGCCATCTGCTTTTTTAACTTTAACTTCTGTATTATATATCCCGCCTTTTTCGTGTAAAGCAGTGACAATCATTGCACGATCGTGAGGATAATAAAAAATATCATGAACTTTTTTTCCTGTCAGTTCCCCTTTTTTAAATCCGAATGCTTTTTCATAAGGTTCGTTAACATAGGATACAATAGATTCTCTGATTCGATATATTAAGATCAATACGGGAAGTGATTCAGAAATTGTTCTGAACCGATTCTCGCTTTCTTTAAGTTTTTCTTCAGCCTTAGCCCTCTCAGTAATATCAATTCCTATTGCGATATGACCTGTTCTGATTCCGTTCTTGTCGAATATAGCTTTGTTATACCATTCTATCCAGACCCTTTCACCGTTCTTTGTTATGTTTTCATTAATGTTTATTGAATATTTATCTGGATCTCCTGATATATCTTCAACCATTTCTCCAAGATTTCTGCCACCACTGTCTATTTGTGGCACAATTGTTTCCATTACGGATTTCCCTATTAATTCTTCTTTCGTGTAACCAAAAAAGGTCATTGCAAATTCATTAGCAAATGTAAAATTTCCTTTTGTATCAACTTTTACAATAATGCTTCTGGCATTTGTTACCAGTTCTTCGTAAACTTCTTTACTTTCTATAAGTTCTTTTTCAGTTTTCTTTAGCAGGGTAATGTTTTCCACAAGTGACATTACAGAACTCATCTTACCATTTTCATCAAGCAGAACTGAGTTATACCATACGCACTCAATGATTTCCCTGTTTTTAGTATAATTTCTGTTACGGGAAACAACCTTCAGTTCTTTTCCACTTATCAACCGCTCCATAGTTTTTTCAACTATAGGAATATCTTCCTCATAGATAATATTCAGCGAATCAATACGAGCTCCAAGTACTTCCTTTTTATTCAGGCCAAATATTCTCTCAGCTTCATTTGACCATTGAACAACATTAAATTTTTCGTTCCATTCAACAACTGCCAACGGAGAGTTTTCCAGATGATACTTTATCCTCTGTTCGCTATTCCTGATAATATTTTCTGCCTTTTTCTTTTCTGTAATATCCGAATTGATTGCCACAATGCTTGTAATTATTCCATCAGAATTCTTAAGAGGAAAAGCATACCCCTCAATTAACAATGGGTTACCGTCCTTTGTGTACTGAACTAATTCCGTGTATGAAGGTCTGCCCTCTATCAGATCTTTACGGATAGCTTCACGTTGATCCTGGGTCATTTCCGAACGTATGACATCTTTCGAAGATTTACCCATTACCTCTTCTGCTTTCCATCCGTAAATTTTTTCAGCTGCCTTGTTCCAGAAGTTAATATTCAGGGACAAATCCGAACCAATCACGGCATCCTTAATAGCTTCCAGCATCTTTGCCTGGTAAAGAAGAGAGTTTTCCGCCTTTTTGCGCTCCGTGATGTCAGTTGCAAGTGATATATACTGAATGACATTACCGTGAAGATCAAATACAGGATAAAAAGTCATGTCAAATACTTCATCCTGTAATTTATCCTGAAATTTTACCGGCTTTTTTGTAAGTACCAATTCTTTTACCTGTTCTTTTCTTTTAATGTGAAAATTGATTGGGATAAAATCATATATACTTTTACCATCAAAACCCGGTAATCCCTGATTGAATCGTATGTTTGCCGTATTATTTGCAGCGATTATATTTCCTTCAATATCTATCAACATTAGGATTTCGGAAACTCCATTAAATACAGCCGATAATTGTTCTCTGCTTTCGCGTAAAGCTTCTTCCGAAGTGCGTCGTTTCGCGTCAATTTTATTTATAGATATGGCGGTAAGGAAGATGATTATAAGAAAGCAACCAGCATATATGACTGCAACAAAAACATTACCTTTTTCAGATTCAAATATGCCAGTCCGTTCTCCCAGTATACGCAACCAACCAACTACTATCGGTAAAAGAATTAATGGTGGTAAAAGCTTCCTTGAAATCATTCCTCCGGTATCGTCCCGATCAAAAAGTTTTAAAAGCAATGCATGCGGCCTAATTATTAAGGCTGCTATACCAATACCTAAAAAAGCAATGCCTGTATTCAGAGCTAATGGTACATCTCCCATTTTAAATGCTGTTTCAACTCCAAGTATGTAACTAACAATAATATAGTAACTTACCAAAAGAACAGCTATGGTTATGATATTTGCAAGACCAGATGCCTTATTTCTTTCAGCTAAAAGGAGAAAGAGTATGCCTGCAATCAGCAGAAAATTAAAGGCAGTTAAAAAAGCCATTCTCATACCAGGAGAAAGAAAAAGAGTTGATAGTCCGGTCATTGAAGATTCATGAGAGGAACTTAAGGAAATATAGTATCCATAAGTAGTAATGAGACTTGTACTAAAAATGAAAATTGTAAAAAAAGTTGCCAGACCTTTCCTTATAATCGCGGGCAAATCTGAATGCATTATTAACAGTGCTGTTGCAGCAAAAATAAAGCACAATGCGGAATTTATCTTCATTGGTTCCCATTGCGGCGCAATGCTTTTAAAAATAGAAATGTTAAAGGCCCAGCCTATAAGATCGAGAGTGCTAAGTAGATATACCACAAACAGTGATATCCATATTATAATCCTGAATTTATGGGGTAATCCTGATGGATAATGATTTGGAGATGACATATTTTTAAGGAATTATCTGACATTTCTTATATTAAGTATACCAAAAGTATAGAATATTTTAAGAAATAAAACAATGAAAATTTAACTTTCAATTGTATTATTTACACTTTGTATGTTATTTACTGTCATTTTTTTAGATAGAAGAATATCTATACTCCGGAAATGATATTTGTGCATTTCCGGAACTTGATTCAATCGCAAGAAAAGTAAAGCGCACCAATAAAGAGATAAACCTTACAGCTACCGAATATAAGATACCCGAACTCCTGTTAAGCAACAAGGGTAAAGTATTTGACAGAATACTTATTGCAAAGAAAATATAGGGGTTTTCTTCTAATTCAGGAACATTTGTTAAGCTACCTGCTCAAGTGGGCGGCGGCTTTTATTCTGAAGGTGTCTGAACTGTGACGGAGCTATGCCCGTTACTTTTTTAAACTGGTTCGACAAATGTGAAATACTGCTGTATCGTGTTATATAAGAAATTTCTTTAAGATTGAGTTCGTTATATATCAGCAATTCTTTAACCCGTTCAATCTTGTGAGTAATAAAGAATTTCTCAATTGAAGTGCCGACTACTTCTGAAAATACATTTGCCAGGTAATTATAAGTATAACTCAATTTTTTACTGAGACAATACGATAGATTAATTTTTAGTTCTTCATTTTCATTATGTACCAGTTCGATAATGGCAGTTTTGATTTTTTCTGCAAGAATTTCTTTCCTGTTTTCCATTAATTCAAGTCCGTATAGTCTCAGATTATTGTCCAGAAGTTTTAATTCTCTGAGAGAAACTTCATTTGTCGTTTCAACTTCACCCAGATTAATTGTTCTAAAGTGAATATCAAGTCTTTCCAATTCTGACTTTACAGCCATTTTGCAACGCATGCAAACCATGTTTTTAATAAATATTTTCATACCCTTAGTCTTTAAAATTCCTGAAAAACATGTCTTTTTAATCAGATGCCAACCTCTTTTATATTTGATCCGATAGTTATCATTTACTAACATCATCAACCAAAAGTATGTCAGAAAAAAAGGATAGGGATTAATATAGAATTAATAAGAAATTAAGATAACATTAAGATGCCTGAGCAAGTCCAGATATGGGCTTGTCCTACCTTTAATTAATTAACATCTATCACTTAAAGGATCGATTAATAAACCGCCGTATTATGCTGTGCGCACAAGATTAAATTATAAAAGTCAGGCTCGTTAACAACATTTTTAACCAGCTTTCATATTTATTTAGAGATAAATTTTTACCTGCAATAGTATTTTCCGTTAATAAAGAAATACTATTGTATATTTATGTTTTATCTATTTTAACAATTATTTTTTTAGTTGAGAGGAATTACATGGAATTATGAAAATATTGCTGGTTGAAGATAATCCCAAAATATCCTCTTTCGTTAAAATAGGGTTAGAAAGTCATAATTGTATGGTCGATATTGCATATGACAGTGCAATCGGAGAGAGACTTGCCTTATCAGGAAAACATGATGTAATTATTCTTGATGTAGTAATCCCTGGCATTTCCGGATTTGAATTGTGCAAAAAAATCAGAAAAAGTAGTTTATTAACTCCGGTAATAATGTTGACATCTCTTGACTCCATTGATGATAAACTTACAGGTTTTGATTGCGGAGCTGATGATTATCTGGTGAAGCCATTCAGTTTCCAGGAACTTCTCGCCCGTATTAACGCATTGAACCGCAGAAACCAGGAAGCATTTATAAATCCTGTTTTGAAAGTTTTGGATCTGGAACTTGATTCAATAGCAAGAAAAGTTAAGCGAGCCAATAAAGAGATAAACCTTACAGCTACCGAATATAAGATACTCGAACTCCTGTTAAACAACAAGGGTAAAGTATTTGACAGAATACTTATTGCTGAGAAACTATGGGGGTTTTCGTTCAATTCCGGCACCAATGTTATTGACGTTCATATCAACTCCCTCAGGAAAAAAATAGATAAAGATTTTCCACAAAAACTTATCCATACAAAAATAGGATTTGGATATGTACTTAGCGAAGATCAACAAGCCTGAAATAAGAAGCTATCAGGCATCCTTCACATTCTCACACACCATTGATTTTCAGTCGAATGATTGAATAAGTGAGGATTAATGTTCTTAATCCAAACTTAATCCGACATTAATTTGATCTTAACCGACTGCTTCCGTTATACCCGTACTTTTGACAGTGGAGGTTGCTCTGACTAAAATTGTTTTTTCAGATCACTAAAATGCATAAACATGAAATTCAAGCTTTCCTGTTTACCTTTTGAAACGAATGCCCTTGAGCCATATATTTCCGGTAAAACCCTTGAGTTTCATCATGACAAGCATCTTCAAGCCTATAACGATATAACGATGCCATTCAACAATAGATCAAAAATTATAATTAAAACCAACTAATTATGAAGGTTTATATTAAAAACATGGTATGTCAGGGAACCAAATTATTTGTTCTTCACGAACTTAAAAGTCTTGGCATTATTTTCCGCTCATTTGAATTGGGAGAAATTGATCTTGAAGAAGATTTATCACTGGGTGAAATAAAAGAATTGGACAATTCACTCCAGAAATACGGACTTGAAATAATTTTCACAAATAGCAAACTTGTCACCAGGATCCAGAAAGCAATACTTGATCTGGTTGAGAATAAAATAACAATTGATACAAGCCTCTCTTATTATATTTCAGAAAAGGTCGGTTATAATTATACTTATCTGAATGAGTATTACAGAAAAGAGACTGGTCTGCCAATTGAAAAGTACTACATAGAAAAGACGAACAAGAAGGAAAAATTGCATGAGGAAACATGGGCTGAAGGCTTCAATCATCTGAAAAAAAGTGCATAGAATTAAGATTAGATGAAAGTTTTAATGTTCGGGTGGGAATTTCCACCACAAATTACAGGGGGGCTGGGAACAGCATGCTATGGAATTACAAAAAGTCTGTCAAAATTAAACGTGAAAGTATTGTTTGTAGTTCCAAAAACATTTGGTGATGAAGACAAAAGATTTACTACTATTCAGGATGCAGGTGAGATACCATCCAAATATTTGGAATCTGGTTCGAAAGAGTTCTGGAAAAAAGTGCAATACAGAGAGATAGCAGCCAAACTTGTTCCATACGTAATGCCCGAAAATTATGAAAAGCAACCGGAAAAAGATGCATTAATTTCGGAAAAATCTTATGAAGATTCAGATTTTACTCCTTTCTCAGGCCGATATGGAATGGATCTGTGGAGTGAAATAGACAGGTATTCAATGGTGACTTCACTTCTGGCCAGGAAAGAGAATTATGATATAATTCATGCACATGAGTGGCTCACTTTTCCTGCTGGAATTGCTGCAAAAAAAATATCAGGAAAACCACTTGTTGTTCATATCCATGCAACTGAATTTGACCGGAATGGCGGGAATATAAACAGGGATATTTACAGTATTGAAAAGAAGGGTATGGAATTATCTGATAAAATAATTACTGTAAGCAACTTCACAAAAAACATTGTAATAAAGCAATATGGTATTAAACCCGACAAAATAGTAACAATACACAATGGTATAGATAAAAACACAAGCAATACAATATTTAAACCGGAGAGACTAACCGGTGAAAAGATTGTTACTTTTTTAGGCAGAATTACTTTTCAGAAGGGGCCGGAGTATTTCATTGAGGCCGCTTATAAAGTATTGCAGAAGCAAAGCAATGTTAGATTTGTTATGGCCGGAAGTGGCGATTTGAAGGATAAAATCGTCAGTCAGGTTAATAACCTTGGAATTTCAGCTAAAGTCACATTTCCGGGTTTTCTTAAGAATGATGAAATTAATAAACTGTTTTCACAGACTGACTTGTTTGTTATGCCATCTGTTTCCGAGCCATTTGGCATAGCACCACTGGAAGCACTACGATCTAAAATACCGGTTATAATATCAAAGCAGTCTGGCGTTTCGGAAGTCATAAAACATGCAATAAAAGTGGATTACTGGGATATAAACGCTCTTGCAGACGCAATCTGGGGTGTTCTTAATTATTCAACCCTGTCGAAGTTGCTTGCCTCAAAAGGAAGTAATGATGTGGATAAATTGCGATGGGAAAATGCCGGCAGGCAAATTCGTGATGTTTATAAATCATTAGTTTGAGAAATCGCAGGTGGGGCATGAAGAAAATATGCTTAAATATTGAGGTGCATCAACCTATGAAATTGCAGACGTTCAGGTTTTTTGAAATAATGAATAATCACTATTACTACGATGATTATGAAAATGAGTTTAACATTAAGAAGAGATCTGAACTCTCTTATTTGCCTGCCAATAAGATATTACTCAATTTAATTCATTCCTACAAAGGCGCTTTTAAAATGTCTTTTCTTTTTTCCGGCGTTGTTCTGGATCAATTTGAATTATATGCTCCCGAAATGATTGATAGCTATAAAACTCTGATAAATACTGATTGTGTTGAACTTTTGTCGGGAACTTACTCCAATACCTTCGGACCATTATCAAATAATCTGTTGTACGGTGAACAGAAAAAACTTCAGGAAGAGAGAATAAAAGTAATGTTTAATAAAGAACCAATCGCTGTTCCGAATAGGAAACTGGAATATTCCGGAGTTGGCTCTCCGGGAATAAAAATTTTATCGGGAGATAGAAAATTAAACGAAGCATTATCTCTGGATTTTTCTTCAGAAGACCCTTGCAAATTGTTCAATAATCCGGAAAAATTTGTAAAGACGCTAAATACCTGTGGAAATAATAATTGTGTTGTCGATATTTTCATTCCATATAATGTAGCCGGAGATTGCCAAAGTGCAAATAGAGGACTGCTTGAATTCCTGGAGCCTTTCGTTTCAGAAGTAATTTCAAAATCCGATTTTACATTTGCAAATCCCTCTGAAGCAGGAGACTACTTACTTCCTTCTTTATCAGCTGACCAGATGGATTCAAAAATTTCTAAAAACAATAAATCATTTTATGAATCTTGTAATGAAATGCAGATCGATGCATTTGAGAAGTTATATTCTTACAGTGAAAAAATCAAATTGTGCAATGATCTTTTGATCAATAAGGACTGGCTTTATCTTCAAACATGCGATCATTTTTATTTTATGGACCCGGTACTGTACGAGGAAAGTGAATTTCACGAAATCATTATTCCTTATGATTCACCTTACTTCGCTTATATAAACTTCATGAACATTTTGACAGATTTTTCTGATAGATTGGAAAAATGGTTTAGTAATCATTATAAGTATCAAAAATGTATATATGACAAAACTGCAAAAGTTGACAAATATGAGCATAATTCAACTTTATTACGGAGAACGAAAAAATCAACCGGCAAACTGGTAAATTTTATGGAAAACCAGATTTAAAAGCAGTTATTTAATAATTTTTAAATTATGCAGCTATGGAAAAATCAATTGCTAAAACAAGAAAAAGCAGAGAAGTCCGCTCAGAAAAATCCGGAAAAATAAGAAAAATCATTTCCGAGGAGGATATCCGTCAGAGGGCATTTGAGATCTACCAGAAAGATGACCGTGTTTCTCATAATGAATTTGATGACTGGTTCAGGGCTGAAAGAGAATTGAAAGGATCTGACAGATAGGATGATATGAAGATAATCGACTGTTCGTTTGTTCAATTGTTCATTGCTCTCCTGCAGTCTGTCCCCTTGCTATTCCGACATAACATGTCGGGACTTTAGGCTCGGTCCCCCCTTCTCCATGCTCTCCCGCTTCGCAGGACCATTTCTTTTGTCTTGTGACTTTTGTCTTTTGTCTTTCTCCATGCACCTTGCCCCTTGCTCTTTTCTCCATGCTCATCAGACTGATATTTATTTCAGGCGCTGACAAAAAATTCTCAATATAATTTTTAATTTTATTTCAAATAATGTCAGCATGAAACACAATTTCCTTTACTCACAATCAGCACTCTTCCTGGTCCTCTTCATCATGAGTTGTCAATGCACTGCACAACCGCAATATTCTCCTCAGACTGAGGAACGGATAAGGCAGGTCGAGAATAACCTTGGAGACTGGGTACGCACTCAGAATGATACTACATGGAATCTTGAAGAGAGAATGAAACACCATAAGGTCATGGGTGTCAGTATTGCTGTCGTGCATGATTTTAAAATAGATTGGGCAAGAGGATACGGCTGGGCTGATATGTCGGAGAAGCGTCCGGTGACAGAGAAAACGTTGTTCCAGGCTGCATCGATCAGCAAGTCGCTGAACGGTGTAGGTGTTATGAAGCTGGTACAGGACGGGAAGATAGACCTGAATACAGATATCAATCAGTACCTTACATCATGGAAGTTTCCGTATGACACTGTCTCGAAGAATAAACCGATAACTGTTGCCGCCTTGTTGAGTCACACCGCCGGCCTGACAATCCACGGTTTCCCCGGATATGCCAGGGGCGACCGTATTCCTACGATTCCGCAGATCCTCGATGGACAGAAGCCGGCCAATACTAAAGCAGTGCGTTCGTTTACAGAGCCGGGCGCCAGTGTGGTCTATTCAGGCGGGGGTATCATAATCTCGCAGCTGATCGTTATGGATGTCACACACCAGCCCTACGATGAGTTCATGCAAAAGAATGTCCTCGACCCCATGGGCATGACAGGCAGTTTCTATACGCAGCCTCCCGAAAAATCAAAGAGTATGCTGCTTGCCACAGGATATAAAGCAGACGGTAAAGAGGTTAAAGGCAAGTATCACATTTATCCTGAACAGGCAGCGGCAGGTTTGTGGACCAATCCTGTTGATCTGTGCAAATACATTATTGAGACCGTGTCATCATGGAATGGACAATCGGACAAAGTACTGACACCTGAGTTTACCAGGTTGAGGCTTACGCCTGTACTCCAGGAGGCAGCTGCGGGCGTGTTTGTCAGCAAAAAAGACTCAAGTCTGTATTTCTCCCACAGCGGAGGCAACGCAGGCTTTACCTGTTATTATGTCGGAGACCTTGTCGGAGGCAACGGAGTTGTGATAATGACTAATTCAGACAATGGATCCCTCTCAGGGGAGGTGGCAAACAGTGTTGCCACTGTATACGGGTGGAAAGATTATTATAAGCCGGTACTGAAGACCGTAATTGATGTTGATGAAGCGGTCCTCAACAGATATGCAGGGAAATATGAAGCTGGAGGGCAAGTGACTAATATCAGAAGGGAAGGCAGGAACCTGTTGATAAGTCCTTTCCCTGGTTTCTGGGTAAATGCATATTTCACATCCAATGTTGACTTTTTTGTCAGGGAACTTCAGGGTGACATGAAGTTTGTCACTGATGCTGAAGATAAAGTCACCGGTATCAGCGTTAACGGAATGTTGATCAGGAAGGTTGAGTAGGCCTTGAGGTCTGGTCTGAGAATATCAAACCTATGCTTGATGACATGCACCTCCGCAAGATCGACCTCGCTGACGAAATCTTTGTGATCAACCCGGGAGGGTACATAGGATCCTCCACCAGCAATGAGATTAACCACGCAAAAAAAACCGGCAAAGCGGTGAGGTTCCTTGTACCGGTAGAGTGAGGTTGAAACCTGTTTCTCAGAAAAATATTTGTGTATTTATTTTTCAATTTTAGAATATGGATAATATTTTAAAGAAACTAACCAAAAATAAATTGTTAATATTCTTTCTGATTTTTTCTCTTGCTACAGTATTCTACTTGTTAAAAATTGGGTTCAGTGATTTATGGAGTGATGAGATATATACTAAATCAATGTTGGGTGGTTCCTTATCAGACTTTTTAGCTAAGTTCAAAAACGATTTACATCCCCCTTTATATTACCTGGCATTAAGATGGTTTACTGGTTTGTTCGGTTTAAATGCTATTTCATTACGGTTCTTTTCAGTTCTGGGGGTATTATCAACAATTTTACTGGGGTATTTTGCCGGTCAACGTGTTTTTGGCAAACAAGGTGCGCTATATTTTTGTCTGATGCTGATTTCAGTTCCGATGCTTGCTGCTTACTCGCACCAGGCCAGAATGTACACCTGGGCTGCATTTTCAGTTACAGGAGTATTTATATATTCTTACTTGTTCATGAGAACGGGGAAAAACCGCGATTTGGTCCTTCTTTTTGTTTTCACTGTGTTAGCAATGTATACCCACTATTATAGCATGACTGCTGCGTTTGTGGCAAATATGTTTGTTTTTTTTCACCTGCTTCTGACTAAAAATAAAAAGTGGATTCCTCATTTATTTTCGTTACTCTTAGCAGCGCTACTGTTTCTCCCATGGCTCTTTATGTTTATTATTCAAGTTAAAAAAGTTCAACATGCTTTTTGGGCTCCTGAAGTTAGTCTCAAGGCTATTCTTTCTTGTTTTACAATTCCATTCACCGAACAATTCTGGACAACCAATTATTCCACTTCATTGACAATTTTGATTTATAGCCTGATTATTTTTACCTTTTTCATAAGTTTTACCAAATCGTATTCAAAGTATCGGTTAGCTTTATGGTTGTCGCTGTCAATTTTCCTGGGGACACTACTCGTTGTTACGATTATTTCCCTGGTTTCACAACCAATTTTATCCACCAGGTATGTAATGACCATAGTTACTATGCTGGTTGTCCCTCCTACTATTCTTTTAATCCAGATGAAGATAAAATGGCTGAAAATTATTTTAGTATCGGTTATCTTATTCCTGGGTATACGGATTTCTATTTCCAATTTCCATTTTTCATATGGGCCCTATAAACAAACCATCGAATATATCTCCACCACTTATCCTGAAATTAAGAAAATCTTACACATTACCGAGGTAACTGCCGGCCCAATGGTAGAATACAATGGTACTTCGGGATTAAGTCATTACTGGCTTAAGGCGAAAATGTCGAACGTTGATGCCTTCCCGGAGGTACGCCAATATAATCAGCCCGGAGAATTTCTGGATTCCGGAGAAGTATTTTGTGCAGTCAGATTTCACAATCTGGAATTGAATAAAGAAAATCTTGACCTCGTTTTATCAGAATCGGAACTTATAAAAACTGATACCGTAAAAGACAACAAGTTAAAGAACGGAATCATAATACAGCTCTACCTTCTAAAGTACATTGGCAAGTAAATTGATTAATTGTCCCACTTTTTGCTTTTGCTCCTGCACCCTTGCACCCTGTACCAAGAACATTGTTACATTGTACCAGTATTTGATATATAAACACGTTAGCTGCAAACTTTTTGATCTCCGGATTTGCTTTATACGTATAATATTAATATCTTTGTACGGACAAATCAAAATTCAATGGATACAAAATTGACCATAAAGCTTGACAATGATGTAATATCCCGTGCAAAGAGATATGCCAAGCATCGAAGAACCAGTCTCTCCAGGATGATTGAATCTTTTTTGGACTCAGTTACACAAAATGAAACAGATGATATTGAGATCACCCCGCTTGTAAAAAGTCTTAGTGGTGTTATCAAATTGCCGGAAGATTTTGATTATAAAAAAGAGAGGACTGATTACTTAGTCAAAAAGTACTCATAAGATGAAAAGCATATTACTTGACACCAATATTGTGCTGGACCTTCTTGCACACAGGATGCCATTTTATACAGAAGCCGCGAAATTGTTTTCATTAGCTGACAAGAAAAAAATAGTACTTTCTGTTTCAGCACTCTGTCTGGCCGATATCAATTATATCTTATCAAAACAAATTCCTGAAATGGAAGTAAGAAAAATCTTAAGGAAATTCAAAGTACTTGTGAGTGTTCTCCCATTGGATGATAAGATAACTGACCTTGCCTTGAATTCGGAATTCAGGGACTTCGAAGATGCAATACAATATTTTACCGCGATTGAGAATGATCAGGACTTAATCATAACCAGAAATCAACCTGATTTTAAGGAAAGCAAAATCCCTGTCATGACGGCTGGAGAATTCATTAAATCGTTTAAAAAATGAAATCAGCAGCTGATCCGGATAAAGATTACTGGTATAAAATTTGTGCCACTGACGAAAACCGCCTGATGAAGAAAACGATAGTAACAGTCTCTCTCCTGATCATCATAGCCGGATGTTCAAAAGACAGTATTCAGATTGATCCGGACAACCTGCTGATTGGTGTGTGGAATTATTCCGATTTCAGGGACAATGCCTCTGTCTACACCCGTAGTATTGATTTTGTTGACGGTCCCTGTTTTAAATTTAACAGTGACGGAACCATGACCGAAAGGAAGAATTCCGGGTGGTGCGGTACTCCGCCAATTTCGTACGCAGATTATCCAGGCACATGGACGTTATTGAATGATACACTGATTCAAATATCGGTGGGATATTGGGGAGGCACAATCAACTACAAGTTGGATATCAAATCAATAGATTCGCACAATCTCAAAGCTTCATTTATTTACGAGGACAAGTAGGTCCTGAAATAAAACCAAAATAGCCCATTGGAGGTCAGGATATGAAAAAAGTATCTGGAGTGAATAAAATCAGGTTAATGGTTGGCCTGGTATTGACAGGCCTGTTGTCTGTCGCATATGCGGTGAAGGCTCCCGGAAACGAGATTGTATTGAATGGTGCGGATGATAGAGAAGTAGCCCCTCTTGTGTTACAGGCGCTTGACTATACTGAGAATCCTGTTGATATTCCGAATCCGGACAGGGGCTTCTACAGAGGCCGATGGCAGTCAGCGGAGACGCGTTTTGGTCGTACACCTGAAATAGATCACCGGGTTCCGGTTAACGCAGATTCACCACTGTACCAGGGAAGACAGATACCTCCTGTGGAAGGCGATGATATCGAAAAGACGGAAGTGTTTAACAGAGTTAATGCAGACCCCTACGTCGGCGGTACCGGAGTCTCGGCCCTTCCTTCCATATCATTTATGGGTTTTGACTTGTGTAACTTTTCGTCGAATGCATTCCTCAGCAGACAGGCTGGTTTAGATTTCGACGCTGACCCAAATAAAGGACTTCGGGAAAGTTTTGAAGGGAGAACAGGTGAAACGAAAGCTTTAACACCATATGCGCTTGATTATATAAGAGGCCTGCTTCAAAAAGTGAGAGATGGTAACGGTGTAGCCTTTTTGAAATTTTCTTATGACGGAAATGGTTTTAATTATATTGAAGGTAAAAACGAACACCTTATTCTGGGCCCTGAAGCAACATACGTAACTGCTAATAATCCATCGGCCATGTGCAATGTACCCGGCTATACGGACAAAAACTGGTCAGAATATCATATTTTGCAGCTTAAACCAATTTTTCATGAATACGAAGACGTCATAATGTGTGTTAAAATGGGCATGTTTGGTCCATGGGGCGAAATGCATACATCACCTGTATCTGGTGATCCGAAGGAATATAAGAAGCTTTTTGATGCATATCTGGATGCGGTTCCCGATTCGCGTGGGCTTTTAACAACTGCGGGCGGATTCCTGGCATGGTATAACCTTACGTATGGGACCAATTATGACTTTTCTGATATAGACAGCATGCCGGTTCCACCGAAGGGCTCGCCGGAGGCACGTTTTGGTTTTTTCAATGATAGTTATGCAGCTGGTAATTGGGATGACAATGGCTCGCTTTCCGAAGGGGGCAGAATGTTCGGTCCCGGATATAATCGTTACAAAATTATCACCTGGATCAATAAGCAAAACCAAATCGTTCAGGGTGAAGGTGGTATCGGCGATAATGTCTTTGGCAATATGCCGGGTGCTATTTTGGAAGCCCAACAACTCCGGACAAGTAATTTAAATATGAGACACGGTAATTATAGCCGGTGGAGCAGTTTTATTTATAATGAAACAAACGTCACTACACCGGTTACGTTCCCGGCCAATGACACAGAAAAATTTCCTCCTTACAGTGGGGAAACCAAAACGGCAATTTTTGACCGGGTATATGACGGCAAAACCGGGCTGGAATATTTCCGCGACAGAATGGGTTACCGGTTAGTGTTGCGCGAGGCTAATGCAAGTGAATGGGTAAAGCAGAATGGTACCCTTATGTTCGAAGGGAAGATCCAGAATGTCGGCTTTGGTAATGTAGTAAACAAGAAAAAGGTGTCGGTTATTCTGAAAGCCAGAGATCGCTCTGACTATTACATGGCAGCTACGAACCTTGACGCAAGGGATTGGCTGACTGCTGAGAATAGTGACAGCAGGGCTGATAATACCGCTGCATGGCGTGATTTGAACTTCTCAATTAATTTGGGCGCATTTGGTAAGGTGCCTCCCGGTGACTATGATATTTTCTTAAAGATCAATGACCCTAAAGAAACCAGCACTAACAGGCGTTGCATACAGTTTGCAAATCACGATATCTGGAATGCTTCCCTTGGTGCAAACTTAATTGGTTCGACTACAGTTGCTCCCTGAATTTTCCTCAGCAAATGCGTACATTTATCATATTAAGTTAGAGTTTAGATTATGAAAAAGTTATTCAGAGTGAATAAAATCTGGTTAATGGTTGGCCTGGTACTGGCAGGCTTGTTGTGTGTCGCATTTGCGGTGAAGGCTCCCGGAAACGAGATTGTATTGAATGGTGCAGATGATAGTGAAGTAGCCCCTCTTGTGCTACAGGCGCTTGACTATACTGAGAATCCTGTCGATATTCCGAATCCGGACAGAGGCTTTTACAGAGCCGGAGAATATGTAATTCCTGTCGACGGTGGAACTCCGGGTCTCCCTGACTTAAGAACCGGTATAAGTGGTACTACGGTCTCTGTTAATGCTGACATAGTTTATATGGAATTTGACCTGAGAAACTTTTCGTCGAATGCCCCCCTCAATGGAAGACCCATCGGACCCTGGAGTGCAGCTGGTACTCCTCCGCCAGATTATGGAACAACTCAGCCTTTGACACCCGCTGCACTTAATTATGTAAGGGCAGCGCTTCAAAAAGTAAGAGAAAGCGAAGCTGTTGCCATTGTGAAATTTAATTATGACGGCCGGGGCTTTACGTATGTTGATAATGAAAGCTTTGACCAGATCATTCATGATTGCGAACCAGGGGCGCCAAAAGGCCGGGTCTGGTATGAAACCGGAGTTATTAATAAATCTGATTTGTGTGGTATACCCGGTCATGAGGACAAAAACTGGGTACAATATCATCTTTGGCAGCTTGGAAATGTTTTTAGTGAATTCGAAGATTGCATAATGGCTGTTAAAGGGGGGTTCTTTGGCCCATGGGGCGAAATGCACTCGTCATCATATGCCAGAACCCGGGAGGGTTACCACTGGCTTTTAAAAGCGCTGCTGGGCTATGTTCCCGCTTCGCGTTCAATTTTAGTACATGCGGGCGGAGTTATGGCATGGTATAACATGGAATATGGTACCGATTATAGCTTTACTGATATAATGCCGGCCCCGGCACGCGGAACACCGGCACAGCGTTTCGGTATGTTCAACGATAGTTATTCGGCGGGTCCTGGCAGCGGCGTGCCTAATGACAATGGCTCGCTTTCCGAAGGGTATTCATTAATCGGAACTGGTGACCTGGGTGATTTTGATCGTAACCGTGTTTTAACCTGGATCAGAAATCAAAATAACTTCTATGGCGGTGAAACAGTCGGGCCCGGTCCTGACGATAATATCTATCCCAGGCTTCCGAACGTTCTTTATGAAGCCGCTTATGCTCAGACAACTCATTTGAATGCAGGTTATAGCCAACGCACTTATAAACTTTGGGGAGATTTTGTTTATAATAAAGAAAATGTCACCAAACCATTTACGCCTCCGCACGATGGAGTGACCCGGACGGCAATCTTTGACCCGGTATATAACGGCAGAAGCGGAATGGAATATATCCGTGACAGACTGGGCTACCGGTTAGTGTTGCGCGAGGCTAATGCAAGTGAATGGGTAAAGCAGAATGGTACCCTTATGTTCGAAGGGAAGATCCAGAATGTCGGCTTTGGTAATGTAGTAAACAAGAAAAATGTGTCGGTAATTCTGAAAACCAAAAATGGCTCTGACACTTACACGGCACTTACGAACCTTGACGCAAGGGATTGGCGCCCTGACCCGGACAGCAGGGCAGACAATACCGCTGCATGGCGTGATTTGAACTTCTCTGTTAATATGGTCGCATTTGGTAAGGTGCCTCCCGGTGACTATGATATTTTCTTAAAGATCAATGATCCTAAAGAAACCAGCACTAACAGGCGTTGTATACAGTTTGCGAATCACGATATCTGGAATACTTCCCTTGGTGCAAACTTAATTGGTTCGACTACAGTTACCCTCTAAATTTACATATCAGTCATGAAACAACACGATAATTCGATCATCATCATCGGTGCCGGGTTCGCCGGACTGGCAGCCGGCATATACGGGCGCATGAACGGCTACAACACCCGTATTTTTGAAATGCATAACCAGCCTGGCGGACTATGTGCTTCATGGAAAAGAAATGGCTATACCTTCGACGGATGCATCCATTGGCTCGTTGGATCCGATCCTCAGAGCGGATTTAATCATATATGGAATGAAACAGGCATAGCGCAGGGAAGAGAGTTCGTTTACCCTGAAGAATATACGCGCTTTGAGGGGGCTGACGGACGCACTGTCGTCTTACACGCCAATGTCGATACTCTTGAAAAACACCTGCTGGAACTGTCTCCCCGCGACGAAAAAACGATCAGGGAGTTTGCTGACGGCATCCGCATGTGCCTCAGCTTCGATTTTCCGTCACCGACAGATACCTTTGGAGTAAAGATGAAAAAACAGCTTTCCACTGCTCTTACCTTTATAAAAAACAAAAAGAAATTTGACAGATGGGGAAAGATGACAGGCAAGGCTTTCGCAAAAAACTTTACCGATCCTTTACTCAGGGATGCTTTCATGGAGATTTGGATACCTGATTTCTCAATCCTTTTCATGCTCTTTACCTTCGCCTACCTCCATAATAAGAACGCCGGCTATCCCATCGGCGGCTCGAAGCCTATGTCTGAGGCCCTCGAAAACAGGTACAGGGAGCTCGGCGGGGAATTGTATTATAACAGCAGGGTAAGCAGGATACTGACCTCTGACGGCAGGGCAACAGGCATCAGGCTTGACGACGGCACCGAGCACACGGCCGGAAGGATCATATCCGCAGCTGACGGATACTCTACCCTGTTCTCGATGCTTGATGAAAAATATGTTGATGCACAAACTCGCGAACCATATGAGAAATGGCCGGTCTTCCACCCGATATTAATTGTCTCAATGGGAGTGAACCGGAAGTTTGATGATGTCCCGGTTACGGTCTCCGGATTCTCCTTTGCTCTTAAAGAGCCGGTCATGATCGCAGAAAAGCTTCGCAGCAGGCTTCCCGTACATATATATAATCAGGATCCCACCCTGGCACCGGAAGGAAAAACCATGCTTAACATCATGCTCGACACTGACTATGAATACTGGAAGAAGCTCGGCGATGATCCGGCTGCCTACAAAAGGATGAAGGCGGAGATCGGGGAAACTGCCGTCAGCCTGCTTGAACAGCGCTTTCCGGGGATCACGCCGCTGGTCGAGGTGATAGATGTGGCCACCCCGTTGACCCTTGAGCGATACACCGGCAACTGGAAGGGATCATTCGAGGGTTGGCTCATCACTCCTGACAACGCAGGTGTGCTGATGAAACCCATGCGGCAGACCCTGCCGTCACTGAGGAATTTCTACATGTGCGGACAGTGGGTCGAGCCAGGAGGCGGACTCCCCACGTCCATCATGTCAGGCCGCAGGCTTGTGAAGGCGATCTGCAGGGAAGACGGCATTCCCTTCCGCACAGTATGAAAATAAACTCCTAATTTTGTTCATTACCCTTTTTTATACCAGACTTATAACAGACACCTAAAATTGATATTAACATGCAAAAAATGTGGTTTTTACAAGTAGCTATTCTTGTTTTAGGAATTACATCTTCCTGCTCCCGGACTTCTGAACTGAAGGAGGCATCCCCACTTTCAGTACAGGTTTCTGAAGATCGGTTGATCCGCATCGATAAAATGCTGCAGGAGAGCATCGACAGCGGATGGATTGCCGGTGCTGTTGGTTTTATTGCACGTGACGGGAAAATTGTTTATAACAAAGCGTTTGGTGTAAACGATATTGAGACAAAATCGCCCATGCGTACTGATAATATTTTCCGTATCGCTTCACAAACAAAAGCTATAACCAGCGTTGCAGTGATGATGTTATTTGAGGAAGGGAAATTTCTCCTGGATGACCCGATATCAAAATACATCCCGGAATTTGCTAATCCCCGCGTTCTCGACCGGTTTAATGAAAAGGATACTACTTTTACTACTATCCCCGCAAACCGTGAAATAACAGTCAGAGATCTTTTAACCCACACTTCCGGGATTGATTATGCAGGTATCGGGTCAGTGAATATGAGAGCTATCTATGCAAAATCAGATATTCCCGCCGTATTTGGAAGTGACAAAATATTACTGGGTGACAAGATCAGGGCACTGGGCAAATTACCTCTTGCACACCAGCCGGGGGAAAAATTCACCTATGGATTAAATGTGGATGTCCTGGGCTATCTTGTTGAGGTATTATCCGGTGAGAGTCTCGATCAATATTTTCAAAGACATATCTTCGAACCATTGGGTATGACCGATACCTATTTTTATTTGCCGTCGTCAAAATTTGAAAGGCTGGTCACTGCTTATACCGAAGATGACAGGCATCATTTAGTAAAATGGACAGATGAGACGTTCCTGGGTGTAAGAGTGAATTATCCAATGGTTGAAGGTACCTATTTTTCAGGAGGAGCCGGATTAAGTTCAACAACAAAAGATTATGCCACTTTTTTGCAGATGTTATTGAACAAAGGGGAATATAATGGTAAAAGGCTTCTCTCACGAAGGACCGTTGAATTAATGACAACCAACCAGATCGGCGATTTGAATTTGGGCAGGGATAAGTTTGGCCTTGGATTTCAGATCACTACAAAAGATGGACAAGCTGTGCTTGGTGTTTCTGAAGGATCATTTTCATGGGGCGGATTTTTTGGTACTACTTACTGGGCTGATCCCCGGGAACGTCTTGTTTGCCTTATGTTCATACAACAATTCCCATTAAGCCATCATGAAATTCGGGACAAATTTAAAGCTCTTGTATACCAGGCCTTAAATGACTAAAGAATTATCGGGTATGAAAAGAAATTATATGAACCCTTATCTGGCAGGAACCCTGCTCGGTATAGTACTCCTCGCGGCAATGGTCGTCTCAGGCCGGGGTCTCGGTGCAAGCGGCGGCTATAAATATTGTGTCGTTTCAATAGTCGGCGCTGTCGATCCTCCTCATGTCGAAAAATCAGAATACTATTCAAAGTATTTTGAAAACGGCAAGAAACCACTGACAAACTGGCTTACACTTGAGATATTCGGGGTGGTTGCAGGCGGATTTATTTCCGGTGCTGTCTCAGGAAGACTGAAACTTAAAGTTGAAAAATCTCCGAAGATATCTGTCACCCGGAGACTGATCTTTGCATTTCTCGGCGGAATGTTGTTTGTCTACGGAGGTCAGCTCGCAAGGGGATGTACCAGCGGAGCGGCATTATCCGGCATGGCTGTCCTCTCACTCGCAGGATTCGTAACAATGATCGCCATCTTCGGCTCAGCTTATGTCTTTGCATGGATCTTCAGGAAAAACTGGATATGATAAATCGCAAATCCGCCAGGAGGCGGACACAGTCGCAAATCGCAAATCGCAAATCGCAAATCGCAAATCGCAAATCGCAAATCGCAAATCGCAAATCGCAAATCTTTTAATTAATGAATCAAATTAATAACAATTGATATGGCTCCCCTTTCATCATATTTTGCATTCCCCGAATGGTTGAATATGCTAACCGCTATCCTGATCGGGATCGGTTTTGGATTTGCCCTTGAACAGGCAGGTTTTTCTTCGAGCCGAAAACTGGCAGGAATGTTCTACGGATATGACACCACCGTGATTAAAGTCTTCTTTACTGCTGCTATTGTTGCCCTGATCGGATCACAATTCCTCAGTTACTTCGGATTACTTAACCTGAATCAGGTATATGTAAATGAGTTTTATGTAACTGCATCTATTGTCGGTGGAGTAATAATGGGGGCAGGTTTCATCATGGGCGGATTTTGCCCGGGCACCGGCCTGTGTGCCATGTCCATCGGTAAAATCGATGCCATGGCTTTTGTCGCAGGGGGACTTGCAGGTGCATTTCTCTTCACCGAAACTTATCCGCTGATTGAAGGTATAGCCAATGCCCAATACAAAGGACCGGTGAAGATCAATGAATCGCTGGGTCTCTCTCCCGGACTATTTACTCTTGTATTGGTAGCTGCAGCTGTAGCTATGTTCTGGATCGCAGAGCTGGCCGAAAAGAAATTTGCACGGCCGGAAATAACAAACGACATAAATAACCCGGTATGAATATAAGAAAAGAGTTCTCCGTATTGCTCCTTCTGCTAAGCCTGATCCTGGCATTACTGCCTCTCTCGGCAAATCGCTCCTTTACTGCAAAACCCGACAAGCTCCTCTCAGATGTCCTGAATAAGGATGCTTCATTCACTGTCGATCAGGTTGCAGAATTCATAATCAGGGAAGACAACACAGTCCAGCTGATAGATCTGAGGTCGCCTGAGGAGTTCAGAAAACAGGCTATCCCCGGAGCTGTTAATATCCCCTTCCCTGAATTCATTAACAAAGATCCGGAGATATGGCTCGGAAATAAAAACGTCAGGAACATCTTTTATTCTGCCGGAGATAGCGGGTCGGATTATGCCCTTGTCTATGCCAGGGGACTTGGATATGATAACAGTTATGTCATGGCAGGTGGTGTAACGGAATGGATAAGGACAGTCATGGAAACGAAGTTCACCGGCGACAGGATAACAGCAAGGGAAAATGCTTTGTTTGAAACGAGAAGACGTGCCGGAGAGATGTTTACCGAACTGAACAGTCTTCCCGACAGCCTTAAAATGAAGTTTCTCGAGTCGAAGAAATTCTCTGCAAAGAAGCTTGATGGCGGATGCGAATAGTAAAATGATTAAACAGAAAAGACAATGAAATTTATTAAGCAGTACCGGCTCGTCCTGCCATTATTTCTGCTCGTGGTCATATTGGTGCTTATCAGGACCTTCAGTCAGAAGAATTTCAGATATGATGCCGTAAAATGGGCAGAGCCTTCAGCTATCGGCTCAAACATCCTTACCAAAGATCAGATAGCGACCCTGAGCGGTGAAATACTCCTGATCAACCTTGGAAATGACGCAGCGATCGATGAACAGTTCCAGGGTAATACCATGAATATTAATCCTGACTCGATACTTGAAAAAACCAATCTCATGCGGATAAGAAAGAACAAAGGTCCTGTCATCCTTTATTCCGGTGACAACTCTGTGTCAGCCAGGGTATGGATGGTTCTCAGTGAGATGGGTATGAAAAATATCTATATTCTTCCGGCTGCACATTCTGAATAAATACCGCAAAAAAAATTCCGGCCCGATATTGTTACCGGGCCGGAACTTCATGATAAGGATATCCTGTATATTATTTTACTACCGGAAATTCGTTTGATTCAGCAAGTGTGAACGGCAGCCACGATAAGGTACTTTTTTCCTTTACCATCTTATCATACATAAAGCTGTTGTTCCCGTACTTCAGCGTTCTCGCATCATAGCCGAACAGCCTGAGGAATGCAGTCGCAAATCCTGAGTTATGTCCGGTGCCGCAATAGACCACCACGGTTTTGTCAAACGGGATTGTGGCCATCATGTCAGGGAATCCCAGTGTTGATTCAGGTTTGTATCTTACAGCACCCGGGATGTGACCATCATCATATTTATCCTTTCGGTCAAGGTTAATTATGAAGTATTTTCCAGGATCACTGAAGATCTCATCTGCCGTGATCAGGATATCTCCGGTACCGTCTGCAAAGAGCTTTTTAAATCTTGCATCCCCGATTTCCTTTCCTGTTGAAAGGCCGGTTTTAAGCTCCGGCATACCTACGGGTTTCGGAGTCTCATTGGCAGTAATTTCCAGGCGGTCTTCGTATTTACCTGATACACCCTTCAGCCAGCCCTCCTCCGCATATTTATTATTCCATCCGCACATCCCCCATCGCATGGCAAAGACATTGCCGTATCCCATCATCCTGAGCAGTGCCGTGGTATAGCTTGATACCTGGCCATCTTCAGAGACCAGTACTATTTTATCGAATTCAAAAGGCTTGATGCCGGTCTCAAAATATTCCGGCAGCTCTCCGAATTTTTTATTTACAGCACCACTGATATGACCTCCTGAATACAGTTCCGGAGACCGCAGGTCAATGATCAGATTGTTTTTCCCCAGTTCTGCATTTACAACAGATGCTTTAATAAGGCTTGGGAAGTACTGGCTATTGACATAATCACCATTCTCTTCCAGGTCTTTAAGCAAAAGCAGGGTTTCCTGACCGATAACAGGTGAAGCAGCGGTTTCCTTAACGGCCTCCTTCTTCTTTTCAGTTTTCTTTCCTGTGCAACTCAATGCAAAAGCAGCAAGAACTGCAAGGAAAAGAGCATAAATACATAGTCTTTTACTCATGATCCGGCCGGGCATTTCAATTACTGTGCAATAGGTGCCCTGTCCTTGTCAAATCTGATCGTTTCAGTGCGATTACCCTTCTCGTCATATTTGAATTCAGTGATGGCAACACCATTATCAGGACTATTAATAATATTCCTGTCCTTATCCATGTTCCTTGTTTCAATTAAGGCCCCATGCTTATCATAAGTATATTGCGTCACAGGCACACTTTTGCCGCCGACATATTCATTGTCCTGGTCAAAAACTGAAGTTTCCAGTACATACCCGTTCTCATCATATTTACTTACTCTCCTCGACCAGCCCCAGTACAGGTTTGACATCTGTCCTGTCGCATTATAAACTGAAAAACTCCTGACATCGCCAAATTCATCCGGGTCAAATTCAAAATACGAAACACCGATATCGCCACAGTTCTCAGCCGTACAGTTATACAGTGTATCTGCCATATAATTGGCCATTCTCAGGACATAACCCTTATCGTTATACGCAAACCTGAGTTCATAGAAAGGACAGTAAGGATTCATTATAGTCTCTACGTTTGCCAGGTTATATCTTTTTTCCTGCACCATGCCGTCAGGGAGTACAACCCAAACGTATGAATGGATCTTATTCCGGTTTTCAACCGGTTGTCCTTCCTTGTCGAAAAATTTAAGGCCTGTCCGGGTACCACCCTCATTCAGGGTATACTCATAGGTAAAAGCCCCGCCTGATTCTACAGGCTGGTTTTTCTCATCAAAGAAGTGTTTAATCTGTTTGTTATCTGAATAATCGTAGGTTATTTTTGCTGCCCCCATTGAGGAATACCCGAGCAGTTGATCCCCTCTGACAAATTCAACTGACAGAAGACGACCGGTATTGTCATAGTTGAACTTATAGCTATTGATATCTTTAGCCTCTTCAGGAGTTAGCTCGCGTGATCCCCTTTCAGTGTCAAACGGGGTTTCGCTGAACAGGAGGTTCCTGTAATAAACGGTTCCGGTATTAATGCTTTTCTTTGCCGGAGTCTGGTTACAGGCCGGTAATCCTGCAATTATCAATGTTACCACACCCAGGAGCAATGCTGTTTTTCTCAATTTCATAATATTACTTTTAAAGGTTTGTCTATTATTTCTGACAGATGTTTAATTGTACAATATATTCGTCTGGCAAAGATAACAACTGTTCGAACTGAACCAAATGAAACCCAATCTCCTTATCCCCGTACTTACAATTCTCCTGGTCCTCCCCGGATTCCCCGATCGCATGATTGCACGATTGCATCGATTGCACGATCCCCAAATCTATGCACCTGCGCAAGATCGACCTTGCCGACGGGATCTACGCCATCAATCCCCCCTCCGACGCCGGATACTTTTGCTTAAATCAAATATACATAACTGTACCTGACATCTAAGCGAGTTAGTCTTAAATAAACCTGCATCGGGACAGTGTAATAATAAACTTTAATATATCTTTGATAGTATCAAATGATACTATCAGATAATAATAATGAAACCACCTTATAAGCTTACCAGTCGAATCCTTGAACTGATTGTCTCAATTTCAGAGAAGATTGGAGAAGTCAATGCTGCCTATCTTTATCGACCCCCGACCGAATTAAGGAAGAAAAACAGAATCAGGACAATTCAGTCATCTCTTGAAATAGAAGGAAATTCACTTTCTCCTGATCAGGTAACAGACATACTTGACAATAAAAGGATTATCGCACCCGCAAAGGATATCTTAGAGGTGAAAAATGCGATTAAAGCATACGATAATCTGGACTCCTTTAATTCAACAAGTTTGGCTTCATTTTGTAAGGCTCATGCAATACTGATGAATGGGTTGATTGAAGATGCCGGAAAAATCAGGACTAAATCAGTTGGCATCCTTAAGGGAGCTGCTGTAACACATATTGCTCCTCCGGGCAACATCGTAAAATCATTGGTTAAAGACCTGTTCGACTACCTGAAGAAAAATACGGATCTTATTATTATCAAAAGTTGTGTATTCCATTACGAAATAGAATTTATTCATCCATTCATGGATGGAAATGGTCGGATTGGAAGGCTATGGCAAACAGTAATTCTGAGACAATACTCTCCTGTTTTTGAGTTCCTTCCCATCGAAACAATAATAAAATCCAGACAATCTGAGTATTATAAAATACTCGAAGAATCTGACAATAAAGGTGACTCTACCGGATTTGTGGAATTTATGCTTCAAATTATTAATGAGTCACTTGAGGATTTACTCTCAAATAAGAATATCAATCTTACTTCGAGAGACAGAATCATCATCTTTCAGGAGTTAATTCGGAAATCCTCTTTTAATCGACGGGATTATTTGAGACAATTCAGGGATATTTCATCAGCAACGGCTAGTCGGGACTTGAAATCAGCAGTAGATGAGGGGATTCTAGCCAAAACTGGTGATAAAAGGACAACTCTTTACAAATTTAAGAAATGAAAATCCAAGGCTGACCTGGACAATTTGATCATTTTTTACATTCTTTCTTAATGATGAAAGTCAAGCTTAATCATGTAACAGGCAGAATTAGCGTTATTGATTAGAATCATGGACGATAACCTTATATCATTCCTGAAAGACGATGTAATGTCATATTTGACCATTGCATTATTGATTATTCCGGGCATATTCCTGATTGTGTGTTTCTCAATCATATTCAGAAAGATACGGAATAATAAACTGTTAAAAACCGTCACCAGACCACATAGAGGAACAAGCACAGAAAGAGATCTGGTACTTGCACTTCTGAAATACGGAATACCGGCACAAACAATTTTTCACGACCTCTATGTAAAAAAACCTGATGGAAATTATTCACAGATTGATTTAGTCGTTGCTACCAAAGTGGGAATAATTGTATTTGAAGTAAAAGATTACAGCGGTTGGATTTTTGGAGATGGTCGATATACACAATGGACTCAGGTATTGGCATATGGTAAACAAAAATTTCGTTTTTATAATCCCATAAAGCAGAATAATAAGCATATCGAAGACTTAAGAAAACTACTTAGATTATGTGGAAATATACCCTTCTATTCAATAGTGGTTTTCTATGGCAACTGTGAATTGAAAGAAATCAGTTTCATACCGGAAGGAACATTTCTAGTAAAATCGACAAGAGTTCACAAAAGTCATGAATATTATTTTGAGCAAAAATAAACCAGCCCAATACACCGATAAACATAAAGTAGTCAGATTATTGAGAGAAGCTGTACAAAATGGCGAAAATAAGGAAACACGTACACAGCATATCGGGAATATTAGGGATATGTTGGGTAAGCACAGACTATTTGATTAAACGAACCCATTTTGTTTTATGATCTTTTGGGGGCTGTTTATACCTTCAGGTATTTTCCTTTTCCGCGTTTTTGTTACCACAGGCAATTACCATTACGCCGAGGGTTAAACCTGCACATTGTTCCTTGACTATAATCACAGCCCTCACTATTGCCCCTTGCATATTGTCTATTGCCACTTCTGACTTCGTGGTTCAATTGTTCTATTGTTCGTTTGTTCTTTTACCTCTTTTTAACTATATTTAGTTCTCAATCGCTCCAGTGTGCCCAAGACCAAAAATGCCTACCTGAGATATCTGCTGATACACTCCCAGGTCAAGAGAAACAAGTACAAGCAAGGTTACCCGACCATCGAAGACCTGTGGAGGCACCTCAGGGAGGAAGGATATGAGGTATCATTATCTACCATAGAAAAGGACCTCTGCTTCCTTAAAAACGAAAGGGGAGCACCGCTCGAATACGACAGGTTCAATAAATGCTACCACTACACCGAGGACTGGGAGTTTGACGTGCCGATAACGCCGGAAGCTGTCAGAATGCTTCAGATGCTGATGCATAAGCTGGAAATCTTCGGTGATGCACAGGAATTCAAGATGGTGAATGACGCCATCGAAAAGCTGTCGGACCACTTTGAACTGGTCAGACAATACCCCGATGACAAGCTTAATAAATATATTCTCTTTGAGTACACCAAGGGCTTCTCGGGCAAGGAACACCTATCGCGGATATATGAGGCAATCTACGAGAAGAGGATTATACTTTTCACGCACCGCCGGTATGATACGGATAACCCCACCTCCCGTACCTTGCAGCCCTATATGCTGAAGGAACACGGGAACCGCTGGTATGTCATCGGCAAGGAAGACGGAGTTGCACGCATCTTCGGACTGGACCGCATCAGCAACCTGGCTGTCACCGACAATTACTTTCTGCAGGAAGCGGCATTCTACGATGAGATCTTCAATGTTCTCCGCGACGCCGTGGGGGTCTTTGCCTTTGGATTCGATTCTGAAGACGTTGTACTCCGTTTCAGGGTCGATGAGGCTCCGTATATCAAGTCACTGCCTCTGTACCGCTCCCAGCAGCCTGTTTATGAAAACGAAACTGACGGATATACCGTGAAGCTTCACGTAAAGGTCACCGCCGAATTCATTAACGACTGCATCCTGCGTTTTGGCGACAAGGTAAAGGTGATCTCCCCGCCGAGCCTTGCAGAGCATGTGGCTGACATATGGCAATGTGCCTTTGACAGCTATCGTGCTGTCTAGATAGCCGCGGTATTCACCGATATTTCATTTTATGACAAGCTGGTCAATCTGTAAATAGATTGAGGAGCGGTTGTTTTCTTTGTCCGGAAATTTCAGTCAGCAGACCATTATCTGAACTGCCTGTTAAACAACAACCATATGAATGAACTTTTAATCAACAACCATCTCACCCGTCTGGAGAACATCTCCAGGGCGGCAGCCAGATGCGAGCTTGACTTCAGTAAGCTTGAACCCGTCAGCAGCGACGTTGACACCATCGCCTCATTCCTGGGCATATCACCCGGCCAGGCAATACTCTTTTCCGTTATCGTGGACCTCAGCCTGCAACGGACAGTAACCCTCGAAATAATGTCGAAACATCTGAACTGCAGTGTTCTGAAGCTGGTGTCGTCCCAGAAAGAGACTGAGGCTCTTGAAAAAAGGGGATTCATAAAAAAATCTCTCAGAAAGAAGATCCGCAAACCCACCTATAATGATATCGGATTTACGGTGCCCGCATATGTTATCGATGCCCTGCTCGAGGAGGATGCCACAAAACTTGTGTCAGCCTATAAATTCGACCTGCCAGCCTTTTTAAAACAGGTCTCCGATATGGTTGACGAGCGTCAGGGGAACAATCTTACCACGGGACAGGTGTGCGAGGAAGTGGAATTCCTCATCGCCGGCAATAGCGACCTTCCTTTTGTGACATTCGTGGACAGCGGACTTGAGCAGACCATCAGCAAGTGTACCGTCTTCGCCTTCAGCTATGTAAGGCTTAAGGGCCAGGTTAATGTCGATTTTGAGGGTTTTGCCAATGCGCTTTTCGACGACCTTGGCGATCAGCTCGAATATTGCCAGCAGGTTGCGTCAGGAAACCATGAACTCATCAAATCAGGATTCTTAAAGCTTGTGCAGTCGGAGTTCGACGGCGAGAAGGCCGTCACCCTTTCTCCTAAGACTGCCAAGATGCTTTATCATTCCTACCCCGCCCTCTTAAAGGCTGACAACGGGAACTCGGGACTCATACCCTACGGTTCATTGAAGAGCAGGAAACTCTTTTTCAATAAAGACCTTCAGGAGCAGCTCGATATGCTTGAGGAGGTGATGAAACCGCTACGGTTCAGGGCTTACCGGAGGTACCTGAAGCGTAAGGGGCTTGCCAGCGGCATAACAGCCATCTTCTCAGGCGCTCCGGGTACAGGGAAGACTGAGATGGTTTACCAGCTGGCTCGTGTGACACACCGTGATATCATGATGGTCGATCTATCGCAGACCAAAAGCAAGTGGTTCGGCGAGAGCGAGAAGAAGGTGAAGCAGATCTTCGACGATTATGCTTCCGTGCTGAAGGCTTCCTCGATAGAGCCAATCCTGTTCATCAATGAGGCTGACGGACTGTTGACTAGGAGGATTGATCTCAGTGTCAGCGGTTCCGCATCGGACCATACCGTCAACACCATTCAGAATATCCTTTTACAGGCTCTTGAGAACTTTCAGGGGATACTAATCGCCACCTCCAACCTGACAGGTAACCTGGATAAGGCCTTTGAGCGCCGGTTCGCCTTCAGAATCAACTTTTCCGGACCCGATAAATTTACCAGGGCCGCCATCTGGAAGGATAAGCTTCCTGAGCTGACCGAAGAGGAAGTTGCCGTGCTGGGTGAGAAGTTTGAGATTTCCGGGGGAGAGATAGACAACCAGGTGCGGCAGGTGCGGCTCAGGAAGGTTCTCCGCAAGGACGGGGCAGTTTTCGAAGCATTGATGGAATACTGCAGGAAATCGCACGGCTTCTCAGGGATTAAGAAGGTGGGGTATTGAAAACTTCTGCATTCACCTCTGAATTTCAATCAACACTGGTGCAATGGACTGGAAATTCAGGACACTCAGTAAGTCATCCGGTCATCATCTGAATTAGCCTGAAGAATAAAGGGTAGCCCTTCAGTTAAGAGCAAATGCACAGAAATTATTTCAAACACTTCAGAACATTAATCAGACGGTCCTGATTTTCTCCGGTAAAATTTGCCTCGACATAAGAATAGTTACCTGATACCCTTAATGTTTTGATCTTTTTGCTCATAAGCGCTGATCTGATTGTGTTACCTTCATAATCAGGGATATCGATGAACAGCATGGCAAAACCGACACAGTTGAAAGTACTCATATTTGGGTACTGTTCTCTGGATCCGTCTGTGAAAAGAATATTTATTGCATTTCCGTTACTTATGCATCCTAGATCCCTGCAATCCAAAGTCAGGGAAGTCTCAATACCCTGATCATCAATTTTTTGAGCTATAAATATGGCAACTTTTCTTGTTGTATCCTCAGAAATAAAAAGATAATCTTTCATCCTTATCACGGTAGTACCCGTCACCTCGTCATAGACTGTATTGACCAGCTGAGTGCAGTCCTGGGCTTGTGTTGTCAGGACTGTCGTACCACAGCTGAAAAAGGATAAGAGACAAATTATGTTTTTTTGTACTAAATGTCTGAAGGTCATTACAGTATTAAATTGTTCTCCTTGAGCTCTGACAGTGTAAGGAGCAATTAAGTTATCATGCTTAATGTTTCTTTATCATAGCCCGAATGCCTGTTGATATGAAAAACACCCTCCAGCGGAAAAACCACATTTTCGGAATGGTTATCGTAAATGGCATTTCCTGACCCGATCTGATGTTTGAGGATTCTCCGGAAATAATTATCGTGCCAAGTAATGAGAACCATTTAATTTTTTTGTACTCCTTTATTTCATTATATTTTATAATTGTTACTTCCTTCGGCTTGCCCGGAAAAATGTCAAGATAAACAAGCTCATTTTCAGTGCAGATTAGACGAACAGGATAAAATATGTTTCTCTTAGCTCCGAAAATGGATGGATGGAATGACTTACCTGCAGCTATCTGAACCCCTTTTTCCTTTATGTTCTTCTGCATTAGACTGGCAGCTTTCCTTGAAAAGGTATATCTGGAAAAGATATTCTGTTCTCCAAGGATGAAAATCTGCTTTGAAAGATGCCCTGCGAAATAGCCATAAGAAATTTTATTATATGTGATATACGTCGTCTTGTTTGAATACAACTTCTTTGCATTGAAAATCACTGCTTCATCTGTGAGAACAAGCTTTTCCCGCATAAACCATTTCATTGGCCTGGCTATATCCCCCAACGATGCGAAGGGCAATGATTTAAATGATAAGCCTTCTTTGCCTATTTTGGCTCTGTTCTTTATGAAATGTTCTTTCAGGAGTTTCCCATTGGCTTTTGAGATACCCTTGAATGTTATCTGGTCAGTATATCCAAACTCGATGGTGTTGTTAAACACGCCACTCGAATCGTAAAAGGCGACATCTTCAATACTGACCTTTGTTTCTGACTTTCCGACAAAGTTCCATGATCCAAACCAGGGAATCTTAAGAAACTTCCTTCTGCAAACGACATTTTCGTTATCAGCAGTTAGGTAATCAGGAAAAATCAGATTTCCGAATAATGGCCAAAATCTGTTTGATTTAAAAGATAATGTTTCCATATGCTTGGTTTTTAGAATTTGGATTAATTACTTTCGTCAGTTTGACGCGGTCTTCTTCAATAAAAAGGATACCTGGATAATCATTTTGAATAATAGCAATGATATTTTTCTATTCATATTTGGTAAAATCAGTCTTTTAGACACCGTACACTAATACCAAATTCTTTCTCCCCGCTTGTAATATGTACTTCTTCACCATCAGGTTTAAAGAGGTCAAACCCGTTTACCAAAAATATGTAATTGGCACTTTCGCCGTAATCCGTGTTCTCGGAAGCTGACCAGAACATTGAGAAGGATCCAATCATATAAACGCCCATAGGTCGCGGCGTGATAGTCATTACTGTAATACTTCCAGCTTGCTGCTCCGGCTTCATAATTAAGATTTTCTGCCATCCAGAGCTGTTCACTGATCTGCACAGTCTTATATACTTTCCCGTCTCGCGGATCTGTAAACTGACCGGTTTGGGCATCCAAAAAAGTGAACAGGCAAAGAAATATGATAAAAGCAGTGAGTCTTTTCATGGATTTATTGCCTATTAATGTTCTTCGAAAATTGGATTTCCATAAAACCTAATCCGTACAAGTTCCTTTAGTTATCAGGTCTCCGGCATTATCTCCGGATGCAGTGATCGCTTGCCATTCTATCAGACAGATCTTATGGACAAGGCTGAATCTGGAAGCAGATTTCTTCCATACTTATTGGTACATAATACCATTTGCATTAAGGTTCTTAAGGGCCTCTTTCTGATAATCGTTTACCAGATAGAAATTGTACAATTCCTGTTCCGTGTAATAAACTTCTCCACCTTTATCCACTATTATTCTTTCAGTGATGATGTTACCATGGTCATCTTTCCTGGGTTTTCCGAATAAGTTGGTCACAACCCTGTCTTCATATTTCGCCGGGGTAATATTCTTTATCTTTTTTGTTCCCAGATGATTGCTTTTCGCAATAGGTTTATACATGGTCAACAAATCCATATAGCTAAAGTCTGGAACCTGCTGATGACTGACTTTCTGAAATAGCTTTTGCAGAATTTCATTGTAGGGTACAACCAAGGCATTATATGATTCCATGCCACTCAAATCTTTGATGAAGGATATATCCGTCAACTCACCCAAAGAACCTGTTCCTTCAACCTGCTTGTAGTTTTGAATAAGCTTCAGAGCTTCGTTGTATTTCTGTTTTGAAATAAGAATATCATAATTCTTCAGGATCATCTCCTGAAGTTCGCTGTTGGTGATACCATTTTCTGACTGCCAGTTGTCCTCAATAAAGTTTTCCTGAGCGACCTCCAGGCCTCTATCAATATAACCTTCGGAGAACAGATAATTGACTTCAACTTCGGAAATCGTTCCCATGACCTTGTCATAATTATCTATTTTCTTGTACTTAATCTGCTTATAGTAAGGTATAAGAGCATATGCATTTGCAAAATCATAGTTAACCAGTGCTTCATTCCAATCGACATATTTCAGTTCATTTTTTTGGGCAAACCTTTTAAGTTTGTGAGAATCTGAATTCATGATAATTAGTATCAGGCTTGTTATCGCGACAAGGCATCCTAGAGAAATCAATACAACTATTTTCCGGTTAGCCCGCCAGAATTCCAGTCTTTCTTCTGAGTTTTCCTGATTCAATTTATATTTCCTCGATTTCAGTTCCATTTTAAATTCATCTTCATCCAGGCCCAATTCTTTGGCCTTCCTCATGAGGACTTTCATTTCCTCACGGGTAAGCTTCTTATCGATCAATGCTGAAGTAATAAGGTTTTCCAGCTCAGGTGAAATAGTTTTTCTTTCAGTACCCTTCTGCTGCAATTTGTACAATCTTGCTTCCAGTTCCAGTCTGAATTCATCCTCATCCAGTCCCAGTTCTTTTGCCTTTTTCACCAGAACCTTGATTTCTGTTTCAGTAAGTTTATTATCCGCCAGTGCGGCTGCGATAAGATCTTCAAACTCAGGTTTCATTTCAGTGTATATTAAAATTTATATCTTAATTATTTCTCCTATATCCGTCGAAAGGATCGAGGGCTCCGAGGTGAAAGACTTTCCTCAGCCAGGGTAACCGGTCATAATAATAATCTTCCTTATACTTTTCCAGGAGTTGATTGTTACCGTTGATTTCAGCCTGAGTTTCCAGTTCCATTACTTTAATATTAAATGCATTCATTGCATTCAGAGAATCGGTTCTGAAGGTCATTTGTTGTTCCATTTGCCTTACTTTCAGTTCCCAGTCGCGCTTCTGAGCAGGCTTAAGCGCTTTAAGGTAGCTCTGATAAATTCTTTCAGCTTCAGCATAGCAGGGCGAATCTTTGTCTATAAGAGCATAATAGGTCATAGCTTCCTCATTATACCCGGAAGCAGTCTGATCATTCATTTTCCCCAGTTCTGCCTTCATTTTAAGCAGCAGTTCATTACAGTTTCCCCGAAGATATTGGGTGAATACCTGCATACGTCTGTCCTGAACCGACTTATAACAGTTTGTTGCCTCGACGGGTATATTTTTCAGTATGGTAAAAGCAACATCTGTGTTTCCTTCCTTTATTGCAGCGTCGGCCTGAAGAATAAACTTGTCACAGTTTACAGAATAATACTCATTTATTTTTTGCTCGGCCGTTCGCAGAAAAGAATAGAATTCTGCGGTATGAAGATTTACGTCTCTGAATCCGTTGATAAAAGATTTGGTTGGCGATTGGCCAACTCCCATAAAACCAACCGTATAGGATGCGAAAATTGTCTCATCAACAATATCGGCCACCATCAGATTGATTTCATACTCGGTTGAATATAATGTCGGAGCACCCGATGTAACTTCTGAATTCAGTATGGTTATTGCAGGACCGATAATGAACCTTGGATTACTGCCTTCTCCCCCGTATCCGACTTGCGCCAAAGCAGAATTTAAACGTGAGGACAGCATCGCCCTTTCTTCATTTGAAAATCCTTTGTATTCAGGGATGAATGGTGTAAGTTTTATACTTATTCTTTCACCGAGTTCAGTGGAGTTGTTTTCAGTGTCATTGGATTGTACCTGGCCTGGATTAACCAAACCAATGGCAGGGTTAGTGCTTTTCCTGACAAGGTCATCTTCCTTTGTCGTTTTATTTGATCCCGGATTATTGCATGATGCTAATCCGATAGCGAAAGCCAGCAGAATAATTTGATTTTTCATTTACGGGTTATTTTAATCCTTCGATCTGAACAAATGCGTCGCCAATACTTTGGGTCTTATTGGTTATTTTCAGTCCGCATCCGACCCCCAGGGAATTTTTCAGGTCTTTTGCAAAATCATATGCGGTATATGAATTTCCTGATTCGTCGCTGGTAAAAATTCTTACATTAGTAAAACGCATTTCAGTAGACGTGTTTTTTACCATCTTGTAGGTGGAATGAACTGAATTCTCTTTCAGCCAGTTGATGACCTGCTCACTTATTTCCTCATCTCCGCAGGCGGCATCGAGTTGTATTCCGGATGCGTCAAGAACGGCCAGCCTTAAGGATATTTCTGCCCCATTGGCAAGGATATCAGCATAATGCGAAGAAATTACCGTCTGCAGTTCTTTTATGGTTACAGGAAAGTCACTCTTTATGATTGATGCAATTTCATTGTTTCCTGCACCCTTGCCAACATCCGTCCTCGTTACCACACTTATTGCCTTATTTGTATAACTGTCAAGACATTTTACTATATAAGTCAGCATTTTCTCCATATTTCTGCTTCGGGTATCTACTTTGGCTTCATATTCAATCTCAATTATGTAGTCTGGCCTTGCAGTATTCATTAATTCAGCCCTCAGATCCCTGGCAATACCCTCAGCCTGATCCATGGCATTTTCATTCCCAATCATTTTAAGCTGCTGTTCAAGGTTTTCCAACGGATATCCGGCTTTGGCAAATTCCTCTTCAATCGCGGCAATTACAAACTTTAGATCATTACCCGTAACAAGTGCCTTATTGTAATTCCTCACATATGAGGTTACACCTTGATTATCTGCTGTTGACATGCAACCAAGGACTTGAAGCAAACCGTCAGACGGAATCACCATCAGTGTCGGAAGACTTTGGGAAATGGCATTTACCTCCGATTTTACCTTTAGAGCATTCGCCTTTGTAGGGATCATGCTGCTATTTTTTGAGCCAGAGCCTCCACAGCTGCTTATAATAAGAGAAACGGCCATAAATACACTAAAAATTATCCTGAGTTTCATTTCTTAAATAGTTAAGTTAAAATTTAGTTTTTTTATTTGTGTAAAAATTAATCTTGGCTGTAATCCGATCTAATGATATATAAACTGACCTAATAAATAAATATTGTTTCAATAGCTTTTTATTGTATTGTCTGAGAGAATATTGCACAACGATTGATTACTTAACTTATTGTATATTAATCACCTAAACTATCAACTTCCTGTTCCTAATACATTTTAGTTATTATCTATTATATAATTGTATATCAATATGTTATTCTGTAATATATATGATTTCTCGGATTGATTTATTCCTGGGATTATACTAAATTTTTGGAAATCGGCAAAGCCCTGTTAAAGAATGTCTGCATCTAAACATGAATTTCTTTTTTAGGGATGAACAAGTCATTTATCTAAATCACTATACGGTTATAACTGTGATCAGATATGTTAACAGGCAAAAGAACCAGAGCCCATGAATTGAAACTATCTATCACATCCCTGATCTGATCTCTCTTTGAAAGGTGTGTTTTACTTTATGAGGTTTCATTTTACTCCTTAGGTCATATTTACCCTTCCCGTTTCTTTCCATAATTACGATCTGGCAATTATCTGGATTCCCGTAAGATTCAAACTCTTCAACACTCCAGTGATACCATCTCATCAGAAACAGCCTTAGTGTCATGCCGTGGGTTATGATAACTGCATTTTCTGGAAAATCCTGCTTGTTGAAATCCCGGTGAAGAGTGCCAAGGAAATCACTGACCCTGTCAAAGACATCAGCGCATGACTCTCCCTCGGGGATCCGGTAATAAAACGGGCCATAAGCATCCCTTTCTGCATCTATTTTTCTCTTATCTTCTTCGGACCGAAGATGCCCCCACTCCTGCTCCCTGAGCCTGGGTTCCTCAACAAATCTGAATTGCCCGGGCTGAAGGCTACCTGCTATCTGTTCAAAAGTCATGCGTGTGCGCCAGAATGGAGAAACATAGAAAAAGACGGATTCCTTATTTACAATACCCGCAAGCTCTGTCCCTGCCTTTTGTGCCTGCTGCATTCCTTGTTCGGAAAGCTCCAGGGCATAGTCTGGTTTGCTTTTATAAACCGAAGGATCTGCATTACCTTCAGATTCTCCGTGGCGGATAAGAATAATTCTTTTGGGTCTCATGGTATATTATTCTGTGGCATGATTTATTGGCTGCAGCAACCGGAACAATTATTCCAGTATCTGTCTTATCACCTTATCATCAGTGAAATCCCGCCAGGCGAGGTATTGCTCCCTGCCGGGCCTGAAATCAATGCCTGATAAGTAAAACAGGATAATAAGTGCGCGGAAGGTGTCAAAATCGGCCTCGACGGTATTCAGCCGGTCAATGACAACCGTCGCTGATCCGTTTCCCCGGTCGTCAAAATCATACTCCTTCCAGAATTCCCTGCCGTTCATGTATGACGATATCTTGCCTGCAGCAAGGGCGACTCCCTCCCACTCCTGCTTCGAGGAGTATTTTTTCAACTCGGACTTGAACAGGATCTTATCGATTTTATAAAGTTCGTGATTGTTCATCAGTTCATAAAACGAAGGAAACACCTCCAGAACCTTCCGGGCTTTGTCCTTCCAGGATACAGTTTTGCTTTTGTTCATGTTTCACAATGGGTAGTTACGACCAATGCTAAAATACTAAAATTCGTCCCGTTTACAATTAAAGGGATGCCGGGAATATTTATCTTTGATCGACAGCGATTAGTTACAGTTAATTTCAACAATCCGATGGCAAAAAAAAGGTAGAATGGGTCAATCCGCGAATCATCGATTTCAACCTGTCGAAATGGGATTATGAAAAGAGCATTCATTACATCAGCAACTACAACGGTTTGTACATCGGATGCGCCGTAAGTTCCGACAGTGGTATCACAGATATGGACATCGCCAATGCCATCTTTAACATGGAACTGACTGCAAAAATGTTCTCCTCAAACCTGTCGCGGAAGAAACTTACAGTAAAGGGTAAGGAGATTAAATTCGTCATCTCACCCCGCAGGGTGGAGGTAACTTACGGACTGCCACGCTAGGTTTCCTGGTTGCATGAATTTAATCATCCTGCTTCATTTCGGCCGGGTTCACTCCTCCTTTGCCATCTTAACGTTTTCCAGCCCTGTTTTTATACTTGCTTGACACCTGAATTAAGGCTTAGGCTTATCTCCTACAGATCCTGAAGTGGACCAGTTAATTTGCATAACATCATTTTTTTTGACTTTGTAACATACATCCCTTCAGCCTGTAAATAGGTTGAGGAGCAACGCACTATACTTGCCGCCGGAAGCATGCAATCAATAAACTATCACCATATGAAAAACAAAGAAAAGAATACTTCAGGTAAAAAGCGCAGGAAGTCTTCGGACATTGAGATTACCGAGCTCTTCATGGCCAAGAAATGGCAGGAACGGTTGGGCTCATTGCTTTCACGGGACAATTCCATTAACGCTTAGTTTAGCCTGACCTGTTACCTATTCGCCATTAACTCTGTACCCAGTGCCAAACTCACCCAGTCGCATAGTCGCCCCCTCGCTCCAAGCAGAATGCTACCTGCCCCCTACTGTGCCGCCGTAGCCAAGGCGGAGGCGGATGTCCCTTGCATTCCTCACTAGTATCTTGCGATCATTGAATCCTGCAATCAATATTTTCGGGAATTCAGATATTTGATGAAACCGCCAAGGCTGTTCATGAGTTGCTGGCATATGATTCTTCTTTCCGTGGCTGTTATCTCAACTGTTTACTGCAAAAATATATATTGAAGTTTATGGAATAATAATCCGGTTTAACTCATTTATTCTCCACTTAAATTCTCACTCAGCACAACTACATAAACCGACTCACGTTATAAAATAAATATAGGAACAGTACGGTTTGTATAAATAACTCCACATCCGTATCTTTCATAATGAAAAAAAACATCTCTCCCGCCACCAAAAATGAACGCAATCGTATTCGTTGACACAGAAATTGATCCAAAAAGCCACAGGATACTTGACATCGGAAGTTTCAGAAACGATGGCGGTACCTTTCACAAAGCCTCTGTGACTGAATTCATCAATTTTCTTGCCGGCACAAAATTCGTCTGCGGACATAACATTCTCAAACACGACATAAAATATATCGGCAAGGCAATTGCCGATGCGGGAATAGATACTTTAAACATCATTGACACTCTGTTCCTCTCACCTTTACTATTCCCTTCGAAGCCGTATCATGCTCTGTTAAAAGACGACAAGCTGCAATCGGATGACACCAATAACCCCCTGAATGATTCCATCAAGGCGAAAGATCTTTTCCATGACGAGACCACTGCCTTCAGACAGAATGATGAAAATCTTAAACAGATTTTCTATCTCCTGCTGAATGACAAACCGGAGTTTCAAGCCTTCTTTCGTTTCATCGGATACACTTGTGAAGAAATAGATCCTGAAAAACTGATTCACAGGAAATTTGAAAACGAAATCTGTGAACAGGCTGACCTCGCAAAAGTAATATCAGTACAACCGGTTGAACTTGCTTACTGCCTCTCCCTGATTAACTCTTTCATCCATCACCCGGAATTAAGATCCGTCACCCCGCCTTGGGTCCTGAAAAACTATCCGGAGGTTGAACAGATAATGTTCCGCCTACGAAACAGGCCTTGCGTAAGCGGCTGCAGCTATTGCAACAAAGCTCTCGATATAAACAGGGGAATGAAAAGACTGTTCGGCTTTGAACTTTATAAAACTTTCGGGGGTGAACCCCTGCAGGAGAAGGCTGTAAAGGCTGCCATTGACAATAAGTCGCTTCTAGCGGTGTTCCCCACCGGCGGTGGAAAGTCTCTTGCCTTCCAGGTTCCTGCCCTGATGAGCGGCGACAATGCACAGGGGCTGACAGTGGTTATCTCGCCACTGCAATCGCTGATGAAAGATCAGGTCGACAATCTTGAGAAAACCGGGATCACCGTGCAGTTACGATAAACGGATTGCTTGATCCCATTGAAAGGGCAAAGTCGTTTGAGAGGGTTGAGGATGGCTCGGCCTCTCTCCTTTACATCTCACCCGAATCGTTGCGCTCCCGGACGATAGAACGACTGCTCCTTGGAAGAAAGATCGTCCGTTTTGTCGTTGACGAGGCCCACTGCCTCTCTGCCTGGGGACAGGATTTCAGGGTTGATTATCTCTACATCGCTGATTTTATCAAGTCAATACAGCAGAAGAAGAACCTCGATGAAGGCATTCCTATTTCATGCTTTACGGCAACAGCAAAGCCTAAGGTGATTGAGGATATCCGCAAATACTTCAGGGAAAATCTTTCGCTTGACCTTGAACTCTTCACCTCAACTGTATCAAGGACAAATCTGCAATATAAGGTTTTTGAAAAAGGAGGCGAAGAAGAGAAATACCAGGCGGTAAGGGATTTGATTGAAGAAAAGAATTGTCCGGTTATAGTCTATGTTTCAAGGACACGAAAAGCATATCTGCTTGCAGAGAGGTTAACCAAAGATGGTTTTAACGCAAAACCATATCACGGCAAGTATGGATGTGAAGGAAAAAACGGCAAACCAGGATGCATTTATATCGGGTGAGGTACCCACTCATGGTTGCAACCTCTGCTTTCGGAATGGGGGTTGACAAAAAGGATGTAGGCATGGTGATCCACTATGAAATATCCGATTCTCTTGAGAACTACGTCCAGGAAGCAGGCAGGGCGGGCCGAGATGAAAAAATTGTGGCAGATTGTTTTGTCCTCTTCAACGAGGAAGACCTTAGTAAACACTTCATCCTGCTGAACCAAATAAAGCTATCCATCAAAGAGATACAGCAGGTATGGAAGGCTATAAAGGAGATCACCAGGTTCCGTTCTACAGTTTCCAACTCAGCCCTGGAGATTGCGCGAAAAGCAGGCTGGGACGACAATGTCTATGAGATTGAAACAAGGGTTAACGACCGCGATTGCAGCACTGGAAGATGCCGGCTATCTGAAACGGGGACAAAACATGCCGCGGATCTTTGCCAACAGTATCCTCTCCAGGAATGCCCAGGAAGCCATTGACAAAATATAGCTTCTGAAAGGTTTAATGAGAGGCAGAAGGAACAGGGAATGCGTATTATTAAGAAGCTCTTTTCAAGCAAAAGCAAGAAGCATGCTACCGGGGAAGCCGCCGAATCAAGGGTCGATTACATCAGTGACCATCTGGGAATTGTAAAAGAGGAAGTGATAAATATTATTAACCTCCTTCGCGAGGAAAAGATCCTGGCCGATGCTAAAGATTTGACAGCATTCATAAGAAGAGGAGAAAACAAAAACCGTTCACTTAACATCGTTGACATATTCCGTCAGACCGAATATTGTCTGGTTCAAGCCTTTGACGAACAGGAAAAGACATTTCACCTCAAGGAATTAAACGAGGATGCGGAAGCACAAGGCTGCGAAGGACGTCAAACACCAACAGGATCAAAACCATCCTCAATTTCTGGGCAATCAAAAACTGGATCAAGCGGCAGAACTTACGGAGTATTCAAAGAATCATGTTGCAGTAATCAGCCTTCAACCCAGAGGAATTGCTGAAGGAAAAATTAAGAAAAACGTCATATGAGCTGGCAAGGTTCATCGTTGAATTTCTGTATGAAAAAAGCAACCGCGATTTCTTAGAAGATGATGCCGGGAAGGAAGAAGTGCTGGTTGAGTTTTCAGTTCAGGAATTGAAAACGGAATATGAGAACAGTCAGAGGCTTTTTAAGATTGAGGTTCGCTTGAAGATATTGAGGACACTCTGTTTTATCTTTCAAGAATTGAAGCAATAAAAATTGAAGGCGGCTTTTTGGTTGTTTATAACCGCCTGACTGTTGAAAGGCTGGAACAAGGACAATAAAAAGAAATATAAGCTTGAAGATTATAAGAAGTTGAATCAGTTCTACGAAAACAAGGTGCAGCAAATTCATATAGTTGGTGAGTATGCCAGGAAAATGATCAGTGATTATAGGGATGCCCTGCAGTTTGTTGAAGACTATTTCAGGTTGAATTACAATTCGTTCATTCACAAATATTTCAAGGGTAGCCGGCAGAGCGAGATCAAACGCAACATGACGCCGGGCAAATTTCGCCAGCTGTTTGGAGAACTCTCACCTGCCCAGCTGAAAATCATCAACGACACTGAAACGCAACACATTGTTGTTGCCGCGGGACCTGGCAGCGGAAAAACCAGGGTGCTGGTTCACAAACTTGCCTCCCTCATGTGATGGAGGATGTTAAGCATGAACAACTGCTGATGCTTACTTTCTCAAGGGCGGCGGCCACAGAATTCAAAAAACGTCTTGCTCAGTCTCGTAGGCAACGCAGCCAACTTTATTGAGATAAAAACTTTTCACTCTTACTGTTTTGATCTTTTGGGGAAGGTTGGCAACCTTGAAAAGTCCGATGATATCCTAAAGAAAACTGTTGAGAAGATTAAAAATAAGGAAGTTGAAGCAAGTCGGATCACGAAAACAGTTCTGGTAATTGACGAAGCACAGGATATGGACGAGGAGGAGTTTGGCCTGATAACGCCTTGATGGAGCATAATGAGGAAATGAGAGTGATTGCCGTTGGTGATGACGACCAGAACATTTTTGACTTCAGGGGGGCCAGTTCAAAATATCTTGAGCAGTTTACACGGGAGAACAAAGCAGCCAAGCATGAGCTGGTTGAGAATTTCAGGAGTAAAAGCAACCTTGTTGATTTCACCAATCAGTTCGTGAAGCAGAATCAGTCACAGGTTAAAAAACACTCCTATTATTGCCAGGCAAACCGACTACGGAAAAATAAAACTGGTTCGTTATCAAAACGGAAATCTCATTGTTCCGTTTGTGCAGGATATACTCGCAACCGAACTTGCAGGCACCGCTGGTGTACTCACCAGGACCAATGATGAAGCTTTGCAGATAACTGGATTGTTTTAAGAAACGGGATGCCGGCAAAATTGATTCAGAGCAACGACGGATTCAATCTGTATAATCTCGCGGAAGATCAGGTTCTTTTTGAACCAGCTCGGGCCTGGCTGGCAATATTGTTAATGTCAGCGATGAAGCCTGGGAAAATGCAAAGATGCACTGTCAAACAAGTACCACCACAGCTCGAAATATGAATTGTGCAAAATCTTATCAGAGATTTTGAAGCTGCTAACACAAAGATGAAATACAAGTCAGATCTGGAGGTCTTCATCCGGGAATCCAAACTGGAAGATTTCTATGGTGAGAATGGAGAGACAATCTTCGTTTCCACCATTCACAAAGCAAAAGGGAAGGAGTTTGACAATGTTTTCATGATGCTTGAAGACTTTAACCCTGAAACTGACGAAGCCAATCGGCTAGTGTATGTTGCCATGACAAGAGCAAAGCGGAACTTGACCATTCATCTCAATTCAGATTTCCTCGACACACTGTCAGCTGAAAATATGGAAAGGGTTTCCGACAGGGAGGTCCATTTGCCAGCGGCAGAAATGGCTATGCACCCGGGATTAAGAGATGTATGGCTCGACTACTTCATCAGCAGACAGCATTTGATATATCAGCTGACAAGCGGTGACGCTCTGACCCTTACCGGGGAAGAGTGTTTAAACTCTGGAGGGCAGTCTGTTTTGAGATTTTCACAGCAGTTTGTAAAGCAGATTGCAGAGATGAAAGACAAAGGCTACGAACTAAAAAGCGCAAAAGTGAATTTTATTGTTCACTGGATGAAAGAAGAAACCGGTCAGGAAGTAAAGATTATTCTGCCAGAATTATTCTTTGAAAGGAACAATGCCGGATAAATGCCCCTTAACTCGTAGCCCCCCAGACTTGTTTACTTTAAACGAGTTTCATTTGCTTCAATTTAAACTACTATTCTCGGCGCAATGAGATAATACCTACCAATAGCACAAGCAAAATGATTCAAATAATGTAAATCCAACCTTTATAAATCGAGCATATTTTTCCGATACGATCAGAAATTTCAACGTAACGCAAGTTGAGGCTATTATTGGTACGATGGCATTGGCCAGCAAAAATTCTGATGAACCCCTACAAAAGGATGCATGGGTGGCAGAAATCAGGATTTTACAAGATGTATTATTAAAATTTGAAGGCTCAATATATTTTGAATATTCCATCCCCCGTATGGGGCAAAGAATAGATGTGTTATTGATAATAGACCAGATTATCTTTGTACTTGAATTTAAGGTTGGGGAACAAGATTATCCAGTCTATGCAATTGATCAGGTTTGGGATTATGCTCTTGATCTTAAAAATTTCCATGAAACAAGTCACGATAAATATATTGTTCCAATTCTGATCGCAACAAATGCAAAAACCCAAAGCACCACACTGACAACATCCCCTCAAAATGATAGGGTTTTTGAACCTGTAAAATGCAATGTAAAACTTCTATCCGAAGTAATAAATGGCGCCCTTGAATCTATTGATGGACCACCTATTAATATTTCAACTTGGGAGCAAGGGAGATATTTACCTACGCCCACCATAATTGAAGCTGCAATGGCCCTCTATAATCACCACTCAGTTTCCGATATTTCACGAAGCGATGCAGGCGCAATTAACCTAAGCAGGACCTCAGATACACTTCAGACTATCATTAATTATTCAAAGGAAAATAGGCGAAAATCAATATGCTTTGTAACAGGAGTACCCGGTGCAGGCAAAACTCTTGTTGGGCTTAATGTAGTAACAGCTAATTTCGATAAAGCTGAGAAGGTCATTAGTGTTTTCCTTTCTGGCAATGGCCCACTTGTTAATATCTTACGTGAAGCTTTAGCAAGAAATAAAGTGCTCCGCGCAAAACAAACAGGTAAGAAAGTAAGAAAAGGTGACGCAATGAGTGAAGTAAAATCAATGATTCAAAATATTTATCATTTCCGCGATGAATATCTTTTTCATTCTTTGTTACCACCAGTTGACCACGTAGCTTTGTTTGATGAAGCCCAACGGGCATGGGATATTAAAAAGATCGCGAATTTTATGCACACAAAAAGAAAAATGCCTGATTTCAATAAATCTGAACCTGAGTTCTTGATATCTTGTCTTGATCGTCACCCAGACTGGGCTGTAATTGTCTGTCTCGTCGGTGGAGGCCAAGAGATAAATACTGGAGAAGCAGGAATAGGAGAATGGATCAAATCACTCAACCGGTCTTTCCTTCATTGGGATATCTACATTTCGCCAAAGCTTACAGATAGTGAATACAGTGCAGGGGAAAAACTGGAAACTTTATCTGATCGAAAAAATGTAAACTATAACCCTGACCTTCACCTTGCCGTATCCATGCGATCATTTAGGGCTGAACATGTTTCTCTTTTGGTGAAGCAAATTCTTGATCAAGATGTACAAGAAGCAAGAGCCACATTGGGGAAAATTAAGGAAAAGTATCCTATAGTAATCTCCCGTGACTTAAAAAAGGCTAAACAATGGTTAAGAGACCACGCAAGAGGGTCTGAAAGATATGGAATTGTGGTTTCATCTCAGGCCGAAAGATTGAAGCCGCATGCAATTGATGTCAGATCTCCAATGGATCCCATTCAATGGTTCCTGAATGGCAAAGAAGATGTGCGGTCATCGTATTATCTTGAGGATGTCGCCACAGAATTTTCCATTCAGGGATTGGAACTTGACTGGTGTTGTATCACTTGGGATGCTGATTTTAGATACTCACCAGACGGCTGGATCCATCGATCTTTTAAAGGAGATAGATGGTTTAATATTAACAAAGAAGAGCGCCAACGATACCTTAAGAATGCATATCGCGTTCTCCTTACTAGAGCCAGGCAGGGAATGGTGATAGTGGTGCCCCATGGTGATTTAACCGACCCAACTCGTAACCCTGCATTTTATGATCCCACTTTTGAATATCTCAATTCAATTGGCTTTGAAATTATTTGAAGAAATTAGCCATTATGATTGTCCTGGGAAAAGCCAAAACAAGTAATGATGTGTTTGCAATTAAGTAATCAACAGCCCAAGGTTATTTTATAAATGGGTATTTCTTTCTTCCGGGAATAACACCTCTAACACCTCCTTTAGGTTCACGCACATCTCCCTGGTATCTAGGTATTAAATGAACATGAACATGTGGGATCGTCTGCCCAGCGGCCTCATCTATATTTATTCCAATATTGAACCCATCGGGATGAAGTTTTTGAGTAATAATTTCTTTCACACTATTCATTAAATTCAAACAAGAGGACTGTTCTACAATCGAAAGGTCAAAATAGTTGCTACAATGACGTTTTGGAATAATCAGCGCATGACCATTACTGACTGGAAACTTATCATAGGTTGCGTAGGTCAATTCATTTTCAATTATTATCTCTCTCCCCTCCTCTATTATGCAGAATGGACAATGTTGAATCTCATCTTTCATAGTCTTTCATTTTGGGTTCCATTCATCAAAACCTCTATTTGTAATCAAATATTTGCAATTGGTCTGTAGTTGCTGTATTGCAATATCATGCCAGGATGAGAATGGATGGTTGCCCAACAATGCAATCTGTATCTCTTTCTGAAAACGCTCTGGTTGGTATTGATTGACCAAATCCCAATAATAGAGGATTAGAGTCCCTTCTTTTTTGAATTACTTCTGGCGATGGGATCTTATCCCTTTTCTGATTGTTAATAGTTTTCTGCGAAGGAAACAGGTTCCATAAATCATTGTTCTTCCACACTGAAAAAGGGATCATATGCTCAACATCAAATTTGGCTATAGCCTTACCTGTCCAAACACAATAAACCCTACTCTCGTTCTTCAAAATTGAATTATAGATCTTTTTTGATTCGGCTATATCCCTTTCTGTAATTGGACTTCTTAAGACTTCATTGACCACATTCTCTAGTAAAAGATTTTTCCCCGATGCTTTTACAGAAAACTCGGCCCATTTAAATAGTATTAGTCTTGCCCCCCAATGAAGCTGCCTAAAACCTTAAATAACTCATAATAATCTATTGGTATAGAAAACGAGCCGAAATTATTTATAAGAAATTGTAAATCAACTAATGAAGTAGTTCTTCGCCTGGATTTCGGTGGCTGAAAATTGAAAATTGAATAATGAGTATTATAGATAGAATAGCCGATATGTTTCATCGGCATTCTCGTAATAGTGTCCTGCAACCTATTTGTCAATTCTATAAAGTCTTGATTGAAGTCTTTCGGAATGCCCCTGGTCTTTAAATCATTATAGAATGTCGAAAAACCTCCTCTTTCTTTGTAAAACAAGATAGTTTTCTTCAGTTGGGTAATAAATGCAAGATTTGCGTTACCATTTATCTGGGGTATCTTCTTAGGCAATTCCATGATTGGATAATAATATAAGATCCACTTTTCTATCAAGAGTCCGGTCGGGAAATGTACCCTGTCACCAGAAAATGATATATACGGTGAATTTTCCTGAATGATATCTATTAGCCCCCTCAGCAAAGCAAATTTGTAGGTTGTTACCTTGCTGTCCCTCTCGATGATTTTGCTGATGTTTTTAAAGATTTCCTCCCGCATGTAATTTTAGCTATAATATAATCCTAAGGAGCATCTATTATCTATCTTAACAATACGTGGGTTTGATTTCACCAGAATCATTGTTATCTATTATATAGTTGCGGAAAGTCTTAAAAATAAGCATTTTTGTTCAAACTAATGACCTTCCTAGAAGCATTCCTGACACAAAATCGATGCAATGTCTAGTGCCGGGCAGGCCAACTCTAGAAATTACAATTAAATATTTCACACTGCAAATAGGCTGCAAAATGAGCGTGTAAATTTGCTGTTATTAACGATTACCGATACACTGCAAAAACTTTTAGTATATAACAGAACCCTCAATCTGATTGAAGAAGTATTTACAAGCGACAAATCATCGAGAATAAAACTTATATTTGAAAACCTGTAGCCTGAGAGAAGGGAGTGATTGACTTCATTCAAATCTAAAGAACCCTTAAAACTAACGCTTCAATCATTGTTGGGCGATATTGCTTAAAAGTAAAATTTCCATATGGATAAACATCTAAATCTATATTATTCTTATAATCATGGTGATCTTTCCGGTCCTGAAACACAGAAGCAACTTGAAAATAACATGACAAGGGCGTTGATCACGACTGTGAAAAACCTGAATTCAGAAACTCAATGTCAATTCATTGAACTATTAATTGCCCAAAAGACAGGAATTAAACTAAAATCAAAGAAGTTCCTTTTTGATCTGCAAAATACAGAACACAATGTGAACAGCGACGCATCGAAATATATTATTATACTTCAGCGAACAAAATCCGAGATCACCCTAAAAGGCTTAGAAAAGATAAATGAATCTCTTCTGGCTTTTCTAACGACTCAAGACAACAGAAATGAACTCCAACGAGATATAAATCGCCACCTTAAAGAAGGGTCTGATTTCACCCGGAATGACCTAACAATTAAGAATGACGAATTAAACAGTATTCTGGATCTGATCCATCAAAATATTCCGGATGCCTGGATTATGGGTGAACAGGAGGCCATCCTGATCGAAACTAAGATTGGTAAGAATATTGCATCACCGTTTCAGATCATAAGGCATATTACCGGAAAGAACGGATTTAATATTGCTCATAAAGAGTTTGCCTGTGGGATATCAGATGTCAATCTGGTGTGTACAACATGGGAAGAGGTTGCATCATTTATAAAGCAACTGCAAAAAAACGGCCTCGATAACAAGGAACACTTCTTGCTAAATGAATTACTAGAGTATATAATTATGACCGCACAAGTATTAGATTTTAATTACATAATTGACAATGTGATAGATAAGAATATCCATAAAGATCAATTCGAATTATTGCTATGCAAGCTGGATAATGAGATAAAGAACAAAAAGCTGCCGTTTGAAAGAAAGAAGAGGAAAAAATCAGGATTGTGGGAGCCATATACATTGATTGAGAGCAACAAAGAGGACCCCCATTACACAGTACACTTTTCAGATAAAGAAATGTCCATTTCTCTGACGACTAGGAACATGAGGCAGGTAAAGAACGCAATTCCAAAATTGCAGGCTTATTATATGGGCAAACAAGACAATCCATCAATTCCCTTATTTAGATACTACGTTTGTCAGGAGCAATATAGACTGGTTGACTGGAAACAGGGACAACTACATGGTGAATTTCAGCATCCGTTTAGCTTCTATACTTTCTTTTCGGAAATAGGAGAAAATATAGCCAAAATTTGCCAGATTTTAGCCGAGTTTAGTGAAATGAAGATTTACAAACAGTTTGAATTAGGCTACTCCATTCAGTTCTATGACTTTTCTAAGATAGATGACAGGGATACTCTGCAGGTACGCAAATTAAATAGACAATTATTAAGCGATCCCAATGAAATAGTTAAACTCTTCGCTGAGTATATTGTGGACACCAAGGAGCTTTTTGATATTATGAATAAATAGAGTATTAAACTTTAGTTGTCAATATATTCTTCTGCAATATGATTTACATTATCGGCAGCCCTCCTGAATAGATCGGTTAATGATTCAATGGGAAAGTTCATGTCATTTTCAAACCATTTGTTTAAGACCATAAATACACCACCGGAAAGATAATACACCAGGTATTGGTGCTTATCATCAAGTTCATGAAGTTTCTGGGCCTTCATATGAAAATGGTAAAACATATCAGATAGCTTTTCGAGAACATGAAATTGAAGGCCGGCCTTTTGCAAAGCCTTGAATATTGCCTCATTTCGCTGCCATACACTGACCATTTGTTTTACTTCAAAATCCCAATTCTGATCTTTCTTTGTTTCCAGATTCTTCTGGACCTTTTCTAAATATTCATCAAGGATCTCATTCATTCTGGATAAAAGAATATCATCCTTACTGTTATAGTTGCGGTAAAAAGTCTGTCGTGCAATGTCAGCTTTTTCAGTAAGCTCAGTAATGGTTATCTCAGAATAATCCTTATTATCAATTAGTTCCAATAAAGTATCCAGGAGCCATACTCTTGTCCGCTTTGAGCGTTTATCTTGTTTCATCAGATGCACCAGCGTTTTATATTCTACAGCATAAATATATTCATGATTGTCATAAGTATTGACAATAATAAAATCTTTATTTACATTTGTCTTATATGATACATTTGTATCGTATTTGTCTATTGTATCTTAAATATCAATGTAATGGTCTTAAAAATGAAGGATTAAAACAGGCGTATTAGCATATATATTAAGCAATTAAACCCTAATTACTGTAGAAATTTATAAAGAAACAAAAACATGAAGGAAACAACAAAGTCCATTGAAATCAGGAGCCCATGGTCTGGTCCGGAACCAGAGATTCCGCAATCGGCTATTACTGAGACAATTGAAACCGAAGTACTCGTCTGCGGTGCCGGTAATGCCGGCATGATAGCCGCTATGGTTGCTGCAAAGCAGGGCGCTAAGACCCTTGTCATTGAGAAGAACAAGAGAGTGGGATTTATTAAGCCTTATATGGGGGCAGTTGATACCAAAGCCCAGAAAGAGGCCGGGGAAAAAGCCAGGATCAATAAGGAAGAGATCATACAGGAGATTGTAAACTATGGTACCAGGTGCACGGAAAACAATCCTGTATATGGCCCTGACTACAAGCCATCAAAATATATCGGATCAAACAAAGTAGACGAAAAACTGGTAAGGCTCTGGGCGGATGAAAGCGGCGCGACCTTTGATTTTCTTGCTGATGAATTGTCGGAATATGGCATTAAACATGTGGCTGAATATGACATTGCCGATGGCCACCACGGAGGTTTCAAAGCCTACCCTACACATACGAAATTACTTGTGCCTCCGCTCAAAGGCGGGCCTTTTGCTATAATGCATGCCGGTATATACGTGCTGGAGAAATTCTTCGTAAAGAAGACTACAAGCCTGGGCGCCAAATACATGTTAAACACCGCTATGGTCAAACTAATTAAAGACGGGAACAGGGTCGTTGGAGTGATTGCCAGGAAGAAGGATGGTAAATATATCAGGATCAATGCAAGCAAGGGTGTACTGTTGTGCACCGGTGGCTATGCGGCAAAAGCGGAACTGGTTGCAGAAGTCAATCCTGAAGCAACAGCTGTGTCGGTACTCAGGTACGTACAGGAAGGAAACTTCGGTGATGGCATCAAGGCAGGGTTATGGGCCGGAGGAGAAAAGGACTATTATCCGTCGGCTATGGTGTTCGACCGGGGAATTGCAAAGCCCGGAGGAAAATCAGATATTCCTATCAGAACCGGGGGTTCTTTTAATTCATTTTTCTTTGGGAGCCAGCCATTCATGAAGGTCAATATGGATGGAAAACGTTTTTGTAATGAATCTGTCCCCTATGATGTCATTCTTAATCCGCTGCAAAATGAGAAGAATGGAGTGGCCTGTATGATCTGGGACGCCAATTACTGGAAACAGGTAAGGAGCTTTAATACCATTGGTTGTTCCCGGATGGTCCGAAGCAAGAGCAAACCCAAAACATATGAGGGTATGGGGCGGTTTATGAATGCCGGCATGTTAATGATGATGAGATTCAAGGGATATATAAAGAAAGCAAGAACAATAGAAGGTCTGGCGAAGAAACTCAGGTTACCCGTTGAAGAATTTAAATCGACCGTTGAGCGTTATAACCAGATGGCAAGACTTGGTGAAGACAAAGATTTCGGGAAAGCGGCCAAGGATCTGCTTACCCTGGAAAAAGCACCATATTATGGTGTAACATATGGCGGCTGGCTGCTGACAACAATGGACGGACTGCGCATCAATGAAAATGTTCAGGTCGTTGATAAAAACGGAAATGCCATTGAAGGTCTTTACGCAGCAGGAGATGTTGCCGGTGGTTTCTTTGCCAACAACTTCTATCCTGAACTGGTTGTAGGCGTAGCTGTCGGGAAATCAATGACTTTCGCAAGGCACGCGGTACTTCATATGACAGGTTCTATATAGCAATTTATCAATGGCTTTCTTGTGATAAGAAAATAATCAGGAAAGAAAAATATATTAGCAATATTGCGAGGGAGCGAGTTGGGTCAAAAACCCATAAAGCAGTATAGTTACCTGAATAAAAAAAAA
>CAWKJD010000012.1:0-206838 GCA_963849945.1 uncultured Bacteroidales bacterium | reverse complement strand
GCCTGAAAGCGAAAAGTTTTCATTATCTGTCAGGGAAATTTCAGGCTCCTCATCAAAGATGACCTGAAGGATATCAGGTCTCAGGGCAGTAACTGACCTGACTGCCGGCGGAAGGGTGTCAGTTATAAACATGCCGCTGACTGATACATCATCAAGCCACAGAAGCCTGTCGCGTGCAGAAGTATAAGTATATAATATCCCTGCATAGCGCGGTATACAAAGTTCAGGACAAACCCCGCCCTGCACCATGTGCCCTGTGCCTTGCGACTCAACTTCAAGAACCCACCTTCCGTCAGGATATCTCTTAATCCTGATCAAAGGTGCCGCCTCCGGCCCAATATCTTCCTGCCAGTTCACGCCGGTAGTGATGACAGCAGAAGCCTTCCCTTCTGAGATACGCCATAACCTCAGAGTATCATCATATCCGGTCAGATTCACACCTGCGGCAAAACCGTTATATTCATTGCCTGCAGCAATTTCTCCGGGACCCGCATCACTCATCAGGATAAAAGACCACTTGTTTGAAGAGGACGGGTCAGTGCCATAACGCAGGTAAAACTCCCATGTGACCGTGTCACATTCCGGACATAGTCCTGATATACTGAACATTGCAGCATCAGACGACGACTGGCTGTTATCATAAGCATGATGCAGTGAATAAGAACCGTTTATCGGAAAAACAGCTTCAGCACTCCACCTGTCAGAGACGTTAAATATCCAGCCTTCCGTTGTGCCGTTCTCAAAGTCGTACGAAAGCTGGGCTGAGGCACATACGCACAGCAGTGACAACGACAACAGTGTAATCTTTTTCATGCAGCGAGAATAAAAAAGAATTAAATTTGTCGGGTTTTTCAACATAAAGATCGGACAAATAATTTAAAAAATCAAGAGATGAAGGTTGCAGTTGTCGGAGCAACAGGTTTGGTAGGCCGTATGATGCTGAAGGTGCTGGAGGAGAGAAAATTTCCGGTTGACCGGATCTTTCCTGCTGCCTCCGAACGTTCAATCGGTAAGGAGATAATCTTCCGCGGCAAGCCCGTAAAAGTACTGAGCCTGATGGAGGCTGTTGAGGGTGTTCCTGATATAGCTCTCTTCTCAGCCGGTGCAGCCGTTTCAAAAGAGTGGGCTCCGGTCTTTGCAGAGAATGGTACCGTTGTGATTGACAATTCTTCTGCATGGCGGATGGAGAAAGGAATTCCTCTTATTGTGCCTGAGATCAATGCTGCTGTCCTGACCAGAAGCGATAAGATCATTGCCAATCCAAACTGCTCAACCATACAGATGCTTATGGCCATTGCCCCCCTGCACAGGGAATACACCATCAGGAGGCTGGTGATCTCAACCTACCAGTCTGTAACAGGCACCGGCATCAGGGCCGTCACACAGCTCGATAATGAGCGGCGGGGAGCTGAGCGGTGAGATGGCATACCCTTATCGTATTGATAAGAACTGTATCCCCCATTGCGACGTCTTCGTTGACAACGGATATACAAAGGAAGAGATGAAACTGGTGAACGAGACGCGTAAGATACTGGGTGACGATCAGATACGCATTACCGCAACAGCTGTAAGGGTGCCTGTCACCGGAGGTCATTCAGAATCTGTCAACGTTGAGTTTATGAGAGAGTTCGATCTTGACAGGGTGAGAGCCATACTGGAAGAAACCCCGGGGGTCATCCTATATGATAATCCCGCTGAAAAAAAATACCCCATGCCAATCGTCGCCCATGACCATGACGAGGTCTATGTGGGTCGCATAAGACGCGACTTTTCCCAGGAGAAGTCTCTTAACATGTGGGTAGTGGCCGATAATATACGCAAGGGCGCTGCCACCAATGCCGTTCAGATAGCAGAGTATATGATCTCTGCGGGCCTGTTAAAATAGAGGATCACTAAATTTCGTACAGATAGTCGTTGTACGGGTACCGGAGCATATGAATCTTCTTTACCTCTGCGTACAGCATCTGTTTAAATTCATCAATATTATTCTTCGTCTTAGCCGAGATGAAGACTGTCAGCCGTGCATTTCCTGATGCCATCCAGGTATGGCGGAGGTCGTCAAGGGAAAGATTTTCCTTCTTCACCGGAGAAAGGTCATCCTTATCCCGGGCTGTATATGAGAACAGATCCGTCTTATTGAAAACCAGGATCGTAGGTTTGTTCAGTGATCCAAGATCGCCGAGGGTGGCGTTGACAACCTCCATCTGCTCCTCGAAGCCGGGATGAGAAATGTCGATGACATGCAGCAGAAGGTCAGCTTCCCTCACTTCGTCGAGTGTGGACTTGAATGATTCAACCAGATCATGCGGGAGTTTGCGAATGAAGCCGACTGTATCGGAAAGCAGGAACGGCAGATTTCCTATCACCACTTTTCTGACCGTGGTATCGAGGGTGGCAAACAGCTTGTCCTCGGCGAAAAGGTCAGTTTTACTGATCAGATTCATCAGCGTGGATTTCCCGACATTGGTATATCCCACCAGCGCTACCCTGACCATTTTTCCGCGGCCCTTGCGCTGGGTACTCATCTGGGTATCGATCTTCTTAAGCTGTTCCTTTAGTTTTGAAATCCTGTCGCGAATGATACGGCGGTCAGTCTCTATCTCTGTCTCACCTGGTCCGCGAAGTCCTATGCCTCCCCTCTGGCGCTCGAGGTGGGTCCACATGCCGGTAAGCCGGGGTAGGAGATACTGGTACTGGGCGAGCTCCACCTGTGTGCGGGCGTGAGATGTGCGGGCACGGCTTGCAAAAATATCGAGGATAAGGTTGGTGCGGTCAATGATGCGGCAGTTAAGCGCTTCCTCTATGTTGCGCATCTGGCTGGGAGAGAGTTCATCATCAAAGATGGCAAGAGTAATGTCATTCGCTGCAATAAACTCAGCGATCTCCTCGATCTTGCCCTTATTGACGAATGTACGCGGATTGGTATGTTCAACCCTCTGCAGAAAGTATTTTACCGGCTCTGCTCCCGCTGTCTCTGTCAGGAATGCCAGCTCGTCAAGATAATCGCGGGCTGTATTCTCACTTATCTCCGGAGTGATTACCCCGATTAATATTGCTTTTTCGATGTTATTACTCCTTATAGTTCTCCCCCTTTCCAGGGGGAGTGTCCCGTCCGCCCCCTGGCGGATCGGGACGAGGGGGTATTTAAATGATGTATCTTTTATTCGTCTCCATGAATCCCCTTATGGCTTTTTTCAGGTTCTCGGAACACATTATAACCATATCGAGATCAGTAGGAAACTCTATCACAGTTGACTTAAGCAAATTCTTTTGCTCAGCTGAAAGCGCCCTGACATCACCTATGGCCCTGGCTGAGACATGTTCAAAGTTTGAAGTGGCACCGATGGGTTCCTTCTTGATCACTTTTTCAGGATTAAGTGACTTTATCTCCACGTCACCTGCAATAACGCACTCCTTGACCTGGAATGTCTGGATAAGGGCACACTGAAGATTGGCATATTTCGTGGTCTTTACATCATTGCCGGTAGAATCCTTAAGCACATTGCCTCTTGAATCCTTCACATATTCAAATCCGTCTTCAACGGTTGTTTTCACAAGACTGTCACGCTGAAACTGCTTATCAGGACTGACACCAACAGATCTCATATTTATGTTTACCAGGTAGTCAAACTGTGTATCTTCGCTCAGGAGGTCGGTATGGTATTCAACCCATTCGCTGTTAAGCCGGGGCAGATCGAGGGCAAGCAGGTCCTTCTCAAACTCTTCCGGGAATTTCGTTGCGGAATAGTTTTTCAGCGTCACATACACGCGGCTTATACCCATGTATTTTGATTCCATAATCATCTGGTCAATGCCTTCATAGTCACCAACATACTCTTTTGCCCTGATAAATTCATAATATGCCTGGCGGTATGAATCTTTTGTGCTGTTCTTCATCAGCTCCTTGCCATGGGTAAAATAGAAATCTGCTGCATTCTTTTTGGCGATGACCATCTCCTGCATATAGTCGACGTAAGGCCACTCAATGGTTCTGCCGTCGTATTTAAGAGGGGTGACGGTACGGACGAGCGACTGTCTGTCATACATTTTCTTATAGATAAGATATATCTCATCCCATGAGGCGGCTTTTCCTTCTACCTTCAGGAAACGTATCCGTTCGTTGTCCTGATCAAGGGCGATATTCATAGCGCGTTCCAGGCTCACAATGTCCTTTTCGCTTTTCTGGTTTTTTCTGAGTTCTGCGACGGCTTTATTAATGGCAGCATCGTAGTTACCCGATTCAACAAATTTTTTAGATGATCCGCATCCTGCTAACAGCAGTGAAGCGACAAACAAAATGCATAAAGTTTTTTTCATAGATAGGATATTGAACTATAACTGAAACGTTAAAAGGTGTGTAAATATTTTAAGGTCAGGTGTCTCAAAGTTATTAAATTGTTTATCACTGCAAAGGGTGACCGGCAGAGTTGTTCAGAAAAATATTTTATATTTGCACCTCTTCGGGGATATAGCTCAGTTGGCTAGAGCGTGTGACTGGCAGTCACAAGGTCAGGGGTTCGAAACCCCTTATCTCCACAAAAACAGAGTGAGAGTGAGAGCGTGAGCGAGCACTCTCATTCTTTTTTCTCAGGACTCACCCTCATACTCACACTGGTTTTCAGACCTTCACCTGAGGTGGCCTCTCTTCAATGAAACCTGGAAAAGATGAGGGTACTGCCACATGTGAGAGACAATAATTGAGAAACATTACCTATCTTCAGTGCATGATACCAATGTTTGTACCAAACCGGGAAGGCACTGATCGCATAATGGATAAAATCCGTCGCGGTGTTCCGTGTTATTTTGAAAATCCAAAGGCAGGAATTGCCATAAAATATGTTCCCCCTGACGACCTTGAGTTTTATGCCAAGCCCAAGGTTGGTAAAGAATATCGCATTAATAGAAGGAATAAAGTTGTTATTGCTGCTTATCTTGAAGGTCATGAGATTACAGCAGAAGAATATGACAACTACAACCAGTCGCCTCCTGGTATATAATTGCCGACACTGCCACTTCTCCTGCACTTTAAGACACTATACCTGATCCGGCGAGTAGTTTGTCATTCAATATGCCTAAGAGCCATAAATGACTTGGGAAGCCCAACACCATAAATCGGTAACATTTATTGATTTTGGCACACAGAGAACATTCTTTGGGACGATTAGAGCACCGGGTTATCGAACTAAAGCCGAACTTGTATTCATAAAACTAAAAACCTGCTCAAATGAAAACACTTACTAAGATTTTTACAGTACGACCTGCCTGGGGTAGTATTGCCTTAGGTCTTGTTATTTGCTCATTATTCCTGTTACCATCATGCAAAGAGGATCCGGCCCCTTCAGACAACCTGATAGGTACATGGACCTCAGATGAAATTACTCTAAATACCACGGTTAACGGCAAGACATTGTTACAATACTATATGGACGAATTTGACCTGACTGCGTCTGAAGCACAGGTATATGTTGATATGGTTAATTCGATTGTGGAAGATTTTTTTCCGCAAAATATGACAATCCAGTTTAAATCGGATAATACTTATACATCTACAACGGATGGAGAATCTGACAGTGGAACGTGGAGCCTAAGTTCTGACAAGAAAAAACTTACAACTGATCCCGGTACCGCAGACCAGATGATACTTGATGTTATTGAGCTGACTTCAAGTAAACTACATCTGCAGGTAACGCAAAACCAAACCGAAGATATCAATGCCGATGAAGTACCGGAAACATTGGTGGTCATCGTCGATATGACTTTCACAAAGTAATGGAAGAGGGCTTAAAAGCGATCATATAGGGTGCATCCCGCTTTGGATTTTCTAATATGAATCCGCGCTCCCGGACATCAGTTCCGGGGGCTTTTCTTTCAAATGTAGCGAGGCAGTTGCCCCTGAGCGCACAATTATTCCAGCGCTTTATTAAGTTTTACGATGTCCTCATTTTGGGGAATAAAACTAAAGCTCATAAAATCAATCATCCATTTATCCCCGACTTTTACGATATGATAAACATTGCGAATAGGGATCTTTTGACTTAGCATAGGCATTATAAATTGTTCCACTACCACTGCGGAATTACCGTCAGCAGCAAGCCGTATCTCACGCTTGTTAACCGTATAGTCAAATACCATGGTAGTATCCGCCATCGCCTGTGTCCATGCATCAGAAATTTGTTTCTTATCCCAAAATTCGGATGGATCAGTTCCAAGTGTTAATGCATCTTCGGTCAGTAATCCTGTCACTTTACTGGCATCATCACCTTTAAATGCCGCATTAAACTCATCCATAAAAGCAGCTATGGCAGTTTTAACAGCTGCAGTATCAACGGTGACAGTTTTGGGTTTTGGCTGGCAAGCTGACATTATCATCATTGCCACAATCGCTAAACAATAAATCTTTTTCATTTTTTTTATGATTAGTATTTAGTCATGATAAAGTTATGAGATTGTTATATGCCAGGCAAATATTTTTCTGTTGCCGACATTACCAGTTCCCCTGCGGTTTAAACTATATTTTGCCCTGACGAGAATTATGGTTATTCAGTCTTTCAAACAGCGGACTGATGCTCCGTAATATTTCTCGCCGAGAACATTACCGATAAAATTACTGTTGTCTGACCATACTTCAGGTGAATAAGCGTTGGTGGCGCCGTATGCCGTGACGGACCAGAAACCTGCTGTTTGCATGGCTCCGATGAAACTTGATTTTCCCCGTATTCCCTGCGGGACTGCGCTTAATCCGCTGCTGTTGTTTGACGCCTGGTCATTCCCCGGAACGCCCGGTACTATTGACGAACTCCATCCCGACCCGGAAGCCATGGCTTTGGCGATGTCGATGCCGCTGCCTTCGAAACCATAATTATTGTTGATTAGATAATCAGCCAGGGCATTCCATTCAGCATATAAGGGAACATGCCATCCTGCCGGACATATACCACGATTATCCGTAACAACGTACCAGGTATAAAGCCTACCGCTTTCCGCACTTTTTTCATTACCATATGGAGCCCATTGATATTTTGGCGAAGATTCGCCTGATATGTCCTTGTCGGAAGGTGTGGTTGTGCCTATTAATTCGCCGTTGGCATAACTGATTGATTTCAGGTTCTGCACAAACCATACCTGGGATCCTATTCTTACTGTATCATATCCGTTTCCGTCAATGTCGGTAACAGGATAAACATGGACCTCTCCTTTTTCTCTGTTACAGGACTGAAACACTAAGGCCGGAAGGCAGACAGCAAAAATCCATAATAATTTCATTGCTTTCATGGCGGCATATTATTTTACTTAAGCTGATTATCAAAGTTACACCTGTAAAATAAGCCTCACAAATTTATTTTGCTAAGGTCGGGGTACTCCTCTTCTGGGCGAATGAGAGACAGGTCACCCCTACGGGGTTGAAGATTGATCTCTTACTTCAGTTCTACAAACAGGCAGCTCCCTTGGAGCTGTCAGCCGCAGAGCGGCTTGCTGTTTGTAGTAATAACGGTCATTATAATATATCAACCCCTCTAAAGATTATTTAAGCCTTACTTTTATAATTACCGGATTATGATCAGAATTGGCAAAGCCGAGATTTTGGCATTTTACATAAGCAGATTTTATATTTGGCGAAATGAGGAAGATGTCACAAACACTGGTAGGTGTTGTTGCAGGATCGTATGCCGCCATGAGTGTCCGGAATGAAGGTGTGGAAGGATCATAAATCCATTTCCATTCCACCGGAAGGTAATCTGATTCTATACCTACAAGACGAAAATTTCCTATCTGACCCGTGAATGCCTTGTTCCCTGAAAAAGCAGGTTTAAAATCGGGAGGGTACTGGTTCCAGTCACCTCCTGCTATTACATAGTTACCTGAATTATATTCATTCAGGACAAATTCCTTAAGCCTTTCCATCTGGGCCTTTCTTATTTCGCCGCCTGCATCAAACGCTTCGTTATGAGTGTTGATCAGTACCAGCTCCTTACCATTCCCGGTTTTGTACCTGTTGACCATAAAGCATCTGTCGAGATAGAAGAGTTGTGTCGGGAAACCGAAATCTCCGGGAAGAGAATACCTTGTTGATGATTCCGGGAAGAATTTCGAATAAATGGCAATACCTGACAATACCTTTCCCATGGGTTTTGCAGGAGGGACGGGCACAAAGAAAACATCATAATTTTTTGCAAAGTATGAATTATACCCCGATAGCTTTTCTGAAATATTCTCAAATTCGTCAATGTGGTAACTCCTTTTACTGTTCCTGTCAATCTCCTGGATAAAAACGAAATCTATCGAGTCATTTCTTGACAGAAAATCCTCGATCCCGCTGACATTCTCACGGCAATTAACCTCCGGTGTAATCACTTTTGTGCCGCCGTCCTTGAAAAAATCCATTTCCTTATCCAGCCCCGCATAACCGATATTCCATGTAAGCAGGCTATAGCTGATTGAATCATCCAGCACCGAGGGTTTATCAGACTGGGCGATCAACTCTTTTTCAGCTGGTTTATAATCTGAAGCTATCGCGATAACAATAAGTCCGATAAAGCCAAACACCAGAATGGCTATTATTATCAGAAGGCCTTTAAGAACTTTCTTTATTATTTTCATTCTGTCTGTGATTTTAGGGTTTGATTATACGGTTTAAATTTATGCCGGTAAAAAGCTAATTTCTGGTTCTTCAATTCTCTTCCAGATATTTGATTAACCGGCCAATGCTTTCCGGATTGTCGTATGTTACCTCATGATTACTGACGTAATCCCTTAATAAAGCCTCCTTGTCATTATAAAATTTCGTCAATTGTCTCATACTGACAAACTTCTCCATTTTCCCGTTTTTCTTCAGCCAATAAATGATATATGGCCTGGTTTCAAAGCCGTCAGGCAGCTTCAGCTCATACATTATCCCCCTTGCATAAAACGAGGAATATGAGTCGACAGATGTTGTTTCTGATGTTCCGCCATACCCGGCCGCCTTACCCGGATATTTCACATTGCATCGATGCTCGGCATACAGATCACATTTTGAATGGTATAATAATTCAACAAACTTGCCATTTAACGTAATAAATTTCCGGTCGCCGATAAAAACCGTATCTATCCGTTCCTGTTCCTCTTTGGGTATCGCCAGTTTCTTGCCTTTTTCATCGAATATCATTTCTTCCGTCAGGGAGTTATAATTCAGCAAAACATTATGCTCTATTCCGGATTTCATCAGTACAACTCCCGGGGTAAATTCAGGAAAAATGTAATGTGAGAGTTCTTTACCTCTGTTCTCTTGTGCATATGAAACGGTCAATGACAGGTTGAAAATCAGAAAAATTATAACATGCTTCATTGGTGCAGTTTTTTGAACGTGTTGTGTGTCATGCGAAGTTAACCCAAAAAATTGATGTCCGGATTATTTGCTTGCGGCATGATTATTTTTAAATTTGATAATGAAGAAACCTGTAATAACTGACCTATGAAAACTGACAGAAGAACATTTGTGAAAACAGGCGCCATCGCGCTAGCCGGCACCGCAATGATCAGCAATTCATTATTTGGTGCATCGCGGCAGAAAAGTATAACCGGACTCCAGTTATATTCCATTCGTGACGATATGACAGCCGACCCCCGGGGTTCGCTGGCCAAACTGGCTGAAATTGGCTATATAAATCTTGAACATGCCAATTATATTGACCGGAAATTCTATGGCTATACGCCACCGGAATTCAAAAAAGTGCTTTCTGACCTGGGATTGAAAATGATAAGCGGACATACAGTCATGGAGAGACAGCATTGGGATGAGGCCAGGAAAGACTTTTCTGACAGCTGGAAGTTCACAGTTGATGATGCCGCTTATCTCGGACAGAAATATGTCATAAGCCCCTGGATCGATGAGAGCATGAGAAGAAATTACGACGATTTCAGGCATTACATGGATATTTTCAATAAATGCGGGGAGCTGTGCAGGAAAAAAGGGATGAAGTTTGGTTATCATAACCACGATTTTGAGTTCAGCGAAAAACTTAACGGAGAAAAACTTTTCGATATTATGATGAGGAGTATCGATCCTGAGCTTGTGGTGGTGCAGGTGGATATCGGCAATCTCTACGGTGGCGGAGCGGTGGCTATCGATGTCGTCAATCAGTACCCCGGCAGGTTTGAAAATGTCCATGTCAAGGATGTTATGAAAACCGGCACCGGTGAGCAATACGAGAGCACCATAATCGGAGAAGGAGTAGCAGACGTCAGGAAAGTGCTGGAACTGCTTAAGAAAACAGGGAGCGGCCAGGTTCTTATAATTGAGCAGGAAGCATACCAGGGAAAAACGCCATTTGAATGCGTGAAGACAGATCTGGGAATAATGAAGGACTGGGGATATTGATAAATCTCCGCTTCAATACCGACACAATATTCCGTCAAATGCGATCCTGAGATACTCTGTCAATCAGCTGATCAGCCTGAGACTCATTAGGATAAGAGGAATAGTAATTACACTCAGGACAGTTGAAACAAACACATTCGAAGTAGCAATATCATCGGCTTCTCCGAGTATGTTGACCATGATCACCACACTCACCATACATGGCATGGCTGCTTCAAGGACCATTACCGATAAAACCTCTTTCTTAAGCAGGAGCGGGAAAAAATAATTCAGAACCGCAAATATGCCGATGATGAAAAATGGAACAATCAGCAACCTGTTAAGCGACAACAGATATACATTCCTGTTCCTCAGCATGCTTCTGCCGTCTGCATAATAAAGCATTGCTCCGATATATATCATCGACAGTAAGGTGGTAGTGCTTCCCAGCGCACCCACAGAATCAAGTATAATGGGCGGCAGCTTTATTGAAAGGAGGAAAAGGACAAACCCTGTAATTATTGCCACTGTATTTATATTTAATATCTTCCATACATTGTCCGCCAGCCTGAAAGCCTTTCCGGGAGTGATTACCACAATCCCTACTGTCCACATCAGGATGTTTGAAACAAGTATGAAAATGCTTCCGTAAAGGAGACCCTCCTTCCCGAACTGCGATGAGATTAAAGGGAGGCCGAGATATATTACATTGCCAAGCATGCTGTGAAGTTTGAATATTGCTGCAGCACCACCCTTCAATCCGGCCATTCTGGAGGTCAGCAATCCCGCAAGTAGCATGAACAGGATCACAAACAACGACAGCAATAATGCCTGCAGGCTGCTGGAAAGAAGCTCCGGGGTCAGGTCTATTTGGCTAAAGTTGGTCAGCAACATTGCTGGCAGGGTAACATAAAATATAATCTTCGCCAGGAAATCCTTTGATGCGGAGGTAATCACTTTTGCACGTGAAGCTGCCAGTCCGATCAAAACCAGAATTGCCAGGATTGCGATCTGCCGTATAACGATGCCAAATGCCATTAAGGTGAGATTTTAAAAAACTGTTCGAAATAAAACTCTGTCACAAACAACGGTTCTTTCCCCGGATTTTGCTCTTGTTATGTTTTTAAAAAGCCGAATTTATCATTTTATTCCTGATTTGCTTGTCCGGCAAAAATATCATTTGACCTTTCCAAACGATAGGAGGCTTCTTGCTGTATTAGAGCAGATAAAATTGACTTTGGCTTTTTGCAGGCGTAACTTTGCATGTAACCATACAGACATATATGAAAACAAGAAAAGTCCTTATTAAAGTAATCGGCTTTCTTCTTTTCCTGTTTATGTTAAGCCTTATCTCTTGTGAAAAACAGGATTGCAAGATATGCGAAGATGGTAATGGAGACACAATGGAGGCCTGTACTGATGGGCAGGAGGCACTGGCTTACTTCCTGGGATATTACAATTGTTATTAGACAACTTCTTCCTTCCAAATAAATAAATTTGATTTCGGCTTTTTGCAACCGTAGCTTTGATATGTAAACAAATTAAACTCCTGAGAAAAGCAATGAAAATTCGAAAGCATCAAACAGTCACGGTAATATTGATTATTATCCTGATACTCTTTGCCTGTAAAAAAGATGAGAAGCCTGACGTAACACCTCCCGTTCTCTCAGTGACACCGGTGGATATTTCGACCGTAACATCAATTATTGCCTTTGGCGCTGATCTGACACCTGCTCAGAAAAACCCCGCCTTTGAATACAGGGTAAATAATTCTACGGTGGAGGTCAGGTCAGTTTGTAAGGGATACGTAGAGCGGATCATGTTAAATGATAATTTCCCCGATTATGAAGTATGGATTAAGATGTCTTCCAATTCAATCTGGACAATTATCTATGATCACGTATTAAACCTGAATATATCAGAAAATGATAATGTAAATCCGGGTGATGTACTCGGGATTGTCGGAACCGGAAACAGGACCGAGCTACAGATAAACAAAATCATTAATAACGAAGAACTGTCATTCTGCCCGTTTGATTTTGGAAACAGTGAATTTATTCAGCAGCATAAAACTTTCACCGAGACCTGGTGCCTGACAGATACTGTAATTCCTTAACTAAGGATTAAGGAACCGGACGGGAAAACGTGTTTCTTAAAAGAAATTTTTATATTTACTCCTGTTTCGTCATTTTTTAAGCCTTTAGGTATGAAGATTAATAAGACTTATGTTTTGCTGGTCCGGTTAATTCTGGTGATAGCATGCCTTAATCTTATATCGTGTAAGCACGAGGCGGTCATCCCTGCTACTATTCCTGAAATTTGTTTTGAGCGTGAAGTTTTGCCTGTCTTTCAGAATAGCTGCGGCATTACCGGCTGTCACAACGGAAGCGGTGAGAGTGGATATACTCTGACTGATTATTTCGGAATAAGTCATTCCGTCGTAGCCGGAAAGCCTTATGAAAGTCCGAGTTACAACGCCATTATCAGGCGGTCCGGAGAAGGCAGGATGCCTCCTGACAGACCTGTGCCTCTTGAGAACAGAACTATCATCAGGTTGTGGATTGAGCAGGGAGCAAGGCTGACATCCTGCCCTGATACAACATCTCAGCCTCCTGAATATGTTAATCCCCGTGCCTGTTTTTCACGTGATATTCTTCCTGTGCTGGTTTCAGGTTGTGCAACTTCTGGTTGTCATGATGCTGCAACACATAAGGAAGGATATATTTTTGAATCATACACACAAACTCTTAAAGCAGTAACACCCGGAAGTCCGGCGCAGAGTAAACTTTATGAGGTAATTTCCAGGTCTGGCGGTGAGGACAGAATGCCTCCGGCACCTATGAACCCTCTTTCTTCTGCAGCAGTTGATTCCATAGCTGCCTGGATCAGGTACGGAGCTCTCGATGAATTCTGCGGTGAAGTCTGTGATACTGTTAACCCTGTCACTTATTCAGGTATAATCTGGCCGACTGTTCAGACATACTGTACAGGCTGCCACAGCGGGTCAGCACCCTCCGGAGGTATAAGGCTTGAAAATTATTCAAATGTATCTGCTGTTGCTGCCAGCGGAATGCTTATGAATTCACTCCGGGGAAACGGCGTTCCAAAAATGCCTCCCGCCGGTAATCTGTCAACGTGCAAAATCCGTCAGTTCGAAATTTGGATAAGCAATGGATACCCGAACAACTAAAAAACATAGCCAGATGATGCGGTCGCTTCTTCTGTTTGCTGCTATCACAATGGCTCTTCTTGCTTCCTGCTACTACGACAACGAAGAAGCATTGTATCCTTCCTACAGTTCGGCCTGCGACACATCCAACGTTACTTACAGTGGCACAATTGTGCCAATCATCAGCAGTAACTGCCTTTCATGTCATTCAAATGCCAGTGCTGCAGCATTTGGAAATAATATCCGTCTGGAGGATTATGCTGACGTCGTGGCAAGAGCACCTGCAATTGAAGGGTCAATAAAACATACAGGCAGCTATTCTCCGATGCCCAAAAACGGAGCAAAGCTGAAAGACTGTTCAATAAAACAGTTTGATATCTGGGTCAGAAATGGAATGCCAAACAATAAATAATATTCTCATTGTATGAAACAAGCATTTGCTGTTTTTCTGCTTATCCTTCTACCTGCAGGCTTGCAAGCGCAGGACGATCTTATGGATTTGCTGAATGAGAACGCCAAGCCCGAGACTGTTTTTACTACCGCGACTTTTAAGTCAACACGCGTCATGAACGGCCACTCGATAGAGAGAATGCCCTCGGGGCAGCTTGACTTCAGAATTTCGCACCGGTTCGGGACAGTAAATTCAGGCGCTTATGAATTCTTCGGACTCGACCAGTCAAATATGCATTTGAGTCTTGAGTACGGAATAACTAACTGGGTCATGGTCGGAATTGGCAGGGGATCATATGAAAAAACCTTTGACGGATTTGTCAAGTTCTCCGTGTTGCGCCAGTCATCAGGGGCAAAAACAATGCCGGTGTCAGTGTCTGTCTTTTCTTCAATAGCTGTTAATTCGTTAAAATGGACTGATCCGGGACGGGCGAATTATTTTTCCTCAAGACTTTCATACGCCAGCCAGATACTGATTGCCAGAAAATTAAACCAGGCCTTTTCCTTCCAGTTAACCCCATCTTACATCCACCGCAACCTTGTTCCAACCGAGCTTGATCCGAATGATCTCTTTGCTTTGGGAGCAGGTGGAAGAATGAAACTTACCAGGCGGATCAGCCTTAACGCCGAATATTACTATGTTATAAATGCCGATAATACCTACATGAGCCAGCCAATTTATAATCCTCTTTCAATAGGCTTTGATATTGAGACAGGGGGACATGTCTTCCAACTCATCTTCACTAATTCACTTGGAATGATAGAAAAGGCATTTATCGGCGAAACAACAGGCCGATGGATCCATGGAGATATCCATTTCGGATTTAATATTTCAAGAGTGTTTACCCTGCAAAGCAAACCTGCCAAGCCCAAAGCAAACTAAGCCTGCTGTTTTATCGGAAAGTCTTAAACTTAGTGCTCTCTGGTTTGTTTAAGAAATATCAAACCGAAAAAAATAGAAATATTAATTAATGCTAAACTCATGAAACGCCTGATCATTATTTCGTTGCTGATGATATCAGTTCTCTCTGCCAGTGGACAGAAGTATATGACGAAAAGCGGCTTTATCAGCTTTTTCTCGCACACTCCGATGGAAGATATCAAAGGAGACAATAACCAGGTTGCGAGTGTCCTTGATACTTCAACAGGTGATTTGGTTTTCCAGGTACTTATTAAATCTTTCCATTTTGATAAGACCCTCCTGGAAGAACATTTCAATGAGAATTACATGGAGTCTGATAAATTCCCGAAAGCAAACTTCAAGGGAAAAATCACAAACCTGAGCTCTGTTGATTTCAGTAAGAACGGGAGTTATGAGGTTACAGTTGAAGGAGATCTGACTATCCGTGATGTGGCCAAAAAGATGTCAGTAAAAGGAATAGTTGAAGTGGTCGCCGGAGGTGTGAATGCAAATGCAAAATTTATCATTGAGCCGGAAGATTTTAATATTAAAATCCCTTCTGTCGTAAGGGAAAATATTGCAAAGACTGTTGAAGTAACTGTTGCAATGAAATATGCACCGGTGTAAAATCAAAATCTGCTTCACATGAAGAAAAATCTGAAAATCGTCCTTATTCTCATAGCAATATTAGCTTTGGCAGGGGCTGCTGCCGGCTTTTATCTGTATAACCTCAAACCAAAAGACCTGGGAAAAGTCAAGCCCGATTTTGTCGTTACATCATCGGAATTGCAGAGTGCTTTTGAGGAAAATGAAACCGCTGCTGTTATTAAATATGTAAATAAAATAATTGAGGTAACCGGAGAAATCGGTTCTATTGAACCTGGTGAAAACAATTCCGTGAACATATCTCTGAAAACAAACAGCAGTTTTTCTTCCGTCATTTGCACATTCCCTTCGGGAGTTGATTCCGGAAAAGTTAAGGAAGGATCACAAATTTCCATAAGGGGTGAGTGTTCCGGATATCTGATGGATGTCCTTCTTAACAAATGCGTGATTTCAGGAGGTCAAGGTACTCACTGAGAAATCCCGGAGAATAAGACAGTTTTATAATTATTGACATCTTCCGGGCAAATTAAACTTGATTTCGGCTTTTTACTTGTATATCTTTGGTATAACAACCGTTATAAAGAAACCAACTTAAAAACCTGACGTATGAAAAGAACTGCCGCATTTTTTTGCACTTGCATCATTCTGGCCGGATGTACTTCCTCACCAAAAGTGAATACTGTAGCTGAGGCAGAAACACTCCGCGATCTGGAAATCCAGTGGTCTGCCGCAATCCAGACCAAAGATATTGCCAAGGTCATGACTTACTTTTCGCCTGAAAGCATGCAAATAGCGCCGGGCAAAGATATTGTTACCGGTTTGCAAAGCATCCAGCAGGATTTTGAAATGGCATTTGCAGATACCACTTTTCTGTGGGATACCTTTTCATGGACAACAGACAAGGTTGAGGTTTCAGCATCAGGAGACCTTGCATACGTAACTGGCACAAACGTTATTAAATCAAACACACCTGATGGAATTGTTGAATTCGAGGGCAGAGGAGTCGATATCTGGAAGAAGATTGACGGTGATTGGAAATGCGTGGTAGGCATCTGGAACACTAACAAACCCTAAATTCACGAGTCCCCGGCCCCCGGGATTATTTATGTCCTGAAGTCATTACACTGCTGCTTCAGGTCAAATAAATTTGACTTCGGTATAACCAGAGTGTAACTTTGGTATGTTTTGTTCTGATAGATATACTTAAATCTGACAAATTGGAGAGCCTGACCATCATAATCTGCTCATTCAATGAAGAAAAAACTATCTGTGATGTAGTTACAGCATGCCGCCTGTATAATGAAAGAAGTGAAATTATTGTAGTTGATGACGGCTCAGAGGACAATACTGAACAATTATTACAGGATCTGAGTAAAACAATCAGATTTAATTATATAAAGCTGCCTGAAAATAAAGGTAAGAGCTTTGCCATGGCTGTTGGTGTTGAAAATGCAAGTAACGATATTCTTCTTTTTTTTGACGCAGACAGTACCGGGATAAGAAGGGAGCATTTTGCTGACCTGTTGCTCCCTGTTATGGAAAACAAAGCTGATATGGTATTAGGGCATACAGCGGCAACCTTTCACAATCTTAAACTCACTCCTTTTAAAGCCTTTACGGGAGAGCGAGTGTTACTGAAGAAAGATATATTACCCATACTGGACGATATACGGACCATGAGATTTGGCATCGAAACATATATCAATCTATACTATCAAACTCATGGAAAAAGAATTAGATACGTGTACCTGGAAGGACTCAGAACACTGAATAAATATGAGAAAACTACACTTATTAATGCTACCAGGCAATATTTCAGCGAAGGGCATGAAATAGCTTCCACTATCTTAAAAAATTATGATTTAATATTTAAAGTTGCCAGGTCTTCCTTATTTAATGCGAATGATATTGTGAAGAAAAGACTGTCACTTTTTCAGAAGAATATTACTAAAAAGAAAAAACAGATCCGTAATACAATTGACGTATAACATAAAGAAGATATCTCAACCCTGTTGTATAAGTAACTCATGCAGATATTATATTTATCTTAAATATTCAAAATCAAATGGAACAACAAATTCACTCAATGCTGCCGTGGCTGATCCCGGTAATTCTTGTTCTGGTGATATGGGATACTGTCTGGAAATTGATCGCTATGTGGAAAGCGGCCAGAAACAATCACCTGGCGTGGTATATATGTATTTTCATCTTCAATACTATTGGAATCCTGCCTATCATATATATTCTCCTGCACAAGGAAGAGCCTGGCAGAGCAACCTGACCCAATTTGAGCGTGGGCATTAACCATTTGGTTAAAATTTCATTCTCCTCTTCTCCCATTCTCCTTTTCTCCTTTCCCCAGCTCTCATAATCATCAAAAAAAGACTAACTTCATCTCCCGGTAGAAATAAGACTGTTACGGGTCAGAAGAATGAAAATGAACAGGTGCGGCTACACAATCAAGGTATTTTCTGCATTACTTTTTTTCCTGATTGTATCTGGTTGTACAAAACCTGACAGGGAAGAAATAAAAGCCCAGTATATTGCCGGGCTTGTGAATAAAATAAATACTGATAGCCTTAGAAGCTATGTCACCTGGATGCAGAACATGTCTACACGGTTTATGCTTGCTGATAACCACAGGCAGGTTGCCGTCAGTCTTAAAAACAAGTTTATCCGGCTTGGCTACCCTGACACAAAGCTGGATTCGTTTGATATAACGACCACTTATAATGGGGTTGAATATACCACAACCCAATTTAATGTCATTGCAGTTTTAACCGGCAAAACGTATCCTGACAGTATCTGCGTTCTTGGCGCCCATTATGACGACAGGATAAGTGCGGATGCCGGTGACCCGTTTGTATTTGTACCGGGGGCAAACGATAATGCCACCGGCGTCGCAGCAACGCTTGAAATTGCCCGGGTCATGAAGGAAAGATCTTTTGTTCCATCCTCCACTATTAAGTTTGTTGCATTCGGAGCCGAAGAGTTCGGTTTACTGGGAAGCCTCGACTTCTCACAAAAGGCAGGTGCAGCAGGGCAAAAAATAAGGATGATGCTTAATAATGACATGATAGGCATCCCCTCTTCTTCTGATCCCGGTTTGTGGAAGGTGAATATCATTGATTATGAAAATTCACATTATTTGAAATCCGAAGCCCAGAGACTTTGTGACAGGTACTCGTCAGTGGCGTATATCAATGACAATACAAATGCCGGCAGAAGCGACAGCTATTCGTTTTTTCTGTACGGATTTAAGTCCCTTTTCTTAATCCAGGACGAACTGGGAAGCACATATCATAAGGAAAGTGATCTTGTCACAACAATTAATTTCGAATATTGCAGAGAGATAGCAAAGATCTCCTGCGCATTGCTGGTTGATGAAAACTAACTGGTTCAAAAAAATTGGATGGATATATGTTCCGGTATCAATAGCCGGAGCTGTGATTTCTCTGCTGGCAATCATTTTCTGCATCACTGTTTTTATCGCGGTTGACAGAAACTCCCATTCTGTATCCGATACATTCTATGGAATCTTCCCTTACATCGTATCTGTATTCACAATACTTTTCTGGATTGCAGGAAATACATCGAAGAATAAGTAATGTATTTTTTAAAGATTCCTATTGTTTGCTTTAGCAGATCTATTTTGTAGTATTAATATCGTAAACAATTCCGTCAACACCTCCAATGCAAATAAATGATATATCGGTTATGGTTGATTTTTGAATCGAGGTTGTTAATAAATACATACATCTATTTGATATCTTAATCTAAAAATACTTGCGCTGGTATCTCTAATAAATACCTTTGGCAGGAACCTTTAAACTTTAGTATCATGGCAACAGCAAAAAAACCAGTAGCAAAAAAAGCAGTAGCAAAAAAACCTGCAGTCAAAAAAGCAGCAGCAAAAAAACCAGTAGTTAAGAAAGCAGCAGTTAAAAAAGCAGTAGTAAAGAAGGCAGTAGTAAAAAAACCTGCAGTTAAAAAGCCGGCCAAGAAAAAATAATTTCGTTACAGCTTTACAGTTTCAAAACGGGCAGCTCCCTGCTGAAGAATTCAGCAGCGGGGCTGCCTGTTTTTTGCCGCGAGAGTTAATCCATACCTGCAGAATTAGGCATATTCATCAATTGGATATATCGTTTGATCAAAAATTTGGTAACTCTGTCATATAGGGATGGATATTTCTTATTATTTTAAGCCCTGATTATGATGATTTTATAGTTCTGGCGGAATAGATTAATAAGCTTTTAGCAATTTTTATGTTATTTAAATGATAGAATTGCTTTTAAATATAACAGCATTTGAAGTGTACAGCAAACATGCCGGCATGAGATTAATTACTGACTTAAAAATTAATCGTCATGAAGTATAATTACAAAAGCCTGTTTGCTACTAAAAATGAAAGATTTGTGGCAATACTGGGCCCTGATTATTTCTCATCAATTCTAACTGACGACGATTTTTCAAAACCGGCAATAATCATATCTGATAAAAGAGTTTACCAGGTCGGCAAAATTTATGAGCCCGGATTTCTGGGACTCATAAGCGGGCGTACGGTAAGCACAGGAAAAAAAATAGTTAACCTTGATGATGTCACCGGCATAACAACCAGGGAAATGTCAAAACCGGTCTTGGGCTATTTTGTAATACTTATCGGACTTCTCTTTGCATTACTGGGAATGTTATCAGATGTCAGACAATCAACAATAATAATGCTGATACTTGCATTATTAACTGTTTCATCAGGAGTGTTTCTCATCATCCTCCGCAAACAGAATTATTTAGCCGTTGAATATGCGGGAGGATGCATGATCCTGCCCGTAAAGTTTGTGACCCAGACAGAACTGGATCTTTTTCAGGGAATCATAGCAATTGAAAAGGACAGGGCAAAAGAGGGATTTCATGATTTTAAAGTATGCCCGTACTGTGCTGAAAAAATTCAGGCACAGGCCAAGATCTGCCGGTTCTGCGAACGCGAACAGGAAGTTGTTCCTGCAGAATAACCGGTTTTTTAAATCAGACATTTCATCAAATGCTTTTCCACAGTCTTTCTGCCTGCTTCCTTGATTCTTTAAGTATTTCCTGTTCATCTACTGTTGTTATCTTCCGGTCTCTGACTATCAACCTGCCTCCTGAGATAACATCAGTTATGTGATTCGATGTAATGCCAAAAAGAAAATGTCCGAAGAAGTTTTCACGGGTAAGGGGTGTTGGAGTATCGTAATCAAGAACTATCAGATTGTTATCTCCGTCGCCCTTAAAGTCATTATTGCTTAAGTAATGGTGAACATTCCTCAGCCGCCGGTAAGCTGATTCACCGCTTATGTTGTCGTGTCGCTGCCCGATAAAAAAGGCAGCCCTGGCGCTTCGCAGAATATCACTGTGCATGCCGTCGGTGCCAGTCATTATTTTCTTACCCAGGCCTGAGCTGTTGAAATAACCGACATTGTTGTTAAGGTTGCTCTCACAGTTCTGCACCACCCATGCCGGGGAGGAGCGGATAATATCCTTTTCATTCTCATCAAGGTGGAGGCAGTGAACAAGTATTGTCTGAGGGGAATTAAGTACCCCGGCCTCACTCAGTCGTCCAATTACTCTTTTGCCGTGTTCCTTGAGGCATCGCTCCTGATCGTACGGATCCTCAGCAACATGGATATGTATTCCGGATTTATGCTTTTGCATAATCCTGACGGCTTGCTTCAGTGTGTCGTCGCTGACAGTGAATGAAGCATGAAGGCCTACCAGGCCCACATGATGTTTTATATAGCTCTCTGTTTCTTCCAGTCCTTCGCCGGCAACAGCTTTCCCGTCGCGGTCTGAAATCTCGTAACAGAGAAGGTGTGATATTCCTACCTGTTCAAACGCTTTTGCAATGATCTCCAGTGAACCCCTGACAGCGAAGGGGGAGGCATGATGATCAATGACAAATGTCGAACCTGCCTTTGCACATTCCATTGCCGTCACCAGTGCACTCGATTTTATCATTTCGGCGTCAAGATGTTTATCAAGGGTCCACCAGACATACTGAAGTATCTCATGAAAGTTTTCAGGTTTCCTTTTTGGAGCGCCCATTCCCCTCGCCAGGGCGGAGTAAGCATGGTGATGCCCGATGGCAAAAGATTTTGTCACAAACTTTCCCTGGCAGTCCAGCACCTCAGTATCATGGTCGTGTGTTTTTATGTCGGTTGTCTTTATAAACTGAATATCAGGGATATCCTGACGCACAAGAATATTTCTTTTGCTGATCTCAAGGGTTTCCCAGTCAATATATGCAGCGTTCTTCAGAAGCAGGTTCATCATTAATTGTTTTAATTATTTCTTCGTCGCAGCGGAAGCTTTTTCCTCCTTATGCCATCATATGCACACAGAGCATTTGCGATTGCTGCTGCTGTCGGCACCATTCCTATTTCGCCTATTCCTTTTGCACCGTAAGGTCCGACAGGATCTTTTTCTTCTATTCCGATGACTTCAATATCAGGCATATCGTCTGCCCTTAGTAAACCCAGGTCATTGAATTTAAGGCTTACAGGCCTTCCGTTAACCAGTGGCAGATCCTCTGTCAGGGCGTAACCCATTCCCATGAGCACCGCACCTTCTATCTGTCCTTCGAAGAGCATCCTGTTCATTATCCTGCCGGCGTCGTGGGCTGCGATGATCTTTTTTATTGTGCCGTCATCCTTCAGGACAGCCACCTGTGTGGCATAGCCATATGCAAAATGGATTACAGGGTTATCGGGTTTATCGCCGGGTTTGCAGGTCCAGTCACAGACAAATTTGCCTTTATAAACACGGCCGGCAAGCTGTTGCAGCGAGGCTTGTTTCAGGTCTTCCCTGATTCTGCCGGATGCGTCAATGATGGCATTCCCAAGCAGCGCTGTCGCCCTCGAAGAGGTGGTCATACCTGTAGGAAGACCGGCAACGGTATCAACCTTTACTTCTATTATTGCGGGATCTATACCTGTCTCCTGGTGCAGTATCTGGATGGCCACCGTATGTATTCCCTGGCCCATCTCGCTCCAGCCATGGTTAATCACAACTTTTTTGCCGGAGATGATTTCTACCGACACTTCGCTGTCGTCTGTCATTCCGTTGCCAACGCCTGTGTTTTTGAGACCGCATGCAATGCCCGCATACCTTGCGTTGACGAAGGCCTCCCTGACCGCAAGGAGCGTCTTTTTCAGTCCGACACCCTGCAGCAGTTGTCCCGTTGCAGTTTTCCTGCCGTCTTCAAGAGCATTATCAAAGCGGATCTGCCACCGGTCAAATCCGCCCATACGGCAGAGCTCATCAACACAGCTCTCGACAGCAAATGTTATCTGAGGCACTCCGAAGCCCCGCATCGCACCTGACGGGATATTATTTGTATATACTGTAACAGCCTTTATATCTGCGGCAGCGACGGAGTATCCTCCTGTCGCATGTCCCACAACCCGTTCCATCACCTTTGTACCTACAGAGGCATATGCTCCGGTATCACCCACGGCGTCCAGTTTCAGCGCTGTGAATTTCCCGTCCCTGTCGCATGCAAGGCTGACATCCATCCAAACGGGATGACGTTTCGGATGCATGATTATGGATTCGTTCCTGGTCAGATGGACCTTCACCGGCTTTTTAAGAAGAAATGCAAAGAGTGATACATGGCCCTGGACGGTGATATCCTCCTTGCCGCCGAAGCCGCCGCCGTTCTGCACCTGTATGACCCTTACCTTCTCTGCCGGCAAGCCCAGTATCTCTGCCACGGCGTTCCTGTCGACATAAGCGCCCTGACCCTGGCTGTACAGCCTTATGCCATCATTTTCCGGCAGTGCAACTGCCGTTTCCGTCTCAAGAAATGCATGCTCGACCCGTTGTGTCTCGTAGACTCCTTTTGCTATCCAGGCAGCATTGCCGAATGCTTTTTCAACATCACCTGATCTGATACTGCAGGTCTCAAGAACATTTGATTTCCCGTGATGAACCTGTATGCTGTCAGGCTTAACCGCCTCAAGCATATCTGTCACGGGTTCAAAAACTTCATAATCAATCCTGATAAGGCTTGCGGCATCGCGTGCCAGAGCTTCCGTTTCTGCGACTACTCCCGCCAGCACATCGCCTATATAGTTAGTTATCTCTCCCTCGCCCACCATCAGAGGCCAGTCTTTGAATATGAGGCCTGTATTTTGAGCGCCGGGGATATCTCCGGCAGTGAAGATACGTATCACTCCATCTGCCTTAACGGCTTCCGAGGTATCAATCTTTACTATCCGGGCCCGGGGATGATCGCTGAACCTCAGGGCTCCGTAAACCATCCCCTCAAAATGCATGTCATCAACAAAATCCCTCTTTCCGAGAGCTGTCTGAGCAGCTAAATATTTTGGATAAGGCTCGCCTACCAGTGCCGAAGGATTTATCTTTTCTGCCTCACTCCCGTTCAACTCCGCAAACGTAGTTTCAATTGCATCAATGATTTTGACATATCCGGTACATCTGCACAGGTTTGGGGTGATTGCTTTAATGATCTCGCTGCGCGAAGGGGTTTTGCCGGTGTTATATAGTCCCCATGCTCTCATTATCATACCCGGAGAGCAAAAGCCGCACTGAACGGCTCCCTTTTCAGCAAATTTCTTACTGATAATGCTCCTGAAATCTTCAGGAAGCCCTTCGATAGTAAAAATCTCTGCTCCTTCAAGGTTCTTCATTTTTGTACGGCATGCCATTCTTGCTTTACCGTTTATCCCGACTGTACACGCTCCGCATGTACCCTGTCCTGAACATCCGTCTTTTACCGAAGTGATCCGGTTTTCTATCCTCAGGTGGTCAAGAAGAGACTCCTCCGGATCACCTTCAAAGCATCTGTTTACACCGTTCAGGGTATACGAGATCATTTCAGTAATCTCTTCAGGTTATCCAGGGAGGGATAGATTGAAGCGGGCATCTTCAGAACGGGAGATAACGATCTCAGGTCCTTCAGTCCGCTTCCGGTCAGCAAAACAACGTTTGAAGAATTCGCTGGTATAAGGTCATTTTTCCGGTATGAAAGAAATCCCGCATATGCTGCCGCTGCTGCCGGTTCAGCAAACAGTCCGGTATTCCCTGCCAGTAACTTCGAAGCTTCCAGGATTTCTTCATCTGATACTGTCAGTGTTTCGCCCCTATACTTCTGTATGAAATTACGTGTCATGAAAAAGTTCCTCGGAATGTCAACCGAGATGGAATCTGCCACCGTTGAGGAAGGAATTATTATGAAATCCTTCCGGTTTATGTTTCTTACAAGGTTATCGCTTTTCTCCGACTGCACTGCGACGATGACAGGCATCCTGTCGATGATATTCAGAAGCAGTAGGTCTTCAAACCCTTTGTAAACACCTGAGGTAATAACTCCGTCACCGGCAGGTATGAATATCCTGTCAGGCACGCGTGTATTTCAGCTGCTCATAGATCTCAAACGAGACCGTTTTCTTTCCTTCGATAGTAACCGGATTAAAGGCAGTATTCCGGTTATACCATCCGAACTCTTCCGTGGCTTTTACACTGAGGTCAAACGCTTCGTCATAATTTCCTTTTACCGGGACAATAGCAGCGCCATACATGATGATCTGCGTCAGCTTGGCCTGCGGAGCTGTCTCCGGAACAATTATGACTGCTCTCTGCTTCTGCGAGGCGCATATGCCTGCAAGTGAAGAACCCGCATTACCTGTTGATGCAGCAATAATAGTATCAAGCCCGTTCTCCCGGGCAAATGCCGACACCAGTGCCGAGGCCCTGTCCTTGAGTGACCATGTCGGGTTTTGTGAATCATCCTTGAGGAAGACACTGAAAGGTAATTTTTTTCTGCCTGATTCAGTCACCGGGTATAAAGGAGTATTCCCAATCCTCAGAGGAGGCAGGCTTTTAATGCTTTTGATTGGAAGGAGTTGAATAAAGCCCTTTTTTTTCAGGTCAGTAAAGCCGGAAATGGTCTTACTTATTTCGTCGTAACCATAAAAATCTTCAAAACACCTTTTGGAGGAGCCGATGGATCATTTCCGGCACCGCATGAAGGGCAGAGGTACATCAGGGCAGAGTTGCCGTACTCTTTCCCGCAATCGGTGCACTTGTATTTAAACTTCATTGATTCCATCACATGAGTCGCAGACCGGTTCAGGCTGCAGTTACTGTTAAAGCCCCTTCAGCAATCCGGTTTTATCGTTAAATTCGTTTATCAGCTCATCCCACCGCTGAACCTGAGAGAACATTTTTTTCCAGATATCCCTGTCGTACCAAAGCTGGTTCAGGTCTTCAACGTCCTTACCCTGCTGTTCAACCCAGGTATAATATTTCAGGTTATGTATGGCCTTCCTGTCATTATAGTTCAGTTCTTTCATGTAATCACACCGTGTTCCCAGAAGACACTTCTCAAAATCGCGAACGGCCTGCACAGTATCATACTCGCCTCTCTCACTGCTTAATTCCGCCACTCTTGATTTGTACATCTCAGCCGAATCAGTGGCAATGGTAATGATGATATCATCTGCTGTCATTTCAAAATATTTTGCTGTTTTGACTGCTGACAGGAGGTTGCTGATACCTGAGATGCCTATAAGGGGAAGGTCATGCAGAACACTGCTTTCAATACCAATGGAAGACAGGTATTCGCTGCCCTTTTTCTCATTGAACAGGCGAAGTAACCTCATGCAGTCTTCATCGTCTATTGCCGTTACGACGTCAGTGTTTTTAACGTTATGTATCCAGGGAACGTGTTTGTCGCCGATGCCTTCTATCCTGTGCCCGCCGAAGCCGTTCATCAGGAGTGTAGGGCACTGCAACGCCTCCGATGCTATCACTTTTATTTGCGGGGCCACCGTCCTGAGGTAATCTCCCGCGGCTATCGTACCAGCGGATCCGGTTGCCGAGACGTAGCCTGCGAGTCTGCTGTTTCCGGCCTTCACCGTATTGAACACCTCTTCAATGGCCGGGCCTGTGATATTATAATGCCATGCGCAGTTACCGAATTCATCAAACTGGTTGAAGATTATGCAGTCAGGACGTGTACGGCGGATCTCCCAGCACTTGTCGTAGATCTCCTTTACGTTTGATTCACAACCCGGTGTGGCAATGACTTCTGATCCTATCACATCGCGTAGCCATGTAAAGCGCTCCCTGCTCATCTCTTCCGGGAGGATCGCCACTGATTCGGTCCCCATCAGTCTTGAATCAAATGCGCCGCCCCGGCAGTAATTGCCTGTTGATGGCCAGACGGCCTTGTGATATGTTGGGTCGAAGCCGCCGGTGATTATCCTTGGTGCAAGGCACCCGTATGCCGCTCCTACTTTATGGGCACCCGTTGGGAACCATTTACCTGTAAGGAGGATGATACGTGCATCCACCCCGGTAAGCTCCGCCGGGAGCTCAATGAAGTTGACACCGCCGAAGAGACCGCCCTTTTCAACAGGTTCATTCTTCCAGGTTATGCGGAACAGGTTCAGAGGATTGATATCCCACAGCCCTATATCCTTCAGCTTCGACCTGATCTTTTCAGGTATCAGGCCGGGATCCCTCTGCTGCCCGAAAGTCGGAAGGATGATACCCCTTTCCCTGAAACGCCTGATTGCATTCTCAAGTGTTTTCTCACTGGTAACCTTGTCAATGGGCTCGATCATTGTGTCACTAATTTTTAGATAAATAAGTTATGCAAGTTAACGATTATGCAGATAATTAATTGAAATCAGTATTCACACCCCGAAGAGGCTCTCTGCTCCCTTCAGCAGGACAGCCATCTCCGCAGCCTGGCGGAAATGAACTTCTTTCAGGCAGGGGGTCCTGAAATTCACATCTGACATTATGAAGCCAACCTTACTGAATTTCGCTGACACATATTCAGTTTCAAAGATGTAGCCGTCGCTGGTTACGGAAAGGGTAGTGAAATTGTTATTCTGTTTGAAGATCAGGTTCTTTTTATCTTTCAGCACGGCAAAGTAGTATCCCTCTTCAGCCTGATTGAAGGAACTGATAGTCAGATAAAACCGCGGCTTATCCTTGTAGGGGGCACCGGATGTCGGACAGAAGGTATTGCAGTTGCCGCACTCGTTGCAGAAGTTTGCGATATTAAGTATCTGGTATTTCTGGTTTATTTCGAATGTGCCGTCCTCATCAAGAACAATATCCCCGTTTTCTGACCTGACAGCTTTTTGAAGCGGAAAGCTGCCCGGGGTTATTTCGTAACAGCGGTTGGCGAGGTTAGGACAGACGGTGGTGCATATGCTGCACATCTCATCGCACATCAGGCACCGGTCTGCTTCACGGACCATTGTATCCATATCCTGTGTTTCGCTGACAAGGTTGAAGGTCCTGCTTTTGTCCGGTGACAGTTCCGGCGGCAATTTGGCAAAGAGACGTTCAGAACGTTTGATCAGCAGTTCTTTTCCTGAAAAGTCTCTGCCGGTTTCCGGTTTCTCTAAGCTAAAGTCAATATGGGCGTCATGCATTATCTGCTCCGCAGCCTTTCTGCCGTCACCGATGGCGTTTATGGCTGTTGACGCTCCGCGCATGGCGTCACCTCCGATGTAGACACCGTTAATCCCGGTTTTGTATTTGCTGTTCCTGACCGCAAGGTCGCCTGCATCAGCAAAATCGATGTCAGTCATCTGTCCGATTGCCGGTATTATGGTGTCACACTGAATCTCAAAGGCTGAACCGTCAATTTTTACCGGGGATGGTCTTCCGCTCTTATCGGTTCCTTTCAGTTCCATCCTGCTGCATATCAACCCGCTGATTTTTCCCTCATTATGCACCACCTTTTCAGGTGCTGCCAGCTCGATTATCTCTATCCCTTCCTTCAGCACAGCCTTTATCTCTCCCTGGTCAGCCGGCATCTCATTTATTGTACGGCGATACACGATCGTAACTTTACCATTTTCACCTGCGAGCCGGTAGGCTGTCCGGGCTGCATCCATGGCGGTATTGCCTCCCCCGATGATTACTATTTTTTTGCCGATACCGGTCTCTGTGCCCTGCCTTGCCCGGAAAAGAAACTGCAGCGGTTCAGTTATATCTGCCGGGCCGGAACCCTCAATGTCAAGAGGCGCTGAGAGTTGCGCTCCCGCTCCTATGAAAATGTAAGAATAATTCTTCTGCAGGGATTTGAATTTTTCACTATCAATCCTGGTATCATACCTGATATTCACTCCGAGATCTGTGATGCGCCTGATATCATTTGCAACTGCATCGTCGGTAAGCCTGAATCCGGGGATAGCATACCGGGCCATCCCTCCTGCCTTTGATCTGGCTTCAAAAACATCAACGCTGAAGCCTGCCATCCTCAGATAATATGCACATGACAGGCCAGAAGGCCCTGCTCCTATGATACCAACCTTTAATCCGTTATCTGCAGCAGATGATAGTTTCACCTCCTTCTGAGCCGCGATAAACCTTTTAACCTCACGTATCTGCAACGGATCGTCATAGTTTATCCTGGTGCATTTCCCCTGGCAAAGATGATCGCAAACCATTCCGGTGACACAAGGGAAAGGGTTGGTTCTCAGTATCACCTCATATGCTTTGTCAAACCGGCCCCGGGAGGTGAACCACAGATAGTCGGGTATATCCTGATTTGTGGCGCAGGTATCGCGGCATGGCGCGGATATACAATCAAAAGAGCCCAGGGCACGGTCCGTCTTAATATCAGGTATTTTGATATATTCTCTCCTGTATTCCCTGGAGCTGAGCACACTGTCACTGTAATCCGAAAGATTTGAAAATGCCGCTGCCGTCAGATTTTTCCTGCCTGAAGACCTCATGATATAATCATCAATATTTGTTGCGTTCTTTTCACGAAAGCTTTCATTCAGCTTTTTGAAATACTGATGCAGCCTCATGTATCCACCGGGCTTAAGCAGGTCTGTACATACAGTGACTGTCCTGAATCCGCAGGAAATGAGACCTGAAATATTAAAGGCATCAGCTCCGGCTGAAAATGACAACAGCAACTCACCATTGAACTCCTCCTGCAGTTTCCTGGCAAGATTTACAGTTATGGGATGAAGAGCCCGGCCGCTCATGTACATCATGGTGACATCGCTCCCGAATATGTTCTTGTTGTTCAGTGATTTAAGGGTATTTGTAAGCTTCAGGCCGAAATGAAGATTGTTTTCCCTGGCACGTATCTGCAGCGCCTTAATCATCGTGACTGCATCGTTGTATTTCAGATCGTGTCCGAAAGCCTCATCAGGTACTACTAGTTTTAAATCCGAGCCTGTTGTTCAGAATGTCCCTCAGCATTTCAGGTCCGAGCAGGGTCGGGTTCAGTTTTACCAGAGTGTGAAGCTTTTTCTTTTCAATCAGGTAGGCGGCAATGGATTCTATCTCGTCTGCCGGACAACCGTGCATTGTCGAGAGTGTAATGTTATCGGATATACGTGAGGGAATATCAAGCCCGGCAGCATCAGGATATATATCGAGTATTTCTTCAGTTTTACGGGCAAGCTCCTCTCCGCAGTCACTCATCTTATCAAGAAACCACTGAACATTATCATTGATGATCCCCTGAAGATTATATCCGACGCTCATGTTAAACACCGTGCCGGGGTCCTTCCCCCACCCGAACCTGTGGTTCAGGATATGAATTATTATCCAGGCATTCAGGTATTCATTGAAGCTCTCCTTTATAGTCAGCTCCTGTGACCATTCACAGTTATAGCCTTCGTCCTGCATGTCAATGCACGGTTTGGGGACATCAAGCTCATCAAGCGTCTGTACGGTTTTCAGTTCAATATACCGGGAACCCATCAGCCATGCGGCAACGATATTCTGCGCCATCTGCGACTGAGGGCCTGCTGCCACGCCAACAGGTGAATGGAGGCTATGTCCGAAAATCTCTGTTTTTAATGCTCTGTTGTCTCCCGGAATAAAAAACAACTCCTTTGGCAACCCGAAGATGCTGTTCTCGCCTTCCAGCTCATGAAAAATGAGTTTGAGAAGATGACTTAAAGGAACAGGATAAAACTTAGCGGGCATACAATCTCATCAGTATTTTTTCAGGTGTCAGAGGTGCATCGAAATCGGGTTTCCATGCCGGATTGAATGATTTAATGGCGTTCTGCAGGGCGAAGTACGCTCCTATACCATACATGAACGGAGGCTCTCCGACAGCCTTCGATTTGAATATAGCTGCAGCCGGACCTTCGGCTTCCAGCGGATGACACTCAACAACTTCGGGAGCGGAATAAATATCCGGCACTTTATATGTCGACAGGCTGTCTGTAAGCATCTTCCCTTCCTTGCCGAACATGACCTCCTCCGTCGTCATCCATCCTATACCCTGCATCACACCACCTTCCATCTGGCCCATATCGATTGCAGGATTAATGCTGTTACCGAAGTCATGCACAATGAGAACCCTGTCAATTTTATAAGTACCGCGCAGGCAATCGAGTACGACAGTGACCACGGCTGAGCCATAGACATGGTAGGAGAACGGATTTCCTTTCTCCTTCGTCTTGTCAAAAAAGATCTGCGGAGTGGCATAGTGCCCGTTCTCTGACAGTGATACCCTGTCAAGAAAAGCAGCGCGGACAAGTTGTTCCCAGGTGATGTCTGTTGGTGATCCGTTCTTAAGTACTCTCTCATCACGTATCACTGTCTCTTCAATGCTGCAGTTATTCATGGAAGCAGCCACGGCCCTGAGCCTGTCAAGAAGCTTATTGCAGGCAATCAGGAGGGCATTACCATTCAGGTCGGCCCCGCTGCTGGCTGCCGTAGGAGATGTGTTTGCAACCCTTGAAGTGTTGGTAGTCTCAATTTTTATCTTTCCGATGCCTACAGAGAACACCCTTGCTGCTACCTGTGCAAGCTTTGTGTTGACCCCCTGTCCCATCTCCACTGCTCCTGTGCTTATCCCGATGCTGCCATCCTGGTAGATATGGACAAGAGCGCGGGCATGATTCATTGTTGTATTGGTAAATGATATGCCGAAGCAGAGAGGCATCACGGCCATCCCTTTTCTGAATATTGTTTTTTGACTGTTGAATGCGGAGATTTCCTTTTCAATCTTTTCGATGCCGAAATCTTTATCGAGGGCAGTAAAACATTTCCCTGTATTTACATCCCTGGCTCTCTGACCATACTGGAATTCGTCGTTTTCCTTCAGGAGGTTAGCCTGTTGTATTATGCGGGCCGGAATCTTCAACTCAGATGCCGCCATGGCTATGGCAGCTTCAATAACGAAAATCCCCTGAGGAGCGCCAAATCCCCTGAAGGCAGTGTTAGGCGGCAGGTTAGTCCTGCAACTGTGCACGGTTACTTCAGTGTTGGGAATGAAGTAGGCATTTGTTGAATGAAAAAGTGTCCGTTCCATTATTGCCGGTGAGAGGTCCGCCGCCGCCCCGCCATTCTGATAAAGCACTGCCTGAAATGCTTTTATCATGTAATCTTTTGTGAGACCTATTCTGAAATCGGAGCTGTACGGATGACGTTTGCCTGTCATGCGCATATCATCGCCGCGGTTAAGCGTGACTTTTACCGGGCAGTCAAGAAGATATGATGCGAGGGCTGCCATGACAGCCACTCCGGTAGCCTGGTCTTCCTTGCCTCCGAAGGCGCCGCCCAGACGTGCAACATCAACCTCAACACGGTTCATAGGAACATCCAGAACCCTGGCGGTTACCTTCTGAACGAGAGTGGGCCCCTGGGTGGAGGAATGGATCTTCATGCAGCCATTACCGGACGGGAAGGCATAGGCGCCCTGGGTCTCAAGGTAAAGATGCTCCTGTGCGCCGCTGTCAACCCTGCCTTCAAAGATGTAATCACACTCGTCCCATGCCGTTGCTGTCTCACCCATCCGGAATGTGCGGGACGGGATAAGCAACTGCCCTTTCTCCTTAGCCAGCCGCGGATCGGTAATTGCCTCAAGCTCACTGATTTCAATTTTAATCAGCTTCATGGCCTTTCTGGCGGTGGGCTCATCATCTGCAACAATAAGTGCAACAGGCTGGCCATGATAATGCACCGTGTCCTGTGCAAAGAGTGTCTCATCAGGGATAATCCCGCCGATATCGTTTGTCCCCGGTATGTCTTTCCACGTAAAAATCCTCCTGATACCGGGAAGTGACAATGCCGCGGACAGGTCAAGATGAGTTATTAACCCATGCGATGAAGGAGAACCGAATATGAAGCCATACCGTGTGTTCTTCAAAACCGGTATATCATCGAGGTAAAGTGATCTTCCTGTCGTATGGCTGGCTGAATCGAGGTTATTCATAGCTGATCGATACTAAAATTCAACCTGTCAGGAAACAACTTAATAAAGTGTGCCATCAGAAGCTGGCGGAGAAGCAACCGCTTATATTCAGCGCTCCCACGCACATCACTTATCGGGGAGATCTCTTCCTGCATTATTTTGCTGCCCTGCAGGATAATATCCTGACTGACAGGCTTGCCGGAGAAAAATTCACTTGTCTTGCGGAGGAATAAGGGAATTGGACTAACTCCTCCGGCGGAGAGATGACATTCACTGATATTTATTCCATCCATCCTTATATTCATTGCGCTGTTGACGCTTGCTATATCAAGATGGGTCCTTTTACTGACCTTTTCAAAGCTGAAAAGGGCCGGTCCGGGCTGATAATCAAAAAAAATGTTCCTTATAAATTCTGCCCTGGCGAGGTCAATCCTTTTATAGCCCAGAAAGAAGTTTTTCAGAGGAACTGTTCTGGCTTTATCGGCTCCTTCAATGGTTAACCCGGCATCCAGGGCAAGCAGAATGACCGAGAGATCACCTATGGGTGAAGCGTTTACGATATTACCTCCCAGGGTGGCCATATTCCTTATGGGTTCGGAAGCGATCAGCCTGATGTAAGAAGGAAGGTCCGGGAGTAACTTTTTAAGTTCCTCTGAATAACCTGCTTCACTGATTGTTACGGCAGCACCTATGACACACCTGTTATTTATGACGGTAATCCCTTTGAGGTCTTTCCTGTCCTGAAAAGTAATTATCTCAGAATCCTGGAGCTGATCTGCCTTTTGTACCATAAGGTCAGTCCCGCCTGCTATTCTCATGCTTTCATCTGACGAATCAGGATCCCGGCCCGGGATTTCCGACAGTCTTTGCGGAACAGTGATGAAGTAATCAGGCAGGAATTTTTGCTCAACCAGCCATTTGACCGGATCTCTGGTGTCTCTATCGGAAAGCAGTCCTGTGATTTCTTCAGCGGCCTTTTCAATTGATTTGTATCCAGTGCATCGGCAGATGTTACCGCTGATGGAAGCAATTGCGGACTCTGTTGCCGGTTTATTTTTCATTAGGGCGTAAGCCGTAAGGGACATAACAAATCCGGGTGTGCAAAAACCGCATTGAGTGGCTGAATTGTCAACCAGGGCCTTTTGCACCGGCGACAGGCGCCCGGTGTTTATCCCTTCGATGGTCACTATATGCCTGCCATGAACATTGCCAAGCGGGGTCAGGCATGATACAACGCTTTTATAGGACATGGCTCCGTCTTCTACTGACCCCATAAGAACTACACAGGCACCGCAGTCACCCTCGCGGCAGCCTGTCTTTGTGCCTGTAAGCCCCATATCATACCTGATAAAATCAAGAAGTGGCGATCCGGCAGCTTTGGACGTGCTGATCTTTTCATTATTCAGTATGAATGTAACCATAGGACAAATATAAATCAAACATGATTTATTATAACTTTGATATCCTCATATATTGAACGAATCCTATGGAAAACATCTTTCAGAAAATCAATGAGCTCTCCGGGAAATACAGGGATTATACAGCATCCAATCTTTCAAAGCTGGTTAAGATCAAATCATTGAGCATGCATGAGAGGGAAGTCCAGATCGAATTGAAGCGTCAGATGGAGGAGGCCGGGTTTGATGAGGTTTTCACGGATGGCATGGGCAATGTTATCGGCCGGATAGGCCACGGAAAAAAGATACTTGCTGTTGACGGCCATATGGATACCGTTGACCTGGGCTCCGCACAAAACTGGAGCTTTGACCCTCTGGGCGGTGAGATAAAGGACGGTTTTGTGCATGGTCGAGGGTCAGTTGACCAGAAAGGCGGACCGGCAGCATTTGTTACATCAGGGAGAATTTTGAAGGAGCTGGGGTTTGATAAGGATATTACGGTTTATTTTACAGGCACCGTCATTGAGGAAGACTGTGACGGACTATGCTGGAAGTACATTATTGAGGAAGACAGGATCAGGCCTGACATGGTTATCATTACCGAACCTACCAACCTGAATCTTTACCGCGGCCAGAGGGGCAGGATGGAGATGGAGGTACATTTCTACGGAAGATCTTCGCACGGATCGGCTCCCGAGCGTGGAATAAATGCAATTTATATGGCGTCAGGGGTAGCGCTGGGGATTGAAAAACTTAACGAGAGGCTTGCAGACGATGATTTCCTCGGGAAAGGCAGTGTGACAATCACCGAGATCATTTCTAAAAGTCCTTCGCTTTGCGCCGTGTCAGACTATGCCCGCTTACATCTTGACAGAAGGCTGACTGCCGGCGAAACAAAAGAAACAGCTGTCAGAGAGATTGAATGGATCATTAAAGGCCTCAATGCAAAGGTCGAGCTGCTTAACTTTTCAGGGATGGCTTACACCGGACTGGAATACGGGATGGAGAAATACTATCCCACATGGAAGATGCCGGAAGAGCATGAGGCAGTGAGGCAAGGCATTAAAGCGTTCACGAATCTCTTCGACAGGAAACCGGTTGTAGACAAGTGGACTTTTTCTACCAACGGTGTCATGACCTGCGGTACATACGGCATCCCGACGATTGGTTTCGGGCCGGGGAACGAAGTCCTTGCTCACGCTCCGGATGAAAAGGTGCCGGTGAGTGACCTGGTGGCGGCTTCTGCATTTTATGCAGCCTGCGCATACATAGTCGCCGGATAGTGCCGGGTGACATTGAGGTGATAAATAATGATTTATGAACAAAAAACAAGGATTTAAGCTTTTAGATGACAGCATCGGGAAGCTGAGCAGAGTGAAGTCAGGGTTGTACGGCAAGGATTTTCTGCTTACGTGGGAGAAGAGTGAGGCTGACCTGCGGATGGTCCTTGACGTCGCCCGTATATTGAAAGAGATGAGATCTGAAAACATCTCTCCTAGGGTATTTGACTCAGGCCTGGCTATTTCAAATTTCCGTGACAACTCCACACGGACACGCTTTTCTTTCGCTTCAGCAAGCAACCTTCTCGGTCTGGCAGTTCAGGACCTTGACGAACAGAAGTCGCAGATAGCTCACGGAGAGACCGTGCGTGAGACGGCAAACATGATCTCGTTCATGTCTGATTTCATTGGCATACGTGACGATATCTTCCTCGGAGAAGGGAACAAATACATGCGGGAGGTAGGTACTGCCCTTTACGAAGGATTTGAGCAAGGCGTGCTTCCGGTGCGGCCGGGGATCATTAACCTGCAGTGCGACCTGGATCATCCGACGCAGTCACTGGCCGACCTGATGCATCTGTGCACGGTGTACGGCTCTGCTGATAAACTGAAAGGAAAGAAACTCGTGATGAGCTGGGCCTATTCGCCCAGCTACGGAAAGCCTCTTTCGGTCCCGCAGGGAATAATTTCACTGATGTCGCGATTCGGAATGAATATAGAGCTGGCCTTCCCCGAAGGGTATAATCTTATCCCTGAGATAGTTGAAACGGCTCAGAAAAATGCTCTTCTCAGCGGAGGCTCATTGAGAGTCAGTCACTCAATGGAAGATGCTATGAGAGATGCAGATATCGTTTATCCCAAGAGCTGGGCTCCGTTCCATATCATGCAGCAGAGAACAGAACTGCTTAAGAAGTCTGATATGGCAGGTCTGAAAGAGCTGGAAAAAGCCTGCCTTGCCAGTAATGCAAGATTTAAAGGATGGGAATATGATAATGCCAAAAGGAATCTGACAAGGAACGGTGATGCTCTGTATATGCATTGCCTTCCGGCAGATATCAGCGGTGTGTCATGTGAACAGGGAGAGGTCAGCGCCGAAGAATTTGAACGCCACAGAATACGGACTTATCAGGAGGCAGGGTATAAGCCATATATTATTGCAGCTATGATGCTGACAAACAGGTTTGAAAATCCGGGGGAGGTTCTTGCTGACATCATTAAACGTAACCGGAAACGGGTTGGTACAAATTAATGTTTTTCAACCCGCAAAGACGCCCGAATTTGGCGTCTTTGCTATAATTAACAGGCCACCCCTACGGGGTTGATTTTTTATTTTTTGCTTCAATTCTACAAACAGTAAGCCGCTAAGCGGCTATAAAAAGTACGCCGTCATACGGCTTACAGCTCCATAGGAGCGACCTGTTTGTAGTTATAATGGTTATTAACATTTATAAGCCCTGTAGGGGCGACCTGTATAAAGAAATTGTGTATACAGAATAGTTAGGTTGTCCACCCTTTTTCATTATTCAACCGTTCGGAACAAGTACTTCCCGGATTTCCCGCGGTCAGTCATTTGGCCCTTATCAATTATTATCCTCCCGCCGGCTATTACGTAATCAGCGTTGCCTCTTACCGGAAAACCCTCGTAAATGTTAGTGTCGCAATTCTGGTGATGAGACCTGGCAGATATTATGTTCTCTGTATTGGGATTCCATATTACCAGGTCAGCATCCGAGCCCGGAAGGATTTCACCTTTGGCCGGATACAATCCGAATATCCTTGCAGGGGCGGAGGCTAAAAGTTCAACCATCCGGTTAAGGCTTATCCGGCCTGCAAGCACACCGTATGTATATAATAATGATAGCCTGTGCTCCACTCCTCCGGCTCCGCCGGGTATCATCCTGAAATCACTGATACCGGCTCTTTTCTGTTTCAGTGTGAAGGGACAGTGGTCTGTTCCGATTGTGCTGATGGTTCCGTCAGCGACAGCATCCCAGAGTGCATTGCAGTCTTCAGCGGTCCGCAAAGGAGGGCTTATGACATATGGAGCTGTCTGGTCAAATTCTCCGTTATATTTTGAATCATCAAGCAGAAGGTATTGCGGGCATGTTTCTGCAGATACTCTCTGACCCAGTGATTGAGCTTCCCTTATGTATTTCAGTGATTCACCTGAAGATACATGGACAATATAAAGCGGACATTTTGCTTTACGGGCCATAGCAACAGCCCTTTTCACGGCCTTCGCCTCAACTACGGAAGGTCTTGATAAAGCGTGATAATACGAAGAAGTTTGGCCTTCAGAAAAATACCAGTCCTGCAGCTTTTCAATCTCATCACCCAGCTCGCAGTGAACGCTTACCATACCTCCGGCTTTGCCGACGAACTCCATAACTTTTAAGAGGTCATCATCACTCAGGCCAATTGTATTTTTATAAGCCATGTAAACTTTGAAGGAAGTAGCCCCCATCCTGATGCAATCCATAATTTCAGGGCCTGTTGTCCGGCGCCATTCAACCGGACTTACATGGAACGAAAAGTCAATCATGGAATTTCCCGCTTCCTTCTTTCTCTTCTCCAGTGCCCCTGGCAGCGACTCGCCCCTGGCAGGTGTAACAAAGTCCAGGATGCTGGTTGTTCCTCCATACAGTGCAGCCCGGCTTCCTGATAAGAAATCATCAGAAGAGTATCCTGCTGCGACAGACAGATGCATGTGAACATGCGGATCAACACCCCCGGGGAAAATATACAGCCCATCGGCATCAATGACCCTGTCTGCATCGTTCTCTGAAAGACCGGCACCAATCACAGAAACAGTTTCATCATGTATAAGAATATCTGACACACTGCTTGTATCTGAAGTTATGATTGTGCCGTTTTTGATCAGGATTTTCATTGTTTTCAGATGCAAGTACAGTTGAGGTCTGCTGTTTTATAATGTGATTCAAATTGTAATTCTAAAAGTACATATAGTCCGCTGATGTAACAATAAATTAATACCTTAACTTTGTTATCGGTGCAGCTGTTCATATTGTCATTAAAGTAAACAATCCACGAAAGTATGATAACAATCAGCAAAACGGAGTTCTTCAGGAAGAGAATCGCTAAACTCATATTGTGCACTGCTATTTTCACGGTACTCAGCCTGAACAGTTTCTCGCAATACAAAAAGAATGCTGTCATTCTGGACTTGGCCGGTAAATCATTGTATTACTTTGACATATCTTATGAAAGATATCTGCTTGAGAATTTTCATTTTGGTGCAGGAGCCGGACTGGCTGGTATAAGCGAGCTGTATATAAATCCTGATGAGAAAGAAACTGAATTCAATATCAGGTTTCCCATTTATTGCGGTTATTCATTCGGGAAGAAGAGGCACCATGCGATTGCCGAAACAGGTATAACTCTGGATTGCATAAACTGTTTTTCCGGGAGCTCCGATATCAGCGTATGGCCATTTATCTCAATCGGATATGAATATAGAGGCAGCAGAATAATAATCCGCGTCCCGGTATATGCAATATATGTGGGTCCTAATGAGTGGTGGCCTCCTGTCTGGCCATGGGCAGGAGTAAGCATCGGAGTGCCTTTTTAGCCCGGATCATTTATATATTTCCGGGTGTACAATTGAAATTTTCCGGAATTTTTAACGTAATGATTGCTTTTGTTCGTCAAATTCACAATGGCACAGCATAATAATCCAGAAAGAGCCACCTGATGGTAATTTGCGGCATCAGATACCTGAAGGGAGTATTTTCTGTCCGTCAAAATCCTTTATGAACTCCGTGGCATCTCTTTTACCTTGTATAACTTTATACTTGTTCTCAAGACGGTTATTTTCATTGCTGTCTTATGGCATCTTTATTGATGTAAATGTGAATGTGACGGTGAAAAAACTATTACTGACCATATTAACCCTCCTCACTCCTCTTTTATCTTTTGCGCAGATTGCAACACATGATTTCGGTGATGCACCTGTAAGCTATGGATCGGCAGACCATCATATTGACGGTACTGCTCGTTATTTAGGATCAAAGCCTGACGCCGAATTGGCGCAACAGTATTCAGCTGAAGCAGATGGTGATGATCTTACGGGAAGTGATGATGAAGACGGGGTAACCTTTCCGGATATGATCCAGGGGACAACCGTTACAATAAGGGTGATCATAGTCGGATCTGCCCGGCTAAACGCCTGGATAGATTGGAACAGTGACGGAGATTTTGCCGATTCAGGTGAACGTGTGGCTTCCAATGTATCTATTTCATCCAGCCGCACCTACAATCTGTCTGTTAAAATCCCCGTGGACGCCATGGCATCGAAGCCCACCTTTGCCCGTTTCAGGTATGGCCCAAGTCTGTCAGGCAGTACCGGCTCGGCCACATATGGTGAGGTTGAAGATTACATGATTAAAATAATCTGTGCTTATGTAGCCCAACCCAAGGTAAGCAACATAACACAACCTGACTGTCAATCATCGACCGGCAGTGTACTTATTGATGGCCTGCCTTCAACCGGTACATGGATCCTTACCCGTTTACCCGATGGTGAGACAACAGAAGGTACGGGTACCCACATAACTATTGACGGACTTGTGCCAGGTACCTGGAGTTACACTGTTACAAATGCGTCAGGATGCACATCAGGTCCGTCTGAAAACATTGTTATTCTACCAGCTCCGGCAACCCCGGCAGCCCCGTTAATTGACACTATTATTCAGCCGACATGTTCAGTGGCAACGGGGCAGGTTTTGTTGAGCGGGTTACCTGTCCCAGGTACATGGACTTTAACCCGATACCCTGACCTGATAATTATTACAGGCACAGGGTCAGGCACAACTGTTACAGGTCTTCCGGCCGGAACATTTTATTTTACTGTAGCAAATTCTGATGGGTGCACATCACCCGCCTCCTCTAATGCAGTGGTCAAATCTCCGCCTGTCGTCCCCGGTCCACCGACTGTCGGAACAATCACTCAACCCACATGCCAGGTGATCACCGGCAGTGTGACACTTTCAGACCTGCCGGCTACCGGTACATGGGTGCTTACCCGTTCACCGGGCGGAACTACTTCAACAGGCACCGGGACAAGCACGATCATTACAGGACTTGACCCCGGCACCTGGAGTTATACAGTAACAAACGAATCAGGATGTACCTCAATACCTTCTGCTGATATTGTGATCCTGGCCGGTCTGGCGGTTCCGCCGGCACCTGAAATTGATACAATAATACAGCCAACGTGCATTGTATCAACAGGAAGTGTGATTCTTACGGGGTTACCCGCATCCGGATCATGGACTCTGACCCGTTATCCTGACGTAACAACCTTCTCAGGCACCGGAATAAGCACCACTATAATTGGCTTCAATCCTGGTATATATCAATTCACTGTTACCAACTCAGCCGGGTGTACTTCATCTGCATCATCGGACATAATTATAAATCAGCAACCTGCCACACCGGCAGCACCTGTTCCCGGGACTATCACTCATCCAACCTGTCAGGTGCCGGGAGGGACCGTAATACTTAGCGGATTGCCTTCGACAGGTGTCTGGACACTGGTACGCTTACCCGGCAGCATAACGTCAACAGGGACCGGAACAAGTACAACTGTTTCCGGGCTTGAACCGGGTATGTACAATTTTTATGTCATAAACGCCGCGGGGTGTTCTTCAACTGTATCTTCCAATGTGGTAATCAACCCCCGGCCAGGGCCAGTCCCGTCAGTGAATATCACAAATCCCGCACCTGTCTGCTCGCCTGCAACAGTTGATCTCACAAATCCCGGAATAACCGAAGGTTCAACGGAGGGTTTGACTTATTCCTACTGGCTGGATATCATAGCATCAATACCCTACAATACGCCGGCTCAGGCCACGGAAGGCACGTACTATATCAAGGGAACAACAGTCTCAGGATGTTCCGACATCAAGCCTGTTACCGTGACGGTTTTACAGCAACCTGTTGCCGATGCAGGTCCTGATCAGGTACTGGAATACCTGTTCACCACAACAATGGATGCAGATATTCCGGCCGAAAATCTCACCGGAAGCTGGTCATTCACATCAGGATCAGGGCATTTTGCAGATCCCAATAATGCAAAAACAACTGTCAGTGATCTGGCTATTGGTGAAAATATCCTTGCCTGGGCTGTTGACAACGGCGTTTGTCCTCCTTCGCTTGATTATGTTATAGTAATAGTTGTGGATTTTGTAATTCCAACATTAATTACTCCGAATTATGACAATTTAAACGACTTCTTTTTCCTGGGCGGTCTGGAGTCGCTGGGGAAAACCAGGCTTACAATTATAGACAGGCGGGGCATTCTGGTATTTGAGAACAAAGAATATGACAACAGGTGGGATGGCGTTGATTATAATGGCAATCCGTTGCCGGACGATACATATTTCTTCATACTAAAACCGGAGAACCGCAAAGGGATTACAGGGTATATTGTGGTGAGGAGATAGTACATAACAAATTAAGAATTAAGAATTAAGAGTTAAGAATTGGGGATAAGTAGTTCTTCGGGGGGATAAAAAAAAGGGTGACTTAAGATGAAGTCACCCTCTTTTCATTATACTCATTAAGAATTAGTAACCATCATTCTGTTGACTTCTGATGGCCGGATTAGCATCCATCTCTTCCTGTGAGATAGGAAGCACAATCTTGTAAAAGGTCCTGTCTATTGTCTTTGTGCGGTGAGTAATGACAACGGCAGGAGTAATAAATTCATCATTGAACTCAATCGTTCTGTTAAGACGCAGCATGTCGAAGTACCTTTGACCTTCGGCAAAAAGCTCTTTGCTCTTTTCATCAACGATCATATCAATTGTTACTGTAACATCGGTTGCAGGAGCAAGGGTAGGTGATCTCTTGCGTATCTCATTCAGATATAAAGTAGCTTTTACTTTATCAGGTACAGGAAGCTTCAGTGCAGCCTCAGCAGCAATCAGATAAATTTCCGAAAGCCGGATTACTTTAACGTTAACTGCTGATTTTGAACCTTTATCGCCTTTAAGATCGACCCCGGTGTATTTCGAGCAAGAGCCGAATCTTGTGTCTGAGCTTTCATCATAGTCCATAATTCCCCAGCGTACGTCGGCAGGGTCCTCTCCGAGGCGGGCAATGAAATAATCACTTGCCATAAAGTATCCCATGGCGCCAGTTACTTTACCAAGACGCATGAGATAGTACCCCAGAGATGATGTGCCGAGGTCAGCTTCGTCGGGAAAAATGCCCAGTTCAAAAATTGATTCAGATCCGAATTCATTGGACCATGAGCCTACCCAATCCTCGTTTGCGTAGAGGGAGTATGGACCATCATTAATGATTTCTTCTGCGGCAGCAAGCGCTTCCGTAAAATTGTCCATTGTAAGTTCAACCCTTGCCTTTATTGCCAGGTTGGCATAGTAATTAAGATAACCGTTAAGGGCTGATTTTGACAACAAGGGAGCGGCGTCAGACAGGTCCTGCAAAATTTGCGTATAGACCGCTTCAACACTTTCTCTCGTTGGCTGGGCTGAAGCATCAAGAGGTTCAAGAATCAGCGGAACACCATATGATGCTTTATCCATATTGTAGGGCTTGCCATACAGGCGGACAAGGTCGAAATACATAAGTGCACGCGCTGTAAGAGCCTGCCCTTTGAACCCGGCCAGTGCAGGAGAGCCATTGCCTGCATCTTCAATCTTTTTAATATTCAGTATCAGGTTGTTTGCCTGCAGAATGTTGTTGTATAACTGTGACCAGAATCCTGAATATGAACCCGAGGTTGCTGAATGGTTGAATGTATATAGACCATCCAGGCCCCTGCCCTGAGACCGTATTGCAAAGTCACCACCCTTGGCATCACCGTAAATGAGGAAGTTTCTGCCGTAATAATTGTATGATGTCATTTTGCTCATCAGGCCGTTTATTGCCACCTGGGCATCTGCCGTGTTAGTTATTGATGTCTCGGCTGCAGCGTAGTTACTGGGTTTGACGTCCAGAAAATTCTCACAAGAGGCCAGCAGCATGATGCCCAGTACTGTAAGTATTATTTGTGTTTTTTTCATCGTAGTACTTTTTAAGATCAGAAACTGGCTTCAACTCCGAATGTATATGTCTTGCCAATAGGCATTTCCCATCCCCTGGTACCGTATTCGCTGACCTCCGGGTCATACACTTTGTATGCCGCCAGGGTCCATAAATTAGCACCATTGAAGTATACTCTCGCGCTTGAAATCCTGACCTTGCTTGTTATGCTTTGCGGCAAAACATAGGCAAGGGTAATGCTCTTGAGACGCATGTAGTCCGCGGCGAACATATGCCTGCTGCTATACTGGTTTACATCCTCCTGGTCTATAGCAATACGCATCGGATACTCTGAATCCTTATGTTGGGGCGTCCATCTGTTATCATAGGCATCCTGGTCCATGATTCTCTCCCAATAGTAACCGTCATCATTCACGTCCTTGCCGGCTCCATCATAGGTATGTCCACCTAATTTGTAAGCGAAGTTGAAGGATAATCCAATTCCCTTCCAGTTCAAGTCGGTATTTAATCCGCCAAACAGCCAGGGATTAAGATCTGCGAGAATTACTTCAGAAGCATTACTATAGTTATAAGTGGCAGGGCGGCCGTCAACAGTCAGATCAGGTGTCTCATTATTGTTAAGGAACCAGAGATTTTTACCTGTTTCATCTTCTACTCCGGCCCATTCCAGTCCATACAGAGCCAGGGTTGACTTACCTTCAGTATATATAAATTTCGCCCTATCATCTTCACCTGTCGGATCATACCAGATTATATCCTGGCCGCCGTACAGCTTTGTAACGGTAGACTTTACATGAGAGGCGGTCAGACCGGCGCTCCATGTGAAGTCATTCTTTCTCAGAATATCACCGTACAGTTCAAGTTCCAAACCGCGGTTATTTATCTCTCCCACGTTCTTAAGAGTAGAAGAGAAACCTGTCACCATTGAAATCGGGACATCCTGCAACAGATCTTTTGAGTCTCTGTTAAAAAACTCTATTGTACCACCTAATCTTTGCATAAAGAGGCCAAACTCCAGTGCGACATTATATGTGTAGCTGGTCTCCCATGAAAGATTTGCGTCAGCGGCAGTACTGACGCCACCGCCCGGTTCTGCCATGTATTTGTCAACATAAGAGGTCAGCGACCGCCATCCATAGTTAGCTGAAGGCAGAGTGCCATTCACACCATAGGAAGCTCTCAGTCTGAGATCGGATATGAAGTCTACATTCGCCATGAACGGTTCCTTGTCAATTCTCCATGAACCTGCGATAGACCAGAAATTACCCCAGCGGGAGTTTGCTCCCAGTCTTGATGAGCCGTCACGCCTGAAAGATGCTGATGCATAATACTTGTTGTCATAATCATATTCTGCGCGGGAAAGCAATGAGAGCATCGTGTTACCATAGAAGTAGGCTGTAGCATCCAGATTTCCGGCTGTAGCCACTGTATGAAGTGCACTGGTCGGCAAATTCGTACCTGAGGCACGCTGAAAATCAGTCTTATTCTGTTCAGCTTCCCATCCGACCAAAAGATTCACAGTGTGCTTCTGTGCAAATGACTTACTGTAATTCAATGTAGTTGATGATACAAGCTTGTTGATTTTTGTATTCATTTCGCTGACTGACCCGTTAGTATTCGTCCCGTTGAAATGCAGTGCACTGTAGTACAGATGGTCTCCCGTATTTGCATTGTCATAGGAAAAAATAGACTTCAGGATCAGTTCAGGGAGGATCTTTACTGTAATAGTCTCATTGGCAAGCAATCTCAATGTATTGGAAGTATTTTCCCACTGGTCGTTGTAATATAGCGGATTATAGGCATAACTGCCATACCTTGCTGTCCATGGCAATCCCGTCTGGTAGTTAGTCGGCCAATACAGTCCCCATAGCAGGTTACGGCTTTGCAGGAAGTAGTTACTTCCGGTAGAGCGTGAATCGTTAAAACCTTCCTGCCCGCTGCTGGAGATATTAATATTAGTACCAAACTCAACAAATTTGCCCACTTTCTGGGAAAAATTAATTCTGCCCGTAAAGCGATCGAAACTGTTTATAACACTGCGGCCCAAATCTTTAGTATAAGAGAATGAAGTGTAATAACTTGATGTTTCCGTTGCGCCGCTCATGGATAGGTCATAAGCCTGATAAACGGCTGTCCTGAACAGGACATCATCCCAGTTGAAATATTTGCCTGCCCTTTCGCCGGTGATTGTAAGTGAGTTTATCGTATTGTCAGGTGCTGTAAAAATGTAACCATGCTTATTGAACCTCTTGTTGAGCTGAGCGAGAGCGCTGGCGCTGGCATCTTCATAAGTATCACCATAGCTATAAACACCTGCATTCCAGAAGTTTTCATAGTAAAGCTCAACCTGTTCCCTGGGACTTGCTGCTTCAAAATTGTCAGTGGCAAATGACGGTGTCATACCAACGGAAGCTTTAAAGTTGATAACAGGTTTCCCCTGTTTGCCCTGTTTTGTTGTTATGACAATAACTCCGTTCGCAGCCCTGGATCCATACAGGGCAGAGGCAGCAGCATCCTTCAAAACCGTAATGGACTCAATATCATTAGGATTGATGCTGTTCATTACGTTACTTGAAGTATAAATCCCCATCTGAGTAACGTTACCGGAGATTACAGGAACGCCATCGATGACATACAATGGTTCATTTGATGCGTTAATAGATCCGATACCCCGCACCCTGATGGCAGATGTTGATCCGGCCTGACCGGAGACAGTCGTAATCTGCAAGCCTGCAACCTTTCCGCCCATTGCGTTCTCAAAAGAAAGAGTGGGCACATCCCTGATTGCATCTGCTTTTACGACACTGGCTGCACCGGTAAAAGTGCCCTTCGTCGAAGTACCATAGGCAACAACAATGACCTCATCAAGTGAGAGTGCATCAGTCACCAGTTCAACATTAACCACTGTTCTCCCGGCTACCGGTATTTCCTGTTTTTTGTAGCCGACATAACTGAAAATCAGAACGGCGTCAGAGGACACATTACTGATGGCATACTTGCCTTCAGCATCCGTGTTGGTACCCACGCCCCTTGCACCTTTTAGAAGGACTACTGCATAAGGGATTGGAGAACCGTCTTCAGAAGCAGTTACCGTACCGGTAACCCTTGTTTGCGCCATGGCAGTATTTACAAAAAATGCTGCCAGGATAATGAAGATTAGTTTTTTCATTAAAAAAAGCGTTAGTTTAAAGGTTTGCCTCCCGAAATTACAAAAAATAATATTTGTAATACATCATATCTGTTTAAAAATATAAATTTGTTATGTTTTATTACGATAACCTAACTTCCCTGACCTATGAGACCGTTAAAAATTATTCTTCCGTTGCTGCTGCTTGCATGCGGATGTGTATCAAATGTAAAATATGATGTCCTTATCAGGAACGGGCAAATTGTTGACGGATCCGGATCCCCCGCCTATAAGGGAGATATTGGTATAAACGCTGATACAATTGCCGGAACAGGGGACCTAAAAAATGCGAAGGGCAGGACAGAGATTGATGCAGAAGGACTTACCGTTGCACCCGGATTTATTAATATGCTCAGTTGGGCTGTCGAATCGCTTATTGAGGACGGCAGATCACAAGGCGATATAAGACAGGGTGTGACCCTGGAAGTGCTCGGGGAAGGTGACTCATGGGGCCCCTGGAACGATCAGATGAAGAAGGAAATAAAAGCCTCCCAGGGCGACCTGAAATATGATATTGAATGGACCACCCTGGGTGAGTACCTCAATTACCTTGAAAAGCGAGGGGTATCAACCAATATAACATCATTCGTCGGTACAAACACACTCAGGATATACGCTGTCGGATATGAGGACCGCGAACCCACCCCGGCAGAGATGGACACCATGAAGTTCCTGGTGCGGCAGGCTATGGAGGAGGGTGCCGTTGGCATCAGCTCCGCACTGGAGTATGTACCTGGCAGCTTCGCCAAACCTGATGAGATAATTGAACTGTGCAAGGTGGCAGCTGAATATGACGGCATGTACATATCTCATCTGAGAAATGAGGATAACCTCCTCCTTGAATCAATAGATGAGCTGATCAACGTAGCTAAAAAGGCAAACATAAGGTCTGAAATATACCATTTCAAACAAACCGGAAAAACAAACTGGGATAAGCTTGATAAGGCAGTGGCCAAAATTGACTCGGCAAGATCAGCGGGTCTGTATATCACTGCCGATATGTACAACTACATAGCCAGCTCTACCGGATTCGACGTATTAATGCCTGAATGGGTGCAGGAAGGCGGTTTTGACAAGTGGGTTGAACGGCTGAAAGACCCGAAGATCAGAAAAATCATTGGACCGGAGATTATGAAAACCATACTCAGCAAACCGGGTTCTCCGGAAAGAGTTCTGATTGTAGGGTTTGACACTGATTCACTTAAATACCTGCAGGGTAAGACCCTTGCAGAGATTGCCGCCATGAGAGGTACATCACCGGAAGAGACTGTGATGGACCTGGTGATTGATGACAGAAGCCGGATAGGGGTTGTATACTTCTCGATGTCCGAAGATAATATCAGGAAAGAAATAGCCCTCCCCTGGATGAGCTTCTGTTCTGACGGCAAATCGATGGCTCCCGAGGGTGTCTTTCTGAAATCTTCGACACACCCAAGGGCGTATGGCAACTTTGCACGGCTGCTTGGGAAATATGTCAGGGACGAGAAGGTCATTCCCCTGGAGGAGGCTATCTACAAACTCACGACCTTGCCCGCCACAAACATGAAAATCGACAGGCGCGGTGCCCTGAAGGAAGGATATTATGCTGACATCGTGGTCTTTGATCCTGCGAAGGTTCAGGATCACGCAACATTCGATAATCCCCACCAGCTTTCAACCGGGATGAGCCATGTATTTGTCAACGGCATACAGGTACTCAGAGACGGCGAACATACAGGAGCTACCCCGGGAAGGGTGGTCAGAGGACCGGGTTATGCCACAAGGTGAGATATGAGATATGAGTGGAGAGCCTGGAGACCTTAATTCGGGATTTTAAATAGCTATATTTGTTTTTGCCATTATAAGATGTCGAATTCATTACTCCGGAGGAAGCCAGTCTCAACTGCTGATGCAGAAGGTAAAAGCACCAGCATGCGCCGGGTACTGTCGGTCGGGGATCTCACTTTCTTTGGAATTGCAGCCATCATCGGGGGCGGCACATTCAGCGCCATAGGAAATGCATGTTATTCCGGCGGTCCGGGAGTCATATTGTTATACGCCATATGTGCCGTTGCATGCGGCTTCACGGCGATGTGTTATGCTGAGTTTGCCTCACGGGTACCTGTCTCAGGCAGCGCCTATACCTATGCCTATATAACCTTCGGTGAGCTGTTTGCATGGATCATTGGGTGGGCACTGATAATGGAATATTCCATAGGAAACATTTACATCGCCTTTTCCTGGAGCGGATATTTCACCAATCTTGTGCATGGCATCCCGGAATGGCTTACAACAAATTACATGTCTGCACATGAAGCCTTTGTATCCGGCACACCCGGTGAAGGGTTGACGGCATGGCTCAATGCACCGCAGGTCGGAGGTCTGAGGATTATCTTCGACATGCCCGCTTTGGCGATTAACACTTTTCTTACAATTCTGGTGTTCATCGGCACCAGTGAGTCAAGAAACCTCAGCAATGCGATGGTCATAATAAAGCTGACCATCATCGTGCTTGTGATCATAGTTGGTGCATTTCATGTTGACATAGAAAACTGGACACCTTTTATGCCCAACGGATTTACCGGCGTGATGGCCGGGGTGTCAGCGGTTTTTTTTGCATATATTGGATTCGACGCTGTCTCCACCCTGGCTGAAGAAAGTAAAAATCCGCAAAGAGACCTGCCGCGGGCAATGATCTATTCGCTGATTATCTGCACTGTAATTTATATGATCCTGGCGCTGGTAATAACTGGCATGGCCTCCTACAAGCTGCTTGGAGTGAGCGACCCTCTTGCCGAGATCTTCAAGATCAGGGGTGTTAAATGGATGCTGTTCATCGTTTCGTTAGCCGCCGTTATTGCAATGACCAGCGTTCTGCTTGTTTACCAGATGGGACAACCGAGGATATGGATGAGCATGAGCAGGGATGGCCTGCTGCCTAAAAAGTTTTCATCAATACATCCCAGATTCAAAACACCGGGCTTTGCCACAATTGTCACAGGACTGGTGGTGGGTGTCCCCATTTTCTTTACCGATGAAAAACTCGTCCTTGATTTTACAAGCATCGGAACATTATTCGCCTTCGTTCTGGTCTGCGGGGGAATTCTAATTCTGCCCCGGAACGATAATATCAGGGAAAAAGGCAAGTTCAAGATACCTTATATAAATTCAAAATATATTGTCCCTGCTGTAACAATTGTCAGCTTCGCGGTCATTGCCATATTCTATCCCAACTCAATATATTCAGATGCCGGTAACAGCATACTTAACTTCCCGATGATCATATTTTATATTGCATGGGCAACCATTGCGATTCTTTCTTACGTCAAAAACTTTTCCCTGATCCCTGTCATAGGGCTTTTATCGTGTTTCTACCTGCTGACAGGAATGGGCTGGACCAACTGGGCCATGTTCGGGGTATGGCTTGCAATAGGCCTGATAATATATTTTCTGTACGGTTACAGGAAAAGCAAACTTGCAAGACAAACAAACCCTTAACGATTGGCTCTGGCAATGCCGTTAATATAATCCTCAAGCATTGTATAACCTGATCCGGCAATTGCGTTGCGATCTTCAGGGTCAACGGGATTCAATCCTTTTGATTTTTCCCAATTGTCAGGCATCCCGTCTTTATCCGAATCAATCCTGACGTTATATGTTTTCAGATCAGGCCATCCTCCAACGTTGTTCTGTGAATTGATAATACCCGTTCCGGGTCCGTATGAATTGCCGTAGGCGCATTTGCCTGTAACTACTTCTCTTATTATTCTTTCATCGCATGCGTCACGTCCGGGTAATATTGCACCGGCATTTTTCAGGACTGATTTAAATGCCCGTTTTGCCGACGTTGTTTTTACAGGTGCAAACGGAAACGCTGTCTCTGACCTTATCGCTGCTATGTTTGCAAAGTCACCCTGCACTCCCCCGGCCCAGTTATCAGAACTTATCTTCCTGCTGCCGGTCATGTAATTGCCATGTACATACCATCTTCCAAGCGAATCTGAGGGGTCTACAATTCTGTACCGGACTGATTTTTTGGTGGCAGGTCCTGCCTTGTAATAATTATTTATCATGTTCTGCTTCCCCATCTCACCGCCGTATGAACTGTTAAAGCCCCAGTTGAAGATGACGTTGTTTCTGAAATCGACTAATTCCGTCTCTTTTGTATCAATATGATATCTTGCTCCGCAGAAACGGGGCAGCCGGCTTGTGTGGCTTGCAAGCAGATTGTGGTGAAATGAAGCTCCCTCTCCGCCCCAGATGCCTCCGTAGCCATGTTCTCCCTTATAGTGCCCGGCATTGTAAAGACTCTCGGAGATTATGCACCACTGCATCGTAAAGTTGGTGTTGTTATAGAACGAAGCAGCCTCATCAACCGACCAGCTCATTGAGCAATGGTCAATAATTATGTTCTTATGTCTTGTGCCGGTGATTGCATCGGGAGGCACTTCAGTAGGTGCTCCAATACCGCACCGGAACCTGATATACCTGATAATGACATTGTCAGCCTCTACAGAAACGGGCTGTCCTTTAAGGCATATGCCGTCACCGGGAGCTGTCTGGCCGGCTATTGTCACATCTCCTTCCGAGATATTGAGAGTGCGTTTCAGGTCTATCGTACCAGATACGGCAAAGACGATGGTCTTCGGACCACGTTTATTGAGCGCCCAGCGAAGGGAGCCTTCAGGAGGTTTTATGACTGAATCCTGCAGGTTAGTGACAATATATACAGCTCCGCCCCTGCCTCCTGTTGTATTACGTCCGAAACCTTCAGCACCTGGAAAAGCGGGAAGCTGAGCCTGCACAGGCGTCTTGAGCCTGAGGTCTTTCATTGCATTAAAGACAAGGGAAGCAACAGCAGTTGCTCCTGCCGGCTGGAAGTGAGTGTTATCCTTGCTGCCTGCGGGGTAGCCTTCGTAAAGCCCGGCAGGGAAGTTCATGAAGTAGGTGCTCGTCACATAATCCTGACCCTTTTCAGTAAAGAAATCCATGCTGAGTGAATTAAGGTCGATGAAATACACGCCAAGCTCTTCTGCCACAGACTTCATGCCAGCAGGATAGTCACCATGGGTATTGCCTAGTTTACTATTCTCCCACGGGTAATTCCTTGCAACAGGGGTGATAAGTATCGGTATTGCGCCTTTTTCACGTGACTGGTTCACGAACAGCCTGAGAAATTCCTTATAACCTGGCAGCGATGTATAGCGTTCACCCTTGCTTACCGAAGCATCATTATGTCCGAACTGTATCATCACAACATCACCCGGTTTCAGTGAACGGTATATCTCAGACCATCTTCCCTCTTCAAAGAATGATCGAGTGCTGCGCCCTCCCCTGGCTCTGTCATCAACAATGACACTGTCACTTTTAATAATCTGTCTGACTAAACGGAGGCTATCGGAAGACATAAACGACTGGAATACCTGACCCCATCCCATCATTGGATATCTCTTTGCCTGATAGTCAGGCTCCAGGGAATAATCTGCCACCGTGGAGTCACCAATAATCCAAACCTTTACCGGTCTCTTATTGCCGGCTGCACTGCACTCGTCTGAAGCCTGTTCTCCGATAAAAGCGGATAATAAACCTGTCAGTAAAACCATTATCAAAATCCTTGCGACTTTCATGTCTTATTTTTGTTTATCTGTTCTGAACCATTCCAGGTCAGCATACCCGGAATCGTTAATGAAGCCATCGCGGAGAGCAAAGAAACCGATCTTTGCTCCTATCCAGATGCCTGCCTTTGCATTGAAGGTTTCTCCGGCTTCGGTGAACTGGCTTCCATCAGTGCTGTAGCTGAATTTACATTGTGCTCCGGGTTCGACTGATACCCTGAAAAATATTTCGCCGGTATTCACCTCACCGGTAAAGAGAATTTCCTCTTCGCCGCCATGGTTAGCCTCCCTGCATCTCACTACCCTCAGCCACAGTTTTTCTCCGGATTTCTTCAATGAAATGTACTGGTAATCCTGACCCATTACAATCATGCCAGCCTCTTCGCCCTCATATCTTAAGTTACATTTCAGGGAGGCTGACGCGACAAACTTCTCTGCCGGAAGTTTTTGAAGGAACAGGTTCGGTACATCCCAAAGGTTATGGGAAGTGTCAGGTTTTGGGATACAGTTCAGTCTGAAGCATCCGTACGCTTCAGAGGGGTATCCCCATGTAAGCAGAGGGTTTGCCTGCCACTGCCATTGCAGTCCCATTGTGCTGCCGTTAAATTCATCATCCACCTGCAGAGTGAGAGCTGGTTGTGGCTTAGTTGTATGGGGCTTTGCGAATGAGGTCACAGGTTCTCCTATGCCATCACCGTCCTGATCCTTTCCGATGACCGGCCAGTCGTCACGCCAGTTCACAGGCTGCAGATGCAATATTCGTCCGTAGGCTCCCTTGTCCTGAAAATGAATAAACCAGTCTTCTCCTGTTTTGGTTGTCACCCAGGCTCCCTGGTGAGGCCCGTTGACAGCTGTCTGACCCTGATGCATTACCACCTTCTCTTCGTAAGGCCCGTATATGTTCTTCGATCTGAGGACAAGCTGCCATCCATTTGTAACACCGCCTGCCGGTGCAAATATGTAATAGTATCCGTTGCGTTTATAGAATTTCGGACCCTCTACGGTAGGATTAGCATCATGACCGTCAAAGACCATCACTCCGTCATCAGATACAAGTGTGCCTTCGGAATTCATCCTGCTTACGATCAGTACGCTCTTCACCCCCGCCCTGGTGCCTGCAAAGGCATATACCAGCCATGCATTGCCGTCGTCATCCCAGAGAGGAGAAGGGTCAATCATGCCTTTGCCCTGCCTGACAGGCACAGGTTCTGACCATGGCCCTGCGGGGTTCTTTGCCTTTACCATGAATATGCCCTGATCAGGATCAGGATAATAGATATAAAACTCATCGTTATGATACCTGATGCAGGGGGCCCAGACTCCGCCGCCATGCTGCACCTTCCCGAATTGTTCATAAGGCTGTAAGCGGTTCAGCGCATGTCCAATCAGCTGCCAGCTGACAAGATCTTCTGACCGCAGTACCGGCAGACCGGGCACACAATTGAAAGATGATGTTACCATGTAATAGCTGTCGTCCACCCTTATTACATCAGGATCTGAATAATCAGCATGTAATACCGGATTGGAATATGTTTCTGATGTTTCGCGATTCGGGCTGTTACATGAAGCAAGTAGAAAAATCATTAAAGGCAGTGCAATACCGCAAATCTTATTTCCCATTTCCATCGCTCTTTTGATTCACATACCTTACTTTCAGATCAGGCCGCAGAGTAACCAGGTCTGCAAGATCAAAATAATTCAAAATTCCGGGAACGACATAGGAATACCAATCCCTTTCCATCGGCCTTTCGGCAATTTCTGCAAATGACTTTATAGTTTCCGACAACTCGAGTGCAGCAATACGGTCATCAAGCACAGCTGCAAAAAGTGCCGGCGTTGCTGCCGGTCCCGTAGCAATGATTTTGACAGGCAATTGCCTTAGTTCTTCTGATGAGTTTAAATAATCAAGCAGCGAAAATATATCCTTCACGCGCTGGCCGGGTAATGGTTGTCCGGTATGAAGGCTCAAAATGGCATTATTATATTCAACATTATAATATTTAGGATCATTTGCCTGCGGTTTTTCGGCTGTCTCGCCCATACCCCGCAGATCTGCAAGAATAATCACATGGCCTTTACCGGTTTGAGTGACTGCAAAACCGCTTCCGGCAAGAACTGAAGACTTCCCCCGATGATCCAGATACAGAATAATTGTGTCCCTGAGGGTTTTACTTTCCGGAAGAAAAACAAGACACGGTAACGGCACCTCACCTTCTTTTCTGATTATCAACTTCTGAAGTTCATACCCTGAATACTTTTCGGAGCCTGTTATTTCAGTATTTATTTTGTTATCGGGTAAATTAATTGCCAGCAGTCCGCGCAGTTTTGCCTGAACTGCCTCTTTGCTGTTCTGGCCTATGAATTTAGTCCGGGTCTCATACAGATACCCGGCATTCTTAAGGTTTACGGACTGAACTGTAACCTCGTCAGTGAAGAAGCTTGTAACCTGGCCTGTGGATGTGCAGTAAGTGTCATTTTCAGGCATGGAAAGAATTGTGTCACGGGTTATTTCTGTGGTGTCAGAGCAGAGCCATTTTCTGAACCATTTTACGGCAGCTTCACGTTTGGAGGCAGATATGCCATGTCCGTCCTCGCCGGTGAAAAGTTTTACTTTGTCTGCCTCACCCAGCACCCGGTAGACGTTAGCAAGTTCGTTGTTTGCATCGACCGTACCCCTGTAATCAACAAAGTCGTACCTGCCGGCAAGTATGAGGAGCGGCTTTGGCGCAAACATTATCAGATAGTCAGCTATTTCGAGGTTTTCCCTGCCCTCGTAAGGTATCTGCTGACAGCCGTCACCTGTGCCGTTGAGCTCATATTCGCGCTCCCTGCTCGTTATAAAACTGCACGGGGCGGCTACTTTAATTCTATCATCATACCCCATGAAAAATGTCGCCTGGGCTCCGCCTCCGGAGTTTCCCAGGCAGCCAATCCTGTCACGGTCGACTTCAGGCCTTGAAGCCAGATAATCGAGTGACCTTACATTATCAAATAATTCCCATGCAACAACACTTGTACCTGTCAGGCTTGCTCCGGCGTTAAGCAGTGTATGTTCCGTGGTGCTTCCGCGAAGGATGCGCTTTCCGGCACGATCGGTAAACTGGACCCTTTCGCCTTGCGATATCGGGTCGATGACCAAAGCAGCAAAGCCGTTCAATGCAAAAAGTATTGCTGTCTCCTGGTACGATTCTGTTGCCTTTGATGTCATTTCGTGACCGCAGAAAATCAGTACGGCAGGAAAAGGACCTTTCCCGTGAGGAAGATAAAGGTTCGAGGTCACATGATGACCGGATCTTGACTCATAAATCACTTTCTCAACAGAATAGCCTGTACGCGAAATATGCCCTGTAACCATTGCGTTCAGGGGAGTTCTTTCAGGCATTTGACCCAGGAGGAGAAGGTATTTCTTTCTGCATTGCTCCCTGTAATCAGCCATTCCCTCAGGTGTCTGCAGGGCGGCGGCCAGTGTCTCGCGTCGTACATCATACTGCTGATGCATTATCTGCAGAAGGTATGACCTGAGAGTTGTCTCCGTCTTCCAGTTCATGACCTTATACGCATCCTGACCACCTGCCTGCAGAATCAGGCAAAAAGGAATAATTAATAACAATGAAAATCTTTTCAGTTCAGCCACTCTGATCAGTCTTGAAAGATTAAAATAAAAAGGATCAGGATGCGGGGTATTATACTATTTTACCTTCCGCTAATCCTGATCCTCGTTTTTAATTATGTTCAGGGCCTCCAGCGCGGGGCGCCTGCAGTTGCTTTTCCGGCAAAACCGGCATCCATGAAAGTGAAAACTCCATTTACCGGATCTGTCCACAATCCAGTTGACAGTCCTCCGTAAGCTATCAGGTTGCCTTTAATAGAGTAATCCGGACTGAATGTATCATCGAAATCAGAGGTACCGTATGAGTTAGTGAATGTTTTTGTTGCGGAAGCCCTGATCCCATTTGTATGTGCAGCAGCAGTAACACCAAAAATGCTATTGCTTATGGTTATTCCGCTGCCAGCTGTAAATACAGTATTGTTCGCATCTATAATATACCTGCTCGTGCTTCCGGTAGTAAATGTTATTTGATTAAGGGTACAATTATCAATGACAATACTATTGCAGGACGGAGCGTTGGTATATAAAACCAGGTAGGACAGGAAATTATAAATAGTTGAATTACTGAATCTTATATTATTGATTGTTGCAGCTGCGGTATTTGAACTGATAATGCCGTAGCTGGTGGAGTTTGTTCCGTAATCAAACAAGATACAATCATCAACAATAAAGTTATTTATAACCTGTGAGGCTGTTCCTCTCAGCCGGATCAACTGTCTGCTGAAATGACTCAACACACAGCCTTCGAATTTAAGTGTTCCGATATTACAGGCATTGGATGTTCCCTGATCATAAACTCCTGTTATCATACCTCCGGCCGGATCATTATTTATAAATCCGGTCATTATGACGTTCTGAAAGACGATTGAATCAGACGGAGCCAATGCTGCATCGATAAGAAACATAGGAGCAGTTGTGCTTGCTCCTGTTGCTGCAGCAAGGACAGGAGGATTCTCATTATAAACCGCTCTGATCTTAATGCTTTTACTTATAGTTGCATTACCGGTAAAGATAAATACCCCGCCCTGGGCCAGTAAAATCACATCACCCGGTGAGGCAGCACTAATTGCAGCCAACAGATCAGCGCCCGAATCAAGCATTACATTACCTTCAATTATAAGATTCGTGGAACCCCTTGAAAATGTAGTATTCATTAACATTATTTCATAGACTCCGGTGGGCACTCCGGTAAGCATCTTTACACCTGCAGCAAGTTCCTCAGAGGTGATCGGGTAAGAAGTTTCATTTGCTCCAGCGACAAATAGAAGTGCAGTGGCAACTGAACCGGGTTTCCACCTTACGGTACAGGAGTTTAATCCGGTCATTTCGCTTTCATACCCTGTAAACAGATTTTCCGGACCTGTTCTGAATTCCGTATATGTCCATTTGGAATCTTCAACTCCGCTTTTTGAGCTTACAGCTTTCAGCCTGGCAAAAAATGGCGTATCTCCGGCAGGCAATACATATGAAAATGCCATCTGAGTTGCGGTTGTGGATGGAATATCAACAGTATAAACCATGAAACCTGGAACAAGCAGAGTTCCCTCATATATTTCCAGGACATAATGATCAGTGTTTGTGGCTGCCGACCAGTTCAGTGTCACCGTTGTCACATCGCTTATTTCAGCAACCAGACCGACGGGTATAAACGCCCTGCTAAATTCCAGCTCGCTGACAACCGGGTCAATTTGCTCTTTACATGCACCTGTAAGGAGCATAGCAAACAGCCCGAGAATTAATCCGGTATTTATATATATTTTTTTCATATTCAACAATTTAATACTGTTAATAGCCATAATCATTTTTAAGCATTCCATTGCTGGAATCGATAAAAACCTGCCATATGGGCCAGAATTGGGTCAGATTTGGATTGTTAACATACAGGGTACTAATCCTGTTATCTTCAATCTTTGTAGGTCCTACCCAGCCATTAAGAGTGCCTGAGTATGAGCCGGACATGTCGGCGGTTTCTCCTCTGTTAAGCCCATAGATATCAAGTTTGGTTATCAGGCCGTCTTCATCAGCAACATATCTGAAGTAAAGATTGGATGGCACATCGGCGTACTCACCGGTTTGATTGCGAAGTTCATCCATTTTTACTTTCGCCTCATCCATTTTTGTCTTTAAGAGGTTCCAGCGAATAAGGTCAGCCTTCCGCTCCATTTCTCCGCAGAACTCAAAACCCTGTTCTTTGACAATGGCATCGAACATTTGTTCTTTGCTCGTCAGAGCATTAACATATGCATCTACTTTTTCAGGCCAGTCAGTCGTTTTAAAAGCTCTCTCACGCAATTGTTTCAGGTACGGAGCAGCAGCAGAGGGACCGGTAAGTTCATTTTCAATTTCAGCCGCCATTAACAGGACTTCGGCATAACGCATATAGATCTTATTGACCCCGTCATCGTTTGTTGAAGTCACAATGCGATCCATCCATTCGTAGCGCCATTTGCCGAAACACCAGTTGTTCAAGGCACGCAATTGTTGCTTTGCTATGCCATTGACTGCAGTACCATATTCATAAGGTACACATGTAACATCCCTCCTGGTATCTTTTTCGTCAAAATCATAGAACACGTTGGGTAAAGGTCCGAATACACCACCCTGTGCCTGGCCCGTAAACTGATCGACGCTCCTGTGTCTCACACCATATGTATACAGATGCCGGCCACGACCCTGGGCAAACGGGATTTCCCACATTGATTCTCCTCCAGCAGGATCAGGGTCGACAGTCAGATCCATGCAGTTCTTCCTCCAGAGAATTTCAAAAGTGTTTTCAAGACGTACTGTTCCGCTCGTGATAACATCCTTGCAGTCCTGCAGGGCGATCGGATATAACGTAGCCACCGACAACTCCGGGTCATTGCTTTTTCTTATCCCGTCAGGATATTGTGAATAGCCGGCCGCCCTGAGGCAAAGACGTGCACGGAAGGCTTTGACAAAAGCCCTGTTAATCTGTTCTGTATTGACTGTCCTTGCTGATTCATTCGGCCATGCTACCAGGGTAGCTGCCTCTCCCAGGTCGGTAATGAGTTGTTTATAAATTATATCACGGCTCGATTTGGGGAGGTACATTGTCACCGATGAAACGGGTTCAAACCTGGCTACCACGTCACCCCATGCTTTCACCAGGTCGGAGTAATAAATTGCCCTGAGGGTTAAGGCTTCACCTAACAGCTGGCCCATTTCATTACCCGGTGCGGGATTTCCGTACGTCCTCAAACCCCGGATGCAGATATTTGCCCGTTCAATGCCTGAATACATCATTGCCCAAGCATTATTGGCGGTATTCATGTCAGTATTTGTAGCAGAATTTATATACCTGCTCAGGTCATACCTGGCATTATTGGAAGTGGTTGGTCCGCTATTGTTCCACTCAATATCTGTATTGGATCCATAGTGTGTAAGATATCTGCCCCTGTAAGAGTTTGTCTCCCCTAACGGAACTTTAATTCCATCTATTGCCGAGGCTGCCAGCGTCGGGTCAGAGAAGATCAGCGATTCATCAAATGTTGACTGAGACGGAGTATCCAAAAAGTTCTCGCATGACATTAGCAAGCCTGCAAAAACTAAACTGATTATATATAGTATCTTTTTCATTTTCATTTACTTTATTCAGTTTAAAAAGTAAGGTTTATACCATATAATATTTGCCTGCTTTTTGGGTAAGCCGAATAATCAAGTCCCGGTGTAAGAGGGGTATTTCTTCTTGATGAGACTTCAGGATCGAAACCGGTATAGTTGGTCCAGCAAAAAACATTATATGCAGATACATAGAATCTCAGGTTTTGAATATGTGCCTTATTAACAATCTGTGTTGGCAACCTGTATCCCAGCGTCAGGGTATTTAAGCGAAGAAAAGAACCGTCCTCAACTGCCCAATCGGTAAATACGTGTCTTGACATATATGGAGACCACATGGTGGTATACACATTCATCCTTTCCAGTTCATTCATGTCAGTAACCAGCTGACCGTCCGAATTCATATTGGTCCATCTGTTGCCGTCAGCCATTAGGTCAATCATGTTCCTGAACTGATATCTTGCGGTTGTGTATTCAATTTTATTGGCGTTATATACATCATTCCCGTAACTCCAGTTGAATTGTGCGGACAGGTCAAAGCCATATATAACAGCATCTATGTTAAACCCTCCGGTGTTTTTTGGGTTTGCATCGCCGATAACCGAAAGGTCAGAAACGTTGACAATGTTATCATCTGTATGATCATTCGGATCATTTTTGACATCCTTCAGCTTCATACTGCCCGGGCGTAAAGTGCCAACCACCTTTGAGCAATCAACAACACCCGGCTTCAGAGTCCAGGTATCGGTTGAGGCGTTATATCCTGAAAAATCGCCGACTACATATCTGTTATCAGATTTGTCTAACTGATAGCCGTACATCTGGCCAACAGATCCGCCAACAGCAATCCAGTAATCGTTACCAATCTCCGTTGATGCCCAGCCGGTAGCCTGACCAAAGTCCTGCATTGTCCCAAGAGAAACTATTCTGTTTTTATTGAAACCTATGTTGAAGCCAAAATTCAGGCTTATATTCTTTTTATCAATCACCACGCCGTTAAGCGAAATTTCAAGACCCTTATTTTCAGTTTCGCCCATATTCCTGTATTGGGTGTTATAACCTGTTCCCGAAACAGGGAAATTAATGAGAAGGTCTCTCGTCGAATTGATGTACACCTCAACAGTACCATTCAGCCTGTTTTTAAACAGCCCGAAATCAAGACCCAGGTTACGGGTAAAAGTTGTTTCCCATTTCAGGTCAGGATTGGCCATTATATTCGAAGGGGCCCAGAATGAAGTGAAGCCGTCAATCCAGGAAGTTGTTCCGGATGTGAATATCTGAGCTATCTGGCCTGACGGTATGTTATTATTACCGGAGGTACCATAGGCAAAACGAAGCTTCAGATTGTTAACGGTTGATGATATGTTTTTCATAAACTCTTCATCAGAAATCCTCCAGCCTACAGAAACGGATGGGAAATATCCCCATTGATTACCTTTTGAAAATTTACTTGAACCATCTGCCCTGAATGTTGCCTGAACCATGTATTTGCCTTTAAAGTCATAGTTTAAGCGTCCAAAGAAAGACAGCAAGTTATCATTTGGATTGTAGGTGTCTGTGTACCTGTTGGAGAAACCCTGGCTGGTAAGTTTATAAGCCTGATCTGCAACAAAGAATGTCGGGTAGCCCCAAATCTGGTTAAAAATAGAATTTGACTTGTCGGCGATCACTTCCTGTCCGACCAGGAGTTTCAACGAATGCCCGGTACCACTAACCAGCTGTCTGAAATCGTAATTCAAAGTGTTTGTGCTTCTTAAGCTATTGGTCATTCTTTCATTTGATTCAAGGGCCGGCATATTCTGATAGGTTGCAGAAGGAGTATTCTTCACATAATAGGTGGTTATTCCATAAAACCGGTCATCATTGGTGGTATAATAATCAAGGCCTTCTTCTGTTCTGAATGTCAGACCTTCAACAATATCCCATGCGAAGCTTCCGCTCACGTTAAATCTTTTCCGGAACTGCTGACGATCATTATCCCTGACGTTAAGAAGCGGATTGGTCATATTTGATGAAAATTCAGTATCATCAAATTCGCCGATTGATGTGAAGGGGATCGGAACATATGTCATAGCCTGTTTTACCCTGGAATCAGTCGGTGTACCGCCTGCCTGGTCTGTTGCTCCGGCACCATATATTTTGGTATCAGAATAACGTACTGAAAATGCCAGGGCGACTTTATCAGTTGCCTGATGATCCATTTTCAACGACAGGTTATTACGGGTATATCTTGAGTTCAACATTATCTCATCGCTTCTTAATCCCGCATATGAGAAAGCATATCTGAATTTTTCTGATCCTCCTGAAATATTCAGGTCATGGTTAAATGTTTTCCCGATATGTCCGAAAACCTGGTCATACCAGTTGGTGCTGGGTTGTCCCTTATAAAGATCAATATCTTCATACATTCCAAAGTACTTCTCATACCCTTCAAGATTATCCGACAGAAGGGCATATTCATACTGCCATTTCATATAATCTTCAACACTCAGGGTAGCCAGGTGATCAGCAACTTTTTTAAAGCCGTAATAAGCATTATAGTTAACACTGACCTTGCCTGCTGTACCACCCTTGGTGGTTATGATAATAACGCCGTTGGCTCCGCGGGCGCCATAAATGGCTGTTGAAGAAGCATCCTTCAACACATCAATAGACTGAATTATCGATGAGGGGATATCAGAAATACTGCTCACCGGGAATCCGTCAACGATATAGAGCGGATTATTATCCTGTGTGATTGAGCCTCCTCCGCGGACACGGATATTAATATCTGCATCAGGCGATCCTTCCGTTGTCACCACCTGCACACCTGCCATTTTACCTGTCATTGCTTCCGCAGCTGTTGAAACAGGGACCCTGGCCAGGTCCTTCCCTTTTACAGACGTGACAGCTCCTGTTATATCTTTCCTGGAGGCAGTCCCATACCCGATAACTACTACTTCGTCCAAAACACTGCTTGCAGACGTAATAGAAGCATCCACAACTGTTCTGCCCTGAACGGGTACCTCAAGTTGCTGGTATCCTACATAGGAAAACACAAGTATTGCATCCGGAGGACAATTGGTGATTGAATAATTACCTTCCACGTCAGTAACAACACCGCGTACTGTACCTTTAATAATTACATTCAAGCCGATCATTGCTTCTCCAGTTTGTGCATCAGTTACCTTTCCCTTTACAGTAATGTCCTGGGAAAAGGATGACAACGAGATCACAAGCATGGCCAAGACCAGCAACGCCCTTAAACCACTGTAAGCGTGGTTAAAGGACTTTCTGATTTCATTGATAGAATTTGTCATAGACAAGTTTGGTTAGGGTTTAAATACATTATTATCAAATATATAATTCAATCGATTCCGCATAGAGAGCACTAAATATACAAATTTTAATTATAATGCAACCGATTGCCAAGGCAATTTGCCGGACATTATGATAAAATCCGGAAGAATTTTCTCCTTTAATTTTGTTATCTTGGTAGCTGAACCTGTAACCAGAACGTATCCTGAAAAATGAGTGAAGAGATCCTCCGGGCAATGATGGAGCTTTTTGCCCTTATAGTAAAGCAGGACGGAGGTATGCTGCAGAGTGAGAGGGATTATGTATCAGCTTTCCTCAATAAGCAGCTTTCACATCAGAGTGCGGATGAGTTCATGAATCTTTTTCTCGAAAATGCAGGTCCCCTGCAGGAAAAAGGTCATACAGGTGTTTCTGACACGCCCTCGGTACGGGATTCCGTAAAAATCTTTAATATCTGTAAGAAGATCAATAAAACCCTTACACAGGAACAGAGGGTAATTGTGGTTCTGAGGTGCCTTGAACTGATTGATGCAGACAAGCAATACACACCTCAGCGGATGAATATCATCAACACCATTGCAGAGGTATTCAAAGTTTCACTGGAAGAATTCAACAGTATCCTGTTCTTTATCAGAACAGAGGACAGGAAGAGCTTTTCAGGCCCCTCCATGATTGTTTTAAACACAGGTACCCCGGTTGAAACTGAGGAAGCCATTCAGCCATTTATTGCCTTCCTGAAGGTGCCGAGCGTGAATCTTTACTTTCTCAGATGTTTTTGTACAGGTACAACGCTTCTCAACGGACTTCCGCTAATAGACCGCAAAATCTATACTTTCGCCCAGGGAAGCTTTGTGCAGACACCACCTTCTCCTCCGGTCTATTACAGTGATATCACTTCACGCTTTGTGTCTGACAGGGATTTTCACAGGCTTTCATTCACCGCTGAAAAACTCACATATTTTTTCCCTGACGGCTCACCGGCTGTCACTGACGTCAGCTTTTCAGCCAGCGAAGGCAACCTGATTGGTATTATGGGGGCCAGTGGTTCAGGAAAGACCACATTGCTTAATCTCCTCAGCGGACTGTTACAACCCCACTCCGGTGATGTAAGAATCAACAGTATTTCGATCTTGTCATCAGGCAGAAGACTTGACGGAGTTATCGGGTTCGTTCCTCAGGATGATCTCCTCGTCGAAGATCTGACAGTGTTTGAGAATCTTTATTATGCTGCCTCTCTCTGTTTTGCCGGAAAAAGCAGGAAGGAAATTACCGGCATCGTGAACCAGACACTGCGTACTCTGGGGTTATATGAAAAAAGAGATTATAAAGTCGGCTCACCCCTGAATAAGGTGATTAGCGGCGGGCAGAGAAAAAGACTGAATATTGCGCTCGAGCTTATCAGAGAGCCTGCCGTGCTTTTTCTTGACGAACCCACGTCAGGATTATCCTCGCGTGATTCGGACAACGTAATGGCACTTCTTCATGAACTCACCCTCAGGGGGAAACTGGTGCTCACCGTTGTTCATCAACCCTCGTCAGAGATATTCAAGGGGTTTGATAAGGTGCTGGTACTAGACCTTGAAGGACAGATGGTCTATTACGGCAACCCTATAGAATCAGTCGTTTACTTTAAGACACTCGATGCCCAGATAAATAATGAAATTGGTCAATGCCCCGCGTGTGGAAATGTCAATCCCGAAACCCTTTTTAACATACTTGAGACAAGAGTTGTAGATGAGTACGGGCGTTATTCTGATAAAAGGAAAGTCGATCCCGCCGAATGGGCACAGGCATTCCGCCGGACAGGTCCGGCTACCTCTTCCGTAGAGGAAACCTCTGCACCATATTCCAACCTGAAGATACCGTCATGGTGGAGTCAGCTGGTGATCTTCCTTTCACGTGATCTTAAGAGTAAACTGGCAAACAAACAATACCTTCTTCTCACACTTCTCGAAGGTCCGGTTCTCGGTCTTATCCTGTCGTATATTATCAGGTATATCGCCGACCCGTCTTCAAATAACTACATCTTCAGGGAAAACGAAAATATCCCGATATATATATTCATGAGCATTATCGTGGCTCTCTTCCTCGGTCTTACCATAAGCGCCGAAGAGATCTTCAAAGACAGGAAGATGCTCAGGCGGGAACAATTCCTCCATCTGAGCCACAGCAGTTATCTTGTAAGCAAGATCTCAGTACTTATTTTGATATCATCGCTGCAGGCGTTCCTTTTCCTTGCAGTCGCCAATCCCGTTCTCGGAATAAAAGGTTTGTTTTTCCAGTACTGGCTGGCCCTGTTTGTCACAGCCTTTTGTGCCAACATGATCGGCCTGAATATTTCATCGGCAATGAACTCAGCCATTACAATATATATTGTCATCCCCCTGCTGATGATACCCATGATGGTCCTGAGCGGCGCCATGTTCCCGTTCGATAAGCTTAACAGGAAAATCGGCAGCGTCGACAAAGTACCTTTTATCGCTGAGATTATGCCGACACGATGGACTTATGAAGCGCTGATGGTTGAGCAGTTCATGCGAAATGAATATGACAAAAGGGTTTACCCGCTTAAACAGCAGATAAGCGTTTCCGACTTTAATACCATTTATCGCATCCCCAGAATCAAGGATGCTCTCGAAATAACAATTGACAGATTTCAATGGGAAGGAAAGATCGAGGCTGCTGATAACAAGTTGCCGCTTATCAGAAATGAGATAAGAACAATCTCATCGTCAGGTATTGTAAGTGCATTCACCGGAACGGATTCCCTTACCGCTGAGCGTTTCACCCCCGGGCTGGGGGAGAGAGCTGTGGCCTGGCTTCAGGGCGCTGATAAAGAATACAGAAGAAAAAGCAATGCAGCTGATCTCCAGCTGGACAATTATGTCAGAACCAACAAGGAAGCCCTTGACATTCTGTACGACAACTACCACAATGACAAGCTGGAGGAGATAGTGAGGAAGGTTTATGAGAAAAATAAAATTCTTGAGTACAGGGACAGGCTGATACAAAATATTGACCTTATTTATCTTGAGCCTTCGCCAAAGGGTCCGCTTCAGTTCCGGACCCACTTCATGGCACCAGTGAAGAAAATCATTGGACTGAAGGTTGAAACTTATACGTTCAATATCCTGCTTGTTCTTCTTTTCACTGTGGTGCTTTATGCGCTTCTCTATTATGAAGTGCTGAGACGGATAATATCCTTTTTTGAAAGCCGTAAGCATCAAAATAAATGACCTTTAGACATAGAATGACCAATTTTCTTACATTTGTATATTAACATGTACGCCTGATGACAGGAACTATTTCAAAGCTGTTTGTATTGATCCTGCTGATATCCATGTGTTCCTGCAGAAACAGTGTCACGAAGCAGGGTAACCTCAGTTTCCCGGTTGCCGATTCGGTGCCGGCAGGTGAATCTGAGAAGCTTAGCGATGAAGCCATTGCCGATATTGTACAGAATATCGCATCACCTGTTGAGATCGCCGCTATTCTGCAGGCTATGAACGTACCCTTCTCCGCTGAATTTCTTACTCCGACCCAGGGAGCTGACAGGCTTACCACAAACTTTCAGAAGGCCATTATGATGGGTATATACGGTGCAGATCTCGGCTATCTGAATATGTACGAAAAAACCGGCAATTCAGTTGATGTGCTGTCTACCATCAAGCGACTGGCTGATGGGCTTCGGGTAGGACAATATTTTGATTTCGAGACACTTAAAAGACTTTCGGTAAATAAGTCTGATCTTGACTCGCTTCTTTTCCTGTCAGTCAACTCCTACAACAAGATAGATGAGTACCTGAGGGAGAACGGAAGAGGATCAATATCTGCCCTGATGATACTAGGTGTGTGGGTGGAAGGACAGTATCTCGCAACACAGGTTGTGTCAGATCATCCCGATAAGATATTAAGAGACCGCATAGGAGAACAGAAGATCATTCTCGGAGATCTGCTAATGCTGATTCGTCCTTACAGGGAGAGCAGTACTGATTATGCCACTCTTTATAGTGATATGGAAAAGATCAGCGCCTCATACCGCGATGTACGTATTACCTATAGACTTGGTGAACCGGAAACGATAGAACAGGATGGCCGGCTGGTAATGATTCAGCATGAAGAAAGTAATGTTGAGATGACTGATGAGCAACTGATGAAAATTGCTGAACTCTCAAAAGGTATCAGAAACAAATTAATCTCGGGTAAATAATATGAAACGCAGATTTGTCATCCTGTCTGGTGCACTGCTCTTTCTGTCAATCGTTCTGATGAGTCAGCCTGCAGCCGATGCTCTTGTCAGTTCGTGTGTTCTTGCCGCCGGGGATAATACAACCTATCTGAAGGATTTCCGGGTACAGCTGCCCAAAGCAGCTTCCGCTACATCCATCCCGGTATACAAGGCAAATATGTACCTGATGAAAAATATGAAATACAGGTTTTCAGTCTGTGATGCTCCAGGGTCAAAAGGAGAACTTGTAATCACCATCTATGACCAGGGGAAGGAACTTATCTCATCATTCAATAAGAGCACCGGCAGAAAATTCAGTTCAATTGATTTTATCTGCAACAAGACAGGTCTTTATACCCTGTGGTATGGATTCGGTAACGGAGAACAGGGTTCGGGTGTCGGTGTGGTTTCGATGATCAAATGATCAGTTTGGCCAGATACGCGAAATAACAATCATTGCAACCATTATCCAGAAGAGTATTTCCGTCATAACCAGGCGGCGGGTGAAGGCGCAGTAGTTGGCCATAATAAATGCGACAGGTATTGCTGCTATTGCGTTCATTTCCGTCGATACAGAAGGCAGGAAAACATAAGCTGATGCACAAATCGCCAGCATCCACAAAAGCAGCTCAAATGTCTTGCGGGATTTAATTTTTTTAGTCGACATCTCGCTGAAAAGCGATAATAATCCGGGGATAAAATTTACGGATATCACAATAAGAAGGATTATAAGTGTCCGGCTCCAGTACACCGAAGGCGCTTTGTCAAACAGGTTATGTTGTATTATCTCTGTGAGATCTGACAGGTTGCCACCCGTAATATACCAAACTGCATACAACACTACCCATGGCAGCAGCGCTCCGGCCAGGGTTATGGAAATTTCACGAAAATCAGGTGACCTGAGCACCAGAACGCCAATAAGCACAAGCAGCACAAACCATACTGAGGGGGCGTAGAACATCCCTGCAGAGGAGACGAGCAGGGCAGCATCAAAAAAATTAAAAGCCACGCCGTTCAGCCTGTAAGCAGACATCATACGCCAAAGCCCTGCCAGTATCAGGAGAGCTGCCGGCAAGGCGGGATTAATTACCATTCCGCCGGGGAAAGATGAATAGAGCATGATATAAAAGAGAGCAGGAAAATAGGTTCTTCTGGCTATGAAGAAAACGGAAGTATTAAACCTGATCATCACAACGGCCACGATTACTATCAGCACTGCTGAAAGTATGGCACCAAGCAGCGGCAGTTTGCTAAGGGAGTTAAATACCAGATTCCACAAAGGCATTGCCTCTCCCCCTGACGGTTGTATTACCTGTGACGGCGCTATAAAATACTGAACCCACAGGGCAACTGCCATCAGTGCTATCACAAGCACCTGATTGATTCCTGATCCCCTGAAAAACTTAATCATTCTTTTGCTGCTTTCAGGTCAAATCCTATATCCCTCCTGAAGCCGGCATCTTCAAAATGTATTTTCGATATGCTGCGGTAGCTCTTTTCCAGTGCTTCGGGTATTGTTGGGCCGGCAGATGTCACAGCCAGAACCCTGCCTCCGGATGTAACCAGCCGGCCATCTGAACGTTTTGTTCCGGCATGAAATACGATACTTTCGGTGACCTTATCAGTACCGGTTATTTCATATCCCTTTCCGTAGTTGTCAGGATAACCTCCGGATACCATCATCACTGTCACTGCAGTATCAGCACGTATCACCAGCGGACGGTCCTTAAGGTCGCGGCAGGCGACACCCTCAAGAAGGTCGAAAAGATCGCTCTCCAGCCGCGGCATCACCACTTCACTTTCGGGGTCACCGAGACGGGCGTTATACTCAATGACGAAAGGTTCGCCTCTCACATTCATGAGCCCGAAGAAAATAAATCCGCGGTAATCAATTCCCTCCTTCCTCAGCCCCGATATCGTCGGTATGATGATCTTCTCCTCCACTTTTTTCATGAAGGCAGGAGTTGCGAAAGGAACAGGTGACACAGCACCCATGCCGCCGGTATTTTTACCGGTGTCTCCTTCTCCGATCCGCTTATAGTCTTTTGCTTCGGGGAGAATTTTATAGGATACACCATCTGTAACAATGAAAACCGATAATTCGATACCTGACAGATACTGCTCAATAACAACCTTCTTACCTGCGTCACCAAAACGGCCACCCAGGATTGCATCAAGTTCACGGACCGTTTCCTGGTAATCATTGATTATCAGAACCCCCTTGCCTGCTGCCAGTCCGTCTGCCTTTAGAACATAGGGCGGGTCAAGCTTGCGCAGAAATTCTGCTGCTTCGGTCGCCCGGTCAGCAGTGAAAGTCTCATAGGCAGCAGTCGGGATTTTGTGTCGTGTCATGAACCCCTTGGCAAAATCCTTGCTTCCCTCAAGCATGGCTCCTTTTTTAGCGGGTCCGATCACATGAACAGATGACAGTTCAGGATCAGATTCGAAAAAATCAGATATGCCCTCCACAAGAGGTGCCTCAGAACCGACGATCACCATTTGAATCTGATTTGAGATCACAGCTGATTTCACTGCGGTGAAATCAAGCGGGTCAACCGGGAGGTTGACAGCTGCTGATGCCGTCCCTGCGTTACCGGGTGCCGCAAACAGCTTCAGAGGCCTGTTGCTTTGTGCCAGCTTCCATATGACAGCGTGTTCGCGCCCACCTGATCCGAGTATAAGGATATTCATTGCCGGGTTTTCATTCTCCTTCAAAAATAGCATTTCAGATTAAATAACTTAACCCTGCAATGAATTATCGTTGAGATCCCCGAAAGTATAGCCTTTGTCAATGGATGATCTTATAAACCTGTCAAGGTAAACAAGAGCACTGCTTTCTGCTTTGTCATGCAGCACTATTACTGAGCCTGGCCGGACCCTTGCCGACAAAATGGCAAAGGAAGTTTCAGGGTGCATTTTTTTATCAAAATCATATGGCATAATGTCCCAGAAGACTATTCGCATGGTTCTTTCGAGTATCCTGTATTGTCTTACCCGCAGTCGTCCGTAAGGAGGCCTGAAGAGATTGCTCTGAGTAACATCCCTGCCTTTGAAGATATCAGCACAGTAAGTTCTGATGGGCGTTTTCAGACCATTGAGGTGGCTGAAGCCATGATTACCGATTATATGGCCTCCGGATGCTATACGTGCAAAAAGGCCGGGTGACCTGATCACCTTGCTGCCGGTACAGAAAAACGTGGCGGTCACATCATGGGAATTCAGGATATCAAGTATCTGCGGTGTCGAGGCAGGGTCAGGGCCGTCATCAAATGTCAAATAAAGCTTCTTCCCGTTTTCCGGTATCCTGAATATAGCGCCGGGATAGATTATTTCTGCCGGGAACGGCCTGCCGAACTTCCTGATCATTTTGAAGGCATCCCTCCGTAATATTTGTTAAGCTGTCCTGCCGTTTTGGCTGCCAGTTCCTTCATATCATATTTATCTGCCAGTTTATAGACCTCGAGTATTGCCTGAAGCGATACCCCTACGTTAAAATCAAGTCCGTAAGTCTTTTGTTCGGGCAGTGTTGCAACAAAGCTCAATACTGCTTCAGAATTATCAGAAATGATTGTAAGCATTTTTTCAGCTTCCTCTTTTTTACCTGCCATCGCTAATGCCTCACCCAGGTCGGCACTGAAATAATCATACGGCATTTTCTCCGGCGGGACAATACTCAGTCCTTTTTCAGCTGCAGCAATGGCTCTGGCAGTATCGCCCTCAACAGCAAGAGCTTTCGACAGGCGGCCGAACTGACGTCTGAAGACATCAAACAACCTTCGGATGTTCTCATCCAGATAGACACCTTCTTTGTCAGCATTACCCCATCTGAACTTATTCATCATTTTTTCATACATCTGATTCGTGTCAACCATGCCGGTTTCACCGGGAGCCGGCTTGTCGATTATTATCGGGCTCACCCTGAAGGCCATTCCTTCAAGCACAAAAAAGTCCTCAAGCCCGTTGTAATTTGAACCCGGTACGGTAACAGCATAGTACAGCGGGCGATTCCAGTTGTTTCCGGCCACAAAATCCATTATGGCCAGATCATCCTTCATCGCCATTGATCCTTTAAATTTCCATATCATGGGTATCAGCATCCTGTCTGCATGATAAGGTCTTACAGCACCTGTCTGCAAAACATGAACTGAATCGACATCTACAATGAATTCCCTGACGGGAATGAAATTATAGAAGTCACCCCGGCCCGACAGGTCTACTTTTGCTTTCGGGTCATCTGACCCAGCAAAATCAACAACCTGTTTCAGAGAGGTAGGCACCTTGACAATATCCTCCACGGGCAACTGTACACGTTCGCCATCAATGTATTTTTCAGGAGGTAACGTAAATGGCAGGGGGTCAGATTTAAATGCCTTCCTGCTCATTGTTTCAATATAAAATCCGCTCTGCAGGTAACTTAGGTTTGCAACACGCACATCAGTGCGGAAGCCTTCAACGTCCTGGATATACCAGAGCGGAAATGAATTATTATCACCATAAGTGAGAAGTATGGCATTTTCGTCACATGAACTGAGGTAGTTGGAAGCAATGTCTCTGGCTGTGTATCTGTCTGACCGGTCATGGTCATCATAATTCTCCAGAATCATTATCACAGGTATAATTCCAAATAATGCAGCCGGAATTATAGCTGAAATACGTTCACCAAGGAATTTTCTAAGAAGATCATAAAATATCATCACACCCATTCCTATCCAGATAGTGAAAACATAGAAAGAACCCGCATAGGCATAGTCACGCTCTCTCGGCTGGCTCGGGTACTGGTTCAGGTATAAAATAATCGCCAGTCCCGTCATAATGAAAAACAGCATTACCAGGAAAAGTCCCTTTTTGTCACGCTTGTACTGCCAGAACAGTCCTGCCAGTCCGAGCAGCAGAGGCAGCAGAAAATACTTATTACGGGCAGGGTTGTTAAGATAGTTTTCAGGTAACAGCGACTGATCTCCAAGCCTGGGATTATCAAGGAAAGGTATCCCGGTAATCCAGTTGCCGTCCATCACGTTGCCGTTGCCCTGAGCATCATTCTGCCTGCCGGAAAAGTTCCACATGAAGTATCTCATATACATCACCCCTATCTGGTATCTGAAGAAAAAGCGCAGATTCTCGCCAAACGAAGGAAGGGTAAGCTGTTCACTCTGGCCTCCTGACCTGACAGTCACCTTTTTTCCCTTGATGCGACCCCAATGCTCGTACTGGCTTATATGATCAGGATCAGTACTGTACATCCTCGGGAAGATGGTCATGAACTGCTTGTCATATACGTATTCCGGAGTAAAATATGGGACGTATTTTCCGTCGATCTTATTATAACCTGCGGTCTTGTTCCTGACATCGACAACAGGTGCTGAATAATACGGTCCGTAAACAACCGGTGTACTGCCATACTGTGTCCGGTTTATATAAAAAATGAATGAGAAGACATCTGAGGGATCATTCTGGTCCATCGGAGGATGAGCGTTTGCCCTTATGATTATCAGGGCAAAGGAAGAATAGCCCAGTATGAGGACAGCGACCACAGTTGTGAGATAATTCAGAAAGATCTTTTTCTTCCTGAGAGAATACCAGATGCCAAAAACAATCAGACCAGCAAGCAGCAGCAGGTAAAAATAAAGTCCTGAATTATATGGAAGGCCTAATATGTTGACAAACAGGAGTTCAAACCATCCTGCCACTTTTGCCACGCCGGGTATAAAGATGAAATTCAGTATTCCCAGCAGGACAAATCCAACAATGGCGGCCCATATCCCTCCCTTTACAGTGGCCTCGTATTTGCGGAAATAATAAATCAGTACCAATACGGGAAGTGTGAGCAGGTTAAGCAGGTGTACTCCGATTGAAAGCCCCATCAGGTAAACAATAAGGATGATCCATCTGTTGGCATGAGGTTCATCAGCTTCGTCATACCATCTGAGCATGGCCCAGAAAACAGCTGCAGTGAAGAGGGAGCTTGTTCCATATACTTCGCCTTCCACGGCTGAAAACCAGAAAGTATCGCAAAATGCATAAGCCAGAGCACCTATGACACCTGAAGCAATGATGGCAATGGCTCTCCCGCCTGAGACAGTTATGTCGTCCTTTGTTGCCATACGGACAAGCCTGGTGATGGTCCAGTAGAGGAAAAGAATTGTAAAGGCGCTGGCAAAGGCAGACATAATGTTCACCATCATGGCCACCTTCGAGGTGTCTGACCCTGCAAAGAGTGTGAAGAACCGTCCCATGAGGAGGAATAAGGGAGCTCCGGGAGGATGACCCACTTCCAGCCGGAAGGAACAAAGAATGAATTCGCCGCAATCCCAGAAGCTGACTGTCGGTTCAATTGTCAGGAGATAAACAAGCAGTGAAATGGCAAATACCACCCATCCTGTCATGTTGTTCCATAGCTTAAATCCTTTTATCATATCCCTAAAGTTATTATTCAGTGATTTTAAAACGCCAGGGTTTGCTAACCCATGGTTCGCCGGCATAATTAATACCTATGCGGGGGCCAGCGGTAAGACCGGGTTTGTATCCTTTGTCCTCTACCCAGATTCTAGGTGAAGTTGTGAGATCCTCGCCGTTGAATGACCGGTCAATACCCATGCCCTTTGTAACCCGGCCCGGTCCGGGATATGATGCCACCCCTCTTATAAGGACAGCCTGAGGACTGCCTCCGGGACCTGTTACGATGTTCATCATCCAGTGCATTCCATAAACAAAATATATGTAAAGATGTCCTCCTTCAAGGTACATCACTTCTGTGCGTTTTGTCCTTCCCTTGCTGGCATGGCATGCTTTATCACTGTCGCCCAGATATGCTTCGGTCTCAGTGATCATGTAATGTTCCGGAATACCTTCGTCTGCCATCACAATATCCATTCCCGGCAGCAGTTTTGCCACGCTCACCGCATCGCTGAGAAAGAACTCCCTGTTAACTCTGGACATTGGTTTTTATCAATACAATACTTTGCCGGGGAAGTCATTCCATTGCCTGAATACGCTGTCTCCCTCGTCTTTCATTCCACAGTCCATTGTCAGGCTTCTTTTTTCTCTTTCCAGAGCCAGTTCCATGTAGATCATTTCATCGTTGAAGCCTGATGCTGCAGCCTGGAAGCGGTCTGAGGCATATACAATCCGTTTTATGCCAGCCCAGTATATTGCGCCAAGGCACATGGGACATGGCTCACAAGATGAATAAATCACACAGCCGCTCAGGTCATGAGTGCCTGTTGCAGATGAGGCCAGCCTGATGGCCTCCACTTCTGCATGTGCTGTGGGGTCATGGCTTGCAACGACCCTGTTGCCTGCCTGTGCAATTATATGCCCCAGACTGACAACGACCGCACCAAAAGGACCTCCCCCGTCTTTAATATTATTTTTTGCGGTCTCTATTGCCAGCGTAAGAAATTTCCTGTCCTCAGAATTAAGTTCCATGATTGTTTTCAAACAAAAGTAAGAATGTGTAAAAATAAGAAAAGAATGCGGCTACGGGAAAAGAATGAAAGCTATCATCGTTAAACATCCATAAGAAAAAGACGGAAATGAAGAGCACAAAGGGATAAAGAGACCTGTTGGGGCTCCTGAGCCAGGGTATCAGCATCAGGGCAAGGGCTATTATCATACCCGGAATACCAAAGGTAATGGCAAAGGCAAGGTACTGATTGTGTGCGCTCAACCAGTATTCCTTTGTCAGCGGTGTATTATTCAGGTTATACTCATCAATAAATGCGTGCATTATGTCTCCTGTGCCGGTACCGAACCATGGATGCTTTTTAATAATGCCCGCAGCTGCATGGTAGAACTCGAGGCGCTGCATTACAGAGTGGCCTGACGGATTGGCGCCTTTCAGAGCCCTGTCAAGCTGCCACGCCAGCTCATAAGCCTTTGCCCGCGGAGAGGCCGGGCGGGCATAAAGAGGATTGGCGAAACCTTTTTCAATATTTGATATGTCATCAGCAGTAAGGGAAGCAACTGCCGAGGAGTCTTTTGGCATTCCAAGAAAGGTAATATATCTTATCAGTGTCACCCGAAGCTCATTGCCGGAACCATCAGGACCATCATATGATAATTTGCTGCGGGTGTTCCACTCTTTTCGTAGTTCATCTTCACAGACATTCATCCATACGAGATATCCGTTTTCAACGAGGGTCTCTTCCGGATAATTGGTGTAGTGATTTCCGGATGCAGTAGTCGTATGCGGCGTATTCAGTTCCGGAACCTGCGGGTTACGGAGCATATTCCAGGTGGAGGTTAGAATGATAGCGGAAGCCGTTATGACCGCCGCCGCCGCGGCAGCGAATATCAGGCCCGGAATTCGTTGTTTCTTCAGCAGTGCAAGGTACAGGCCGGTGCCGGCAAGAAGAATAGTAAACAAGATCAGGCCTGTGACAGACAGTAACTTAAATAGAAATATAGTCATTACCGCGGCGGCGGCAGCAAGTGCGATGCGCAGCACCCTGCTTCCGGTCCCGCTGTCAGAGGCCAGCCACAGTGCAGCAAAGATCGCGAAGTTAAGCATCGCTGAAAGCCTGATTGATGAGATAAACAATGCCAGATCGCGTGAATCATTGACTTCCATTGGTAAAAGACCGGCAAGCGCAATAAATCCTGCGCATACAGCCACAACGCATCCGGCTATGAACGAAAAAAGCACCATGCGGAGCTGTTTAATACCGGGCCTGGCAGAAGAGCCTATTATGACAGGAAAATAAAGCAGCGGCAGCTTCTGTTTGAGTTCATCCGCTGCAGCGCTGAAGTCCGAGGTATTCAGGAGCCACAGGAGATACATGCCGAAGAGTAATACAAGCATCATTATGCCATTTCCGGCCCGGATATTTCGTAATTTGGTGCCATAATCACCGCTCAGAAGCCAGTTGGCAGCCAGTGTTATCGATACGGCCGAGAGCATCCAGATCGATACTGGCATAAAAAATGCGGCCAGCAGGAGGCACATAAGTTGTATTGTCTGGTGAACCGGTCTGCTGAACATATGGTTATAAAGAAATTAAAAGTACAACATATTGCTCAAAATAAAAATAAGTTGTATTTTTGCAAACCCCAAAAATGGGGTTTTTATTTTAAAAATCATTAATTATTAAAACCTTAGTACTAAAGTGAACACCTTAAGCTACAAGACAGTTTCAGCCAATAAGGCGACTGTAGAGAAAGAGTGGGTACTGGTAGATGCAGAGGGTCAGACACTCGGACGTCTGGCATCTGTTGTGGCCCTGATACTGAGGGGGAAGCACAAAACAAGCTATACCCCCCATGTTGACTGCGGTGATAACGTTATAGTTATCAATGCCGAAAAAGTCACGCTGACAGGCCAGAAGATGACAGACAAAGAGTACATCAGGCACACGGGTTATCCCGGTGGCCAGAGGATCGTCAAGGCTGACAAGCTGATGAAGAAGCAACCGACAAGGATGGTAGAGTATGCCATTAAAGGAATGCTTCCGAAAAGCCGTCTCGGCAGCGCCATCTTCAGGAACCTTTACATCTATGCGGGCCCTGACCATCAACACGAGGCCCAGAAACCCAAACTAATTGATTTAAAAACCATTAAGTAGAAAACATGGAAGTTATTAACGCTATCGGAAGAAGGAAGGCAGCAGTTGCCAGAGTTTATCTTAACGACGGCAAGGGACAGATCACGATCAACGGCAGGGAATACAAACAGTACTTCCCGAATGAGATTCTTCAGTATGTTGTCCTCCAGCCACTTAACCTTCTCAATGTTGCCGACAAATATGACATCACAGTCACCCTTGACGGCGGTGGATCCAAAGGTCAGGCAGAGGCGATACGTCTCGGAATTTCCAGGGCTCTCATCAAGGTAGATCCGGAAAACAAGCCCAAGCTGAAAGCTGAAGGCTTCACCACCCGCGATCCCCGCGAGGTAGAGAGAAAGAAACCAGGCAGGCCAAAAGCCCGCAAGAGATTCCAGTTCAGCAAGCGTTAGGAGTTCAACAGCAATTATTATAGATGCAGGTTTAGTATCTAAATTGCATTGACTTCCCGCGCGGAACTACTCTGCAATTGACTTCACAGAACGTAAACTTTAACAAACACACAAAATGTCAAGAACAAATTTCAAGGAATTACTTGATGCCGGTGTACACTTCGGGCATCTGAAAAGAAAATGGAATCCGTCCATGGCTCCGTATATATTTATGGAGCGTAACGGCATTCATATAATTGACCTCGAAAAGACCTCGGCTAAAATAGACGAAGCAGCTGCCGCAATGAAGCAGATAGCCAAGTCAGGCCGTAAGGTGCTCTTCGTGGCAACAAAAAAACAGGCCAAAGATATCGTGGCCGAAAAAGTAGGAGCAGTAAATATGCCATACGTGACCGAGAGGTGGCCGGGCGGCATGCTCACCAACTTCCCGACCATCCGCAAGGCAGTCAAGAAGATGGGCTCAATAGACAAGATGGCTACTGATGGCACATTCGACAACCTCTCCAAGAGAGAAAAACTGCAGATCACCCGCCAGAGAGCCAAGCTTGAGAAGAACCTCGGTTCAATTTCGGATATGACGCGCCAGCCTTCTGCGCTGTTCGTCGTTGACGTGGCCAAGGAACGTATTGCCGTTCATGAGGCAAAAAGACTGGGCATACCCGTGTTCGCAATGGTTGATACTAACTCTGATCCTTCAGATATCGATTTCGTGATCCCTGCCAACGATGATGCAGCCAAATCAATCTCACTGGTGATTGAGATCATGTGCCAGGCTCTCGCTGAAGGTCTGAATGAGCGCAAGGCTGAAAAAGACAAAGAGAGTGCTCCGGCAGAAAAGGAAGACGCTACGGAAGGCGCTCATAAAAGCAACTTCAGCGCACTGGATTATGAAGAAGAAAAGCCTGTGATGAAGGCTGAAGAAGAGGAAGAGGCAGAAGATGCGACAAAACCTGAAACAGCATCCGATACTGAGACAGTGCAAGAGGTATAATAAAAATTTATCTGTTAAACGTAAAAAGAATATGTCAAATATAACAGCTGCCGATGTCGCCAAACTGAGAAGGTTGACAGGCGCCGGCATGATGGATTGTAAGAAAGCTCTCGAAGAAGCTGCAGGCGACTTCGAGAAAGGGCAGGAACTGATACGGAAAAGAGGCCAGGCTATTGCCAATAAGCGTGCCGACCGTGAAGCTACAGAAGGTGTTGTGCTTGCAAAAACAACCGCCGACGGCAGGAAAGGAATGATGATCGCTCTTAATTGCGAGACGGACTTCGTTGCCAAAAATGCTGATTTCATAGCACTGGCAAACCTGATCCTGAACGCCGCCCTGAAGGCAAATCCTGCAGACCTTGATGGTTTGAAGAAACTTGCCATTGACGGCAAAATAGTTTCCGAACTAGTTACAGAGAAGAGCGGGATCACAGGTGAGAAGTTTGAATTATCATTTTTTGATAAAATTGAAGGCACCGCCGTTCAGGCTTATAACCATGCGGGTAACAAGCTTGCTACTCTGGTGGCATTCAACAAAACAGGCATTGACGCTCAGATTTACAAGGATGTTGCCATGCAGGCTGCAGCGATGAATCCTGTTTCCGTTGACAAGGACGATGTACCAGCAAAGATCCTTGCACAGGAGATGGAGATTGCCAGGGAGCAGGCACGCCGTGAAGGCAAACCTGAAAACATGCTCGAAAAGATTGCTCAGGGTAAACTGAATAAATTCTATAAGGAAAGCACCCTGATGAACCAGGAGTTTATTAAAGATAATAAACTGACTGTCAGACAGTATCTTGAGAGCAAAAATAAAGAACTGAAGGCAACCGGATTTCTGCGGTATACCCTGAACGTTTAATCTAAATGAGATTGTAATCCACCATGTAGCGGCGCCCTGGTAGGGCGCCGCTACTTTTTTCTATATCTCGTATGGAAAAAAGATGTAACTTGTTACCCATAAATTAAATGACAATGAAAAAGAACGTTGGTAAAACAGACATGATCGTACGGCTGGTACTTGCAGCTCTGGCTGTAATTCTTTATTTCGTCGTAAACAAGTGGTTGGGGATAATATTGATTATCCTTGCGATTATCCTCGTTGTAACTGCATTAACAAGGACCTGCCCGATCTGGTACGCCTTCAGGACGGACACCCTGGAAAAAGAGAAAACAGACGCTGTGGAAAAAGAGAAAAAAGAATAGCATAACCCTGCAGGGTGATGTTATTTATGTAACGACGCCCTGATAGGGCGTCGCTACTTGTAATATGCAATCAAGAATCCGGGCACATTTTTTGTTAATTTCGTTCCCGTCATAATAACAGATTGTCATAATGAAATATAATAAGATACTGCTTAAACTCAGCGGAGAGTCAGTCGGTGGCCCCGATGGAAACGGACTTGATAAACAGGTTTTGACAAGCTATGCAAAACAGATAAGGAAAATTGTTGACGACGGTTGCCGTGTGGGAATTGTTATCGGCGGCGGCAATATCTTCCGTGGCCTTGGAGGCAGTGATGAAGGATATGACCGCTATAAGGGAGACCAGATGGGGATGCTCGCAACAGTCATAAACAGCCTGGCTCTTGAGAGCTTCCTCACCAGTGCCGGTTGTAAAGCTAAAGTATTTACTTCAGTACGTATGGAACCTGTCGGTGAGCTCTATCACCGTGACAAGGCGTCAGAAGCAATGAACAATGGTTATGTATGTATCCTGGCAGGAGGCACCGGTAATCCTTTCTTTACAACTGATACCGCAGCTGCCCTCAGAGCTGTCGAACTGGGCTGCGACGTTCTGCTGAAAGGCACCCGTGTCGACGGCGTTTATACTGCTGATCCGGAAAAAGATCCGGCAGCAGTGAAATATGATACTCTTACATTTGATGAGGCTTTGCAGAAAAAACTGAAGGTGATGGATCAGACGGCATTCGCAATGTGCAGCGAAAATAAAATGCCGGTCATTGTATTTGATATGAATACTGAAGGCAACCTTGAGGCAGTGATTACAGGAAGGAAGTGCGGCACCTTCCTTGCTCCATGAAAGATTTTTTTTACATTTGTTACAACCGGAAATAATACCGATCATATGACTGACGAACTGGAACTTATCAGACTTGAAGCCGAAGAGAAGATGGACAAAGCCATTAAACATCTTGAATATGAGCTTTCACATCTTCGTGCAGGAAGAGCTAATCCTCTTCTGCTTGACGGTATAACCGTTGACTATTACGGTACCATGACACCGCTGTCTCAGATTTCAAACATCAATACTCCCGATGCCAAAAGTATCCTCATCCAGCCCTGGGAAAAGAATATGGTGAATGTGATTGAGAAAGCCATCCTCGCAGCGAACATTGGCATGACGCCGATAAACAACGGAGAAGTTGTCCGTATTAATGTGCCCCCTCTGACTGAGGAGCGCAGACATCAGCTGGTGAAACAGGTAAGGCAGGAAGGCGAGACTGCCAAGATCAGCATACGTACCAGCCGCAAATGGTTTCATGACGAGCTTAAAAATCTGGAGAAGGACGGACTTCCTGAAGATGAGGAAAAAAACGGACAGAAAATAATCCAGGAGATGACTGACAAGCATATTATTCGTGTTGATAAAATAACTGACTCCAAGGAAAAAGAGATACTGACTGTCTGAGATCCGTTATTGTATAAACTGCAAATGACCACTATTTTGACTATTGTTTAGCACAGCTAAATGAAAAAATTATTTCTTATATCAATTCTTTTTTCTTTTGGTATTTTTCTGTCTGCCCAGATATCTGAGGGCGGCTTACCACCATCATATAAATCATCAGCCATAAAGAGCAGTATGGCAATTGCCAGTTACACCCTCCCGGTTATTGATACTGCAAGTCTGTCAGCTTATAATAAAGAGAACTATACGCCCCTGAGATATGCCGTGCTTGAAAAGGTGGATATTGATCTGAAATCCGTATCAACCAGAACCACGCTCTCCGATGGCGGAACAATATGGCAGTACAGGATTAATTCAGAAGCGGGCAAGTCAGTTCAGGTGATTTTTAAAAAATACCTGGTTCCTGAGAGTGCCGAGCTCTATCTCTATAATGACGGATACGTAAATGTCAAAGGCGCATTTACCAAATCAAACATGACCGAAAACCTGATGTTTGTAACAGGTGATGTCCCCGGTGACCATGTTATAATTGAATACTATGAGCCTGCAGGCGTGTCATTCGGAGGAGAGATCGTGATCGGATGGATAGGGCAGTCATATGTTGATATTTTCGCTCTCAAATCGAGAAACGCAGATGCAAATGGTTTTATCCCTGTCAACTGCGACGAGGGGATAGACTGGCAGAATCAAAAGCATTCTGTATGCAAATACAGTTTCAATGACGAACAGTACAGTTATTTATGCTCCGGAGCCCTGATAAACAATACCAGAAATGACGGTATCCCATACTTCCTTACTGCCAACCACTGCATCAGCAGCGAGGCAGAAGCCGGTACAGTCGTGGCCTATTTCAATTATGAAGACGCCTCCTGCAGATTCACCTCCAATTATTTTCCACAAACGCTTTCCGGAGCGACTCTCATGACCATGGGGACATTGTCCGACTATACACTTATTAAATTCAATGATCAGGTGTCCACTTTATTCCAGCCTTTCTTCGGCGGATGGGATGCAAGCGGTGCAGCACCTCTTAATTCAGTCTGTATTCATCACCCTGACGGAAGCAAGAAAAAAATTTCCGTTGATAATGATCCTGCGATATCCTATGAGGAGTCAATTACATGGGAAGGCGGATCAGTTACCCCTGCCGGATCACATTGGGAAGTTACCTTTGATGATGGAGCGACTTTTTCAGGTTCATCGGGCGGCCCCCTGTTCAATGAAAGCAAGAGAATAACCGGGCAGTTGCACGGAGGCAAAACAAACGATTACTTCGGCAAGCTAAGCTTTTCATGGGAAAACCCAAAACAGGGTTACCTCCCGCTTCATCACTTTCTTGATCCTGATTCAACTGGTGTGACTATTAAAGATGGTTACTACCCGCCTGAGAACCTGCCTGATGCAAAGTTCCTGTCGGAATTCAAATCAGTATGCGTTGATTTACCGATAGAAATTACCGGTTTCTCGGCTTTTGACCCTCTGGCCTGGCAATGGTCATTCAATCCGTCGACTGTCGTTTACCATGAAGGAACCGACGCCAGCTCGCAGTCACCTAAAGTATCTTTCAACGCAAGCGGCAGTTATAGTGTTACTCTAAGAGTGTCCAACGCTTCTGGTTCGGATATGCAGTATACAATTAATTTTATCAGTGCCGGATCTGATCTCTCGATTGAAGCTTATACCTCCGGTCTTAAAAACTCATGCACCAGTTCCTTTACCGGTATGTTTATGCAGGGATATGGCGCTGACGCATATTTATGGTCACTTTCAGAGGCCTCAGGTGATTATTTTCATATAGTAAACAGCACTGTCAACCCGGCAGAGGTAAAGCTGAACGATGGAGTGCAACTAACTCAAAGCACCGATATTGAGATCATGCTGACAGGTATTCAGGGGACCTGCGAGAACAACCTGCAATTTAAAATACCGCTTAAAGCCCAGCCAAATGATAATATCGCTGATGCCATTGAAGTGGTTACTGGTGAAAACGGACCCTTCTCCAACAAGTGCGCCACAATACAACAGGGTGAACCTGTTCCGCCTTTTACATCCTGTACAGGGCAGCTTTCATGGTGCGATGAATATGGTACGGGCCTGAACATAATTGAAAACACCGTATGGTTCTATTTTATACCGGCAGTCAATCAGAAAATTACATTTTATTCGGCCGGAATGGATAACGAGATAGCCATTTACATGGCATCGACATACCAGGACGTACTGAGCGGCAATTACTTACTTGTCGGAGCAAACGATGATTATTCTGATACTGACTATAATCCACGGATCACCTCGATAGACGTCGGTGCCGGCCAGAAATACTGGGTTCAGGTCGACGGCAGCGGAGGCGGGACGACAGGCACTTTCTACCTTACCATGACTGTTCTGAGCGGTATTGATGACACCTTCCTTACGGATGAAGAAATAAAGGTTTACCCCTTGCCTGCAGAAGATATGGTGACAATAGAGTCTGAAGCATTTTCCGGCTGTTCTGCCATCAGGGTAGAACTTCTTGATTATGCAGGCAAGACAGTATATCAGGGAACATATTCCGAAAGCTCCGGTTCACTGAAACTCCCCGTATATAATCTGGCATCAGGCGTATATATCGCCCGTATTTTCTTTGACGGCAAAGTTGCCGTGGTGAAAGTGGTCAGATGATATCCGGCACATTTTACGGTTTGAAGATCATGCTTCAGCTTTTAAAAAGGATTCTCCTTCCCTGAGGGCACCCGGAACAGATATCCGTTGAAGCACGGCTTCTGATAACAGAATCCCTGAATGCCGAGTATTTTTCACCATGCCATATCGCACTGAATGTCTGATCAGTGAGATTGCCCATTGAATGAACGGCAAATTTATCAAAACAGCAGGGTACAATATCACCATCAGTAGTCACGATTGCAGAGGTCCACATCCTTAAACATCCTCTGGTCTTTGAGCTCGCCGGTTCCCAATTGCCCTTCGATTTCCGGTAGCGTGATCTCGCGGTATCAGACGGCATCCAGTCTCCTGCTCTTTCAATGTCAAGTACCTGCATGCTCTTTATCCTGAAATCAGCATTGACGGATGCAGCAAATTCTGCCACAGCCTTTGTTTCGTGCTCGCTATATCTGCCAAGCAGCAACTGAAGTTCAATCTTAACCCCGGAGCCCCTTTTCCTGATGGTGTCTGCCAGAGACCTGATTCCTTCTGTAACACGTGCATGGTCACCGCCGGTACGGTATATATTATATGTAACTGCCGTTGCTCCATCATACGGAATTATGATTCTCTTCAGCGGTGAATCTGCAAGCATCCTGCAGTTTTCTTCATTTAGAAAATGTCCGTTTGTTGATATCACGGGGTTCATGTTCCGGAAGAGACTGACAATCTGAAAGAATTCGGGGTGCATCATAGGTTCACCCTGAAAGTAGAGCCAGGCAGATAATGTTCTTCCCGAAAGCTCTCCGGCAATCTTCTCCGCAATCTTTGTATCAATGAAAGCCCTGTCCCTTTTCAGGAGGCCGGCACCCGTAACACATTCAGGACATGAGAGGTTGCACCGGCTGCTCAGCTCAACATTTATTGCCGGAGGTAGTGGCGGTATGACAGAAAAGCCGGCATATCTCTTCATTCCGTAAGAGAAAACAGAGTAAATTGCATTCAGATGAGGAGCGCTCATGATTTTGACAAATGAACAATTTTTTCTTCAATGTATAGGGTAGAGGACACATTTCCGGTCATTAGTATGTAAAGATGATCCGGATTTAAAAACCAACACATTAAAGAACCATGAAAACAAGAATCTTTTTAACAGTAATAGCTGCAACGCTCCTCTCCCTGATAACAGCAGGAGATCTGCTTGCAACTGGATCTTCGGCAAAGCCGAAGAAGGAACAGCAACAGGTGACGGTCATCAGGGGAAAGGTGATCGATACCGAAACAGGCCTCCCACTCGTTTTTGCGGGTGTAGCCGTACAGGGTAGTAATGTTTCAACCGTAACAAACCTTGATGGTGAATTCACTTTGAAAGTCAGCGATACCGAAACGGGAAAGATCGAATTCTCCTTTGTGGGTTACAAAAACAAGGTGATGGCTATTGAGGATATGAAAACCAACGGCCAGCGCAACGTCATTGACCTTGAAACAGCAATGATACCCATCAGAGAAATTATTGTCAAGCCAATGGTGCCTGAAGAGATCATGGAGCAGGTGATCTCGCGTTTTAGTGAAAACTATACCTCGGTGCCAAATGAAATGACCGGCTTCTATCGCGAGACAATAAAGAAAAACCGCAGCTACATTTCTATCGGCGAAGCCCTGGTGGAAATATTCAAGGCGCCTTACCAGAATGATCTCAGATTTGATGCCGTCAGGATCTACAAAGGAAGAAAGAGCAATGATGTCCAAAAGATGGACACCGTCCTCTTCAAGCTTCAGGGCGGGCCCACAACAACTCTGTATCTTGACATAGTCAAGAATCCCGAGACCTTCCTCACCAGGGAAGCTCTCACCCAGTATGATTTCGAGTTGTCAAGCATCGTTGCCATAGATGACCGCACAAACTATGTCATCAAATTCTTCCAGAAACCTTCTATAACAACCCCGCTGTACCAGGGCACTCTGTACATAGACATTCAGACATACGCAATTGCAGAGGCAGAGTTTTCGTTTAACCTTGAAAACAAGGATCTGGCAGCATCTATGTTCATCAGGAAGAAACCCATCGGAATGAAGGTAACACCTGAGATAACATCATATCTTGTCCGCTACCGCGAAGTGGATGGCAAATGGTACTTCGCCCACTCAAGGGCTGAGGTCAAGTTCAAGGTTGACTGGAAAAAGAAACTATTCAACACCAACTATACAACCATGTCTGAACTGGCCATCACTGACCGCACTGAGGAAGACGTAATCAAGTTCGCCGCAAAGGACAGGATCAAACCTACTGACTTCTTCACCGAAGAGGTGTCAGCTTTCGCAGATCCGGCGTTCTGGGGTGATTACAACGTCATTGAGCCAGACCAGAGTATCGAGGCAGCCATAAGAAGACTAAGCAGGAAAGTCAAGTTCAGTGACAGGACCGAATAAACAGGTATCATTACCGCATGAACGGTGACAGTGAAATAATCAGGAGGATCAGACAGGGCGACAAACTGGAGTTTGAAAAGCTGTTCCGGTCCTCCTATGCTTCACTGGTCCGTTATGCGAAGACAATCCTCAGGGACCATGACACAGCAGAAGAAATTGTACAGGAACTTTTCTTCAGGCTGTGGCAGGACAGAGGTAATCTCAGGATTGAAAGTTCTTTGAACGGATATCTGTTCCGCTCCGTACATAACAGATCACTGCACTATATTGAACATCAGAAAGTGGTTGACCGTTATGCCGGAGAGATTGCAGCCAGCGCTGAAGAGACAGTTGAACCCGTGACTGAAGCAATATATTACTCTGAATTACAGTCGAAGGTGGCAAGAGTGCTGGAGAAACTCCCTGAAAAATGCAGGGTAATATTCCGGATGAGCAGGTTCGAAGGATTGAAATACAATGAGATAGCCGTAAAGCTTTCAGTATCGCTAAAGACCGTTGAATCAAATATGGGGAAGGCGCTTAAAGAATTCAGAAAAGCACTTGCAGAGCAATGAAAACGAACAAAAAAATAGAAGAAATGACCGACCAGGAGTGGGCTGACGCAGCTGCATGGCTTTCAGGTGAAAAGACATCCGGCGATGATGCTGCCCGCATCCTGTTAAGTGAAGATACAGAAATAATGAAAAAATGGAATGATCTGAAAAACACAGCTAAGGATACTATTGACGTCGATAAAGCATGGAATAAGCTCAACAGCAGGATCGAAGATGAAAAACCTGTTATTCAGACAGGCAGACCATCATTTGTACCCGCGTTCATCAGGATAGCAGCCATGGTAATAATAGTAGCAGGCCTTGGCTGGATGCTGTTTGAAGCTGTAACACCGAAAAAAGTGACGGTGGCTTCTGCATTGGATGAGAAAAACATAGAGGTGCTTCTGGCTGATGGCAGCAAGGTATACCTCAACAGGAACAGCCGGCTGATCTATCCGGAAACCTTCGGTAACAATAACCGCAGAGTAACGCTGAAAGGCGAAGCTTATTTCGACATATCTCCCGATAAATCAAGACCCTTCATAATTGACGCAGGGAACGCCAGGGTGAGAGTTCTCGGAACTTCATTCAATGTGATCACGAATAATGGCAACAACGAGGTGGAAGTATTTGTGACAACAGGAACAGTCATGCTTACAAGCAATGACGGCTCGAAGAGCATGACACTTGAACCGGGTTATGTCGGGAAGCTTTCAGACGCCAACACTTCGAGCGCCCTCAACACCGACGCAAATTACCTCTCATGGAATACTGACATGCTCAGGTACAACGGTGAAAGGTTAGGGGTGGTGTTTGCCGATCTGAAACGCTCATACAATATTGATATCGTAGCTGCTGATCCGTCAATTAATGACTACAGGATAACTACCACATTCGAGTTTAAGGATCTCCCCAAGGATACCATTATTAATATTATTTGCACTACCTTTAACCTTCATTCTGTCATGGAAGGCGGAACTTACAGCCTTCTGCCTGGACAGAAATGATAAGATCTGATGTGGCCGACATGTACTGAAAAAAGGATAGTGATCCTGGTCGCCGGCCTGCTCTTCTTCACCATGCAGCTTTATCCTCAGGAGAATATTCTTGAGAGACAGGTGAAGCTGCCGGGCAACAGCATCAGGGTTGCCAGAGCGCTCAGTGAAGTAAGCAGGCTGACAGGTTATGTCTTCACATATGACACAAAGATCATCAATGAGGACAGGGTCTTTACTCTTCCAAGTGGTGAAATGCCTGTCAGCGAGCTTCTTGACTCGGTAACCGGGGACCCCGGCATCAAGTATTCTGTCATCGGCAAACATATTATCCTTTACCGTGAACTGATAACCTCCCCCACCCCTCCTGTATCTGATTCCACCTCAACCGGTCAACAGCTTATCCTTGCAGGCAAGGTTACTGATGCAGAAACATCGGAACCACTTGCTTATGCTTCCATAGGTATCAGTCACCGCGGCAGGGGCACGGTGACAAACAATAACGGCGATTTCATTCTGAAGATCACAGATGAGTGCCTGAATGACACCCTGACAGTCTCCTACGTCGGTTATATGAATCGCCAGATCCCTGTAAGAAGCCTCCCTGGCAATGATATGACAATAAGGATGGAGAGGGACTTTATCCCCATTCCGGAGATAATCATCAGGGTACAGGATCCTTTGCTTATCATCAGAAAAACCATTTCTTCCATAGCTTCGAATTATGGCACCACCCCGGCACTGCTGACCGGCTTCTACCGCGAAGGCGTTTACAGGAAAAAAGAACCGCAGATCTACTCAGAAGCGGTGGTGCAGATCTACAAGAGCCCCTACGTCAGGTCTCTGCAGAATGACCAGGTAAAAGTGATTCGCAGCCGGAATATCGAAAACCTCGAAGCGGAAGACACACTGGCAGTAAGGCTTAAGGCGGGACTGGGCTCCACCCTGACACTTGACGGCATGAGGAACGTGTTCGATTTCCTGGACCCACAGTCTTTTAATTCCTATGAGTACCACCTGACAGATATCGTGACTTTTGACGGAGAGACTGCCTTTGTCATTTCATTCAAACAGAAGGATTGGGTTACAGAGCCGCTGATGAAAGGAGATGTATATATCAATGTTGATAATTACGGAGTCATGCTGGCTGAATTTGAGATTAACCCGCAGTACGTAGCCCAAACAGGGGATTCCTATATAAGCAGACTTCCGCGTAATTACTCAATGAAGCCGGAGTATGTAAGATACCGCACACGATACCGCTGCGTTGACGGAAGGTACTACCTGTCACATGTAAGGGGTGATCTTGGCTTCCTGGCAAAGGGACGCAGAAAAGTCTTCAGCAGCCGCTTCAATATCTTCTTTGAGCTGGCTATTACTGATTTCAGGACAGGAGATATTGTCCGTTTTGAGCACGAGGATATTGCTCCCATACATTCAATTTTCTCAAAGACCATAACCGGCTATGATGCCGAATTCTGGAAAAACTTCGATTTCCTCAAGCCTGAAGATGACCTGATGGAGTCTCTTGAAAAGCTAAAAGTAAAACTGGGCGAATTCAGCGAATGAAAAACCTACTTATAGCTCTCCAGAATACTGTAGAGCGCGGTAAGGTCGGGCGTCAGTATGATCTCCGTCCTTCTGTTCTTCTGCCGTGCGTCAACAGTCTTCCTGGCATCAACAGGCATATATTCGCTGCGACCTGAGGCTACCAGGCGTTTGGGATTGATATTTGTGTCCTGGGTAAGCACCCTTACAACCGTTGTTGCTCTTTTCACGCTCAGATCCCAGTTGTCGATAAGCTGCTGGCCCGGGGCAGCCCTGTAGGGAACATCGTCTGTATGACCTTCGATATTGATGGAAATATCCGGATTTTTTTCAAGCAGGGCTCCCAGCTTACGCAATGCGGCACGTCCGTTGGCATCAATCTCATAGCTTCCCGTCTTAAAGAGAAGCTTTTCCTCCATTGACACATACACCTGCCCGTTCTTCATGGTCACCGAGAGGCCATTGTCCTCAAAACCGTACAGCGCCTCTGACACCTTTGCTTTCAGCTCCCTGACAGCCTTCTGCTGCGCATCAAGCATCTTCTCCAGCTCTGTCAGGCGGGCGTTGCGCCTCTCAAGCTCATAGGTGAGCTCTTCGAGTGAAGCCTTTTTAGTATCAAGATTTATCTCGAGGTCACGCATCAGTTCTTCCTTCTTCTGAAGATCGGACTGTGCTGTTCTCAGCTCTGCCAGAAGACGTTGCGTCTCCTGCGCCTTTCCGCTGACAAGCTCCTCCTGTGCCTTCTGCAGATCTCCATAACGTGTCGTCAGCCTCTCCAGCTCATCTTTCGACTGTGTGAGCTCAGTCCTGGCTTTGCTTAGATCGGCTGTCAGCTTATCCGTATCTTCAGTGAGCTGTCTCGATTTAGTTGTAAGCTCCCTGTTCGACATTGACAACCATATGTTTTCTGCTTTGAGCGAATCACGCTCAATCAGAAGCATGTTGGATTTATCACTGAGGGAATTATATTTCTTCCCCGTAACACATGAGCCCATGATTAACGCTATAAGAAGCACCGGCAAGATTGATTTCCGTGATACCATGACTGACTTTTTTGACTTTACCTCTGCCGCGAATTAAACAATAAAAGGTAAAACCTGTTGTTAATAGTTGAATGATTAATTAACAAAAACAATTATTTACCACCACCACCGGGAACTTATATCAGAACACAAAAATCAAAATATGAGTATCTTTGCGCGGTCAATTATGACGCGTTTTTAAATGTCAGACAATACCCCGCTGCTCGACAAGATAAACACTCCTGACGATCTCAGGAAGCTGAATGAGCTGGATCTGGTCAGGGTCAGTGATGAGCTCAGACAGTTTATCATTGACGAAGTCAGTAACAACCCTGGTCATTTCGGCGCCAGCCTGGGTGTTGTTGAACTGACCGTCGCACTCCATTATGTTTATAATACACCTTACGACAAGATCGTATGGGACGTGGGTCATCAGGCTTACGGACACAAGATACTGACAGGCAGGAAGGGCAGTTTTAAAACAAATCGCAAATACGGGGGTATAAGCGGCTTCCCGCGAATGGTTGAAAGCGAGTATGATGCTTTTGGGGTTGGACACTCTTCAACTTCAATCTCGGCTGCACTGGGGATTGCTGTGGCATCAAGGGCACAGGGGGAAAAGCGAAAAGTGGTAGCAGTAATAGGCGACGGAGCCCTGACAGGAGGTCTTGCCTTCGAGGGTTTGAATAATGCCGGAAACCAAAAAGCCGATCTGCTTGTCATCCTTAATGATAACAACATTTCTATTGATGCAAGTGTCGGCGCCCTGAAGGAGTACCTTCTTGACATAACCACCAGCAAGGCATACAACAGGTTCAAGGACAAGGTGTGGAACTTCCTTGGTCTTTCCAGTCGTATGGGGTCAAAAGCCCGGATGCTGGCCTCACAGATTGAGGGAAGCATAAAGGGTACGATGCTTGAAAAGAGCAACCTGTTCGAATCTATGAAATTCAGATATTTCGGTCCCATCGATGGTCATGATGTGCTCCATCTGGTTAAGGTTCTGCAGGATATGAAGCGGATACCCGGACCGAAGCTGCTTCATTGTGTCACTGTGAAGGGGAAGGGATTTCCGAAAGCTGAAGAGCATCAGACTGTTTTTCATGCTCCGGGAAAATTTGACAAATGCACCGGAGAGCTGATAAAGCCGGCCGACTGTCCAAGGCACTCTCTTTACCAGGAAGTCTTCGGAGAAACAATCGTTGAGCTGGCACGCATGAATGACAAGATTGTGGCTATAACTCCTGCCATGCCTACGGGCTGCTCGCTCAACATTATGATGAGAGAGATGCCTGACAGGGTCTTTGATGTCGGCATTGCTGAACAGCATGCGGTGACATTTTCAGCAGGACTTGCATCAGACGGGCTTCTGCCTTTCTGCAATATTTATTCGACATTCATGCAGAGGGCTTATGATCAGGTGGTGCATGATGTTGCAATCCAGGGGCTTAAGGTTGTTTTCTGTCTTGACCGCGGTGGCCTTGTGGGGTCGGATGGTGCGACACATCACGGTTTCTTTGATCTTGCCTTCATGCGTAATATCCCCGGTATGATAACTGCAGCGCCAATGGATGAGGTAGAGCTGCGCAACATGATGTACACCGCACAGCTTGAGAAGATTAAGGGACCTTTCAGCATCCGCTACCCGAGGGGAACAGGGGCCATCTGCGACTGGAAGCAACCGTTCGCAGAGATACCTGTCGGCAAAGCCCGGCAGATCAGTGACGGAAAGGATATTGCAGTACTGAGCATTGGCCATCCGGGCAATTTTGTCGTTGAAGCTGCCGCTCAGCTGCGCGACAAAGGGATATCAGTAACGCATTACGATATGCGGTTTGCCAATCCGCTCGATGAAAATGTACTGCATGAGGTAATGAAAAATTTCAAAAAGATCATCACCGTGGAGGATGGTGTAATCAAGGGAGGATTTGGCAGTGCCGTTCTTGAGTTTGCCGGCGACCATGGTTATGCGGTTGAGATAAAGCGTCTTGGCATTCCGGATTATTTTGTTGAGCATGGCACCCAGCAGGAGTTGTATCATGAGTGCGGGTATGATGTGGAAGGGATACTTCGTGCTATAGAAGGGGCAGTGGGTCCCGGGCCTTTGGTTCGGGGATCCTCGTTCCGCAGAGCGGAACGGGACATCAGGCAGTAGGCAATAGTGGCGGTCATTTGAAAAAATTATCCTATTTTCGCCGACTGCGGGGTGAGATATGAGATATGAGACCTGAGACCCTCAGACCTTAGACCGCATGACATTTAGTTCTGCCCGGCAATAAATAGCGCCCGGATGGCGGAATTGGTAGACGCGCTGGTCTCAAACACCAGTGGCAGCGATGCTGTGCCGGTTCGATCCCGGCTCCGGGTACGGAAACGGAAGAAACAGATTTTTGGTCTGTTTCTTTTTTTTTGCTCCTGTAAAACATTAGTATTCTGAAATATCCATTATTGATTTTATGTCAATTGAATTTAACCTCTGATTCTCTGCCAAAAGTTCATCCTGCAACTTTTAAACCTGGATATGACTTTTTAAGCCAATTCAAAATGTGAATAATGTAAATCTTTCGGAGAATTATGTAACTATTCTCAGAAAAGCGAGATTTAAATTTGCTTAAGCAATTATAAACACATCTGGTTTTGACAGCACATGCATTTAACAGTAGCCTGACAGAGATGAAGAGTAACCTCTACAGGTTTGCATTTAGTCTCACTGAAGACCGTGACAATGCTTTTGATCTCGTCCAGGACACTTATCTCAAAGCAATTACCCACAAAGATAAATTTGTAGACTACACTAATCTAAAAGCGTGGCTATTTACAATAATGAAGAATACCTTTATCAACAATTACCGGCGGAATATAAAAATGAATACATTAATTGATAGCAAACGTGATCTTTATAATTTAGCCATACCACGTGACAAAGGTTTTGTTTCTCCTGAATCAAATTATGCAGAAGGAGAGATTCAAAAAACCATTAACTCATTAAGCGATAAATTCAGGATACCGTTTAAAATGCATATTGACGGGTATAAATACTATGAGATTTCCGATAAACTCGGATTAAAGATCGGAACTATCAAAAGCAGGATTTTTATTACAAGGCAAAAGCTGATGCTGATATTAAAAGACTAAAATCCTATAAAAATTATTGTCATACACTAAAAATTATCAACTATGAAAGGAAATAAAAAATTACTGACAGTCCTGAATTCGCTTCTGGCAGATGAACTTACTGCAATAAACCAGTACATGTTACATTCTGAAATATGTGAAAACTGGGGCTATGGAAAGATTCACACTGCTATCAGAAAACAATCAATGGATGAAATGCACCATGCCGAGTGGCTTATAGAGCGAATAGTTTTCTTTGATGGTGCTCCTACAGTATCCAATCTAAATGCGATGAAGATTGGTAAAGATGTTTCGGAGATAATCAGCAACGACTATGCCAAGGAGCTTGAGGTTGTACGCGCTTATAATGATGGAATTAACCTGGCCCGTGAAGTCAATGATCAGGGTACTGTTGATCTCCTGACCAAGATACTTAATATGGAAGAAGGGCATGTTGATTGGGCCGAAATTCAACTTGCGCAGATTGCACAAATGGGTTTGGAAAATTATCTTGTTACACAAACTGAAGGTCCTGCCAGCTGATTAAAATAGCAGGTAAACAATCAATTCAGCTTTTTTGCATTGTGGCACAGTTTAACTAATTTCGTTTCTGTAACCACAGAATCTTCATTATGCCATCCAATACCCGTATTTCTTCAATAGACATCATGCGGGGACTGACTCTCGTCCTGATGCTGTTTGTCAATGACCTGAATATGCATACCGCCCCGTCATGGCTCGGTCATATGTCCGCCGATTTTGACGGAATGGGACTTGCAGACTGGGTCTTCCCGGGCTTTCTTTTCATTGTCGGGATGGCAATACCATTTGCATTTTCAAACAGATTGTCAAAAGGCCAACCATTGCCAAAAATAAGTCTTCATATCATACTCAGGACTTTAAGCCTGCTCGTCATCGGAGTCCTGATGCTTAATTCCGGCAGAGTTGATCCCGAACTCACAGGAATGAGTGAAAACCTGTGGGCTATAATGATGTATATTTCAGTTTTCCTTGTATGGAATGACTATCCTGAAAAACTGAACCAATACCTGAAAAATGGCCTGAGAATCATCGGCATTGCTGCACTTCTGTTCCTTGTTATTAAATTCAGGTCAGGGCAGCCTGTAAACAACGGATGGCTGATCACAGGGTGGTGGGGAATACTCGGACTGATCGGCTGGGGATACCTTGTCTCGGCTTTTACATATCTTTTGTGCCGGGATTCAATTATTAAAACCACTGCTGTTATCCTGTTCTTTCTTGTCTTGAACATGCTCTCCGGATGGAACCTCCTTGGATTTCTTGATCCAGTCAAACCGGCTTTGGGTATAATTATAGAAGGAAATACACCTTTAATCGTACTGACCGGATTGCTGGGAGGTATAATAATTCGGAAGAGGCATACGCTGGACATAAGGAAAACAGTCCTGATATTCATCGGATTGGGGATACTATGCCTGGTTTCAGGGTTTTTCCTGAGGAACTGGTTTATTATCTCAAAGATAAAGGCAACCCCAAGCTGGGGCATGATCTGCTCGGGGATAAGCTTCCTTTTGTTTATTCTGATTTACTGGATTGCTGATGTCAGGAACTACAGAAGCTGGGCTGCAATTGTAAAACCGGCAGGTCAGTACTCACTTACCACTTACCTGGCGCCTGATATACTTTATTACATTATATGGATGACAGGAGTGCCGGTACTCTTTTATAAAGATTCCCCATCCGCCCTTGTGGTTGTGGCGGGATCAATAGCGTGGGCTCTGCTGATGGTTGGCCTGACAGCCCTTCTCGTCCGTCTGAATATAAAGCTTAAGATCTGAATTTTCAGATCTGATATTACCCCGGTTATTGTTTACAGCTTTTAGTCTACGGTTTCGGTTATACCTTTCAGGAATGACTGCCAGTCGATGGTGCCCCTTGGAGAGCAGCCCGTACGCACTATTACCATGTCTTTGGAGGGCAGGATAAATATGCGCTGGCCATCATAGCCGTCGCAATAATAGAGATCCTCCGGGAGGCCTGGAAATTCGCCGTTTTTGTTCAGCCAGAACAGAGCCCCGTACGCTCCGTCTGACCCTTTGGCCGGTGTGGTGGTATAGTTTACCCAACCATCGGGAAAGATTTGATCACCAAGCCAGTTGCCGTTGTGCAGGTAAAGAAGCCCAAAGCGGGCATAATCGCGCATGGTGGCATAAAGGTATGATGATCCGACAAAGGTACCTGAAGCATCTACTTCCCAAACCACGCTTCGCATTCCGGTCTTATTGAATATCGCTTTGCGCGGATAGGCAAGGTATTCTTCGTGGCTTTTAAATACAGTGCGCAGATAATCCTCTATAATATTGCCCGAGCCTGAGGAATATGACCATACAGAATCAGGCCTGGTAAGCAGTTTCTTCGATGCAGCATACTTACCCATGTCACCGTTCTTCAGCAGCATGGAAGTGGTGCTTGAAAGTCTCATCTTATAGTAGGCTTCGCTGAACTCAAGTCCGCTGGTCATGTGCATGAGATTGTCAAGGGTAATGTTCTTCCGTTCATCCTTTGCCCATTCTTTAAGGTTTACCGGCGCATTGATGTCAACGAGGCCGTCTTTGACCATAGCGCCTACCATTGCATTTGTAAAGCTCTTAGCCATTGACCAGCTAAGGAAGCGGTTGTCAGGGCCAAGATCACTGCGGAACCGTTCCGCAACCAACTGGTCTTTGTAAACAACAGCGACAGCAAAGGTCCCATGGTAAGTGACCGTATCTTTAAATATACGATCAAGCATCTCATTGAGCATCTTCATGTTGATGCCTGCCGGAACCGTATCGCTGAGGAGGTCACCTGCCGGCCAGGGAATTGTGTCAGGATTACCTGACGGCAGTGGCACATCAGGATAATCAAGTTTCAGAACATCTGCTTCTGAAAAATCTCTTACCAGGGTGCAGCCCAGTCCTTCATTACAGACAGCCTCTGACTTCCAGAAATGTAACAACGTGCTGGTCACTGTCTTCTTTGTGTTATCAACGACGTTCTTTGTGCGGTTTACAGGAAAAAAGTTGATGTCTTCTTTTTCAATGCTCTTCTGTGTCCGTCCGGCAACGAAAACACCTGATGCCACATTCTTGGCCGCATAGCCTGTTATTCCCGGTGAGAGATAAGTTATATACAACAGGGCAGTTACCAGGAGAATAGCCAGGAAAACCAGTAATGAAAGGAGAATACGCTTCTTCATAAAGATGGAATTTTAGTCATGCAAATTAATTATTTCTCCGACACCAATAAAAACAAGCCGGAAAAAGAAAGGAAAAAGGTTCTCAGAGAAGGAAGTGCTTTCCTTGTTCTTAAATCATTTTTTCACCCTCTTCTGATAATCAGCAGCAAGCTCTACCCTCGTCACCGGTTTTCCATGACCCGGCAGGAAGGTGTGACATCCGGTATCCAGTAGTTTCTTCCAGCTCCGCATCAGCTCCTCAACATCATCAGCAAACGGCGGGAAAGGACTTCCGGGAATGGTGCCTATGACAGAATCTCCGGTGAAAGCCACTTCATCATCAATTACAACCGCCATCTCACCCGGCGAGTGTCCCGGGGTATGCATTATGTATCCGTTGAAACCCAGTTCAGAAAGATCCAGGAAAGTGTCGACGGTAATATCGGGTGAACAGCTCTCATATCTGAAGATTGATGTTACCTTCCGGCCAACAGTGGAAAGTCTTTTTGTAATACTGTATGTCCCTCCGGGTATCGGCATATCACCCGCCGCAAGTGCTTCTTTTTCAGTTGCATGCACAATTATTTTTGCTCCATAGTTCTTTTGGAGCCACGCAGCATTACCGGCATGATCAAAATGAGAATGGGTCAGGATCACCGCATCCGGTTTCAGGCCTTTTCTTTCGAGGGCCTTTCTTATCCTCTCCCTGTCTGACTGAATGCCGGAATCAATGATTATGCCTTTTCCGGGTCTGCTGATTACAAATATGTTACAGCGCGCAGGTGTCAGCCTGCTGATCTCAGTTCCATTTTGTGTTTTTATTTCAACCATGATAGTACTAAATTACTATTCTTTTGAATTTTAATTATCACTTTTTTAAAGCCATAAGATTTATTTGATTAACTTCATCGTGATCTTTTACCGAATATAGCTATTCTTTTAAAATGAAATCCTTAGCTATCTTTCAGGTTGATGCGTTTACCTGCGGCCCTTTTACCGGCAATCCCGCAGCCGTATGTCTTCTCAGTGAATGGTTGTCAGGTAGCCTGATGCAGAAGATAGCCATGGAGAACAATCTTGCCGAGACGGCATTTCTCGCGCCGCAGGGAAATAACTGGCTGATAAGATGGTTCACTCCTGTTACTGAGGTTGACCTGTGTGGTCATGGTACACTGGCATCAGCATTCGTTTTGCTGAATATTCTTCAACCTGACAGGAATGAAGTAATCTTTCAAACCATGAATATGGGTAATCTTATCGTCCGGAAGAAGGGCGATATGCTGGAGCTTGATTTTCCTACAGATACTTTAAAAAAGTGCGATCTGCCCGATCTGATCATTGAAAGTCTTGACAAAGAGCCGGTTGAGTGTTTCATGGGAAGAAGCGACTATCTTCTTCTTTACAGAAGCGAAGCTGAAATAACAGGCCTCAGGCCCGATTTCAGAAAGCTTGCCACGGCTGACGGAAGGGGCGTCATAGTGACTGCTCCGGGCTCGGATGTCGATTTTGTTTCAAGGTTTTTTGCCCCTCAGGCAGGCATCGATGAAGATCCTGTTACCGGATCTGCCCACACAACCCTTACTCCTTTCTGGTCTGCCCGTCTTGGCAAAACCACCATGGCAGCCAGGCAGCTCTCTGCCCGGGGAGGCTATCTTGAGTGTGCTTTAAATAGTGACCGTACCCTTATATCAGGGCATGCGGATTTATTTCTTAAAGGTGAAATATTTGTTTAAAAAATGAATGTCATGAAAAAGCTGTCATTGCTGAATTACCGACTGCCAGGAGGCATAATTGCGGTGCTTCTAATTTTTATTTTAGCCGGCTGTTCCAGGTCAAATAACAATCCGCCGCCGCCGGTTGTATCAAGTGACTACGTGGTTTTTGCATCCAACACTCTCGGGATGCACTGTCTTAATCCAACCTATGATGTGGCTGTAATTCTTCCTCCGTACAATACGGTGCTGGCACAGGTTGTCAGGAAGGGAAATCCACCAACAATAGTTACCAGCGGAGTTACCGTGGAGTATAAAATTATTGGAAATACATCATCTTACGGTAAGCGTCAGTATGGTGGCTTCTGGGACCATATTACAGCATTGTTTGGTCTGGCTTCACTCCAGCATGACATTGGGCTTACGGGCAACGGGCTCAGCGGGACAATGACTGCAGCCGGCGGCCATTTTGAAGCCACAGGGATACCTGTCGTACCTGTCAATGACCAGGGTGTATGGGACCCTTTGCAGGTGGCTGAGATAACCGTAAAAGACGGTTCCGGAAATACTGTGGCAACCACAAGAGCTACTGTACCAACCTCTGACGAGATCAACTGCGCTAAGTGTCATGGAACAGATGCATTCAATGATGTTCTCGCCAAACATGATGCTGAATCCGGAACGTCACTTATGCAGTCAAAGCCTGTTCTCTGCGCAACCTGCCACGGATCAGAGGCTCTGGGAAAGACCGGCCGGGGAACATCAGGCAAGTATTTATCAGAAGCCATTCATGGGTTTCATGCAGACAAGGGAGCAGCATGTTATGACTGCCATCCCGGCCAGACAACAAAATGCAATCGCAGCATAAAGCACACAGGACCAGACGGTAACTGCACAACATGCCACGGTACCATGGCCCAGGTAGCTTCCTCAACGAGCACAAGAGTGCCATGGGTCAATGAGCCGTCATGCTCCACCTGCCACAACGAAGCAACAGATGTGGGTTCGACAGCATCACTTTACAGAGAATCAACGGGTCATGGAAACATGATGTGTTCATCATGCCATGGCAGTCCTCATGCAATGGTCCCATCATCAAAAGCTGTTGATAATTACCAGGCAATGCAATACCAGCCATACAGCACCTCTCCGAAGACGCTGGGCAGCTGCGGCACTTGTCATTCCAGTTCAAGAGGGGAGAGTGATATGGGTGAATATGCCGGACAGCATGGAGGAAGCAACCCTGAAACAAAGAATGGATGCTTTATCTGCCATACGTCCGTGAGTACCAACACAAGTAGCTGGCCGCACGCCTACACCTGGAAAAACAGTAACTGATAGTCTCCGGCAAATCTCAATAATATTTCAAGGGGCACCTAGGCAACATGCCGAAGTGCCCCTTAAGTTTTTTTGAATTGGCTGTAAAAACGATTAAGTTTGCGCTCGAATTCAATGAGGATGACGAAGAAAGATGCCATTCACCCCTACGGTGACAAACAGGCACAGTTTGACAAACGTTATTTACGCATGGCCGCCGTATGGTCTGAAAACTCCTACTGCAAGCGCCGGAGGGTAGGAGCCCTGATTGTGAAGGACAAGATGATTATTTCAGACGGTTATAACGGTACTCCCTCAGGGTTTGAGAATGTATGTGAAGATGAGAACAATGTCACCAAACCATACGTTCTTCATGCTGAAGCGAATGCCATTACCAAAGTTGCGAGGTCAAACAACTCAAGTGAGAATTCAACGTTATACATTACCGACTCACCCTGCATGGAGTGCGCCAAGCTTATCATACAATCAGGCATAAAACGCGTTGTTTACAGTAACCAGTACCGGAATCTTGACGGGATTGAGCTGCTGAAACGTGCAGGCATCGAGCTTGTTTATACAGACATAGAAGAAAAGAACAATGAAATATAACAGAGCATATCTTCCGATTATCATAGCAGTTGCACTAGCCATTGGCATCCTGGCCGGGTTTTACATGCCTCACCCCCAGTCAGGACTTTATACCAACTTCCCGCCATCAAGTGACAAGCTAAGCCGTATTCTTGATATTATCGAATCTGATTATGTTGACACCGTCAACCGTAATGACCTGATAGAAGCAGCGATACCGGTAATGTTGCGCAAGCTCGATCCGCACTCGGTATATATTCCGGCACGTGATCTTGCTCAGGCGAATGAGCCCCTCCAGGGCAACTTTGACGGAATCGGAGTCACCTTCCAGATGCTCACAGACACAGTTCAGATAATCAGCACCATATCAGGAGGCCCGTCTGAGAAAGCCGGCATCATGCCCGGTGACAAGATAATTGTTGTCAATGATTCTACTGTTGCAGGCAAGAGCCTCCCTGATGAGGACGTGGTAAAAATGCTCAAAGGCCCCCGCGGGACAAGGGTTGACCTTAAGATTGAAAGAAAGGGAGCCAAAGAATTGCTGCCATTCTCAATCGTCCGCGACAAGATCCCCTTATACAGCATTGATGTTTCTTACATGATGTCGGATGATGTCGGTTATATGAAGATATCCAACTTTGCCCTGACGACACATGATGAGTTTACGAAAGGTCTGAGGGAGTTGAAAAGTCAGGGAATGAAGAAACTTATCCTTGATCTGAGGGGCAACTCCGGAGGTGTCATGGATGCTGCAACAATGATAGCAGACGAGTTTCTTCCTGAAGGAAAGCTCATCGTCTTCACCATGGGCAAATCAAAACCGAGGCAGGACATAAGAGCTACTTCAGATGGTGAATTTGAAACCGGAGAGCTGGTCATTCTGATCGACGAATGGAGCGCTTCTGCCAGCGAAATACTTGCTGGAGCTATTCAGGACAATGACCGTGGTACCATAATCGGTCGCAGGTCATTCGGCAAAGGCCTGGTGCAGGAGCCTGTAATGTTCCGCGACGGTTCAGGAATGAGACTGACCATAGCACGTTACTACACTCCGACCGGCAGATCAATACAGAAGCCTTATAACCAGGGCATAGACAAGTATTACGAAGATCTTGGGAACCGCTACATGCATGGCGAGTTCAGCGATGCTGATTCAATACATATGGCTGATTCAGTGCCCTTTAAAACCCCTGGAGGAAAAACCGTTTACGGCGGCGGCGGGATTATGCCTGATATTTTTATTCCCATTGATACCACAGGAATCACAGATTATTTCATTGCTGTCAGGAATTCCGGACTGATACCCAAATTCGCCCTTAAGTTTACTGATGATAACCGTGAGACCATGATGAAATATCATGATCTGAAGTCGCTTGACCAATGGCTCTCCGGGCAGAACATCACCCAAAAGTTCATCAGGTATGCCAAAGAGAATGGGATTGAGCCCAAAGAAGCACAAATTAAGATCTCGGAAAATATCATATATATCCAGCTGAAGGCATATATTGCCAGAAACATGCTTGACAATAAAGGCTTTTATCCTTTATGGGGGGAACTGGACAAGACACTGATCGAGGCTTTCAATTATATTGAAAATAACTGATCTCCGGAATTTATTTTTTCGTTTTCCCGTTGTCCGGTTTCCAGTCAAGTCCGGAGGCAAAAGTCCTGATCAGTTTAGCAGACAGTTCCGTCTCCTCAATAAAGCCAAGATGACCAGAATTTTCAAGTATTTCAACCCTTGCGTTTGAAGGAAGCTTAATATCCCGTACAGCATTCCCGGGACTGAAGTAACGGTCCCATCTGCCAAGGATCCAAAGCAGCGGCAATTTGCCGCTCTCCACAACATTGGTTCTTGATGGTCTCACAATCATGCCATTCAGCAATGCAATAATTCCTTCCGCAGGATTAAGGGAAGCAATTTCTCTCAGCCTTGTCACTGCCGCCGGCATAATCTGCAGATTGCGTTCTGCAAACATCATTGATATGTTGGCGGGATACATCAGGTCTTTCTTACCGGCTTTGACAACCTCTATTTCCCTCTTTCTCTTCAGTATTGTCTCAGGTGAATCGGCATAAGGATGCGAATGGAACAGCACATATCCTGCCAGCAGTTCAGGATATTTTTCAGCGAAAGCCAGCGTTGCATAACCACCCAATGAATGACCTGCCAGCAGCACCTTCTTTTCGCCAGTATCATTCATAACTGCTCTTACGGCCCCGGCAATAAACTCCATTGTATGTGTGTCTCCTGCCACACCGGACCCTCCGTGACCGGGAATGTCAACAGAGATAACCCTGAATGACTTTGAGATTATATCTGATAAAGGCTGCCACACTTCTCCCGTTAAGAGATAGCCGTGCAGCAAAATCAGGGGTCTTCCCGACCCGCAGTCGCTGTACCTGACTGTAATGCCTTCAAAATGTATTGATCGGTTCATAAATATTTGATAAAAATGAATAAATTCCTAAATTTACCCTGAAGAAAAGATTTTTCAACTGCTCTTTAGAACTAACCCTGAACTCAAAAGTACAACACCGATGAATAAAATCCTATTCTCGGCCATCTCGAAGAAATTCGTGATGGCACTTGCCGGATTGTTTCTGTTGCTGTTCCTGCCGATCCACCTGGGCATTAACCTCATGCTTCTGAAAGACGACCCCGAACCATTCAATAATGCTGCACACTTCATGGCAACCTTCCCTCTGGTCAAAGCTGTGGAGATTTTGCTGCTCCTGGCCATTCTGATACACGTTGTCTACGGATTAATCCTTCAGATACAAAACTGGTACTTAAGGCCTGTGAGATATGCCGTAAGAAACAAGTCCGAGACGTCAACATTTTCAAAGTTCATGATTTGGACCGGAGGAGCAGTCCTGATCTTCCTGGTAATCCATTTCTTTAACTTCTATTTCATGAAGCTAGGACTGGTTGATGGCGAACCGGAGAACTTCTACTCGGTGGCTTACGATTTGTTCCACATTCCGGGATATGTTATCCTGTACTGGGTATGCTTCATCCTGCTTGGCTTCCACCTCTATCATTCCCTGCAGTCTGCTTTTCAGACTCTCGGGCTGGCGAACGATTTCTGGACCCCGGTCATAAAGGTCATATCACTGATATATGCAATTGCACTGCCGCTGGGTTTCGCAATCATACCTCTTTTCATCTGGCTGTTAAAATAACCTGAAGAAACAACACATCATGATAAATCTTAATGCAAAGATACCGGAAGGCCCGCTTGAGGAGAAGTGGACCAGGTACAAGTCCGGCTCAAAGCTTGTCAATCCTGCCAACAAAAATAAGATTGACATCATAGTCATCGGCACAGGGCTATCGGGCGCCGGCGCTGCTTCTTCACTCGGTGAGCTCGGTTATAATGTCAAGGTCTTCTGTTACCAGGATTTGCCCCGTCGTGCGCACTCCGTTGCAGCCCAGGGAGGCATTAATGCAGCCAAGAACTACAAGAATGACGGTGATAATACCTATCGTCTGTTCTATGATATGATCAAAGGGGGAGACTTCAGGGCACGCGAAGCAAATGTCTATCGCATTGCGGAAGTAAGCAACCAGGTTATTGACCATTATACTGCCCTCGGCGTTCCGTTTGCCCGTGAATACGGCGGTACACTTGAAACACGCTCTTTTGGCGGAGTGCAGGTATCTCGTACGTTCTATGCAAAAGGCCAGACAGGACAACAGTGCCTCCTTGGTGCATATTCCTCGCTGAACAGGCAGATCAGGGCAGGAAAAGTGACAATGTTCCCACGCAGGGATGTGCTTGATATTGTTATTATCGACGGTAAGGCCCGCGGGATAATTGCACGCAATCTCATCACAGGTGAGATAGAAAGACATTCCGCACATGCTGTCGTTCTTGCAACAGGAGGATACGGAACAGTCTATTACTTTTCAACCCTGGCTGTCAACTCCAACGCATCCGCTGCCTGGAAAGCATATAAAAAGGGAGCCGCCTTTGCCAATCCCAGTTTTGTGCAGATACATCCTACCTGTGTACCCCAGCTTAACGAGTTCCAGAGCAAACTGACACTGATGTCGGAATCATTGCGAAATGACGGGCGGATATGGGTTCCGAAGAACAAGGATGACAAGCGGCCTGCCAATGACATCCCCGAAGAAGACCGCGATTATTATCTCGAACGCAGGTATCCCACATTTGGAAACCTTGTGCCGCGCGACGTGGCCTCGAGAGCAGCCAAAGAAAGATGCGATGCCGGATATGGCGTCGGGAAAACAGGGCTGGCTGTCAACCTTGACTTCCGGGATGCAATAAAGAAACAGGGGAAAAAATCGATAGAGAACAAATACGGCAACCTTTTTGAGATGTATAAAAACATCACCGGAATAGACTCATATGAAGAGCCCATGCAGATCTACCCTGCAGGGCATTATACAATGGGCGGCCTCTGGGTTGATTATGAGCTGGCGACCACCGTTCCGGGTCTCTATGCTATCGGTGAAGCAAACTTTTCCGATCATGGTGCAAACAGGCTTGGGGCAAGCTCACTTATGCAGGCTGCCGGAGACGGATATTTCATCCTCCCGGTTACCATAAACAACTATCTGTCGGGGGAGATCAGAACACCGAGAATCCCGACCACCGGTGCTGAGTTTGAAGAGGCTGAGAAATCTGCCAGGGAAAGAATTGAAAAATTCCTTTCAATAAAAGGAAAACAGACCGCATCAGATTTTCACAAACGTCTCGGAAAAATAATGTGGGACTACTGTGGTATGAGGCGTAACGAGGAAGGGCTTAAGAAAGCCCTGACGCTTGTAGCAGAGCTAAGGAAGGAGTTCTGGAGTGATCTCATTGTTCCCGGTGAAGGTGCTGAAATGAATCATGAACTTGAGAAAGCCGGCAAGGTGGCCGACTTCATCGAGCTCGCACGGCTGATGATAACCGATGCACTGAACAGAAAAGAATCTTGCGGCGCTCACTTCCGTGAGGAAAGTCAGACAGAAGACGGTGAGGCAAAGAGGATAGATGCTGAATACTCTTACGTTGCTGCATGGGAATATAACGGTGAGAATGAGCCCATTCTGAACAAGGAGCCGCTGAAGTTCGAGTTTGTTGAACTCAAGGAGAGAAGCTATAAATAAACTGATTTAATTCTGCCAATATGAAGCTCAGATTGAAGATATGGAGACAGAAAAATGCAAAGGCAAAAGGTGCTTTTGCGTTCTATGACCTTGATGGTGTCTCCCCTGACATGTCGTTTCTCGAGATGCTTGATTCGCTGAACAAGAAACTTATTGTGGAGGGAAAGGATCCTGTTGCCTTTGACCACGACTGCCGTGAAGGCATCTGCGGAAGCTGTGGTATGTACATAAACGGTTATCCTCACGGACCGGTGCCCGGACTGACTACCTGCCACCTCTCAATGCGTTATTTCAGGGATGGTGAAAAAATTGTGATTGAGCCCTGGAGGGCAAAACCATTTCCTGTTATAAAGGATCTTATTGTTGATCGCAGCGCCTTTGACAAGATACAGATCGCCGGAGGGTTTATCTCAGTCACCGCGGGAGCTGCATCCGAGGCAAATGCAATTCTCGTACGGAAAAAGAAAAGCGATGAGGCCTTTGATTCAGCCATCTGCATCGGATGCGGAGCATGTGTGGCGGCATGCAAGAATGCTTCGGCAATGCTTTTCGTCTCGGCCAAGATTTCCCAGTATGCTCTCCTTCCTCAGGGAAGGCCCGAAGCTAAGGAGAGAGTGCGTGCGATGATTGCCGAGATGGATAAGCAGGGCTTTGGAACATGCTCTAACACAGGTGCATGTGAGGCGCAATGTCCTAAAAAAATAAAGCTGCTCAATATTGCAAGGCTGAACCGGGAATATTACAGCGCATTCTGATAATTATTATCCGAGGCAGACCTTTTCTATTTCAGCCACCGTTTTTGGTGCCGTCTTACCCAGTGGCCTGCATCCAGTGGCAGTGATCACCACGTCATCTTCAATCCTTACACCGCCAAAGCCAAGATAGCTCTCAGCTTTGTCATAGTTGATGAATTGGGTATGCATGCCCTCAGCCTTCCATTTGGCCAGCAGCTCAGGTATAAAATAAATTCCCGGTTCAATGGTAAAGACATGGCCCTGCCTGTATGGAAGAGCAAATCGCAGCGATTTTAGCCCGAACTGTGTGCTTCGTTTTACCTCTTCATTATATCCGACAAAATTTTCTCCCAGGCTCTCCATGTCATGAACATCGAGTCCCATCATGTGACCCAGTCCGTGCGGCATAAAGAGTGCATGCGCGCCTTCATTAACAGCCTCTGTAATATCGCCTTTCATCAGCCCGAGATCTTTAAGACCTGAGGCAATGATACGGCAGGCGTTCAGATGGAGATCGCGGTTTGATATGCCGGGACCTGCTATTTTTATTGATTCCGTATTGGCTTTCAGCACAATTTCGTAAATCTCTCTCTGCCTTTGCGTGAATTGTCCTCCTACCGGCGTAGTACGTGTCAGGTCGGCTGCATAATGAAGCAGTGATTCTGCTCCGCAGTCTGTCACCATCATCCTTCCCTTCCCGAGAGTATTTACATGATTATGATTATGAAGTGTCTGGCCATTTATGCTAAGGATTGTGGGAAATGAAGGCCCTGCACCTTTAGCCCAGGCAATGCCTTCAATTGTTCCGAATATCTCCTGTTCTGTCATGCCGGGTTTGCACATTCGCATGGCAGTTGTCTCCATCTCACATGCTATATTGGCTGCTTTCTCAATTTCTTCAATCTCGACATCTTCTTTGATTGACCTGAGTGAAACGACCGCCTTAATCAGTTTTTCGGAAGCCTTGGTCCTCATCTGGCAAGGGTTTTCACGAAGAAGGGCACCGAGGGTCATTTTAGTCTCAGCCCTGTATGGCGGAAGGAAATGTATCGGTCTTCCTCCCGACATTGCTTTTTCAATGTAATCAGTCAGCCTGGACAAAGGCAGGCTATTCTTAACTCCTGCACTTGCTGCCAGGTCAGTCATCAACGGCTGAGGTCCCATCCAGATTATGTCATCAACATCGACATCATTTCCAAAGATGCATTCCTCACCTGAGTTAAAATCAATCATCCCTGTCAGTCCCGGCAGATCAATTCCGAAAAAATAAAGAAAATCACTGTCCTGCCTCCAATGGTAGGTATTATCAGGGTAGTTCATCGGAGATTCTGCATTACCCACGAAAAGAGCAATACCATCACTCATAAAAGACTTCAGCCTGTTACGACGGACAACATAAACTTCACGGTCAAACATTGTATTTTATTTTTACCTGGTTTCAGACTACTAATTTAACAAGTGCAGTTGATATTTTTCAGGTTATCAACAATTTTTACCTACGAAGGGCGTTGCCAAACATATCCAAGGATGTATATTCGCATTAAGAACCAACTGAAAATTAAATATATGCCTTACCGCCGTCTGCCAAACACTGATTCTTCACGACTCAGGGCGATGAAAAAAGCCCTGGAAATGAGCAAAGACATTCCTCCTTTCAGACTGGCCTTCACCATGAAGACCCTTGTAAGACTTCAGGGTATTATCTCGGTATTTGAGAATGCTATCAGCCATCAGCGCCAGAATCTGCTCAACCAGGTTGAGAAAGCTAAATCAAACCAGGAAGCAGCACGAAAGGCAAGGCTGTATATCACACATTTTCTGAGAGTCATGAATATGGCAATAACCCGGGGAGAATTACCGCCTGAAACCAGATCATTTTTCGGCATAGCTCCTGATGACTCCGGCATACCATCACTCACCACAGAAAATGAGATGGTCGCATGGGGAAAAAGGATTATCGACGGGGAAGAGTACCGTATAAGAAGAGTTAACACTCCTATTGCCAATCCGACAATAGCAGTGGTCAAAATACGTTATGAGAAATTCCTCGAGACACGAAATCATTATAAAACAATAAGCAGGCGCACTGCAGAATGCGTTAACCGGACCTCAGAACTGCGTCGTGATGCTGATGAGCTTATCACATCTCTCTGGAACGAGATTGAAGCAAGCTTCTCGTCACTTTCTGAAGAAGAAAAAAGGGCCAGCTCTGAAAAATACGGCCTGGTTTATGTTTTCCGGAAAAACGAAACAGCTCAGACGGACCTCTCACCCACCTTGTTCGAAGTCGAATAGGGATAATCTTTTATCTGACCTTGATACTTGGCAACACTATATTAAGAGAACGGCCTCTCTTCCTTGCTCCCATGGAGGACATAACTGACCCTTCGTTCAGGTATGTCTGCAAGATGTTCGGCGCCGATTTTATGTACACCGAGTTCATCTCATCAGACGGGCTGATAAGGAATGGAAAAAGCAGTGTAAAAAAGCTTGATCTGTTCGATTATGAAAGGCCCATCGGGATACAGCTTTACGGCCATAATATTGAATCTATGGTTGATGCCGCAATCAGGGCCTGTGAGGCCAATCCTGATATCCTTGACCTTAACTTCGGATGCCCTGTGAGAAAAATTGCTTCACGGGGCGCGGGGGCGGGAATGCTTCAGAACATCCCGCTGATGATTGAAATGACTATTGCCATCATAAAGGCTGTCAGCGTTCCTGTTACAGTCAAGACCAGGCTGGGATGGGATGAGAACAGTAAGATGATCGTTGAGCTCGCAGAGCGATTGCAGGACACCGGTATCGCTGCGCTTACGATACATGGACGGACCAGGTCGCAGCTCTACAGGGGCGAAGCCGACTGGACGCTCATAGGAGAGGTTAAGAACAACCCGAGGATGAAGATACCCATCATCGGCAACGGCGACGTAAATGGACCGGAAAAGGCCAGGACGATGTTTGAAAGATACGGTGTTGATGCAATAATGATCGGGAGAGCCACTTTTGGAAGACCATGGATCTTCAGGGAGATACGTCATTACCTCGATAAGGGTGTGATACTGCCTGAACCAACAATTGATGAAAAAGCTGATCTTGCCCTGCTTCATCTTGACAAATCACTGGAACATAAAGAGGGTAAAGCGGCAATTCTGGAGATGCGGCGTCATCTCTCAAGCTATTTCAAGGGATTGCCGGATTTTAAAGAGACCCGACTAAGGCTCCTGACCTCACTTGACGTGGATGAAATCAGGCGTATAATTGAAGAGATAAGAGACAAATGGGGTGTTTACCAAAGCAATGATTCAACCGGCATTTACGGTATCTGATATGCTTCAGGCGCCTTCTCCTGCCGGATATGTATTCCGGCATACAATTTTCGCACATCCCTCCACCTGTAGATAATAGCTATAATTGCAAGGAAGACCAGTGACGCTATCACAAGATCCCTGAAATCTGTCCAGGGATGTATCTCCAGCTGTTCATATAATGCCGGTGTCTGCAGCGCCGAATCTTTATTGGTTACAAAGACAGACATAAAGGCATTATTTGCTGTATGTGCTCCGATGGCTAGTTCTATCCCGTCATCCATCATTGTAAGGATAGCAAAGACAAGGCCAAAGAAAATGTACTGCGGTATCATTGCTACAAAGCCGTATTCCTTTACTTCGGGATTAATTACATGCATAAGGCCGAAAATCACTGATGTGGCCACTATAGGAATCCACCTGTTACGCGAGGCTACAGCAAAGCCCTGCATCAGATATCCCCTGAACAGCAATTCTTCAAATCCAGCCTGAAAAGGTATCATGAGAATAGCCAGCAGCGCAATAATTATCAGCGAGCCTGAAGAGTTGTTCAGACTATAATTACCGGGGTTCGATCTAACTGAATACCAAAGACCTAAGGCCAATAACACGGTCCATACAAATGCCGAGACAAATATCCTCCCCCAGCGTATCTTTCTTCCACCGTTAATGATAGTCCGGAAATTGCGGTTGTTCAGGGGCCTGACAAGGAATGCAAGCGTAAAAAAAGCAAGAATATAAGGAAAGACTGTCAGGGCAAAACCGAGGTTCAGGTCTATTCCCATAGCTTTAAAATCAGGCATACCTCCTCTTTCCGGTACAGCGCTGCCTCTGGAGTAATAGATCATAACAATGGCAAGTGGTATCGCACCTATTAAATTTGATACAAGAAAAGGGGTTATTGCGCCGGTGAAATACCTCCAGAAAGAGTTGCGGCCTTTGAAAGGCGCTGTAATAAACGCACTGTCATCCTGCGCTGGTGTGCCGTTGAATTCTTCAGCTTCCATGAAAATAATTCGTTAGAATTCAGACCCTGGTCTGGCCGGATAGTCAATTGAATAGTGAAGGCCGAGACTCTCCTTCCTGTTCTTGGCCATTTTTATGACCAGATAGCCTGCTGCTATAAGGTTACGCAGTTCAATGAGTTTTCTTGATATTGTTGACCTTTTATAGAGATCTTCCGTCTCCCGGTAAATGATCTCAAGCCTTGTTTTGGCCCTCGCCAGCCGGAGGTCAGATCTTACTATGCCTACATAGTTGCTCATGATCATCTGCATCTCTTTATAGTTCTGGGTAACGAGGACCATCTCCTCAAGATTGGTCGTGCCGTGGTAGTTCCACAATGGTATTTCCTCCTCGAATGTCAGGTCTCCGATACGGCGGTAAGCATCTTCAGCGGCTCTGTGTGCATATACGGCAGCTTCAATCAATGAATTGGATGCCAGCCTGTTTGCTCCGTGCAGACCGGTTGACGAGACCTCACCTATTGCATAAAGACGGTCTATTGAACTCCTGCCATTCATGTCAACTTTAACACCTCCGCATGAATAATGCGCTGCCGGCACAACAGGGATCATCTGCCTGGTGATATCAATATTTTCTGAAAGACATTTTTCATATATATGCGGAAAATGTGATTTGAGATCTTCCCCGTTAAGGTGCGTGCAGTCGAGATAGACAAAGTCATCTCCTCTCATTTTCATCTCATTGTCTATCGCTCTCGCAACCACATCGCGCGGAGCGAGAGAACCCTTCACATGATACTTTGACATGAACTTCTCACCTTCGCTGTTGCGCAGTTCGGCTCCGAAACCTCTCAGGGCTTCCGTAATAAGGAATGAAGGTCTGACATTGGGGTTATAAAGGGAAGTCGGATGGAACTGGATGAACTCCATGTTTTCAATGACCCCGTTTGCCCTGTGCACCATGGCTAATCCATCACCTGTTGCTACTGCGGGATTTGTTGTTGTCAGATAGATATTGCCGCATCCTCCCGTTGCAAGTACAGTCACTTTGGATAAAACCGTCTTCACCTTACTGGTTGTCAGGTCAGCTACATAGGCTCCGTAACACCTGATGTCCTTCCACTCACGGGTCACATATTCACCGAGGTTATGCTGTGTCAGCAGATCAATGGCAAAATGATTTTCGTAAATCTCAATGTTCTTATTCTCGCGTACTTTTTCGATAAGCACTTTTTCTATGGCAGCCCCGGTTGAATCCTTATGATGGAGTATCCTGTGCTCGGAATGGCCGCCCTCCATTGCCATATCGAGCTTCCCGTCAGGTTTTTTATCAAAATCAACTCCCATATCAATCAGCTCCCTTATCCTTGCAGGCGCCTCGCTGACCACCATCCTCACAACCTCCTCATTACTATACCCGGCTCCGGCAACCATGGTATCCCTGACGTGCTTCTCAAAATTGTCAGGATCATACATTACTGTTGCAATACCACCCTGGGCATAGTTAGTGTTGCAGTCATCAAGAACGGTCTTCGTTATGACAAATACTTTTCCGTGAGCTGCAGCCTTAAGAGCAAACGACAGTCCGGCAATACCTGATCCGATTACAAGAAAATCACACCGTACTTTCATAAAGATTTTTTTCACGAACGGAAAACAAAGATACAAATAGATTTCAGACTACTGCGCAGGTTGTAAAACAACGGATTTTAATATACTTTTGCCCGGTTGTTAGCGTTACCTAAAATTAACTATGGCTCACGAAGATATCTTTAAAAAACTTGTTTCTCATTGCAAGGAATACGGGTATGTTTTTCCTTCAAGCGAAATATACGACGGCCTGGCTGCCGTATATGATTACGGTCAATACGGAGTTGAGCTGAAAAACAATATCAAGAAATACTGGTGGGACAGTATGGTTCTGATGCATGATAATATTGTCGGTCTTGATTTAGCGATTTTCATGCACCCGACCATATGGAAAGCCTCAGGCCATGTTGATGCCTTCAACGATCCGCTGATTGACAATAAAGACAGCAAGAAACGGTACCGTGCAGATGTTCTGATTGAAGAGCATCTTGAGAAATTTGCCGAGAAGATTGAAAAGGAGGTTGAAAAGGCAAAGTCACGTTTCGGAGAAAAGTTTGATGAAGCCCTCTACAGATCGACAAACCCCAGAATTCTTGAAATACAGGCAAAGTATGACCAGTTGCATAAGAGGTTTGTAGATGCCATGGCAGGGCCTGACCTTGCCGCAATCAGACAGATCATTATTGACAATGAGATTGTCTGCCCGGTCTCCGGTACCAAAAACTGGACTGAGGTAAGGCAATTTAACCTTATGTTCTCAACGGAGATCGGTGCAACTTCTGACGGGGCCATGAAAATCTATCTTCGTCCCGAGACTGCACAGGGTATTTTTGTGAACTTCCTGAACGTACAGAAAACAGGCAGAATGAAGCTTCCTTTTGGCATAGCGCAAATAGGCAAGGCATTCAGGAATGAAATAGTTGCAAGACAGTTTATTTTCCGCATGCGGGAATTTGAACAGATGGAGATGCAGTTCTTTGTGAAGCCTGGCACCGAGCTTGAATGGTTCAGGCAATGGAAGGAGGCAAGGATGAAATGGCACCGAGCCCTGGGCTTCGGGGACGAGAACTACCGTTTCCATGATCATGATAAGCTGGCACATTATGCCAATGCTGCCTCTGATATAGAGTATAAGTTTCCGTTCGGATTTAAAGAGGTCGAAGGCATCCATTCACGGACCGATTTCGATCTTAAACAGCACCAGGAATACAGCGGAAAGAAAATGCAGTATTTCGATCCTGAAAAGAACGAGTCATATATCCCTTACGTCATAGAAACATCAATTGGTGTTGACCGTATGTTCCTCCAGGTGATAGCTGCATCATACTATGAGGAGGACCTGACGAAGGAAGACGGGGTGCCTGACAGCAGGGTGGTGCTGAGGCTTCCGCCAGTGCTTGCCCCGGTGAAACTGGCAGTGCTGCCGCTGGTGAGAAAAGACACCCTGCCTGAAATATCACGCAGAATTTCAGATGAACTTAAATTCGACTTCAACTGTCAGTACGACGAGAAAGATTCAATAGGTAAACGCTACCGCCGCCAGGATGCTATAGGCACACCATACTGCATAACCATTGACTACCAGACCGTGGATGATGAGACTGTGACTATAAGATACCGAGACACAATGCTACAGGAAAGAGTGCCTGTTTCTCAACTGAGGGCAATTATTGCTGACAAGGTCAGTATGCGCGAACAACTGAAGAAACTGTAAGATGAGATCATCGCCGGCCAAGATACTCATTATCACCTACTACTGGCCACCCAGCGGAGGTGCCGGCGTACAGCGATGGCTGAAATTCACAAAGTACCTGCCCTCGTCGGGCTGGATGCCTGTTGTCCTTACCGTCAAACCTGAATTTGCCACTTATCCTTTTAAGGACACTTCACTTTACGGCGAGATACCTCTTGATGTCGAAATACACAGGACAAAAGCAATAAATTACTTTTCGCTTTATAACAGGGATTCATCAAAGATACCACATTCAGGTTTTGCCTCAGGCTCAGCTAAGGGCTTAAAAGGTGTGATCAGCCGGTTCATCCGGGGGAATCTGTTCATTCCCGATCCCCGCAGGGGATGGAACAGGTATGCTTTCCGAAAAGCCTGTGAACTGATAAAAAGTGAAAAGATAAGTCATATAATAACTACCAGCCCGCCGCATTCAACGCAACTGATCGGCCTCAGATTAAAACGCAAATTCCCTCATATAAAATGGGTAGCAGATCTCAGGGACCCATGGACAGATATCTATTATTATGACATGTTTAAGCCATCAATGGTTGCCAGGATGGCTGACAGGGAGATGGAGAAAAATGTACTGACAAAGGCCGATACCATAATTACTGTAGGGCAGACTCTCGCTTCAATACTGGGAAGCAAGGGGGAAAATATTTCACATAAGATACACATCCTTCCCAACGGTTTTGATGAAGAAGATTTTGAAGGTGTTACCCCGACAGTTCCGGAAAGATTCACAATAACCTATGTTGGCTCACTCTCTCCTGCATACCCGGTGAAAGGCTTAATGGAAGCCATTAAGGATATCGAGGTGAATAACCATCCGGTAAGCCTGAAATTTGTCGGCACCGTGCCTGAGCCGTTACAGCAGCTGTTTACTCCGGACAGGGAGGGGAACACACCCGAATTCATTCAGTATTGTGAACACCCTGCAGCCATAAGGCATATGATGGACTCAACATTATTGCTGCTGATAATTCCCGAACATCCTTCAAACAAATCTATACTGACAGGGAAGATATTTGAATACCTGGCAACCGAAAAGCCGATCCTCCTTCTTGGTCCTGCTGATGGTGATGCAGCTCAGCTACTGCTGAGATGCGGTTATCAGGGTATCTTTGATTATAATGACGTTCAGGGTATAAAGACTTTCATTCAGAAAGTTGCGGAAGGTACTACGGCAAAACGCAGCGGACACCACCTTGAATATTCCAGGAGAGCACTGGCAGTGAAGCTTGGAGATCTGCTGAACTCCCTGTTATAGCCACCTTTTTATCCTGGCGATGAAGTTATCTATCAGACCGTTCAGGTCGTCCGAAACCTTCCACAGATAAATCCCGGTTGTAAACAATACTGTTACCAGCAGGCTTCTTACAACCATATCGGGCCATAGCGAAAGGTCAGGCATAAGATATCCTGCTGCAGCTGCAATTACTCCAACTATGGTCATCCGGACATGAGTCATGTTGTAAGGCCAGATGCCGAACTTCCTGCCCACAACCACCACCCCCAGCAGATTATAAATGATGTTGGAGATCATTGCTGCCAGAGCTGCGCCGGTAATACCCATGAGAGGAATGAAGATCATGCTTGTGCCCACAAAAAGGGCTACGAGCAGGAACATTAACCATGTCTGATACCTGTAAAGTGAAGATGTGCTCAGAACAACGCTGTTAATTCCCGTGGAGACACTGACAACATTCCCGATACTGATAAGGATGATTACTGCTGCGGTTGTTCCGTACTCAACCGGCAGGAGCCGGAATATATTGTTGATATTGACCAGTATGCCGATGAGAATCAGGAGACCGATTGCATACTGATTTATGCTGCTGCGCAGGTACAGGTCATCAATCGTATGCAGGTCATCTTTCTTCCATGATTCAGCGAGAAATGGTGTGGATATTTTTGCAATTGATCTCCCGGGGATCATTATCATCACTGCAAAATATGAAGCGATTGAATAAATACCAGCCTGCCCCTCGCCAAGATAACGGTTAACGAACACTTTATCCAGGGTGGTCAGGATTGAGGAACTGAATCCTGTAAGGATTCCGAAGAGAGATAAAATTACAATCTGTTTCTTTAGCTCAGGAGTGATATAACTCAGGTTAAATTTCAGTGAAATCTCTCCCCTGATGGCCAGGCTGACGGTAATCACGATCAACGGTATTCCCTGACAGACAACGTAACCGAAAATGTAACCCGAAAAGTCTATTACTCCGACCCAGAAAAGGCATATCAGCGCCAGGTTAAGAACCCTGAAGAGGAACTCCTTCAGGAATGTGCCAAGGACCGCATTGTAAAGAACTTTATTATAGTTATCAAGAAGGCTGAACAACAGTGTGATGAGAAGCAGGGCAGGAAGATAGAATGAATATTCAGATATCAGCGGCGACTGATTCATATTCATCGCCTCGAAGTGAGGCATATAGAATTTCATGACTATCAATGCTATGATAAAACCCGCAAGGGTTATAGCCAGAGACAATGCCAGGAAGCCATTATGTTTTGAACGTGCATCCCTGAAATATGGAAACAACCTGTTAATGACATTGGTGAATCCCAGGCTTGAGAATTGTGAAAGTACTGTCGCAAATGACAACAATACCTGAACAACCCCTATCTCGCCGGTGGTAAAAACTTTGGGAGAGAGCAGTATGATATTGACAAACCCCAGCATTGCGCCAAGATAAGACCATGCCGTGCCCCGGAGTGTCTGCTTCTGAACTATTCCCATCTCACCCTCTTGTTCCGGCAAATGTATAATAATATACTCATTTGATTTAAGGTTCAGTTGGTGTATTTTTGTCATGTGATACTAAACCCGGCTTAAACCCGTAAAGAGTTATTTATGAAAGAGAGCGCATTTAAATCTGTCTTGCCGCACCTCGTTGCTGTCATTATCTTCACTGTTGTTTCATTTGCTTATTTCTATCCGGTCCTGGAGGGAAAAAAGATCAATGCACATGACACGAAAGTCTTTGAAGGTTCATCTAAGGAGATCCGCGATTTCCGTGCAGAATATGGTAAGGAACCGCTGTGGACAAACTCGATGTTCGGTGGCATGCCGGCATATATGATTTCCGTGAAATACCCGGGTAATCTCTTCAAGCACCTCGATGATTTTCTGAAAATATTCAAAACGCCGGTAGCTGCACTGTTCCTTGCAATGCTGGGCTTTTATATCATGCTCCTCCTTTTCAGGGTCAATCCCTGGCTTGCTTTGGCCGGGGCTATTGCCTACGGTTTTGGATCATATCTCTTTGTCAGCCTTTCGGCGGGGCATAACACCAAGGTCTACGCCATGGCCTGGATGGCGCCTGTAGTCGGCAGCGCAATCTATGCCTTCCGCTCTGACGGATTTAAAGGTGCAGTGCTCTTTGCGCTCTTCCTTTCCCTGCAGATCATGGCTAATCATTTTCAGATAACATATTACACTTTTATCATTCTCCTTGTATTTGGTATTTTTGAACTGATCGATGCAATAAAAATTAAAACCCTCCCATCTTTCCTTAAGAGTTTTGGATTGTTGGTTGCCGCGGCTGTAATAGCGGTCGGGGTTAACTTTGCCTCCCTTTATTCGACCTGGGAGTACAGCAAAGAGTCAACAAGGGGCAAGAGTGACCTGACCAGGGATAACGCTAAGCCAGAAAAGGGGCTCGACAAAGAATACATAACACAATGGAGTTATGGTGTTGACGAATCCATGACCTTCCTTATACCTGATTTCAAGGGAGGTGCTACTTCTCCATTCTCAAAAAATTCGGAGACCGTGAAGGCTCTGCGCAAGAATAACATGGGTCAGGCACAGGATCAGCTTTTCAGGTACTGGGGCAGGCAGCCGTCAACAAGCGGGCCTGTATATTTTGGAGCTGTGGTACTGTTTCTTTTTATCCTCGGACTGCTGATAATCAAGGGAAAGGAAAAGTGGTGGATCCTCACTGCAGTGTTGCTCTCCCTGCTACTCTCGTGGGGCAAGAACTTCATGCCGCTGACATCATTGTTTATCGATTTCTTCCCCGCGTATGACAAGTTCAGGGCTGTCTCCATGACACTGGTCATCGCCGGCGTTTGCGTTCCCCTTCTTGCAGTACTTGCACTCAAGGCAATAACGGAAGGGACGGTTACCAGCGAAAAGGCCATCAAATCGGTAATTATAGCAGCCTCGATAACAGGTGGCCTGGCACTGATATTCTTTCTCCTTCCCGGGCTCGCCGGCTCATTCCTGAGACCTGATGAAGTGTCTATCCCGGATACCCTGAACTGGCTGAAGGATGCCATGGTAACCGACAGGAAGGAAATGCTGCGGACTGACGCTCTGAGATCAGTGGTACTGATAGTGGCCGGAGCAAGCATTATGTGGTTCTTCCTTAAGGAAAAAATCAGACTTACACACGCTCTTGTCGGTTTGTCATTGCTTTTTCTGATTGACCAGATACCCGTTGATGCAAGATTCCTTGGAAGTGCAAATTTTGAAACAAAAAAGGCATCGGCAAATACCTTCGCCCCTACGACGGCTGACAAAGACATTCTTCAGGATAAGGGTGAATACCGCGTCCTTAATCTGACAGTGTCAACATTCAATGACGCATCGACTTCCTATCATCACAAATCAATCGGAGGATACAGCGGAGCCAAGCTGAAACGGTACCAGGAACTCATCGAATCAAGCCTTACCGATGAGATAAATGCACTTATTTCCAGACTGCGTAATTCTGCCTCATATGAGGAAGCAGAAAATGTCATGGAGAACTGTGGCGCCCTTAACATGCTTAATACCAAGTATATAATTCTATCCCCTGATGCTCCTCCCCTGATAAATAACTATACTCTGGGTAGTGCCTGGTTTGTAAGTAAAGTTTCTCTGGCGGAAAATGCTGACGCTGAACTTCAGGCTATCAAAACAGTTAACCCGGCCGACATTGCTGTGGTTGACAGAAAATTCGGAGACCAGATAATAGTAAATGACAATCCGGGTTCTCCCTCGGACACTATTTATCTGACGTCTTACAAGCCTAACCACCTTACCTACAAGACTGAACTTACCTCAGACAGGGTTGCAGTATTTTCAGAGATCTATTACCCGAAAGGCTGGCAGGCATATATTGATGACGCTCCGGCAAATCATTTCCGGACTGATTACGTGTTGAGGGGAATGGTCGTACCGTCAGGCAGCCATACCATTACCTTCAGTTTTGAACCACAATCCTACAAGACGGGAAATATGGTATCACTTATCGGCTCTGTGATCCTTCTGGTATTTCTGATATATGCATCTTTCACCGGACTTTCTGGGCTACGGAGAAATGGCTGAAAAGGGATCATGCCTGGTATGCGGAAGCGCTGATCATGATACTCTTTTCACTGCAAGAGACCATCTTGTCAGCGGGGAGAGTTTTCAGATTAAAAAATGCAATGCATGCGGCTTCGTTTTTACTGCTGAGCCCCCTGATGAAAAGGATATTTCAAAATATTATATCTCGGAAGAGTATATTTCCCACTCTGATAAAAAGCAAAGCCTGACTGATCATATTTATCATCTCGCCAGGAATTTTATGCTGAAGAAAAAGCACAGTCTGGTACTGAAGGTGAGCGGCAGGAAAACGGGTGTTCTTCTCGACATAGGAAGCGGTACCGGATATTTTGCTGATTTCATGAGCAGGAAAGGCTGGAGTACAACAGGTATTGAAATAAGTGAAAGTGCACGACAATATTCAATTTCCAGGTTCGGAATCACAGTTGTTCCTCCTGCTGGAATATCAGAAATAAAGGATGGTTCAGTTGACTGCGTTACCTTGTGGCATGTACTCGAACACCTTTATGACCCCGACTTATGGATGAGGGAAATAAGGAGAGTCCTTATTGATGACGGGAAATGCATTCTTGCTCTTCCTAACATAAAATCAGCTGACGCCGGGTGGTTCGGTAACGAATGGGCTGCACTGGATGTTCCAAGACATCTATGGCACTTTTCACCGGAAACGCTGACCCGGTTTATTCACAAATATGGATTTATATTATCAGAGATCAAATCAATGCCTCTCGACATATATTATATTTCTGCGCTCAGTTATAAAAACAGGGGTTGCAGGCTTCCTCTTCTGAGTGGTATTGCTATAGGCGCATTTTTAACCATCAGAACCCTTTTCTGCAGAAACAGGGCCAGTTCACTGATATATATACTTTCAAAACGACGTGATTAATATCTGTCAAGCCAGCGATACTTCCGTAGCGTATCCCCAAATTTAACGGCCATTACAAATTCATGAGAACCATACGTCGATCTCTGAATTGTCTGCAGGGTCCAGTCGAACGAATAACCGAAAAACAATTTGTCTTTTCTGACACCAACATTTGCAATAAGTGCACTGCCGGTTCTGAAAGTCGCTCCAACCCAAAATCTGTTGTCATAGTTGTATGACAGGCCAATATCTGCCTGAGGTCTCAGCTGTTCTGACATCTTCACAAGCATGGAGGGTTGTAGTGTTGTCTTGCTGTCAAGTTCGAAGTCATAGTTACCGAATATATAATAAGTCCTCTCTATTTTCAGATTGTCATAGGCCTGACTTCCCAGTTTAACTGAACCCTCGAGAAGTTCCTGGACTGAAAAACCTATGGCGTATTTTCTGTTAAGAAGATATGTTCCAAAACTAAAATCCGGGATAAATACTCCCTCCCTTATATCACTTAGTAACCATGGTTCTGCATTGGGATCCTCAAATTGCATCTGTTGACCGATCCTGTAAAAATAACCGTTAAATGCCAGTCCGAAGGAGAGCTGTGTTCCTCCGCTCAGGAAAAGGTGATAGGCATATGAGGTCGAAAAACCGGTCCGATGAATTAACCCGTTTATATCTGAGAAAATATTGAATCCAATCCCTATATGGCCGTCTGTCTGCGGCTTGAATATCTTCTTGTTGAAGATGTTCTGACGGATAATGTACTTCTGTTTAAGTAGTCTTGCCTGCAGGCTCAGAGAGTAGGTCTGCGGCGCTCCCTCATAACCGACCCATTGTTGCCTAGTCGTCAGGTTCAAACTGGTATAACCGTCACTTCCGGCAACAGCCGGATTAATAAGATACTTATTGAACAGATACTGGCTATAGATCGGAAGTTGCTGGGCTTCAAGTCCCGCAAACAGCATGAACGCCATGATTATCAACAATCCTTTTTTCACTTTGCCCGATCCTCTGCTGTTATACATGACTTACCTGACAATTGTTACATGTCCGACAATTGGTTTCTTTCCATTATGAAGATCAATAGCATAATGATAGGAATCAAGTGGCAAAACCTTCCCGTTTGAAGCCCGGCCATCCCATGGTGAGGGATAACCCTTCTCTGATTTCCAGACTGTTTCTCCCCACCTGTTCATTATGATTACTTCGGCCTGATCATATAAGTCTATTCTTGTAATATTCCAGTAATCATTTACGCCGTCCCCGTCAGGTGAGAAGATATTAGGTATGCCGACACAAATCTGGTTGACAGGTTCAAGAGTGAGTGAATCAGTTACTGAACACCCGTTGAAATCGGTTACAATGACTTTATAGAGGCCTGCCGCGAGGCCTGTTATTTCCTGCGACGTGAACTGGCCATCATTCCATTCGAAAGTATAGATTTCCTCACCACCGGTCACTCCTGCATATATACTTCCGTCAGTACTCTCCGAACAGAAGGGAGAAACCATACTAAAGGAAATAAGTAGTGAATCAGGGTCTGTAAGTGTCAGTGAGGTGTCAGCGGAACAGCCGTTGGCATCAGTGATTATAACTTCATGCAACCCTGCTCTCAGATCATTTCTCACAGCTCCTGTTCCACCGTCTGACCATACGTATGAAGAGGCTCCGGCAGCATTTACAGGTGTGACTTCGACACGGCCCGTTGCAGCACCGGTACAGTTAATATTAAAGTTGCCGCCATTACTCAGGCTTATGCTGAGAGCCATACTTATCTTACCAGATGAAACAAGAGTGGTAGATTCCGTCAGCTGGCAGTTGTTCTGATCAATGACTGTTACAGTATAGGTGCCTGCTTTCAGACCGGAGATCGAGTCTGTTGTACCAGTAAATCCGTCCGGACCGGTCCATGAATAACTAAATGGCGGTAATCCGGTCAGCGGAGTCACTTTGACCCAGCCGTCAGAATACCCCAAACATCTGACGTTAAAGCCATTATAGTTCGAGACAAGTGTGTCAATGGTCAATGGCGCGGGAACTGTCAGGACTGTATCTATACTTGCTATACATCCATAGCCATCAGTCACAGTTACATCATACGGGCCTGCAGTCAGACCAGAGATATCCTCAGTTGCAGCACCGTTTGACCAGCTGAATAAATAGCCCGGTTTGCCGCCGGCAACAGTCAGGTCTATCGCACCGTCATTATATACCGGCGCTGTCAGGCAGGTTATATTTGAAACACTGAGGGACAGGTCAAGGGGCAGAGGTTGTGTAAGTGAGACACCACGGTCAGTCGTACAGCCATTAGCATCCGTCACATATACTTTGTAAATACCAGCCTTGATTGCAGGTTGATCTTCCGTCGTACTTTCATAAGAGGGGTCCGTTACCCCTTTCCAAAGGTAACCATACGGGTCAGTGTAGCTTCCTCCGGTAACAGTAATATCGATCCATCCATCCGCCCCGTTACAGCCAATTTCGTACAACAGAGTCCCCGGTTTTTGAAGTCAGGACTGCAACGCCTACAGAGTCGGGTTGTGTAAGAGTCCAGTTATAATCCTTGTGGCAGGAATTGCCGTCTGTCACTCTCAGACGATAGGTGCCGGCAACAAGCCCGGTCTGATCCTCTGCATTGCGGTTTGAAATTGCACCCGCCGGATATTCATACCAGTCATAAGTATAAGCCCCGGCACCACCGTCAAACTCCAGGTTAATTGCCCCGTCGTTCCTGCCGAAGCAAGTGATGTTGAAATTACCATAAGCAGTGTGGTACACATTTTCACTTAACAGGTCTATACCATCGGGTTCGGTCATAGTCTCACTGAAAAAGTATTGACAACCGAACCTATCTGTCACCTGCAGATTATAAACGCCGGCAGGGATGTTCGTCAGGAGGCTGTCTGTTGCACTGCCTGTGATCACGCCGCCATCTGTGGCAGTCCATAGATATGTATACGGAGCTCTTCCGGTGATCTGGCTTACCATGATGGTCCCGTCGTTATATCCTGCACATGATATATTAAATCCCGAAAACTGTGATTTAGTAAAAGATGCATTTACACCAACGGCGTCCGGCAACGTTCGGATAGTGGACTCTTTACATCCGTTGGCATCTTCTATGATCAACAGATATTCTGCTGGCTGCATGCCGGGAATATACAGGAATGAATCCAGTGGCGGCATTGGTCCCTGGTACAATGTGTCAATCCCATTTCTCACCAACCAGTAATAATACGGAGGCGCTTTTCCTTCGGTCAGTGCAAGCGCAAATACTGCATCATTTGCCCCCGGACATGAAATAAACTGAGTAAAATAGAATGAGAATTCCGTATTTGGCTGGGTAAGGTTCAGGAAGTCTGAATTAGTACAGCCCAGGCTGTCAGTGACAGTAGCTGTATAATATCCCATACGCCTCTCCCCGACAATGAACATGTTATTTCCTGCTGCTTCCCAGTAATCGGGGCCTGTCCATGCCACCCAGAGCGGATCAAGCCCTTTTGCATGGATCACTTCCAGAGTTCCGTCCTGGCCACCGTCGCAGGTAATGGAATCCCTTATTTCCAGATCTCTCAGAGGTCTGGGATGTATTTTCACTTCAGTGATTACCGAATCTCCGTATGGACATGCGAGTCCAACCACTTTTGGTACAATGCGAAAGTAAACTGACTGCATTGTATCACTCTCATTGGTATAGTCGAAACTCAGTTGTGTTCCTGGAAGCTGGCTAAAGGCGGATGTTCTGTTGCCTCCCACTACAGCCGGAGGTGCAGAAGCGGAAATTTTATAATTGAATTCTATTACTCCTGATGTCATCACCGAGGGTGATGTGAGTATGATGTCTGTTGTGCCCTGATCGCAAATATGTGACGCGTCATTCACTGGGATCACTCTTGGGGTAGGATTGATTACAATAGTAGCCTGGAAAGAGTTACCTGTACACCCAAATGAGCTCGTTGGCGTTATCGTAAATGTAACCTCAGTATAAACGTCTGTTATATTATCAAGTGTACCACTGATATTGCCTGTTCCATTATTAGGGATACCTGTTACATCGGTAGTGTTATCCCTGGTCCAGGTGTACGTCGTTATGGTATCCATTCCGTTGGAAGTAGTAAGGATTATTGGAGTAATCGGCACTTTTGAACATGCAATCTGTGTTACTGGCGTGGCCACTCCTACTGGCTCCGACCTTACTATCACTGTCGCGGTAAACGTGTTACCTACGCATCCTGCTGCACTCGTCGGGGTGATTGTGTATATGACTGTCTGGTCGACCCCTGTTACATTGTTCGGCGTACCACTGATATCTCCCGAGCCTGTGTTGGCCAGGCCGGTAACATTGACCGTGTTGTCCCTGGTCCACGTGTACGTCGTGACAGCATCCATGCCGTTGCTCGTGGTAAGTACTATCGCCGTGATAGCTTCATCCGAACACACTGTCTGTGTTACTGGCGTGGCCACTCCTACTGGCTCCGACCTTACTATCACTGTCGCGGTAAACGTGTTACCTACGCATCCTGCTGCACTCGTCGGGGTGATTGTGTATATGACTGTCTGGTCGACCCCTGTTACATTGTTCGGCGTACCACTGATATCTCCCGAGCCTGTGTTGGCCAGGCCGGTAACATTGACCGTGTTGTCCCTGGTCCACGTGTACGTCGTGACAGCATCCATGCCGTTGCTCGTGGTAAGTACTATCGCCGTGATAGCTTCATCCGAACACACTGTCTGTGTTACTGGCGTGGCCACTCCTACTGGCTCCGACCTTACTATCACTGTCGCGGTAAACGTGTTACCTACGCATCCTGCTGCACTCGTCGGGGTGATTGTGTATATGACTGTCTGGTCGACCCCTGTTACATTGTTCGGCGTACCACTGATATCTCCCGAGCCTGTGTTGGCCAGGCCGGTAACATTGACCGTGTTGTCCCTGGTCCACGTGTACGTCGTGACAGCATCCATGCCGTTGCTCGTGGTAAGTACTATCGCCGTGATAGCTTCATCCGAACACACTGTCTGTGTTACTGGCGTGGCCACTCCTACTGGCTCCGACCTTACTATCACTGTCGCGGTAAACGTGTTACCTACGCATCCTGCTGCACTCGTCGGGGTGATTGTGTATATGACTGTCTGGTCGACCCCTGTTACATTGTTCGGCGTACCACTGATATCTCCCGAGCCTGTGTTGGCCAGGCCGGTAACATTGACCGTGTTGTCCCTGGTCCACGTGTACGTCGTGACAGCATCCATGCCGTTGCTCGTGGTAAGTACTATCGCCGTGATAGCTTCATCCGAACACACTGTCTGTGTTACTGGCGTGGCCACTCCTACTGGCTCCGACCTTACTATCACTGTCGCGGTAAACGTGTTACCTATGCATCCTGCTGCACTCGTCGGGGTGATTGTGTATATGACTGTCTGGTCGACCCCTGTTACATTGTTCGGCGTACCACTGATATCTCCCGAGCCTGTGTTGGCCAGGCCGGTAACATTGACCGTGTTGTCCCTGGTCCACGTGTACGTCGTGACAGCATCCATGCCGTTGCTCGTGGTAAGTACTATCGCCGTGATAGCTTCATCCGAACACACTGTCTGTGTTACTGGCGTGGCCACTCCTACTGGCTCCGACCTTACTATCACTGTCGCGGTAAACGTGTTACCTATGCATCCTGCTGCACTCGTCGGGGTGATTGTGTATATGACTGTCTGGTCGACCCCTGTTACATTGTTCGGCGTACCACTGATATCTCCTGAGCCTGTATTGGCCAGGCCGGTAACATTGACCGTGTTGTCCCTGGTCCACGTGTACGTCGTGACAGCATCCATGCCGTTGCTCGTGGTAAGTACTATCGCCGTGATAGCTTCATCCGAACACACTGTCTGTGTTACTGGCGTGGCCACTCCTACTGGCTCCGACCTTACTATCACTGTCGCGGTAAACGTGTTACCTACGCATCCTGCTGCACTCGTCGGGGTGATTGTGTATATGACTGTCTGGTCGACCCCTGTTACATTGTTCGGCGTACCACTGATATCTCCCGAGCCTGTGTTGGCCAGGCCGGTAACATTGACCGTGTTGTCCCTGGTCCACGTGTACGTCGTGACAGCATCCATGCCGTTGCTCGTGGTAAGTACTATCGCCGTGATAGCTTCATCCGAACACACTGTCTGTGTTACTGGCGTGGCCACTCCTACTGGCTCCGACCTTACTATCACTGTCGCGGTAAACGTGTTACCTATGCATCCTGCTGCACTCGTCGGGGTGATTGTGTATATGACTGTCTGGTCGACCCCTGTTACATTGTTCGGCGTACCACTGATATCTCCCGAGCCTGTATTGGCCAGGCCGGTAACATTGACCGTGTTGTCCCTGGTCCACGTGTACGTCGTGACAGCATCCATGCCGTTGCTCGTGGTAAGTACTATCGCCGTGATAGCTTCATCCGAACACACTGTCTGTGTTACTGGCGTGGCCACTCCTACTGGCTCCGACCTTACTATCACTGTCGCGGTAAACGTGTTACCTATGCATCCTGCTGCACTCGTCGGGGTGATTGTGTATATGACTGTCTGGTCGACCCCTGTTACATTGTTCGGCGTACCACTGATATCTCCCGAGCCTGTATTGGCCAGGCCGGTAACATTGACCGTGTTGTCCCTGGTCCACGTGTACGTCGTGACAGCATCCATGCCGTTGCTCGTGGTAAGTACTATCGCCGTGATAGCTTCATCCGAACACACTGTCTGTGTTACTGGCGTGGCCACTCCTACTGGCTCCGACCTTACTATCACTGTCGCGGTAAACGTGTTACCTACGCATCCTGCTGCACTCGTCGGGGTGATTGTGTATATGACTGTCTGGTCGACCCCTGTTACATTGTTCGGCGTACCACTGATATCTCCCGAGCCTGTATTGGCCAGGCCGGTAACATTGACCGTGTTGTCCCTGGTCCACGTGTACGTCGTGACAGCATCCATGCCGTTGCTCGTGGTAAGTACTATCGCCGTGATAGCTTCATCCGAACACACTGTCTGTGTTACTGGCGTGGCCACTCCTACTGGCTCCGACCTTACTATCACTGTCGCGGTAAACGTGTTACCTACGCATCCTGCTGCACTCGTCGGGGTGATTGTGTATATGACTGTCTGGTCGACCCCTGTTACATTGTTCGGCGTACCACTGATATCTCCCGAGCCTGTGTTGGCCAGGCCGGTAACATTGACCGTGTTGTCCCTGGTCCACGTGTACGTCGTGACAGCATCCATGCCGTTGCTCGTGGTAAGTACTATCGCCGTGATAGCTTCATCCGAACACACTGTCTGTGTTACTGGCGTGGCCACTCCTACTGGCTCCGACCTTACTATCACTGTCGCGGTAAACGTGTTACCTATGCATCCTGCTGCACTCGTCGGGGTGATTGTGTATATGACTGTCTGGTCGACCCCTGTTACATTGTTCGGCGTACCACTGATATCTCCCGAGCCTGTATTGGCCAGGCCGGTAACATTGACCGTGTTGTCCCTGGTCCACGTGTACGTCGTGACAGCATCCATGCCGTTGCTCGTGGTAAGTACTATCGCCGTGATAGCTTCATCCGAACACACTGTCTGTGTTACTGGCGTGGCCACTCCTACTGGCTCCGACCTTACTATCACTGTCGCGGTAAACGTGTTACCTACGCATCCTGCTGCACTCGTCGGGGTGATTGTGTATATGACTGTCTGGTCGACCCCTGTTACATTGTTCGGCGTACCACTGATATCTCCCGAGCCTGTGTTGGCCAGGCCGGTAACATTGACCGTGTTGTCCCTGGTCCACGTGTACGTCGTGACAGCATCCATGCCGTTGCTCGTGGTAAGTACTATCGCCGTGATAGCTTCATCCGAACACACTGTCTGTGTTACTGGCGTGGCCACTCCTACTGGCTCCGACCTTACTATCACTGTCGCGGTAAACGTGTTACCTACGCATCCTGCTGCACTCGTCGGGGTGATTGTGTATATGACTGTCTGGTCGACCCCTGTTACATTGTTCGGCGTACCACTGATATCTCCCGAGCCTGTATTGGCCAGGCCGGTAACATTGACCGTGTTGTCCCTGGTCCACGTGTACGTCGTGACAGCATCCATGCCGTTGCTCGTGGTAAGTACTATCGCCGTGATAGCTTCATCCGAACACACTGTCTGTGTTACTGGCGTGGCTAAACCAAAAGGAATAGCAGTAATAGTAATTATTTGTTGTTTAGATGCAACATTACCGCACTCATCGGTTAATGTCCAGGTTCTAATAACTGTTCCAACTGATGCACAATCAGATGCTCCAGAAGTATTATCCGAATGTAAAATACTAATTACAGTTGAACAATTATCAGACACATTAGTAACATTACCTGTTATGGAAATTGGAATATCATAAGAGCAATCAGCTGCTCGGCAAACAGAAATATTTGAAGGGACTGTAAAAGTTGGAGCAGTATTGTCCGTGACTGTGATCGTCTGTGTGTAGACTGCCACTACTGCATTGCCGCAGTCATCTGATACCGTCCATGTATTTGTATATGTCCCTGCCTGTGGACACGTGCCTGCTACAAAGGCTCCTGCCGTCTTTACAGGTGCTAACGTGACATCACAGTTATCCGTCGCTACTGGTGCACAGCGCCTGCGCTGCCGTAAGTGCTCCCGCATCACTGCACTCTACCGTCCTTCAAGATTACCTGCTGCCGTCGTCCACGTCGGCCCCGTGTTGTCCGTGACTGTTATCGTCTGTGTGTAGACTGCCACTACTGCATTGCCGCAGTCATCTGACACTGTCCATGTGTTTGTATATGTCCCTGCCTCTGGACACGTGCCTGCTACATAGGCTCCTGCCGTCTTTACAGGTGCTAACGTGACATCACAGTTATCCGTCGCTACTGGGCACATCGCCTGCGCTGCCGTAAGTCTCCGCGCATCACTGCACTCTACCGTCACGTCAAGTTACCTTGCTGCCGTTGTCCACGTCGGCCCGTGGTATCCATAACCGTTGATCGTCTGTGTGTAGACTGCCACTACTGCATTACCGCAGTCATCTGTACCGTCCATGTGTTTGTGTATGCTCCCTGCCTCGTGGACATGTTGCACCTGCTACATAGGCCCCTGCCTCTTTACTATGTCCGTAACATCACATCACAGTTATCCGTCGCTACCGGGCACATCGCCTGCGCTGCCGTAAGTCCGGCAACATCACTGCACTCTAGCGTTACATCAAGATTCCCTGACTGCCGTCGTCCACGTCGGTGCCGTGGTATCCATAACCGTTATCGTCTGTGTGTAGACTGCCACTACACATTGCCGCAGCATCTGTTACTGTCCATGTGTTCGTGTATCTACCTGCCTGTGGACATGTGCACTGCTACAAACGCGCCGTGACCTTTACTATGTCCGTTACATCACATCACAGTTATCCGTCGCTACCGGGAACATCGCCTGCGCCGCCGTAAGTCCGGCAACATCACTGCACTCAAGCGTTACATCAAGTGCGTTGACTGCCGTCGTCCACGTCGGTGCCGTGGTATCAATGATAGTAATCGTCTGCGGTGCAGTGGTGTTGTTTCCGCAGGCATCCGTCACACGGTATGTCCTGATGATTGTTATCGGGCATGTGCCACCCGGGGCTCCGTCACTGCTCGTAACCGTTAACCCTCCGTCACCGCATGCATCTGTTATCGTCAGTCCATTGCTGCGAAGGTAGGCCAGGGTAAGAGTAGCTGCCGGTCGGTCTGCCGCCGTGCACCCTTCCACTGCTATCGCTGTAAGCGTTCCCGTGATCGCTGGTGCTGTGTTGTCATCAACGGTTATCGTCTGTGCTGCCGTAGTAAAGTTCCCGCAGGCATCCGTCACACGGTACGTCCTGATGATTGTTATCGGGCATGTACCACCCGGGGCTCCGTCACTGCTCGTCACTGTTAACCCTCCGTCACCGCATGCATCTGTTATCGTCAGTCCATTGCTGCGAAGGTAGGCCAGGGTAAGAGTAGCTGCCGGACGGTCTGCCGACGTGCACCCTTCCACTGCTATCGCTGTAAGCGTTCCCGTGATCGCTGGTGCTGTGTTGTCATCAACAGTTATCGTCTGTGCTGCCGTGGTGAAGTTCCCGCAGGCATCCGTCACACGGTACGTCCTGATGATTGTTATCGGGCATGTACCACCCGGGGCTCCGTCACTGCTCGTCACTGTTAACCCTCCGTCACCGCATGCATCTGTTATCGTCAGTCCATTGCTGCGAAGGTAGGCCAGGGTAAGAGTAGCTGCCGGACGGTCTGCCGCCGTGCAGCCTTCCACTGCTATCGCTGTAAGCGTTCCCGTGATCGCTGGTGCTGTGTTGTCATCAACGGTTATCGTCTGTGCTGCCGTAGTAAAGTTCCCGCAGGCATCCGTCACACGGTACGTCCTGATGATTGTTATCGGGCATGTACCACCCGGGGCTCCGTCACTGCTCGTCACTGTTAACCCTCCGTCACCGCATGCATCTGTTATCGTCAGTCCATTGCTGCGAAGGTAGGCCAGGGTAAGAGTAGCTGCCGGACGGTCTGCCGCCGTGCAGCCTTCCACTGCTATCGCTGTAAGCGTTCCCGTGATCGCTGGTGCTGTGTTGTCATCAACAGTTATCGTCTGTGCTGCCGTAGTAAAGTTCCCGCAGGCATCCGTCACACGGTATGTCCTGATGATTGTTATCGGGCATGTACCACCCGGGGCTCCGTCACTGCTCGTCACTGTTAACCCTCCGTCACCGCATGCATCTGTTATCGTCAGTCCATTGCTGCGAAGGTAGGCCAGGGTAAGAGTAGCTGCCGGTCGGTCTGCCGCCGTGCAGCCTTCCACTGCTATCGCTGTAAGCGTTCCCGTGATCGCTGGTGCTGTGTTGTCATCAACGGTTATCGTCTGTGCTGCCGTAGTAAAGTTCCCGCAGGCATCCGTCACACGGTACGTCCTGATGATTGTTATCGGGCATGTACCACCCGGGGCTCCGTCACTGCTCGTCACTGTTAACCCTCCGTCACCGCATGCATCTGTTATCGTCAGTCCATTGCTGCGAAGGTAGGCCAGGGTAAGAGTAGCTGCCGGACGGTCTGCCGACGTGCACCCTTCCACTGCTATCGCTGTAAGCGTTCCCGTGATCGCTGGTGCTGTGTTGTCATCAACAGTTATCGTCTGTGCTGCCGTGGTGAAGTTGCCGCAGGCATCCGTCACACGGTACGTCCTGATGATTGTTATCGGGCATGTACCACCCGGGGCTCCGTCACTGCTCGTAACCGTTAACCCTCCGTCACCGCATGCATCTGTTATCGTCAGTCCATTGCTGCGAAGGTAGGCCAGGGTAAGAGTAGCTGCCGGACGGTCTGCCGCCGTGCACCCTTCCACTGCTATCGCTGTAAGCGTTCCCGTGATCGCTGGTGCTGTGTTGTCATCAACAGTTATCGTCTGTGCTGCCGTAGTAAAGTTCCCGCAGGCATCCGTCACACGGTACGTCCTGATGATTGTTATCGGGCATGTACCACCCGGGGCTCCGTCACTGCTCGTCACTGTTAACCCTCCGTCACCGCATGCATCTGTTATCGTCAGTCCATTGCTGCGAAGGTAGGCCAGGGTAAGAGTAGCTGCCGGCCGGTCTGCCGACGTGCACCCTTCCACTGCTATCGCTGTAAGCGTTCCCGTGATCGCTGGGGCTGTGTTGTCATCAACAGTTATCGTCTGTGCTGCCGTAGTGAAGTTGCCGCAGGCATCCGTCACACGGTATGTCCTGATGATTGTTATCGGGCATGTACCACCCGGGGCTCCGTCACTGCTCGTCACTGTTAACCCTCCGTCACCGCATGCATCTGTTATCGTCAGTCCATTGCTGCGAAGGTAGGCCAGGGTAAGAGTAGCTGCCGGACGGTCTGCCGCCGTGCACCCTTCCACTGCTATCGCTGTAAGCGTTCCCGTGATCGCTGGTGCTGTGTTGTCATCAACAGTTATCGTCTGTGCTGCCGTAGTGAAGTTGCCGCAGGCATCCGTCACACGGTATGTCCTGATGATTGTTATCGGGCATGTACCACCCGGGGCTCCGTCACTGCTCGTAACCGTTAACCCTCCGTCACCGCATGCATCTGTTATCGTCAGTCCATTGCTGCGAAGGTAGGCCAGGGTAAGAGTAGCTGCCGGTCGGTCTGCCGACGTGCACCCTTCCACTGCTATCGCGGTCAGCGTTCCCGTGATCGCTGGTGCTGTGTTGTCATCAACGGTTATCGTCTGTGCTGCCGTGGTGAAGTTGCCGCAGGCATCCGTCACACGGTACGTCCTGATGATTGTTATCGGGCATGTACCACCCGGGGCTCCGTCACTGCTCGTCACTGTTAACCCTCCGTCGCCGCATGCATCTGTTATCGTCAGTCCATTGCTGCGAAGGTAGGCCAGGGTAAGAGTAGCTGCCGGACGGTCTGCCGACGTGCACCCTTCCACTGCTATCGCTGTAAGCGTTCCCGTGATCGCTGGGGCTGTGTTGTCATCAACAGTTATCGTCTGTGCTGCCGTAGTGAAGTTGCCGCAGGCATCCGTCACACGGTACGTCCTGATGATTGTTATCGGGCATGTACCACCCGGGGCTCCGTCACTGCTCGTCACTGTTAACCCTCCGTCGCCGCATGCATCTGTTATTGTCAGTCCATTGCTGCGAAGGTAGGCCAGGGTAAGAGTAGCTGCCGGACGGTCTGCCGACGTGCACCCTTCTATTGCTATCGCTGTAAGTGTTCCTGTGATTACCGGCGCCGTGTTATCCAAAACAGTAACAACTGCAACACAAGTATTAGTGTTTCCATGCCCATCATTTACTGTCAGAGTTACATTGTTAGCTCCAATATTAGCACAGGTAAAACTGTTAGGAACAACTGACACCAGGTTCACTGTTCCACAGTTATCACTGCCGCTCTGATAAACATCTGCCGGAACTATTGATGCTGCCCCTGATCCATTAAGGTTGACTGATATATTTTTGCAGACAACCGAAGGGGCAATATTATCAACAACTGTTACAACCGCTGTACATGTTGCGTTATTACCATGCCCGTCATTTACTGTCAGAGTTACATTATTGGCTCCGATATTGGAACAGTTAAAGGTATTGGGAGAAACTGACACCAGGTTAACTGTCCCACAGTTATCACTGCCGCTCTGATAAACATCTGCCGGAACTATTGATACTGCCCCTGATCCATTAAGGCTGACTGATATATTTTTACAGACAACCGAAGGGGCAAGGTTATCAACTACAGTAACAGTAGAATTACAGCTGACATTCCTGTATTTATCAGAAACTGTGAGAACAACTGAATTGGCGCCTATATCTGAACAATTAAAAGCTGTTTGACTTAATGTCTTTATAACGCCGCAATAAGAGCTGCTTCCATTATCTACCATAGGGATAGTCAGAGTGGCATTACCAGTAGCATCCAGATTTAAGGAGGCGTTTTTGCATACAGCCCTGATGTTTGATTCAGTAGAAAAAACATTATAAAATGTTGTTGGAGCCGACTGGTTGTTGTACTCTGCTGTCAGCCAATTGGCATCCCTAGCCAGACCCCATTGGACCCTGACCTCATCAATCCTTCCATCGAAGAAAAGATCCATAGAAAACGGCTCTCGACCTATTTTTGTGCTTCCCGGGCTATTGCCCAGGGTTTCATTACAAACCATTGACCTATCTAGACTTCCATTTACATAGGTGTAGATAAAGTTTCCCGAATTACTATAAGTACCTGCCACATAATACCATGTCCCAGTATTCAATGGTGTTCCGCCGGCGACATTTCTGATAAGTGGGTTTGCGTTATTTCCGTTAGTTCTGATCTCAAACTCAACCTTGCCATTTGTATAGACTCCTAGTTTATATCCTCCTGCGGCATTGTTCTGATTGCTGATTACTTTCTGATCTATATTGGCAGTATTAAGATAGACCCAAGCAGAAACTGTAACAGTACCTGTAATGTCAAGGGATGTAGAATATGGTACCTCAATATATTGCTGAGAAGTTCGAACAAAATTCCTTGCATCTAATATGTTACCAGTAATGCTTGCTGTGGAATTGAAAGTACCATCATTGTTGTTTGATGTAGCATCATCTACAGTTCCATTAAAATGCCACACACCGCGGTAAAAAGCATTCCAAGTGCTTGTCGAAGAAGAATTGGCAACTATCGAAGGATTCCCATAATACAGATAGATTGTGGTATTAGCCGTCGCTGAAAGAGATGGTATTTGTACCCAGACAGTCAGCCTACCTGTAACGGCATCATATCCTTCAATATCATGATATAATGTGGTTGTGCCATTAGCTGATGTAAATCGAATATCCCAACCATTTGGATTCTCAATATATCCTGATGAGTTACAGGATTTGAGATCATCATCAGTAATATCTATTAAAACAGGAAAGTTAACGAGCGCAATGGCACCAGGAATTTGATCTTCCCGGATATCTATCCTCTTCCTGTAACCATAATCGGCCAGCCACTGGGCATCTAAACTAAGCTCGCCCAGCAGGCTAAAAACAGCCACCAGCAATGGTAGTATTGCCCTGCTGAATTTTAACATGCTAATAGTATTTGTGGCACTTTCAAGACCTGTATGATCATTAAGACTAGTTAATTCAGACAATGGTTGCCTCATTATTACGCATTATTCACCACTAAAATTGTGAAGTTGCGATAAAATAAATGTGCCGGCAACCACGACCGGCACGATTTATACACATTGACAATAGTTTATTAACAAGCCTTAGGCCTGTCTTCTAAAGAATTAGCATGGCATCACCATAGGTCCCGAACCGGTATTTCTCCTTGACAGCCGCCTTGTAAGCTTCAAATGAAAGATTATATCCTGCAAACGCTGATACCATCATAAGAAGGGTCGAATACGGGAGATGAAAATTACTTATAAGCATGTCAGGAACCTTGAACTCATAAGGCGGGAAGATGAATTTGTTTGTCCACCCGTTAAACGGCTTTACCAGACCCGACGTTGAGACTGAGCTTTCAAGCGTGCGGACCACCGTAGTACCGACAGCACAAATTCTGCTCTTTCTTTCTTTAGCCTTATTTATTAATGCTGAAGCCTCTTCCGTTATTACTATCCTTTCGGAGTCTACCTTGTGCTTGGTCAGGTCCTCCACGTCAACATTCCGGAAATTGCCGAGCCCGACATGCAAAGTTATCTCAGCAAACTCAACTCCGACAATCTCCAGTCTCTTCAACAACTCTCTGCTGAAATGCAGTCCTGCCGTAGGCGCTGCAACAGCTCCCTCATGCTTCGCAAATATTGTCTGATACCTCTCATTATCTTCAGGTTCAACCGGTCTGTTAATAAATTTAGGAAGCGGCGTTTCTCCTAACGAATAAAGCGTCTGCTTGAACTCCTCATACGTTCCGTCAAAGAGAAACCTAAGTGTCCGTCCTCTTGATGTCGTATTGTCGATCACTTCAGCGACAAGAAGATCGTCTTCCCCGAAATAGAGTTTGTTGCCTATTCTGATCTTACGTGCCGGATCAACCAGTACATCCCATAAGCGCTGCTCACGGTTCAGTTCACGCAGAAGAAAAACCTCTATCTCAGCGCCGGTCTTCTCTTTGTTTCCATATAACCTTGCAGGAAAAACCTTTGTGTTATTAAACACAAGCACATCCCGCTCCTTGAAATACTCAACGATGTCTTTGAATACCCTATGCTCCAAAACTCCCGTATCCCTGTGCACAACCATCATCCGCGACTCATCCCTGTTTTTTGTAGGATACAGGGCAATCAAATCCTGAGGTAATGTGTACTTAAATTGAGATAGTTTCATCTGACAAATTGGTTAATATAAGAATCTTTATACGTATAAAATATCGTTTTGTTTCAGATTATCAATAATAAACCTGAATTCTTCAACTGTCAATGCTTTTTCCAGCCGGTATTCTCCAATAGAGTTGCGCACCAACCCGGTCAGATGAGCACCGCTGTTCACTGCCAGGCCAAGATCGCGTGCAAAAGCCCTTACATATGTACCCTTGCTGCAGACAATCCTGATTTTTGCTACCCTGTCCTTAAAATCGAGCAACTCAAGCTCATGAAAATAGACTTTCACTTTTTCAAGCTTTCCCTCAATCTTCTTTCTTGCCAGTTCATAGGCTCTTTTGCCGTCAATAAACTTTGCGGAGAACATAGGAGGTTCCTGATATTGCTCACCCAGGAACTCCTCCAGCTTGCCTCTGAGAAGTTCGTCAGTAATATGATCTGCAGGGAACTCATTGTCAACCTGACTTTCAAGGTCGAAGGAAGGTGTCGTCTGACCGAACCTGATGACCGCCGTATACTCTTTCCTCAGATCCTTAAATTCTTCAATGCGTTTGGTGGCCCGGCCGGTACAAACTATCATTAACCCCGTTGCCAGAGGATCAAGCGTGCCTGCATGGCCTACCTTTAGTTTTTTAAGCCCGCAATGATGACGGATTGCCATCTTGACTTTATTCACCAGGTCAAAAGAGGTCCAGTAAAGCGGCTTTTCAAGCAACAGGACTTCACCTTCCTCAAAATCAAGACATTTTTCCAACACGTTCAGGCAAAAAGAATTAATGAAAGTCCAAGGATCACACAATATAAGGCAAACCAACCCAGCTTGCCTTTATTCACAATATTTATCATCCACCTGCAAGCAATATAGCCCGTGACAAAGGCAGTTATGAATGCAATTATTAAGGGGAAAGCAACTGCGTCAGCAGCTACCTTCTCGGCAGTGATAAGTTCAACAACATTGGCTCCTATGATCGGTATGATGACCATAAGGAAAGAGAACCTGGCCAGCTCCTCCTTCCTGTACCCCAGCATCAGACCGGTTGAGATTGTTGATCCGGACCTCGATAATCCCGGGAGAACAGCCAATGCCTGTGCAATCCCCATCAGGAAAGCACCTCCGAACGAGATCTCTTTATCTCTCTTTTTCACAAAATGACCAACTACCAGGAAGAGCGCAGTGACAAGCAAAAATGATCCCGTGATTTTCATATTGGCAGAAAAAAGGGACTCGACCCAATCTCTTATAGTAAATCCAATAATTGCCACCGGGATCATCGAAACAACAATCTTAAGGAAATAGATCGTCTCCTCGTTCATTTTAAACATGAGGACCCCCTCTGCAAGCTTTAAGATTTCCTTCCAAAAAACTGCCAATATGCTCAATACTGTCGCTCCGTGAACAACAACAGTAAACAGAAAACTCTCCTCTATTCCTCCAAAAAAGTACTTGACTATCTCAAGATGTCCGTCACTGCTGACCGGTAAAAACTCCGTCAGTCCCTGGACCAGCCCGAAGATCAGGGCTTCATACCAATTCATCTGATACTTTTAAATTTCAGTGCCTGATAAAGATTACTCCTTTGGCCTTTTCATTATCGCATAGATCTCAAAAATAAACCCGGCAAGGACTATCAGAGGTGCGATGGTAATCCTTCGAAAGCTGAAGATATCTTCAGAGAATACTTTCGGGTCATCTGACCGGCCGCCGGCCATAAGAATGAAGCCGATTATAATAATGGCAAATCCAATGGCCATCAGTTTATAGTTTTCCCTGCCTAGGGCAAAACCGGTCTTTTTGTCATCTTCTTTTTTAGCGCCCATATCGTTTAATAATATAGTTTATCCTCGTGCATGCCCAGGTACCTGTTCATGGCAAAATAAGTCGAAACAGCATTAATGATCACTCCTGCCCCCACCAGAGCCAGACATAAAAGTAAAAACAGATTGATGTTCTCATAGGTGAACAGCGTAAAAAACTCCTTCTCAATCAGATACATCAATCCCATAAGCAGTCCGATTGCAATGAGCGCTGCCAGAAATCCGAAAAAAATACTCTTTAACAGGAAGGGCTTCCTGATAAAAGACCTGTTCGCACCTATCAGCTGCATTGTATTTATTAAGAACCTCTTTGAATAGATCGATAACCTGATTGTGTTGTTTATGATGGTCAGGGCAATAAGAAAAAGGAGAATGCTGATGACAAACAGGAAAAGGCTTATTTTCTTAACGTTTTCATTTATAAGATTCAAAATCGATTCCTGGTAATAAACCTCATCGACAACCGGGTATTCAGATATCAGCTTCTCAATCTTAATTACACTATCGGGATGTGTATAATCAGCCAACAGGTACACGTCGATAGTTGGCATAAGTGGATTATAACCCAGAAAATCAAGAAAATCTTCACCAAGCTCCGTCTGTAACTTGACCGCAGCCTCATCCTTTGACACGTACTCAGTTTGTTTGACATAGGGTTTAGCATCAAGCTCCTTCTGAAGCATCCTGATGTCTGCTTCACGGGCATCTTCCTTCAGCATTATTGTGAACGAAAGACTCTCACGGAAATAGTCTGACAGCTGCCTTGCATTGATAAGTACCATCCCCAGAATTCCCAGAAGGAAAAGCACCAGGGAAACACTGACGATCAGCGTTGCATATGAGCTGCCTAACCTGTACCTGGAAATACCTCCGACTGTCCTTGCCACCGATGGATCTTTGCCTCAAAAATAGTACAGAAACGGCCATTTCCCTCAGATGGCCGCTAACTTTTTCATAACTCGATGTTAATTAAGCAATTGGAATAAACCGGGTGTTGCTATTCCACAACCGTCATCCATCCGAATTCGTCCGGCTCATCTCCATACTGTATCCCGACAAGCTTGTTGTAAAGCTTCATTGAAACAGGCCCGGGCTCACCGTCTTTGCAATATTCATATATCTTGCCGGTGTCCGTATCGACAATCTTTGCTATAGGGCTGATAACGGCCGCAGTACCGCAAGCGCCTGTCTCCTCAAACTCATTCAGTTCCTCAACGGGTACCTTTCTTCTCTCGACTTTGATACCCATCTTCTCGGCAATGGCGATAATACTTTTGTTTGTAATGGATGGAAGGATTGACCCGGAAAGGGGTGTTATGTATGTATTGTTCTTTATGCCAAAGAAGTTAGCCGGCCCGCATTCATCAACATACTTTTTCTCTTTGGCGTCCAGGAACAGGACATTTCCGTAACCCTCGTCCCGTGCCCTTACTATAGCCCGAAGGCTGGCAGCATAATTGCCGCCGACCTTGATATTGCCGGTTCCAAGAGGTGCAGCACGATCTACATCTCGGCATAACAGCATTTTAACAGGCTTGACTCCGCCCTTGAAATAAGGGCCCACCGGTGTTACAAAGACAATGAAAGTATATTCAGCTGCAGGTTTAACTCCTACCTCAGGGCCGCTTCCGTAAAGAAGCGGTCTGATGTACAATGAGGCTCCCGAACCATGCGGCGGAACAAATTTTTCATTTAGCTTCACTGCAGTAAACACAGCTTCCCTGAACAATTCAATGGGTACCGGTGCCATTTTAATTCCATTTGCAGAGGAAATTAATCTTCTGGCATTTTCCTCCCAGCGGAAAATTCTTACTTTTCCGTCACGACCCCTGTAAGCTTTAAGCCCTTCAAATGACTCCTGCCCGTAGTGAAGTCCGGTGGCAGCAATGTGAATAGGAATGTATTCAGAATCTGATTTTTCCGGTCTGCTCCACTGACCGTTTTTGAAATAACATCTTACATTGTAGTCTGTTCTGATATAGCCAAAAGGCAAATTGTTCCAGTCTAAATTAATCATGACAGCATTTATTTGGATTTTTCAAATGTACACTTTAAAAGTAAAGTTCCAAATGAGTTTAAAGATTGTTCAGCTTTTCGCCGGCAAAAGCCTCAAGAGCTGAATACTGGTCATTGGGCTGAACAGACTGCAGTTTCCTGGCCGTCTCAGTCAGGAATCGATTTTCTTTTACTGTCTTTTCAAGGTTTTTGAACCATACCTTCGGATCATCCACTTTACCATATGCCATTTCCTCCCTGAAAAGTCTGTCAACTTCAGAAATGAAATCGACTCTTCCGGTAAAATCATAGACTGCATCATGCAAAACCTTCCCTGCAGCAGTCGCCTGTTCCGGAAAAAATGCCGAATCCATAAGATCTGTTATTGCATCATATGCTGACCTTTCAAATCCATAGACCGATAGTATTTCTTCCGCCCTTTTTCTGGCAGCTGCAACATGATTGTTATAATCGAAGACATATCCGAAAAAAATAAATACTGATGCCAGCCTGAGATGAATGTATTCCTGGTCTTCCAGTTTCTCAGCCCTTGCAAGCAGATCTGCCTGCAAACAAACACTGCGTATATATTCTGTGCTGTGGAAGAAGAGGTCAGGCGATGCATTCTCGAAATATTTTGTGAAGACATGTTCTTCAACATCGAGAATGCGTATCATCTCGATCCTGGTCAGAAACTTCCTGTTTGGTGAACCATCAGGCTCACTTAGTCCAGGTTTTATACCGGTAACAAAATACATATCCAGGTCGCCCTTATACTTGACCGGCATTCTTCCGCGGTAATCGCATGTAAAATAATCCTTTACGAATTCATGTGTTGTTCCTGAGATATTTATCTTACCTGCCTCGCCTGAAGATTCCATACGGCTTGCAGTGTTGACTGTATCACCCCAGATATCATACGTGATCTTTTTGTGACCTACCACTCCCGCAATTACAGTTCCTGTATGAATTCCTATCCTTATGTCCCAGAAGCGTGCAGCCGTATTAGCCGGGTCATCCCTCATCGAGCGCATATATTTCTGCATTTCAAGGGCTGCAAGGACCACCTCAACCGGATTTGTCCTGTTCCTTTCAGGGATACCTCCTGCGCACATATAGGCATCACCTATCGTCTTGATTTTCTCAATGCGGTATTTCTCGGCGACAGAATCAAAGTGAAAGAAGAACCGGTCAAGTTCATCGATAAGGACTTCAGGATTCATTTCCTCAGCTATTCTGGTAAAGCCCTGAATATCAGAAAACAGTACTGTAACAAAATTGTATTTTGTCTTCGCGGCTTTCCCTTTTGACATAATTTCTTCCGCTGTTCCTTTAGGAAGCATGTTTGCGAGAAGGTCGAATGATTTCTCCTTTTCATGCTGCAACTCTTCAGTTCGCTCAGCGATGAGCTCCTCAAGCCTGTTCTGCCTCTCCCTGAACAGACGGTGAGTCCGAAATCTCAGCATCATAATAATTAACAGTAAAAGCAGCGGATAGATCACCCATGCTACCGGTGAAAAGTACCATGGCGCCATGACCCTGAAAGGAAAAGAACCTTCTCCTGATACTCCTCCGCCGCTGATACGGTAGCGGTACATGAACCTGTAGCTTCCGCGGCTTAGATTTGTGTATTCCTTGTAACTTCTCCGGGTCCAGTCCGACCACTTGTCATCAGGCCCGTCAAGATAGTATGCGTATTCTATCCATTCACTCTTAAGCATTTCGAAAACTATCCCGTCATGATACCTGATGACAGGTATACCCTTAAGAGTGTCAATTTTTTCGTCTGACTTATAAAGAGAAACCCCCGAGATACCGCCTTTTACCAGAGCTGAACCACCCTGGTCAGTGCCCGCACTTGCCGGAAATGTCCTGCCAGCTAACATAAGGATAATGTTCAAAACAAGAAAACCATGGAAAAGCCTGATTGCCATAAGGGAATGAAATACGGTGATCTACACAAAAATAATCTTTTATTTCACTGTTTTATCAGACTTTTGCAGTGCACTGAAAATCCATTGACTAATTTTGCCATTGACCCGGTAGCAGTATGGAACTCATCTTTGCCACAAACAATAAACATAAAATCAGAGAGATAAGTGATCTCCTTGATAACAGATTCAAAGTCCTTGGCCTGGCAGATGTCAGTATAACGGACGATATACCTGAGGATGCAGATAATCTTGCTGACAATGCTCTTTACAAAGCCAGGTATGTGCATGAAAGAACCGGTATGAACGTGTTTGCGGATGATACCGGATTGGAGGTCAATGCATTGGACGGAGCTCCCGGAGTCCACTCTGCCAGATACGCCGGAGCGGATAAGAACCCTGATGACAACATCATTAAACTGCTTAAGGAGCTTGAAGGATTAACAAACCGCAAAGCGAGGTTCAGAACAGTGATTGCTCTGATATTTGACAACAGGGAATACCTGTTCGAGGGTAAGGTTGAAGGCGAAATTATTCAGAGCAGGAAAGGAACCGGAGGTTTTGGATATGATCCGGTTTTCATGGCAAAAGGATATGACAAAACCTTTGCTGAGATACCCTTGTCTGAAAAAAACAAGATCTCTCACCGGGCACAGGCCATGAAAAAACTGCTTGCATTCCTTGCGCAACAACCTGTCTCACAATAAAACAGGCACTGACAGGGTTTGATAATTATGAAGCGAATATTATCCGGATTGCTGCTTTTACACATGAGTTTCCTGTTATGCAGTCAGGGAACGGTAGGATCGTGGCAGGACCATCTCTCATACAGCAGTTCATATTATCTGGCTGGAGGAGCAGGTAAGATCTATTCTTCAGCCGGCGCTTCAATCCTGATGTTAGACTTCCCGACAAAAGAAATTTCATCACTTTCAAAAATAAATGGCCTGAATGAGACCCTCATTGGCCAAATCGCCTGGTGCGATAATGAGCAGACGCTGATAATAGTGTACAGCAATACAGGGATCGATCTTATTAAAAAAGGGGTAATTACAAATATCCCGGATATAAAAAACAAATATATCCCAGGGCTCAAGGAGATCTATGGCATTGCAGTCTCCGGAGACCGGGCATTTCTATCAGGAAGCTTCGGAATAGTGGTCCTCAACGTCAGTGGCAGGTACGTGGCTGACACGTGGAGACCGGGCCCTGACGGTGATAACAACGAAGTCTATGAGTCGGCTATCATTGACGACCAGATATATGCAGCCACTGCCAGGGGTGTCTTTTATGCGCCTCTGAACCGGACAGGCCTCTCATATTTCGGCAACTGGGATAAGCTTGAAGAGCTCCCATCACCTGACTCTAAGTATGACAGAATTACTGCTGCAGGCTCTGTCATGTTTATCAGCAAACCTGGTGTGCTGCCGGCATCCGATTCACTGTTCCGGATTATTCCCGGGAATGCCGCCACTTTGATACATACATCTCCCGGCGGTACCATAAGGTCACTTGATGCTTCCGGCAACAGTATCTCTGCAACTTTGCCTTCGTCAATCCTGATGTTCTCCGTTGAAGGTACCCTTACCCGCGAGATAACAGGTTATGGCTGGGCTTCTGCAAATCCTATAAAAACTTTTTTTTACCAGGGTAATCTCTGGATAGCTGATGCTTCCGCAGGATTAGTTTCCACCAGCGACTACAGCATATTCAACAGTTATTCCATTCCGGGGCCATATACTAATAACGTGGCAGACATTGCTTTTGCGGGCACAAGTTGTTATGTCACAGGGGGAACCGTTGACAACGCATGGGGTAACGTTTACCGTCCGTTTCAGGTTTTTACAAACACCGGTAATTTATGGAACAGCAAGATCCTTTACGGGTCATCTGACAGGGATGCAATGAGAGTAGTAGCAGATCCTGCCGAGAGTGACCATTACTTTGTTTCATCCTGGGGAAACGAGAATCTATGAATTTAAGGCAGGGGACATCCTGAACAACTTCAACCAGTACAACTCACCTCTGGCAAGTATAAATCCCGGTGAAAATTATACCCGGATCTGCGGCCTTGCATTTGACAGGTACGGTAACCTGTGGATGACACAGTCAGGAGTACCCGGCAATCTCAGGGCGCTGAAAAAGGACGGCTCGTGGATATCTGCGACAATCAGCCTGAATGTGCCTGTTGTTGGTGATATGCTCATTGACCGAAATGGTTATATATGGGCACTTCTGCCACGCGGCTACGGTCTGGTAGTCTACGACCCTGCCGGCACTCCGGAAAACGTCTCGGATGACAGGTACCTCAGACTGCAGGTTGAAGATTCCGAAGGCCACGTTATGAACAACGTTTTCTCCATTACGGCAGATCTGGACGGTAATATCTGGATAGGAACAGACATGGGGCCGGCGGTGTACTATAATCCCGGCAAGGTTTTTTCAACTGACCTGAAAGCCTCCAGGATAAAGATCCCGAGAAACGACGGGTCTGGCCTTGCTGATTACTTACTTGGAACTGAGACGGTAACTACTATCGCTGCCGACGGGGCAAACCGGAAATGGTTCGGAACAATGAGTTCGGGAGCATATCTTATGTCAGCAGACAGTAAACAGGAACTGCTTCATTTCAACAGCACCAACAGTCCGCTGCTGTCTGACAATATGGTGAAAATAAGTGTAAACGGACTTACAGGTGATGTTTGGTTCGGCACCTCTGAAGGCATCGTCTCTTTTCGCGGCGATGCCACTACAGGTAAGGATAATTACTCCGGAATGTACGTGTTTCCAAATCCTGTGAGAGAAGACTATGAAGGCCTTGTGACAGTGACCGGCCTTGTAGAAGGCTCAACGGTTAAAATCACTGATATAAGCGGCAACCTTGTTTATGAGACCTCATCGCTGGGAGGCCAGGTTACATGGGACCTGCGAAATTACCGTTCGGAAAGAGCGGCAACAGGTGTTTATCTGGTTTTTTGCAGTAACGAGGATGGCAGCCTTGCAGCAGTTACCAAGCTGCTTGTGATAAGGTGATCACTCGTCAGTAATAAGGCTCTGAATACGTTCAATCTGAAGTTGCTTGTTAACTTCCCTGAGGCTGCGGGCGGTGGGTGTGAAATACTGATGGCCTGATATGAACCTGACCTGAAGCTTATTCCAGTCGTTCAGCCTGGCGATCTTGTTCTGGGCTTTCATCTCCTCAAAAAGTGTATTCGATACCGGGATAAAATCGCTCCTTCCAAGATAATCCAGATCCGAGTCACAGATTATTTCTTCCAGCAGGTTTGTCGGCCTTGGAGGCAGCTTTGTTGACAAAATGATCTGGCATATCCGGTCAATCTGTTCATTGGTATATCCGTATGCAGGAAGCATCTCGCGCGCCAGGAGCGCCCCATGATGTTCATGATCGTCATAAGATACCGTATGGCCCACATCATGGAATAGTCCTGCAGTCTTCAGGATCAGTATCTCCTCATCAGAACACCCTTCGGCCCATCCTATCAGCTCAACCTCAGTCACTACATCGACGGTGTGTTTTACGTTGTGATAATAAAGCTGCTCAGGGAGTTCCCTTTCCAGCTTATCAAGAATGACCTCCTGTATGTCAGTGAACTGTATCAGCCCGAATTTTATCTTAAATGCCGCATTGGGCACCTTTCCCAGGCCGTCAACAGATAATTCCGGTATCAGACCTTTGACCTGGAACATCTGAATATTACCGGTATATTTCACCGGCAGCTTCCCGAAATACTCGCAAATGAAAAATTCTTTTACCAGCTCATAAGTCATAACGGAAATAAGGACCGAATTCTCCTCTGATACTGCTTCTATTCTGCTTGCGGTATTGACTGCCCTTCCCTTGATATCGTATGAAATTTTATTCTTGCCGGATATTGTTGCAGAGACAGGTCCTGTATGGATACCGATCTTAAGCTTCCAGATTCTTTCGCTGCCTCTCTTCCCTGTCTCATAATCCTCAAGAAAATTTCTCAGTTCAAGAGCTGCCATGACAACCTCAACAGGATTGGTGATATTTTTCGATGGTATTCCGCCGGCACACATTAGGGTGTCACCTATTGTCCTTATTTTTTCTACGTGATATTTTTTTATTATTTCATCGAATTCATAAAAAATTTCATCAAGCTCATCCATCAGCTGAGCAGAATCCTTCCTTTCAGCGAGATTTGAGAAACCCCGGATATCGGCAAAAAGTACAGTGACCATGTTGAACCTGAGGGATCTTTCCTCCTCCACTTTCGTGGTTTCCAGCTTATTTCTTTCCAGAAGGAGTTTATACTTCTCATTAGTATCAATAAGCCTTTCCTTATCGCGCACAAGTTTCTTCATCTGCTCCTCGAGCTCTTTATTCTGATGGGTAAGCCGTGCAATACGCTTGAGAAGCTGATCTTTAGACCTTGAATCCATTTCTGAGAGTTGAAAAGTAAATATACAATTTTTTAACTCAGTCAGCGACCGGCAGGGCTCTCTGCGGAAACTTTAATACTTTTGGACCAGCACCCTGAAACAATGCTTGTAAAGACAGAAGCCATACTGCTCCATCATGTGCGTTATTCTGACAATTCGCTGATAGCACACTTTTATACACGTGAATATGGAAGGCTGTCAGTGATGGTCAAAGGCATTTCTTCAAAAAAGCGAAGTACTAAATTTTCTTACTTCCAGCCATTGAATATGTTCAGGCTTGAGCTCTACCATTATGAGAACAGGGAACTCAATAACCTTAAAGAGCTGAGCCTGTCATTTATCCCGAAAAATATCCCGGGAGATATTAACCGCAGCACTATTACGCTGTTCATCAGCGAGTTGCTTTACAGCGTAATTAAAGAAGAAGATGTTAACCGTATGTTGTACGGGTTCATTGAATCTTCAGTGATGTCTCTCGATGAAATGACCGGAGGCATAAGTAATTTTCATCTCTGGTTCCTTGTTGCCTTTACAGATTATACCGGAATCGGTCCGTCACCTACAGCTCTTAAGGATTATTGTTTTGATATGCTCAGCGGGCAGTTTATACAAAGCCCGCCATCACATCCTGACTATATTGAGCCCCGCACGTCAAAGATCCTCAACCGCCTCCTGCAAATGCCGGCAGATAAGCTGGGGGAGCTGCGGCTGTCAGGTGAAGAACGTTCGGAACTTCTTGACAAAATACTCAAGTATTATAACCTTCATCTCCCTGGCATCAGGCAGATTCGTTCGCTCCAGATAATGAAAGAGATCTTCAGGTAAACTAACGGCCTCTTTAGCTATCTTTGAAACAAATAACGATCGATGCCCTTCATTCCATCAGTAATAAAGTGGATAAACACGAGGAGAATTCATCAGATTGATCTTTTCAGGAAATATCCGGCTGAGATCCAGCAAGATGTTTTAACCCATCTCCTGACACAAAGCAAAGATACTGTATGGGGAAGGGAACACGGATATTCTTCAGCTTCAACCTATGAGCAGTTCCGCAATAACGTACCGCTGCAGAGTTATGAGGAATTCATTCCTTATGTCGAAAGGCTAAGGGCCGGAGAGAAAAACCTTCTCTGGCCGGGAGAGGTGAAGTGGTTCGCCAAATCGTCAGGCACTACAAGCGCAAAGAGTAAATTCATCCCCATTACCCGTGAATCTCTCGAAGGAACACATTACCGCGGAGCCAAAGACTGCCTGGCATTATACACCTCTCTAAATCCTGCTACCAGAATATTTCTGGGAAAGGGGCTTACCCTGGGAGGAAGCCATCAGATCAACAATTTCAGCAACAGTTCATTATATGGTGACCTTTCGGCCATCCTCATTGAGAATGCTCCGGTCTATACTGACCTGATACGCACTCCTCCGGCAAAAATTGCCCTGATCGAGGATTTTGAGGAGAAGATGAAGATGATAACTGAGAAAACGGTCAGGCTTAATGTCACAAGCATTTCAGGAGTGCCGTCATGGTATCTTGTACTTATAAGATACATTCTCAAAACAACCGGCAAGAATAATCTACACGAGGTATGGCCAAACCTTGAGGTATTTTTTCACGGCGGCGTCAGCTTTTTGCCCTACAGGGAACAGTACCGGCGACTGCTTCCCGGCCCTGATATGCATTTCATGGAGACATATAATGCTTCGGAAGGATTTTTTGCCATCCAGGATGACCTGTCTGACAGCTCCATGCTCCTGATGCTTGACTATGGAGTATTCTATGAGTTTATTCCCGTGGAAGAGATCAATACCGATAATCCGCATACACTCACCATAGGAGAAGTGGAAAAAGGTGTTAACTATGCTGTTGTAATATCGACAGACGGGGGTTTGTGGAGATATACAATTGGCGACACAGTAGAATTTACCAGCCTCTTTCCTCACAAGATAAAGATAACAGGGCGAACAAAGCACTTTATAAATGCCTTCGGCGAAGAGGTCATAATCGACAATGCGGAAAGAGCGCTTGAGAATGCATGCCTGCGTACCGGCGCCCATATAAGCGATTACACAGCCGGACCGGTTTATATGGGGAATGAAACAAGGGGAGCACATGAATGGGTTATAGAATTTGACAAAGACCCTGACAACCTTGACCACTTCATTGACGTGCTTGACACTACCCTTAAATCAGTGAACTCTGATTATGAGGCCAAAAGATACAAGGATCTTACTCTGTCAAAACCGGTTGTAAGAACGGTTCCGGCCGGTACTTTCTATAAATGGTTCAAGGAGAGAGATAAGCTTGGCGGACAGAATAAAATACCCCGGCTTTCAAATAACCGGGAATATGTCGAGAGTGTTCTGAAAACTGCCGGTATATAAAATCTTTTTATCAACATGCAGTTCTTCTCCTTCCCTTTTTTTTATATTTAAACTCAGATTTAAAGCAGTTTTTTATGCACATAGCAATAGCAGGCAATATCGGATCAGGCAAGACAACACTGGCAGGTCTGCTCTCGAAACATTATGGCTGGCAGGCTCATTATGAGGATGTTGACGATAATCCATATCTGAATGATTTTTATGAAGATATGCAGAGATGGTCATTCAACCTCCAGATTTACTTCCTGAATTCACGCTTCAGCCAGGTCCTTGAAATAAAGAAGGCAAAGAACACCATTGTTCAGGACCGCACTATCTACGAAGATGCTTATATTTTCGCTCCTAACCTTCATGCTATGGGGTTGATGTCGACCCGTGACTTTGAGAATTATTTCACCCTTTTCAAACTGATGAGCTCACTTGTTGAACCGCCGGATCTACTGCTCTATCTAAGGGCTTCAGTGCCTACCCTTGTCAACCAGATACAGAAACGCGGCAGGGAGTATGAAAGCTCTATCAGGATCGATTACCTTAAGCGTCTTAATGAACGCTATGAGGCATGGATTGAAATCTTACAAGCTGGGGAAACTGCTTATACTCGAAGCTGACTACTATGATTTCCCTGAGAACAAGGAACACCTTAGTGAGGTTATAGACAAGATCAATGCCGAACTGCACGGACTCTTCTGATATCTCATAAAATCAGTGTGCCTGAACCATCCCCAGTGATGGTTTTTTTTATAAATTTGGTGAACATAGTCAAGTCAATGTCTTAAAATTTTAAAATCAGCTAAAATCATGAAAAGGTTTCTCCTTTTATCAGTGTTTATTGCTGCCAGCATGGCATCATCTGCCCAGGCTACAACCGGCAACAATGTACCCGTCGATCCTGAATACCGTATAGGTAAGCTCGCGAACGGACTTACATATTATATCAGGCACAACACCGAGCCGGCCGGCAGAGCCAGCTACTACATTATTCAGAATGTGGGGTCAATACTTGAGAAAAACAGTCAGAACGGCCTTGCACACTTCCTTGAACACATGGCATTAAATGGAACCGAACACTTTCCCGGAAAAAGTATTCTGAATACCCTCGAACGTCACGGAGTAGAGTTTGGTACCGATATTAACGCTTATACAAGCTGGGACGAAACGGTCTATAACATCAGCGATGTGCCTGTTGACAAACCCGGGCTTATCGATACATGTCTGATGATACTTGCAGACTGGTCGGATTTCATTACACTGTCGGATGAAGAGATCAACAAGGAGAGGGGTGTTATTATAGAGGAGTGGCGATCAAGACGCGACGCATCCTGGAGAATGATGAACCAGATGTTACCGGTCCTGTTTGAAGGTTCACAATATGCAGTCAGAGACATTATAGGTGACACCCTGATTCTTAAGACCTTCAATCCTGATACATTGCGTGATTTTTATCGGGAGTGGTACCGCACTGATTTGCAGGCTATTGCCATTGTAGGAGATATTGATGTTGACGCAGTTGAAAATAAAATAAAAGATATCTTTTCTGCAATACCGGGAGTTGAGAATGCAGCTCCGAGACCAGAAAACCTCCTTATTCCCAGGCCGGGAACCAGATACCTGCTGGTGACTGATCCTGAAGCTTCTGAGACCGCAATAAGCCTTATTACAATCGACCGTGAACCTGACAAAAGACCCAGGGACGAAGCATATATACGTGACGGATTTGTTACAGGCCTGATGAACGCCATGATGCGAAACCGGTTCAGCGAGATTGTGCAGAAAGGTACACCACCATTTGTATCCGGGTCATTGAATTATAATTCATTCCTGGCAAGAGATTACAATGCCCTTACTCTGTCGGCAACGGTGCGTGACAACGAGGAGAGCAAAGCCCTGGAAGCTGCATATACAGAATACGAGAGAGCACGAAGATACGGCTTTACTGAGGGTGAGCTTAAAAGGGCCAAGGCAACAATGCTTTCTAACTTCGAGAACCTTTACAAACAGAAAGATAAGATAAGTAATGATGACTGGGCTGACCAGATCAGGGATAACTTTCTTACCGGAGAGCCCATTCCGTCGCTTGACGTACAATATGACAACTATAAACGGATCCTGCCCGCAATTACCAAAGAAGAGGTCTCCGCCAGGCTGAAAGGCCTTGCTGTTGATGATAACAGCTTCCTCGTTGTAGAAGGACCGGACGACAGACAGCATCTTACCGAAAGGGAAGCTTTTGATATTGTAAAAAAAGTCAAAAACGCAGAAATAAGCCCTTATGAAGACATCACCGGCGGTCCTGATCTGATAAGCGGGACCCTCAGCGGATCAGGAATAGTAAGGACCATGCCGCTGCCACAGTTCAGCGCCACGGAATGGACACTTGCAAATGGCGCCAGGGTCGTCTTTAAGCATGCTGACTTTGAAAAGGATAACGTGACAATTACCGGATATGCATTCGGCGGGTCATCATTATATCCTGATTCGCTGGTGCCGTCACTCGCTTTATTCCCGCAGATAATTTCAATGTACGGTGCCGGTGAGTTTGACAATGTGACCCTGACAAAAATGCTCGCCGGCAAAAAGGCTTCTGTGTCACTTGGATTACAGGAAACCATGCAGACTGTTTCAGGCTCTGCCACCCCAAAGGACTTCGAGACAATGATGCAGTTACTGTACCTGCGTTTTGCGAAACCAAACTACAATAAAGAAGCTTTTGATGCGATTGTCGGCCGCTATAAAGCCGTGGTAACTGCCATGCAGAAAGACCCCAACAAGATCATGTCAGACAGCCTCAGCCTGAACATGACCGGTTACAATCCCCGCACCTTCATCATGACACCGGAATCTATGAAGGCCATTAATTATGAGGATGTAAATTACATATACGCCACAGCCTTTGATGACGCATCGGCATTTACATTCTTCATTACAGGCAATATCGATGAGACTGTTGCAAAGGATATGGCAATGAAATATATCGGATCTCTCCCGTCAAAACATGCCGGTAAGACCTGGAAAGATCTTGGAATAAGACAGCCGCATGGCATTGTAAAAAAAGAAATAGCGGTCCCACTGGCTGTTCCCAAGGCGACTGTGATAATGAGCTACACGGCCGGAGTTAAGTATAAGCCGGCCAGCTATATTGGAATGGATGTATTGAAAGGTATCCTCGACCTGGTCTATACCGAAAAGGTGCGCGAAGATAAAGGCGGCACCTATGGGGTAAGTGTGAACACCTCGTCACAGAAGCGGCCGGTGGAAAAGGCAGACCTTTTTATTGCCTTTGAATGTGACCCGGAGAGAGCTACCGAGTTAAAGGGAATAATTTACAAGGAATTGCAGAATATTGCAGAAAACGGCCCTTCAAAGACTGACCTGGAAAAGGTCGTCAGCAACCTGCTGAAAAACCGCGAGGAAAACTTGCTGCATAATAACTATTGGTCAAATACCATAAGAAGTTTTTATCTGACAGGCATCGACAATAATAATAAAAAGAATTTTGCAGATATCCTTAACAGCCTTTCGGCCAAGGATATGAAGAAAGAGGTTAAAAAATATCTGGCAAAAGCCGATCTTCTCGAATTGGTATTTGTTCCTGAAAAGAAAAGCACGGATAAATAAAAAAAAGGATGTAACTTGCTGTTCCCAAGCCGTGCTGAAGGAGGCACGTACATCCGGTATGAAAAAGAAAATCGTCCTGCTGATTGCTCTTCTTCTGAGCGCCATTTCCTGCAATGACCCTGAAACAACTGTCACGGACTGCGTCAGGCATGATGGCTCGGTTCTGAGGAAGGCGGAACTGAAATACAATAAGAATGACCTTGCCCTGAAGGACTATGGCATTCCGGTTGACAGCACCTGGAAGCTGCGTGATTCTTTGAGCATTTCAGACCGGGGAGACACAACCTGGTTCCTGCTTGCTGAGAAGCTTTTTAAATCAGTCGATGAGATAAATAAGGCATACCTGGCCGATACGGGAAAAAACAGCAATGTCCCACGGTCTGCATTCTTTGAGCATAAATTCAACTGGTTTACAACCGTCTTTTACTTCTCGGAAAAATGTAGTAAAAGTCTTCTGCATGGGTATCCGGCCGTAAATTTTCTTACCACTGAAGAGATTGAATTCATTAATCTGCCGGCATTCAGACGCGATGAAATGCTTGCCGGACCAGACAGCCTGAAATACAGGACTCTTAGCGATACTATTGATGAACATACTGCAAAATGGATGGTAAGATCACTGATCTCGGAATGGATTGAAGAGACCGGAGACCTGTGCATAGCCTCGGGAAAAGATACTCTTATCAAGAAAAATCTCAGAGCACATGAAAGAGAATTCGACACTCTGATTTTTCTCAATTCCGAATTCAGTAAGTCATATGCCAAAATAATAGGTGACAGCATCTTCGAAAAGTATCAGCCTGAACTTGACAGCGCCATCAGTATTTCCCGTGCTAAATTGGACAAATCATTTTCATTCAAAGACTATACAATGCAGATTGTAATGCCTGAAAAAATCAAATCGTCAAACGGGTACCTGATGCCCGGAGGAGAGGTGTCATGGCCGGTGAAAGGTGAGCTCTTCCTTACTGATGACTATACCATGTGGGCAGAAACAAAAGAGGTGAATTACTGGGCGATATTTCTTACAGCCCTGATTTTACTGATAATACCGTTTGAAATAAAAAAGCATACCAGAAAAAAGCCTGCTAAAAAGGAATGACATACAAGGTTATTCCAGCCTTCTGAACGGAAATTCCTCCAGTATGTCCCAGTGCCGGCCGTTATGTTTTAAAAGGAAAATACTGTTAACCTCGAATGATGCCTTGAACTCTTCTTCCTGAAGTTCAGGCCAGGCCTCAATGAATGACTGTTTTGTCAGATCTCTTGCTGCAATGGTCATATGTGGCTGCATATCATTCGTGATTTCACCGGGAGTAAAACCTAATTCTGCCAGTAGTACATCTTTCAGACTCGAGTGCAGTTCTTTTAAAGGTCCAGGGTCAGTTATTTTTATATAAATCACTCTTGGCGGGAAGGCGCCAAAACCGTCAAGATTAACCCTAAAGGGCTTCTTTTCTGAAGCGAACCTCAGGAGGGCCCGTGACATAGGTGTTTCATCGCTTTCGCTACGATTGAAAGGCCTCTGGAGGGTTATATGAGCCGGTGATTTAAGGGCGTGACCTGCGCCATAGACAGTTAGCATCCTTTCCTTTATGCTCCTGATCTGATCTCTCAGCTTATCATGCGGAATAAGCGCAATAAAATAAAGACTGACATTCCTGTCAGGTTGCCTTTTCTCCGATTGCATTGTTATTCAAACCAGGTTTTGATGAAAACCTCACGGTCGTGCTGCAGGTCCGTCGCCCTATAAGAGACCGAGGAGTCATTTTCAAGGGTATACACCCAGTATCCGGAGACTATCCCCGGACTGTAAAACGTTCTTCTTAAATAGAGCCTGTCCCCTTCTGAAAAATCACATTTTTTACCGTATGCGGAAATCTTCCCATACACATCTTCCATCGAGGTCTTTACCCAGATAATATTTGGTCCGTCATAGTTTTCCGGGCCTGTATGGCGGTAATCCAGGAAAACACCAACATATTTCCTGGTAATTATCAATTCATCCTCTGCAATCCCGGAAGAGGCTTTTTTTGAAGAGCCGCAGGAAACAGTCAGGACCAGTAACAGCAGAAATAATAGCTTCTTCATCAGAATCCTTGTTGTTCCGACATATTCATAATACCCTTTAGGGCGGTTCAATACATAAAATTACTACTTTTCCACAACTAAATTTACCGAAATCGAATTTTTACTCATATTTGTAACCTCAGAGTCAGGTTTCATTTCGTTTTTTGACAGATCAATCTCATTAAGAACAAAATTCTTATGAAAACGGTTTGGATCATATACATTGTCATTCTCGTCTACTATCTGTTCGGAACAGTTGGCATCTATTTCATCAACAGAAGAAAAGAACCGCAGATTAAACATAAAGCCTGGATAAAACATGTTAATTACTTTATAATTACCAACCTGGTCTTTTTCAGCATTGCCGTTAATCCTGTCATCTTCAGATATGTTGCGGCACTGATTATAATTGTAGGATTTTGTGAGCTTTTTAAACTATACCGGGGATCAGGGTTCAGTCATACAACCTTCTTTATAGCCGCAATAATAATTCTGGCATTGCTATCTGTCGGATTTTATTCCTTCAGCCATATGGAAAAGGGAGTACTCCTTTTTGCTTTCCTGATAATTGCGGTCTTTGACGGTTTCAGCCAGGTATCGGGTCAGCTCCTGGGCAGGACGAAGCTGTTTCCTAAGATAAGTCCGGGCAAGACAGTCGAAGGCCTTATCGGAGGGGCGCTTGTGGCTGTTCTGAGTGCTTTTGTGTTCCAAAACCTTTTCACTGCATCCTCACTGAAGGCAATAATACTTGCAGCTGTGGTTGTTGTCTTTGCTTTTCTTGGCGATACTGCGAAATCTCTCTTCAAAAGAAAATACAGCGTAAAGGATTTCAGCAACCTCATTCCCGGACACGGAGGCTTCCTCGACAGATTTGACAGTCTTATTGCAGGAGGTGCCGGTGTTACCCTGTTAGGATTAATTATGAATTTATGACAAATCCTTTCCGGGCCATCCGGATACTTACTCTCTGATTCCCGGGCTTCTTTCTCAGTTAATTCTTAACCGTAAATGATGTCACACTCCTTCCGCATTTACCGTCGGATGTGAAACCCTCAACAATAACAGTATATTCACCTGCCTCATCCGATGTATAAAACTCAACGGCAGTATTTCCGCTCCCGTCTGTCCGGGCATCAGGATTCCAGTAGAGAGTGTTGCGAAAATCCGGGAGCCGGCTCTCCTTCAATGCATCAATTGAATAATTGGGAAAGGTGAATTTATGGCCGTCATGCAGGCCGTTAAATTCCTGCCTGAATACCGACCTGTCAAAATCCAGGATACTCAGATCGCCTTTGTTTGATACGATATTAATAATACCCTCGATAACTATATCATAGACAAAGTATCTGGTATTCAAAACTTCAATCCTTTCAATTTCAGAGGATCTGATTTCGAGTACTTTATTAATATCATAAATCGGTATTCCGTCAACGATAACGAGAGGCGGGGTGGTGAATGATGCGTCGGGAAACTTATTTATCAGTCTTAAGCTGCTCTTTTCATTTCTGTTCACAGCCGAGACACCCGGCACTATTTCCTTTAAGACTTCCCTGACAGTAGTCAGTTCAATGAATTCCGACAGCAGAATGGTATTATCCGGTTCTCCGTAGAAATCCGGCCCGCCATTATTTTTCGAACCATAGATACCGGGCTGCAGGAAAGGATCATAAATATTTCTTACCTGCATGCTGACAATTGCCTTATTGATTTCTTCCAGATATGTTGTATCAATAAACAGCGGCCCTGCCTGAAATCCTGCCGGCTCCGGAAGAAACGGATCTTTCAGGTCAACATAATATCCGTCTGTTTCCGGAGACAAGGGCTGAATGACTATCTCCTTCACGCCATACTCCTTTACCGCCGTTAAGAATTCTCCGTTAACTGAAGTCCTGGTAAAATTGCACCGTGCCGTTTTTCCTATAAATGAGATTGTTATATCTTCATTTGAAAGAGGCTTATCAGTGCTTCTGTCTCTGATCACTCCGCTTATTATATGACCTTCAGGTTCAGGAAGATATTCAATGACACTATCAGCGTGGGTATTTCCGGAGAGGTCGGTCTTATCCTGAAAAAAGATCAGATAATCATTCATATCCGGAAGGACAATGTCAGTACTGAATGCCTGAAGTTCAGGAGACTGGACTCGTCTTAATAAATTACTGTAACTGGAATTCTCCGTTAAACCGGGTCTGATCACCGAAACTGAAAGGTTGCTTTCAACACCCTTGCCTCTTTCATCTTCAGCTTTAATGTCAATTTTAACTTTTTCGCGCGCAGACAAATCGCCTGAACCCACCATTACATTATAGCTTATCCCGGGGTTTTTATCATTGTAAAACCATCTGGAGGCAAGCAGCAGGCCGGTTTTATCAGTTATGGTGATCTTTGCCAGGCCGGCAGGAAGAATATCCTGGTTGATTTTTATAGTAGAATCGCCTTCAGCTGAAATAACTCTTACGACAGGGGCAGATGATTCATGCGAATAAGACATATTAAGGATACCTCCCGGGGCATTGAACCCCGTACTTTTCCTGAGGCTGATTATCAGATTATCAGCCCGTTGGTCTGCCATGACATTAAAAGTCAGTCCGGTTTCCCTGACAGAAGGGAGTGCAAATCTCCTGCCCTGACCGGTGCTGTCGGAAGTCACAAGGAAAAGGTTTGCGGATGAAGATGGCTTTATCTGGACGAGACTTGTGCCGTGACTGTCAGTCCTGAACTGATTTAGTACATTGCCTTCGGTGTCAATTATCTTTCCTTTGGTAATCACGGGGTCGCCATTTTTATTATAGCAGCAAATACCCAGTCTGTTCCCGATTCCTGATATAAGATATCCTGTCTCAGGATAAAATATCACACTGTCAGGCTCATTATTGAGAGTCGGGATCCTAAATCTGCCGATATTTTCAAAAGGATTAATTACTGAGATTTTCTTATATGCAAAATAAGATTGCGGAAAATTCTTCATCCAGTTTGTGAATGAGCGGATAAAATAGCATCCGGTACTCAGTGTATCAGGTATCCTGAAGACACCTTCACCGGTCCGGCTGTCAGTTTCAATCTTCAGCTGTATGACCGGGGTGCTGAAGTTATCAAGCATATCAACATATACAACCTGGCTTATACTACCTGCATGATGAGTAAGCCCTCCGAATTCGCTTATCTTGAGATACACTTCCTCACCGGCAATATATATATCCCTGTCTGTCTGAATATAAAGATCTTCGATGTAGTTTTTTTCGCTTATTCCGTCCTTTAGCCCTGATTGGGAAAATAAAGCACAGCTGAACAGTATAATAACAAAAGAAATGACTGCTCTCCGAAGCAGATTTCCTGATGAAATATTTTGACTTGCAGGTATCATAGTGCCAAGCTGATCATTCAATGTCTACCCAGAAATATGGTTTGGTCATGCTCCCGCTAACCGTGCATTCTGCACATATGGGGCGCACGAAAGCAAGTCTGAAGAGTTTGCCGTCCGTCGTGTAGAGGGGTTTTATAAATGTGTAGCCGGCATTCAAAAACCCTGCGTTGATATCGTCAAAAGTGTATTGTGCTCCGGGGGATACGGGCGGATAATCAACTTCTCCCTTTTCAACTCTCTCACATTCATACCTGTACAGGGGAAGCCCAAGGTCAGTTATTTCCCTGGCGGTGATATATTTCCGGATATTTTTGGCTCCCGATACCTGAAAATAGCCTATGACCTGCTTATCCGGATTAGTCGTACATTTAATATTGCTGAAAATCTGGAATGGCTGTTTGTCAAAGATATCACCACCCGTTTCATTCAGCTGTAACATGAGATTCCAGAATTCATATTCCTGCTTGGAGATCGACAACTGCCTGACCTCGATACAGTACTGTATCAGAAACCGGTCTGATTCGTCGGAAGCGGCAAACAGAACGGGCTTCTTTACGAATCCGCCGGTATTTGCCAATATTGTATTTTGAATATCAATCACATCCGATTTCCTGTTTGCCCAGCAGTTCTGCTTTATTTCTGCCACTGGAGTGATGGTTGAATCATTTATATAATCATACAACTTGGGATCGGGTACTGTGAATTTCCACCACTCTTCATAAGTCCACCGGTAATAATTACTGGTACTTTCATCCTGTGAATCAATATAAATTGTAACACCCTGACGGATCCCGCCTGTCTCTTCTGATGCAACCTGATCCTTACCAAAATATATATTGTCGAGTTCGGGTGCCGGGTACAACATGGAGGGATCTGATTCGTATTTTTCCACCTCTGATATCTCAATATTCAGCTTATAAGTGTGACCAGCTACGCCCCTGAATGTCAGGCTGTCGGTCCTGTATTCTCCCGGGTTTTTCTCCGACAAAATGGTACGGTTGCCGATGTCGTCAGTGATGATCACACTTGCACCTGTGACTTTAACAGGGTCCTCATCAACAGCCTCAATCGTTCGTGTAAGAATCACATAATTCGATATATTCTCATCAGTGACAAGGGCGTCTACAACCAGGCGCGATTCGAAGTTTTTGAGGTTCGGAGTATAAGGATCTATGCAGGTAAAAAAAGTAACGGCAACAATCAGAAAAAACGTGATCTTATGCCATCTCCTTGTCATCCTGCAGTGAAGAGTTTAATTTTCGAAAATAGTTGAACCAATATGGAATCGACAAAAATAGAATTAAATACCTTCCTTCATAGCACGGGCCCAATAATCATTGGATAATTACACTTAAAAAATGTTAAGCCATACATTAATCGAAATAATATTAGTTATTTCGGTGAAATTTTGCTTCTGCTGCCACTTCATGACAAGAACCTTATCTCTGCTACTGCTTCTTTTGTTCCCGTTGAGGGGGTTTTCCCAGGAGGCAACTCCGGTTATTGCAGGTGACAGAGAAGACCTGCTCACGCAGACCGAGCTGTCACAGATAGAATTGCTAAAGAGTTATTATTCTCTGATGATTGGAACGAGTCATGAAGTAATAAACGGTTGTACCTACTATCCTTATCATTACCGTTCAAAATACAAGCCGCTTCTTTTTTATGGGAAAGACCGCACGGCATCAATAATAATGAACGGCAGAAAATTTGACAATATCATTCTTCAGTATGACACTTTCACAGATGAGGTTATATTTTCTGAAATTGAGAATGCCTACAATAAAAACCTCTATCAGATATCCCTGAATAAGGATATCATCAAATCCTTTTCCTTTTTTTTCAGGGATGATACACTGAATTTCAGGAATATGGCAAAAGAAGAATTCCCTGGCCCTGATTTGGCAACCGGTTTTTATGAGGTTGCTTATGACGGCCAGAGCAAGTATATTATCAGGCACAGGTCAGTTGTTCATAACAGAAATGGCATTGATGAATACTTTTACACCCCGGCAGGTTATGTAAAGATCGGTAAAGAATACAGCAGGCTGAGATCTAATAAGCAATTCATTAAATTGTGTGGGACGAGATCATCCCAAATGAAAGAGATCATTGACCGGAATAAAATTAAAATAGGCAAGGCAAATAAGAAACAGATAATCAGTTTACTTATTTTGTTCGACAGCCTGTGAAACACTTTTGAGCAGACAGATGAAAAAAGCCCTGTTGTTAATAATATTTCTGCATTTGATTCATTCAGTCTGCGGCCAGGATAACAATCTGACTTTTCAGTTCAGCAGGATTCTTTTCAAGGACATGGTTGATACAATTGAAAAGAAGGTCCCGGTTAAAATTTACTATTCCGATAAATGGGTTGACAGCCTGTATCTTACCGTGAACGCTGAAAACAGCTCTGTTGGCGGATTGCTTGACAATTCACTCAGGCGCGAAGGCCTGTCCTTCATAATTACTGACGACAATAAAGTCATTCTGTCAAAGGGATATTCCATTAAAACCGGTTTTAGTAAAGAGTATGCTGAATACGCCAGAAAAAACTATGCCGAAGCAGCGACGGCCGAATTTGCCAGACCTGTTCTGAAAGATGAAGAGCAGACTATCAGCGATGAATACAGGATATTCAGGATCGGAAGGCCTTCAGCAACCAGTACGGCAGAAAGGTTTACCTTCTCCGGGGTTGTCAGGGATGCTGCCAGCGGAGAAGGAATACCAAGTGTTGTGGTATATGCTGATAAACTCAAATCCGGAGCAATGACAAACAGTGTCGGCTATTATTCGCTTTCATTACCTCCCGGACAGTATCGTATTGAGTACAGGATGATAGGCATGAAGACGGCCAGCCGTAACATCATTATTTATTCAGACGGGTCGCTTGATGTCACACTGGCTGAGAATACCGGCCAGCTTAATGAAGTGATTGTCTCGGCCAATCGTGAGAATAATGTGAAAAACACGAGGATTGGCATTGAAAAGATCAATATAAAAATGCTAAAACAGATCCCGTTAGGGCTTGGAGAGGCTGATCTGCTGAAAAGCTCCCTGATGCTTCCGGGTGTACAAACTGTCGGAGAAGCTTCCGGAGGTTATAATGTACGCGGGGGAAGCACTGATCAGAATCTTGTTCTGCTTAATTATGCGCCAATTATCAATTCGTCACATTTTTTTGGCTTTTTTTCCGCCTTTAATTCTGACCTGATAACCGATGTTACACTGTTCAAGAGCGGAATGCCTGCAAAATATGGCGGGAGAATTTCATCGGTGATGGAAATTCTCCCTGCTGAGGGTAATAAACAAAACATTAAAGTCAGCGGCGGAATAAGCCCTGTGACAGGCAGATTGCTCGCAGAAGGCCCGTTGATAAAACAAAAGGTTTCATTCATTATTGGCGCCAGGACCACCTATTCCGACTGGCTACTTGGTATGCTGAATGATCCGCAGCTCAGTAAAAGCACTGCCGGATTTTACGACCTGCAAGGTTCCCTAAGTGCAGATCTGAATGAAAAAAACTCTGTTTCTCTTTCCGGTTATTACAGTAATGACAGATTTGATTATTATCTCGGAAACGGCTTTAACTACGGCAACTTGGCTGCAACCCTGAAATGGAAACATTCATTCGGCCGAAAACTGTCTGCGCAGTTTTTTGCCATTATGAGTGATTACAGCTACCGGCTCAGCACAACATCCGATTCAACCATCTATAATAACATGTATTATGAATTGAATCAGAGAATTGTCAGGACTGATTTCACGTACAACCTTGCAAAAAATCATAAACTGGAGTTCGGGATTGACGGCACCGCCTATTCTCTCCTTCCGGGAAGGCAGCTGCCGTTCGGGGACTATTCTGAGATTGTACCCAAACAGCTTAAAAGAGAACAGGCCCTTGAGCCCTCCTTATACCTGAGCGATGAATATGAAATCACACCCCGGCTATCCGTTTCGGCAGGCATCCGGGGCACACTTTTTATGCTACAGGGGCCCAAAGCAGTGTTCAGGTATTATGATGACATGCCAAGAACGGTTGAAACCATAATTGATACTGTCAACTATAGCAGAGGAGAGCTGGTTCAAACATACCCGGGCCTCGATTACAGATTCTCATCCAGGTTTATCATAACGCCCAGATCGTCAGTGAAGATAGGTTACCAGAGGGTATTCCAGTATCTTCATATGATTTCAAACACCACATCAATGTCGCCCATAGATATCTGGAAGTTAAGCGACAACTATATCAAACCGCAGAGAGGTGATCAGATATCCGCCGGCTTTTATGTGAACTTCGACAGGAAAGCTATTGAGACTTCCGTGGAAGCATATTATAAAAAACTCAAAAACACCCTTGACTATAAAGGAGGAGCTGAATTGCTAATGAATGAGCACCTTGAAACAGACATTCTGAACGGCGACGGCAAGGCCTACGGCATCGAATTCCTGGTTAAAAAACAGTCGGGCAGCGTGACGGGCTGGATAAGCTATACCTACTCAAGGGTATTTACCAGGGTTGATGGCCGTTTTGAAGAAGAAAAAGTGAACGGGGGAAAATACTTCCCTGCCAGTTATGACAAACCGCATGATCTTAAGATTGTCATCAACGCCAAAGCATCAAGACGTTTCAACCTTACCTCCAACTTTGTTTATAACACCGGCAGGCCGATAACTTATCCGGTCGCTTTTTACAATTTCTATAATTCCAGTCACGTATATTATTCGAACAGAAATGATTACCGGATACCATACTACATGAGGCTTGACCTGTCAGCCACGGTAAACGGTAATCTGAAGGCTAAAAAACTCAACCATTCATCACTGACTGCTACAGTTTATAACGTACTGGGAAGGAAGAATCCCTATTCAATATTCTTCAGGAATGAAAACGGGGTTGTCAACGGGTACCAGATGACGATCTTCGCACAACCGGTCTTCATGCTGACATACAACTTCAGATTGTTTGGAAACGCCGAAGGGGACTTTTAGGGCAATATGATTTATTTTTGTCCGGTATTGAAAAAATGTTTCCCTTGGGGATTATAAATTATCGAAAGGGCTCCGGGAATTGTACTGATCTCGAAATGCTTCGCAAAAAACAACTCTCCGTCAACATGGAAAGGAACTTCAAATGGAAATTCAAGCGATAGTTTATCTGTCTGATAATAATGAACTCTCTTATCATTAATATGAGTTCCCTTAGGAACCATAAGCAGTATCTTCAGCCTTTGGGAAAGTGATACTTTCTTTATCGAACAAACATCCAGCAATCCGTCATTTGCTATTGCTTCGGGGGTGAGGAAAAAGCCTCCGGCAAATCTCCTGCCGTTGGCAACCGTATTTATGAAGCAATCTGTTTCATGAGTAACTCCGCCGGAAATGACGATCATTTTTTTCTCCCTGAAAAAGAGCAGTGTTTTAAGGATGTGCCAGATATATTTATACTTCCAGCCCTTTTTTACCTCACCATTCTCGTCGTAATTTTCCGCAGCGACCTGGGCATCAAATCCCAACCCCATACCATTCAGAAAGATCTTTCCGTTACAGTGACCCACATCCATCGGAATTACATTTGCCCTGAAGAACATCTCCCAGTCCTCATCCTTAAAACGGTCCGGAAAGCCAGTAACCTGTATGAAGTCATTCCCTGTCCCGGCACCTATGAGTCCGATAACAACATCTTTCCTGGATATCAGCGGAACGGCAATTTCGTTAATCGTGCCATCTCCTCCCACCCCGATGATATATTTGTATCCTCTGTCAGCGTATTGTTTTGACAGTTCTGTGGCATGACCTCTGCGTTCGGTATAAACAATCTCGGCTTCCAGGTTATGTTTACCTATCATTTCTTTCACTTTTCCGGTCAGGCTTTGTGCATAACCGTTACCGGCGACCGGGTTTATAATGAAGACCCATTTATTCTTTTGTTCCATGACTACATGATAGTATTAGTAAATAACCTGAACACAAGGCAAATATAATTTCTTGCCGGATATATTGCTAATAATGATGCCCGCTTACTCCCATGTGATGACGGAAATTCTCTTTTTCCCGTCCATTTTTACTGTCAGGCTGTTATTAAACTGAATATGTTTAACGTATTTCCCCTGTGCAATAATTCTTTGGCTTTTCAGAATGTCCCAGTTTATGACAGAGTTTTTCTGATTATGCTGTACAGAGAAGTACCCGACATTCATCGATGTGACATTGTGAAAAAAGTGCGAACCTGAAGAAGCGTCAAGAGGGAAGTCCTCCAGGCTGGTTTCAATTATAATTTTTGCATTGCATATCTGTGGCCATGTAACAGGAATTCCGATCCACCTATCGCGTGTACCCCACCTTCCCGGACCCAACAAAACATACTGCCTGTTACTCTTTATCATCCTGTCATTAAAAGTGTCTATTTCTGCAGCAATTTCTATTGTTTTGGATTTATCAAAAACGTCTTTATCCACATAAATAACATCCTGAATATCGCTTATCATCCCGTTCCCCATACTTTTTTCCGTATAAAGTAAAATATGTGATTTGTCAATCTCATCCATATTTACCTCATAATCAAGTGCTGCACCAATGATGGGCTTGATCTGCAGCAGGTAAAACGAAGCTTTATATTCTTTATCCTTGGTCAGATCGATGGCAAATTCAATTTCAATCGGAGTACCAAGTGCCTCTTTGACAATATCCAGGATCTCCACCAGCGATTCGGCTAATGGTATATAACTATATTTTAAAATGTCGGCAAAGTTGATGATCCTTGGCCCGGGTTTATCGATCCCCGGGTATATGGTTTTATTTTCGGCAGAATAAACTGATGCGCAATGGTTAATTACTCCATGTCGTTCTGCATCATCTATACTCAGACGTACCAGTCCCGCGGTATAGCCTTCAAGCAAATTGAATTCCTTTTTATTCAGGTCAACGGCATAAAATTCAACCTGTGAATTTAAATATTGATCCTTTGGAGTATTGTTCTCTAAATTCGGATATTTCGGTGAGAACCTGTAGGCCTTTTCGCCTTCAACAACATAAGTTCCCAGGCCCACGGCTGCTACTGCAAATCCATCTTCGGGCTGCATATAGCCGTAAGGGTAATAATTATAAGACTGACTGACACCGCTTATATGAGGGTAATATGCATTCTCATACTGTTCACCAACGACTTCCTGAATTATTACTGCCATTTTCTCTTCTTCAATTTTATAATTTATGGCGCTGATATAACCACGGGCAGTATCAGAATAAATAGATGCATATACCAGTTTAATTGCATCCATCAATTGTTTCAGGCGAACTTCAATATCCGTGTTAATATTAGGCAGTAAATACGTTTCGAAAATTCCCGCAAAGGGCTGCATCAGTGAATCCTCGAAGAGGCCTGAAGACCTGACGGCTAACGGCTTTATTATTTTTTCAAGTATGATACGGAGTTTCTTTTCGAGGGCAGGCGAAAGTTTTCCTTCAGTAAATAATCTTTTGATTGTTTCGTAACTGGTTTCCGAATAAATTTTATTCCTTAGTTTATTGTTATCCAGAAAATCTTCAAATTCATCGGTGCCTATAAAAAAGGTTCTGGGCGCTTTGATGTTTATACCGGGAACATAGTGTGAGATATCAAAATTATAGATCAGGGTGTGAATAAAGGCCAGCCCGCGCCCCTTGCCTCCAAGTGCTCCGGGAGATAATTGAATTATGTTGCTTTCTTCAAGAATCAGGGTCTCGTCAAATTCAACGATTTTGCCCTTGTTTTTTTCGTATTTAAGTTTTTTAACAACATCGACAAGGTAATTTCTCAAAGACTCGGCATCCTTGAAATCGCTTATTTTTTTAGGGGCAATTTCTCTGGCAAGCTGAATTTCACCACGGGCTGTAAGCCATAATGAAAAATGATTCTTCCTTGCATGATACAATAACGTTTCTGTTGGAATGGATTGAAGCTGCTCCTCAAACTCATTCATATTTTTGGCACTTCCAATGGTCTTCCCTGTTTCATCCTTATAGATAAAATCTCCAAATCCCAGGTTGAAGCTTATGAAGTTCTTAATGTCCTGAGCTAAAGTGTCTGAATCCTTATAGATAAATACACAATTCAGTTCTTTTGCTTTCTTTTCATTCTCCTTGTCTGATGATTGTATGATTGTCGGAAGGTCAGGAATTTCGGATTTTATAAAATTAACAAGATCAAAACCTGCATCGTCGTCGAATTTCCCGTCTTTCTGAAATTTTATATCGGTTATTAAACAAAGAAAGAATTCTTTGTATTTGTTAAATATCTCTATTGCCTCTTCATAATTCGATGCCATAAGTATTTTAGGACGTACCCTCAGGCGAAGCACTTTATACAATTCGTCCATAGTGCTTACATCTTCAATAATACGCCTGGTCTGCTCCATCACACAGTGATAAAGCAAAGGGATGTACCGGGAGTAATATTTTGCCGAGTCTTCAACAAGCAGTATTATCCGGCTGTAACCTACTTTGGTATCGTTTTCTACATTAACATAATCTTCCAACTGCTTTACCATCGCAAAAAAGATCCTCGAATCGCCATTCCAGACAAAAACATTGTCGATAAGGTTTGTTTTCTTCTGTTCGCCCTGAAAAAACTCTATGTATTGATTGTTATTCAGCAACAGATAAATAGGAATGTATTTATAAAGAGATTTGAGTTTTCGTGCAATATCCATCGGCGCTTTCCTGTCAACGCCAACCATAATAATTATTAAATCGAAATGTTTTAAATAAAGTTTTTCCAATGCTTCTTCAAATGAAGAAACTCCGGTAATTCTTGGAATTGTGGTTAAATTTAACTGGTAGTAAACGCCCAGAATATAATCGGAGAATCTGCCTTCACGCTCAAGACTGTATGCATCATACAGGTTGGATATAATTAATATCTCCTTTACTTTGAATTTCATCAGATCATGAAATATGTCACGATCATAATTGTTTTTTTCGAGGAAATTCTGAAGCAGTTTTCGCTTGTTTAAGAGAAAATCCCTGGCTGCCTGAAATTTTTGCTTAAGCTCTTCATCGGCTCTGTATTTCTTAATGGCAACCTCACCCTGCAAGGTATTCAGGTAGTTGCAGATTAATGTCGAAATATTGTTGATCAGATCTCTTTCTTCCTTCATGAATGGACCTTCGTCCATATCGGGAAATTCTTTTGTATAATACACTTCTATTTCACCGACTTTATCATCTATTGTAAGGAAGGGTTGCCGCTGGCGCCATTTGGTGGTTATGAAATTCGGCGACAGGTATTCATTTCCGTCATAGCTGATGCGGGCTACGGTGTTTTCAGGATATTGCCAGGCATCCGGTAATATATAGACAACCTGTCTCAATGCATTTTCGACAGATTTTTCAGACTTGAGTATTGAAGTGGTTTGATTTATGCACGATAATTCCTTAAGACGCTCTGTCTTCTCGTACATTATTTTCTTCAGGCCTATTTCAGTGGCAATGACTTTGTCAAGTCCATAGATCAGATTTATAAACCCTGATATTAATAAGGCAAGAGTCTCAACAAATTGTTTTTCTTCTTCCGAAAATGGTTCCTCATTAGCGGACCTATCCCCTGAATAAAATATCTCTATTGAACCTCTTTTGGCCGAAAGAGTATTGAAGGCGACTTTTACAGACAAAGAATTTTCGGTAATCCCGGGTGATGAAAAGTTTTTATCATCATATTGAATCCGGCATTTAACATTCTCCGGCTGACGGAACGCTTCAGGAATAACTTCGAGGATTTCGTTCAGGGTAGTTTCAATGGACAGCCCGTTTCTCAGTCGCTTTGAAACTTCATTGATACATGCAAAAATTCTGCTGCCTTCTTTTCTATCGCTGATTTTTATATTCTCTTCGTCAGCGGGGTGTTTAATTTCATTGCCCTTAATTATATTCAGAAATCCGGTTATTAAGTTGGCCATATTGCCCAGCAACTCTTTTTCGGATTTAAAGTAGGCCTCCTTATTGCCGGCCGGAAACCCTTTCAGATAAAAGAATTCAATTGTGCCGGACTTATTATCAATGGTTGTAAATCCCTCCTTTATACTCCATTCAATATCGTCAAAACTTTTATCGGAGCTCAGGTATTCCTTCCCGTCATAAACAATTCGGGCAACCGCATATTCAGGATAATGCCATGATTTTGGCATATTCCGGCAAATCTGTAATAGTGTTTCATCGATGTTCTTCTCTTCACTCAGTATCTGTGAGCGCTCCAGCCCTTTCACGGAAAATTCTTCTGTATCTTCCTGCTGCCCGGTTACCCTGTGTAAGTTTAAATAATTGCAGACTATAGTGGCTATGTTTTCAAGCAATTGCCTTTCCTCATGCAAAAATGGTCCCTCATCTGCTTTGGGAAATTGTTTGGTATAAAATACATCAATAGCACCCCATTTTTTATCATAAGTTTCAAATATCTGTTTTTGGATCCAGCGGGTTTCTTTAAAATTCTCAGGCCGGAATTCCTGGCCATCATATTTTATCCGGGCATATGCATATTCTGAAAACTGCCACGCCTTTGGAATTTCTTTTACTATTTCAAGCAATGTATCTTCAACCGGGCTCTTTCTGCTGATTATTTTGTTTATCATATAAATGATAGATAAACCTTTTTGGCTTTGGATTTTTTCCGCCAAAAGCTTCTGCATCTCCTTTTGCCAATGCGATGTATCTTCCATTATATTATCAGTTCGAGTACTTTAATGGTCTTTTCAAAATGAGACAAATTACAATGAAAGGTAAAGAATTACCCGATTATTTTTTGGTAAAAACCAGGAAAATATAGAAATTTAATTATATACATTTGTTAATTATCATTCAAAACCTCTAAAAACTTATACATATGTCCACTTCAGTAGATGAATTCATGGCGAAAATTATCGCTAAAAACCCTGGCGAAGTTGAATTTCACCAGGCCGTTAAAGAAGTAACTGAATCTATCATGCCCTTTATTCAGGAGCACCCCAAGTACCAGTCTGCAAAAATCCTGGAAAGAATGGCAGAGCCTGAACGAGTTATAATCTTTAGAGTCCCGTGGATGGACGATAAGGGTGAAATACAGATAAACAGGGGCTACAGAATAGAAATGAACAGCGCAATCGGCCCGTATAAAGGCGGTTTACGTTTTCATCCGACAGTAAATTTGGGTATTCTGAAGTTTCTTGCTTTTGAACAGGTTCTTAAAAACAGCTTGACTACCCTGCCCATGGGAGGCGGCAAGGGCGGTTCAGACTTTGACCCCAAAGGTAAAACTGACAATGAGGTAATGCGTTTTTGCCAGTCGTTTATGAGTGAGCTGTTCAGGCATGTCGGTGCAGATACAGATGTGCCTGCGGGAGATATTGGTGTCGGAGGAAGAGAAATTGGCTTCTTATTTGGTCAGTATAAACGGCTGAGAAATGAATTTACCGGCGTACTGACAGGCAAAGGCCTCGAATGGGGCGGCAGCCTGATCAGACCTGAGGCAACAGGTTACGGACAGGTGTATTTTGCTGAAGAAATGCTCAATACAAGAGAAGACAGTTTAAAGAACAAAATCTGTACAGTATCCGGTTCGGGTAACGTGGCACAATATGCCACTGAAAAAGCGACCCAAATGGGTGCAAAAGTGGTTACAATGTCGGATTCCAATGGTTATATTTATGATGCTGAGGGAATTAACGCGGAAAAACTTGCATTCATCATGAATCTGAAGAATGTGAAAAGAGGAAGAATTAAGGAATATGCCGATAAATACAAATGCAAATATGTTGAAGGAAAATCGACACCATGGGAAGTTCCCTGCCAGGTCGCTTTACCTGCAGCCACGCAAAATGAAATAAGCGGAGCTGATGCAGAACTGCTTGTCAGGAATGGTTGTTTCGTGGTCTCAGAAGGTGCCAATATGCCGTCCACCCCTGAAGCAGTCAATATTTTCCTTAAAAACAGGATCCTGTTTGGCCCCGGTAAAGCTGCCAATGCCGGAGGAGTATCCACTTCGGGCCTGGAAATGAGCCAGAATTCAATGCGGTTAACCTGGACGAGACAGGAAGTTGACAGCCGCCTGCATCAGATAATGAAAGATATCCATGCTACCTGCGTTAAATACGGAACGGGAAAAGATAAGTTCATTAATTATGTTGATGGTGCCAATATCGGCGGATTTGTTAAAGTTGCCGAAGCCATGCTGGCACAAGGATTGGTTTAAGCTTTTCAAAGTACCTGTTTTTTATAATGAATAAGCTCAGAAAAAACATCTTCAGGGAAACTTCTTTTGAGCTTCTGATGCAAAAAAGAATTCAGTATGTTCTGTTGATTTGCAGCAGGTATGATGCTTTTATAATGGAAGAGGATGGCAAAATCGATGAAAAAGTATTCAACGATTATGTCTCCTTCAATTTACGTTACCCTCCTCAGTTTGTTCACGTCACATCTGCTGCTGAAGCAATGGACGCCCTCGGAAAAAGACAGATAGATCTGATTATAAATATGCTGAGCATCAGCGATCAGGATCCTTTTGAGCTTTCATTGAACATTAAAACACGTTATCCTGACAAACCTATTGTAATTCTGGCGCCTGATTCAAGAGAAATATCTCTCAGATTGAGGAATGAAGATTTATCGTGCATAGATTATATATTCAACTGGCTGGGAAATACGGATATACTGCTCCCCGTCATCAACCTTATTGAAGATAAATTAAATGTGGATGAAGACAGTAAACATGAGGGAGTGCAATCCATTTTAGTGGTTGAGACCTCTGTTAAAATGTCATCTATTCATTTACGCCACCTTTACAAAATTATCCTTGAACAATCACGTGAATATACCATTGAGGGCCTTAATGAGCACCAGAAAATGATGCAAATGAGGGGAAGACCTAAAATTCTTCTTGCCACTGACTATTCAGTGGCTATGCATCTGTTAGAAAAATACAAATCCCAGCTTCTGGGGGTGATTACTGACGTGGATTTAAACCAGGCCGAACTTAAAAACACGGAGTTACCTGAAAATTTCTTCAGACAGATTAAAAATTATGACCCCAACATTCCGATAATAATTCAGTCTGCCGGGCCTGAAAATGAAAAGTATGCAAATGAATATGGAAGCGGTTTTATAAATAGTAATTCAGAGTCCTATCCGCTTGAGTTAAAATCCCTCCTTAAAAGGTATTTCTCCTTTGGCGATTTCATTTTTACTGATCCTGCAACAGGACAGGAAATTGCAAGAGTTACTGATTTGCAGAATTTTCAGCGGAGGTTATTTGAAATACCTGATGCTTCACTTCGTTACCATCTGTCAAGAAATCATTTGTCTAAATGGTTATACGCGCGTGCTCTCTTTTCGCTTGCCGAGTTTCTAAAGGAAATCAAACTTGATGACTTTCCCAGCATCGATCAGGCCCGCCGCTTTATTTTTGATACCATCGCTAATTTCAGACTTAACAAGGGACGTGGTGTCATCGCTGATTTTTACAGGGAACATTTTGATGAGTATCTGACTTTTACCAGAATTGGAGAAGGATCAATGGGAGGAAAAGCACGGGGACTGGCTTTCCTTGATTACATAATTAAACAAAATCCGTATTTTGAAAGTTACGAAGACACAATTGTTTCCATACCGCGAACCGTTGTGCTCAGTACAGATGTCTTTGATGAATTCATGGCTCAAAACAATCTTTACCATGTTGGCCTGTCAGACCTCGGTGATAAGGAAATCCTTGATGCATTTGTAACAGCAAAACTTCCTGTAAGGATTCATAAAGATTTGTATGTCTTTATTTCAATTATCAATGGCCCGGTGGCAATACGTTCGTCGAGCCTATTGGAAGATTCACATTTCCAGCCATTTGCCGGGGTTTATTCAACATATATGATTCCGAAAGCTCAGGATGAGGCAATCATGCTGGAATTGCTGAGCATAGGGATAAAAAGCGTTTTTGCATCTGTCTTCTTTAAAGGCAGTAAAGACTATATGAAAGCTACAGCAAACCATATTGAAGAAGAAAAAATGGGCGTCGTTCTTCAGGAGGTTTGCGGGCAACAATATGAAAATCGTTTTTATCCCACTATTTCAGGAGTTGCAAGGTCTACGAATTTTTACCCCATTGAACCTGAAAAATCAGAAGATGGATTTGTCAGTCTTGCCTTTGGCCTGGGAAAATACATTGTTGACGGAGGACTTTCACTCAGGTTTTCACCAAAATTCCCGCGGAAAATCCTGCAACTGTCAGATACTAAAATGGCATTGCGTGAAACCCAGCAGGAATTTTATGCGCTTGATCTCGACCCTTCAAGCTTTGTCCCCAGTACCGACGATTCAGTGAATCTTCTCAGGTTAAAAATAAGCGATGCGGAAAAAGATGGCTCGCTTAAATTTGTTGCCTCCACTTACGATTACCAGGACGATATTTTAAGAGACGAACCGGTTGACGGAGGGAAAAAGGTAATTACCTTTTCCAATATACTTAAATATGATCTTTTCCCCCTGGCTGATATTATTAAGACAATCCTTGAAATCGGTCAGCAACAATTGAATAATCCGATAGAAATAGAGTTTGCCGTAAATATTGATACGGAGAGAAAAAAACCTGTTCTTTTTAATCTCCTGCAGATACGGCCAGTCGTTGAAAACTTTGAAACAATTAAGTTCAGATTAGAAAATATACCTCATACAGAGACAATCATCTATTCGAAATCAGCACTGGGAAATGGAACAATAAGCGGAATCTGTGACCTGGTATATGTTAAGACCGAGAACTTTGATGCATCAAAGAACCTTGAAGTTGCCTCTGAACTCAATGAAATTAATGACAGGTTTCTAAAAGAAGAGAAGAATTATATTTTAATCGGACCGGGCAGATGGGGGTCAAGCGATCCTTGGCTTGGAATACCCATCAGGTGGCCGCAAATTTCTGCAGCCAGGGTCATCATTGAATCAGGACTTGAAAATTACCGTGTCGATCCGAGCCAGGGAACGCACTTTTTCCAGAACCTGACGGCCTTCAGGGTTGGATATTTTACAGTCAATCCATTTATTGGCGACGGCTTTATAGATTTTGACTTCCTGTCAACTTCTGAACCCGTGTTCGAGGATCATTATTTAAGGCATGTCAGATTTCCTGAACCGTTAGTGATAAAAATCGACGGCAGGAAAAAAATCGGAGTTGTAATGAAACCGGGCGGAGTAGTCCGCTAATCACATTTCAGATTTGTCCTTTGTGCTTTTGAGGCTTCGATAAAAGGTCCGTACATGGCATTCTTAAATGACGCGCATGCTTCGGAAGTTAGTCCATTGCCAGCCTGTGCAACGGCAAGCTGATAGTAAAACTTCGCCTTGGCTTCAGCCGCTCCTGTTTCAAGATCCAGGCCTTTTTGTGCATATTCTGCTCCGCTATTGAAATTCTTCTGTTTATTGTACACATCGGCAAAGTAGTAGAAAAGGTCCTTGTCGTTCCCGTATTTTGCCGCTTTATTCAGCAATACCAGAGCATCATCAAGCTTGTTTGCCTGGTTTGCCTTTGATCCTGAAGAACGAAAATACTCAAGCGCCGTCTGAGAGGCCTTTTGAATTTTAACTGTATCATTGGTGCTTTTAAGTTTTTCAAGATATAAATCCATCGTTCCCTCGAAGGCATCCGCATTATCCTGCTTAATATAAATCAATGCCTTGTTATAATATGCGTTGAGGTAATCGGGATTGACCACCAGAAGGCTGTCGAATGCCCGGATGGCATTTTCATAATCATTCTTCGAAAAGAAATCGGCCCCCATTGCATTATACCCCTGTGACAGGATCTTCCGGGCCTTTTCCTGGTTTGGAACACTGCCATATTTTTCTGATGCGCTGACAGCCGTCTTTGAAGCCTTTATTATTTCCGCAGCAGGCTTCTTTTCATTAAGGGCAACGGCGGCAACCTTGCAGTATAATCCCGGCAATACCTGGACAGCCTTTTGCCGGAGGTCAGCAGCCTCCTCTCCAACCTGGTCAGAAAGAGTGATTACCTTTTCAAATGCATCAATAGCGGCCCGGGTATCCGTCTGCATGGCTTTAGCCCCTTCATTATAGGCTGTGATAACATCATTCCGTCCAACCTGCGCGCCGAGATTTGTACCTATAACAGCAGAGACAACAAGAAGCCCTGCAATTATACCTATTTCTTTGATTTTCATATTAAATCAGGTTATTAAATACTCATCTAATTTTTCAATGTGCGTAAATATAAAAGTTAAAATTGATTTTTGTATCGCCGATACCGTAGAAAACTTGAAATCCGGCTGACATTCGGGGATCTCAGTGTAAAAATGTCACATCTCCCACCTTCTCAAAATACTCGCCGTCTGCATACCTGCCGGTTGCTTTCCATACATAAACGCCCTCCAGTGCAAGCTTACCGTCTCTGCCATATCCATCCCATCCTTTCGACAGATCATTGCTTTCATAGATCAGAACTCCCAATCTGTTAAAGATCTGAAGCCTGTATTCGATCACATTTTCGAAAAAAGGCCTGAAAACAAAATCCATTTGGTCATATACCCCTTCCTTCCATTGACCGCCCGTGGGACCGCTTTCATTCCACTTGAACACATTGGGGAAGTTTATATGTCCGGTTTTCCAGTCAACCACTATTGGTGTCTCAAGCAAAGCAGAATCAATACAACCCTCGCTGGTGGAAACACTAAGCGATACAGTATAGGCTCCGGGGGATTCATATTTATGATAAGGGTTTTCTTCAGTGGAGGTCATGCCATCCCCAAAATTCCAGAGGTAGTTTTCAGCGAAATATGAATAGCTGTAAAAGATTACGATTTGTTCATTATTAACCACATTGGTAGGATAAGCATCAAAAATTGCAGAAGGATTCTGATAGACGGTGATTATTCCATTATGAATTGACTGCCCTGCAAGATTGGAAACTGTCAGTTTGACTGCATAACTCCCCTGTACATAATACGAGTGAATTGGGTTTTCTTCGCCTGAATACTGTCCGTCTCCGAAATCCCATAAATAATTTTCGCCATGGATGCTTTTATTTACGAACTGCACTGTAAGGGGTGCGCATCCGGCAGCATCCGGCTCAAAGTCAGCTTCGGGAAGGGGCGGCATTATCACCCGGATCTCCACTGTCTCCCTTGCCGCACAGCCCCATCTGAAAGGAGGTAGTTCATACGTTAGAAAATAAGTGCCTATCCCTGCTGCGCCCGGATTGAAAATATTGCCCGTCAACCCTGTACCTGACCATGTACCGCCTGTGGGATAAGCAACCAGGGTCACTGGCGGGCCATTGAGAAAAAGTGTCCCGGGATCTTCAATAATTATGGCCGGAAGGGCCATGACAGTTATTATTGCGGTATCGGAAGCACTGCAGTCGGTGTTCAGTATGTCATACCTGATCAGATGATTACCCACTCCGGCAAGGGACGGCACAAACTGGTTTCCCACAACACCGGGGCCTGACCAGATACCACCCAGGTCCCGGGCCGTCAGGTTTACTGCCGGACTGTCTTCACAGAGCGTGTCAACCGCCGTGATTGTCGCGTCAGGGGTAGCAACAGTTATAACTGTTTCATCGAAACCGCTGCATCCGTTTGCAGAAGTGATGGAATAGGATATAGTATGATTCCCGGTTCCTGCAACAGCAGGGCTAAAAATGTTTCCTGTTACACCTGGTCCTGACCATACCCCGCCCGGATCACGTGCCTGCAGCGTTATTGCCGGATCAGAAGAGCATACGAGCCCGTCAGTAAGTATCGTGGCATCAGGAACGGGGGCAACTGTAATTGTTGTTTCATCTGCATCACGGCATCCATCCGGGTTGATGATTTCATATTTTATTCTATGATTGCCAGGGCCGGCAGCTGCCGGATCAAAATGATTTCCTGATACACCGCTTCCAGACCATGTGCCGCCCGGATCATGAGCGGTAAGAGTAATGGCAGGAGCATTCGCGCATAAGGTATCCACAGGTGTAATGGTTGCATCCGGATAAGGTACTATCAGGATAATTGCAGTGGTTACAACAGGCGGATGGTCTCCGTTCTGACGGTCCCGCGGCCCGCCGGGAATGTTAGGATCATCATAAGGATTGCAGTAGTTCCAGTTGCGCAGAGTAACCTGAAAATATTGACCGATTAATTTATCATCAGATACATTAATGACCTCTGACCACACCCCTGAGCCTGTGACCGGACCTGTAAGCGTTATAATATTAGCGGTAAAGGGGAATACTCTTGATCTGCCGCCTATGGTGACAGGGGTACCCGTCATCGTAATTTCAGTTCCGTAGATCCACTGTATCCATCGCGTATAAACATTCGGATTATCCATTTCCTGAGGCGGAACGCAGTTGAACTGTGTCAGATCCTGAAAACGGACGTTGGCACTGTTACCGAAGCAAACGGGATAAACCACCGGGTTGATGTGCATACGGCCGCCATTGTGGTCGTCATCATCCCATACTGTCACAATCTGCTCCTGGGAGGAGGAAGTGCAGGGAACTCCGTTAACTATCAGTGTTGCCTGAGGGTGATAATTACATATATTCCCTGCTGACGTATAGACATTGATGGCTGTTGCCTGAAAAATCCCGGGACCCATGCGGGTAGCGGGAACAGTTACGACTGTACCATTATTCCAGTCAAACCTGATACTGACAGGAAACCCTCCGTCATTGACTCCTGTATAGCTGACCTCCCAGGTTGCAGTGACAGGAGAACATAATTTATCAGGGGTAATATTATTAGCCTTGGAAATTATGGAACAATTCTGCCCGGTAAGGTCATAGGACAACAGAATAACAATAATATATAGAACCCCTCTCTTCATGAATTTGAGATTCCCTTTCCAGAGGTAGATTGTATTGCACACTATTTAACGTCAGTCCTGCCAAAATGGTTGCATTTATTCACCTTAAATTAGGTCGTCAATAAAATCAGGATGACCGGAGGAGTTAACATCCGGAGATGATTTGTGCCTGCAGGAAGGGCAATATGCTGTCGCTGGTGATGTTTGGATAAATATTATTATTGTAATGCTTCCGGTAGCAGGAAGTCAATGCTTCCTGCTTTTACGCTGCCTGATTTAAACATTTTAAGATACTTGTTTCCAAAAGAATAAATGGCATATGCGAATATGAATCCCGACAGAATATCTATGCTATAATGTGCATGCGCAAGAAGCAATGAGAAGGTTACTATTGTCAGACAAATGAAAATAATCCATTTATACCACTTGTCCTTCACCAGAAGAAAATACATGAATACACAACCTACATGACCTGATGGGTATACGCCGAGCTCATATTTTGAAAATCCATTAAACAGTGAGTGTGATCCATTGAACATCGGTGGATTACCCAGGGGGGTTAATACAATAAACAGACCCCTCAGTATTTCCATTATTCCTATCATGACTAAAAAAAACGGAATATTCCCGTAATCCTTTTTATGAATGATATATATAATGACGACAATTACCGTGACAACACTGAAAAGGTCATAGAGAAATGCAACTTTGAAGACAGGAATATTGTCAAGAATCAGATCTGAAAGCACAGGCAGCGTATTCCCTTCACTAATAAAGCTATAAAGATAGGTTTGAGAAGCAAAATTTAATTCCGTACCTAAGATCAGCGAAAAGAGCCCCAGATAAAAATACCGTCTCCCGAGAACAGGGATAAACGAACTAATAACCTCAGATACGGAAGAGACAAATTTGCCTTTTCTTTCAGGATCATGGTTCATAATAAACTGGTTAATTAATTGTAAATCAGATTGCCCAAACAGACTTATTTATATACAAAATGGAAGTCAAATACAAGTATGCTGATAATAAAAGATTCTTTGAATTTGAAACTGATATATTATTGGAACCGCTAATTATCTGTCAGAGACTTGTATAGATTAATAAGCTTTTCCCTTATATAGTTTTTATCAAATTGCATCAGCATTTGTTCTGATATTTTCAAACCTTCATTATAGAAATCCCTGTCGTGAATCATTCTTTTTGTAAGCCTGATGAATTCGCCGTTGTCTCTTGCTTTCAGATAAGGATTTTCGTATAGTCGCTTGTACTCTTCCAGGTCTCTGTATATAACTGGCATTCCACTGGCAGCGGCTTCCAGGGGAGCAAGCGGGCTGTTCTCCTGATATGAAGGGAAAAGCATCAGATCTGCAGCGGCATAAATGAGTGGCATCTGGTCCAGACTTAACTCTCCGGGATAAATAATACTTTCACCAGATTCTTTAAATTTTTCATTGATCCTCTGAATTCCTTCAGACAGGATCCCAAAAGGCCGGCCTCCAACCCAGACAAATTTTGCCTCGCTGACTGATCCGGCAATTTCAAGAAAATCTTCGACGCCCTTCCGCCCAATTAACTGACCGACACCCAGGACGACAAAATCACTCTCCGAAAGTCCAAGCATCTGACGGCCTTTCAAACGCTTTTCTTCAGTGCGTTTCCATATATCCACAATAATTGGATTATTGATATTTACTATTTTGGTTTTTGCTCCGGTTTTTATAATTGCATCTTCAACCGCAGGTGAAATAGCGATACATATATCTGCATAAGAATACACCCTCTTCAGACCCCACCTGACAATAGGCATCAGCAACCGCCAGGCAGGCAGTGAGTCTTTTATAGAATCCGGAATTACATGTGCAGTAAAAACTCTTCTTCCCTTATATTTTCTGCCTTTCCAGAAGTAATAAAGGAAATAGGTGTGGCTGTGAAACACATCGCCTGTACCTTCTTCATTTACAACTACTTCGACATCACCTTTTTCCTTTAGCAACTCGATATGATTGACAAAAGCAGTATGAACGCCTGTTGCCCTGGCCACATATTGAGTTTCGGAGATTACGTGGACTTTCATAGGTGATCTGTAAAAAGCTATGGTAAATGTAAGATTATTCTCCAGCCTTTTTCATTCGCAATACGGAAAAGCTTTCTGTCAGGCTCGACGCATACCGGGTTGCCAACAACCTCAAGAGCAGATAAATCAGAAATTGAATCACCATAGTAAAAAGCTTCATCAAGGCTGTAATTTCTCATTTCACAATATTGGAGGAGCCGTATCCTTTTTTCATCTTCAAGACAGAATTTGTTTTCGGCTGAGCCCTTAAAAACCCCGTCTGTAGCTTCCATCACTGTACATAGGATGTTGTCTGCACCAACATAAGATCCTAACGGCTTGCATATCTGAATAATAGCAGAAGAAAGAATAACTATCTCCGCACTGTTTTGCCTGTGAAATTTGATTTCAGATAATATTTCAGGACGGATTGCATCGATAAGATGACTCTTTGCAACCTGTTCAGATAACAGATTCAGGTCTTCAATGGTCACTCCTTTCAGCCATCTTCCCATTCCGGCAACAATAAGGGAAGTATCTCTTAAATGAAATTTGTACAGAAAGGAAAGATATATTGCATTCACAAGACCTGAAGTACTCATTAATCCTCTCCTATATGCCTCGCGGACTAAAACTGATCCGCTATTGATCCGTAAAAGAGTCTTGTCAAGATCAAAAAATGCAACATATCTTTTAGCCTGTGGCTCCATAAGGAAAACGTTTTTATACCTGGCCGATTAGAAAAAGTCATTCAACACAGATTTGTGCTGTTTAATAAGTTCCTTAATTCCCGGGTTTTTGTAAAGATACCAATGAGGATTCAATAATGTTTTTAACAATATTGATTATTTCCGCATCATCCTTTTTAATCAGTTCTTCCCTTGCAAGAGGCTCATGAATTATAACGCTGATCCTTGAGCTGAAGTTTATATAAAACCTGTTTTTGGGTTTAAGTACAAAAAATCCGTTAAGTGTCACTGGCAGGACATTAATCTCAGATGCTCTGAGCACATGTATAAATCCTCTGAAGAAATCATTTATTTTACCGTCCTGCGTCCTGGTCCCCTCAGGAAATATGGCAATTGTATGACCTTGCGATTTCTCAATCAACCGGTCAAGCATTTCCCTGGTATTTTTAATATTTGTTTTTGTCATGGGAACGTAATCTGTCATTTTCAGGATCTGACTGAAGATCGGGATCTTTAAAAGCCGGGCATGACCAAACCATGAAACTCCCGGTAAAAATGAAATTATAGCCAGAATATCAAAAAGACTTGAATGATTGGCAATCAGGATATATTTTCCATCTTTCTTTATATTTTCCCTTCCTTCTATATACAACTTCTTCCCAATAATCAGAAATGCTGATTTTGCCCAGAAACGCATTAAAATACGTACCGCCTTTTTCAGTTTTAAAAACACAATGGGTAATCCTATAATTACCAGTATTGCCGTGAACAAATACAGGATAGCAAAAGCCAGAACCGTCAGGATAGTGTAAATACGGATTTTCCACATACAGGTTAACTATAATAAATCAGGTACATCATTGAAACTGAAGGAAATTTTACAATCAGAATATCGTAAAATTTCCCCTGAAATGTACTGTTTTTTCCGCTTGACCTGATTGGACCGGCGAATTTAAATGAGGAACTTCTTCAGCAAGCCCCGAAGCCTGATTTCTTTTCTATATATAAGAAAAGGGGAAGAAATCTTATCCCTGGAAGAGGAAACTGAAAACAAATCTCGGGATTTAGAACTCCCCCTTTTCAATATTGGCATTCTCCTTCTCACCCAAACAATTGAAAAGGCAGACAAGTATTGTAGATGTGGCAATGAAGGAAGCTATCACTATAATTAATAAATCTGAGGCAACAGAAAGGAAACCAATGAGTGCCTGGCCAAAAACTGCCTGTATCGTGCCTAATATGAGCAATAGTATTCCCAGCCCTAAAGCAATCCATCCGGTAAGCTTAAATGCTTTCATATGTTCCAGTCTTGGTGATACTTCTGAACAAAATATTACCCAATAACATAAATTATTAAATATCAACCAATAAGCTTTTTATGAACCTGGTTATTTAAGTGATGAACAGACTGTATGAGTTGACAGGTAAATAATTGACAACGCCGTTATTCACCACGCCCTGATGTTTTGTATTATAGCCACGATCATCATAATAGCATGGTCAATAATAGTATGGACATTGGATTTTATATTACCTTGGCAATTGAATTTTGATCAAAAGTTACAGGGAGGAGTATAGAAAATGCAAGCCTATGGTCTGCTCATGATAGAGCATCGTCTGATAGAGCGGATGCTTACTATAATAAAAGCTGCCGTATCCAAAATCGAATTCAAACACGAGATAGATCCTGTATTTGTAGATATCGCTGTTGATTTCCTGCAGGTATATGCCGATCGGACACATCATGGCAAGGAAGAAGACATCCTGTTCCGTGAATTGAGGCATAAATCATTATCTGACGATGACCAGCGGATTATGGATGAACTGATCAGGGAGCATATGCTGGTGCGCCAGATTATTGCATTAATAGTCAGCGCCAATAAACGCTACCGCGATGGTGATGATATTGCCCTGATCATTATAGCTAATAATCTCAAAACCCTTATTGAATTCTTCCCCAAACACATAGAGAAAGAAGATAAAAAGTTCTACCCCTCATCAAGACGGTACTTCAGCGATGAAGAGGACGAGGCAATGCTTGCGGAATTCGGGAAATTAGACCAGAAGGTGGTTCACGAGAAATATGAGTTTGCTATTAAAGAATTGGAAAATCAGCATCTCATCCGGAACTAGTATAGCCAGTGCAAATGACCACTCTTCGCTTTTCAAGATGATGGCCAAAACCCGAATTATACAGTTGATTAAAATTTAATTGACACGGGTTGAATTATTTCAGAAATTTGATATTTCAACTGACTAAAATCAAGCCTGGGTCCTGAAATACTTTTGCCTCTCAATCCAGGGAATCTATATTGTCAGACATATGTTAAAGGAAAACAAAGCAAAAAGATATACGATCCTTTTAATCTCCTTTATAGCAATATCGGAAGTTAATGGGCAGCAACCTGATACATTAAAAGAAGATAGATTCTCAATTCATGCCCAAACTACAGTCATCACTCAATTTAAGCCTGCCTTTGCAGCAAAGTATACTGGTGTTAACAGTTTGGTGCCACAGAAGGAAAACGTACTGTCATTAACATCTACACTTTTCCTGGGTGTCAGGCTATGGAAGGGGGCAGGCATTTTTATAAATCCCGAAATTGCCGGTGGGTCAGGACTCAGTGGTTCATTAGGTGTAGGTGCTTCTGCAAATGGTGAGACATTCCGGGTAGCCAGCCCTGCGCCATCATTTGATTTTGCAAGACTTTTCATTCGGCAGATTATTCCTCTGGACCGGGAAACAGGGTATCTTAAAAGTGATCTGAACAGACTTGGTGGAACAATTTCTGCCAGTTATTTATCTTTTACAGTTGGTGAAATTTGCGTTTCAGATTATTTCGACTGCAACAGTTATAGCCATGACCCCCGGACACAATTTATGAGCTGGGCATTGATGAGTAATGGTGCCTGGGACTATCCGGCCAACACAAAAGGATACACACCAGGCATTGTGATAGAATATGTAGCACCCCAACATGAAATACGTTATGCTTTTGCATTAGTTCCGACGACACGCAACGGGATGACAATGAATTGGAATATAAGTAAGGCGGGTTCTCATTCCCTGGAATATACATATAAATGGAATTCGGGTGCATTGCGTTTCCTGTCTTTTTTCACAACAGCCAAAATGGGCAATTATAATCAAAGCCTTGAACTTAATCCTGCTGCCCCGGACCTTTTAGCAACCGAAAAAAACGGAAATACAAAATATGGTTTTGGTATTAATTGCGAGCAGGAAATAACTAAAAATATAGGCGTTTTTATGCGTTCAGGCTGGAATGACGGGAGCAATGAAACCTGGTCATTTACTGAAATAGACCGCACAATGAGTTTTGGTATTTCATCAAATGGTAATCAATGGAACAGACAAAATGACAATATTGGATTAGCGTATGTTGTCTCAGGTCTTTCTGAGCCACATCGTAATTACTTGCGGGCAGGCGGAAGGGGTTTTGAATTAGGTGACGGAAATCTTAATTATGGTTTGGAACAACTTGCAGAAATTTATTATTCAATGGCGTTAACAAATTATTTATTTATATCAGGAGCATATCAGTTTATTTATAATCCCGGATATAACCGGGACAGAGGACCTGTAAATGTATTTTCTTTACGGGCACATCTTGTAATTTAACATAATACCGGAGAATCCGGCTTCAAAAGAATCTTGCGTCTTTATTGGCTGATACATGATTTCAATATTGGCCCACAGTCTGTTGATTTTGATCTTTCTTCATTCAAAGAATAAGTTGTAATTTCAAATCAATCTTTACTTTTGATTTTAGAATAAGCTTCATTAAACTTATTATCAATAAAAAGAAAATTATGAAACTGTTTGCCACTTCAATTTTAACTCTCACAATATTCCTTTGTCCGGGACTGACTTACTCACAGGTAAAAGGAATTCCGCAAACCAGAAATGCTCAACAGGAACTTGCATGTGATATTTTCAGGGAACTGATTGATATCAATACGACGGTTAATATGGGAAGTACAGCAGCGGTTGAGGCATTGGCCAAACGACTCAGAGATGCCGGATTCCCGGAAGGCGACATCGATGTTGTCGGACCCAATCCTCAGCATATGAACCTGGTTGTAAGATATCGGGGGAAAGGAACTCAGCGTCCTGTTTTGTTTATCGGGCACCTGGATGTGGTTGAAGCCCTGGTGCAGGATTGGTCATTCGATCCTTTCAAATTCAGGGAAATTGACGGTTATTTCTACGGGCGTGGAACCACTGACATGAAGGATGAAGATGCCAGCCTGGTCTCAAATCTTATTCGCCTGTGGCAGGAAAAATTTCTGCCTGAACGGGACATAATTGTTGCACTTACAGATGATGAGGAAGGTGGGAGCTTCAACGGCATTCAATGGCTGCTGGCTAATCACCGGGAGCTTATAAATGCCGAATATTGCATAAATCCTGATGGCGGTGGCGGCGATATTAAGAATGGCCGTGAGGTCATTATGACAATTCAGACCTCCGAAAAGGTTTATTCGGATTTTACCCTTGAGACACACAATAAGGGCGGTCATAGCTCTTTGCCGGTAAAGGATAATGCTATCTATAAAATGGCAGGAGCCCTTGTGCGGCTGTCCATGTATGACTTTCCACTTGATCTTAATGAGACATCGCGCATGTTTTTTGAGCGGAGCGCCCAGCTCGAGACCGGACAGGCAAAAGCAGATATGATCGCCGTATCCGGATCAACTGTTGATACTGCAGCTGCAAATCGCCTGGCGAAAAGTTATCCTCAGTATAATTCGCAAATGCGGACAACATGTGTCGCAACAATGATAAGAGGAGGTCATGCAAATAATGCCTTGCCCCAGACTGTCACTGCCAACATCAATTGCCGTTTACTTCCTGATGATAACATAGAACATGTAACCACGACACTTAAGGCTATAATAAACGACCCTCAGATTGAACTTATAAACACCTATGCCGCTAACGCCGGTCCTATGTCACCTCTCAGAAAAGATGTGGTTGATGCAGTTGACAGTATCACAGCATCAATGTGGAAGGGCGTGATAGTCACGCCTGTGATGGCTACAGGTGCTACCGACGGGAAATACCTCCGTTCTGCCGGGATGCCGGTATACGGGGTATCAGGGATGTTCAGTGATATTGACGATGTCAGGGCTCATGGCAGAGATGAGCGTATTGGTGTCAGGGAATATCTTAATGGCGTGGAGTTCATGTTCAGGCTGATGAAGACGCTTTCACAAAAATGATAATGTCTAATAAATATTTAATAAGATGAATGCAAAAATGTTTCTTTCAAGGTATGAGTTGCAAGTTTATGCTGCTCTCCGCCTGATCGCAGGGTTCCTTTTTCTGTGGCACGGCTCACAAAAGCTGTTCGACTTTCCTCATGCTGCATATGCGATCCCATCATATATTGTCTTTATCGCAGGACCAATAGAGTTCTTTGGAGGCATTATGGTCATGATCGGCCTTTGGACTCGCTGGGCAGCATTCATTTGCAGCGGAGAAATGGCGTATGCATACTGGACTGCTCACGCGAGTCATTCCTTGCTTCCTTTATTGAATGGCGGCGAGCTGGCGATAATTTATTGCTTCCTGTTTCTGTTCATTTCGGCCAGGGGTGCAGGCAAATTCAGTGTTGACTATCTCCTGGAAAAGAAAAAATAAAAACTAACCATGCCTTAGTCCCCTATAAGCTTGACTGATTTCGCCATAAGAAATAATCCCGGACACTTTTTAATTCTCCGGTTTTAAATAAAGCAGCATTTGAAAGACCATATGATAAATATTATTCGGTAAGGAACGTAATTTTCTTAAATTAGAAACTCGAATTTTCTGACCTTTTCTGACTTGAGCTTTGATAATGATCATATTAATCCGGAGCTTCTGATCCGCTTAAGAAATGGGGATATCCTTGCATTTGATGAACTCTATAAACTATACAGCCACAAGCTTTTCTCATTCGTTTTCAGAATTTTAAAAGATGAGGCCGACGCAGACGATATAGTACAGGAAGTCTTTTTAAAAATCTGGGAGTACAGGGAAAAACTCGGGGATCATAAGCTCTTGAATTCTTTAATTTTCTCCATTGCCTATAATAATTCCATAAGCCTTATACGCAAAAGGATCAGCAGCACAAAATATATTGAGTATCTGAGATCTCTTGCTGTAAATCATACTCAGTGTAATTTTATAACTGACATTGAATTGATTGAACTGAATAACCGGGTGGAAAATCTGATTGCCAGTTTACCCGAAAGGCAAAAACAGGTATTCCTGCTGCACAGGAAAAAAGGATTAACTTATCCTGAAATTTCAGAGAAACTGGAGATATCAAAAAATACCGTTGAAAACCATATGGTAAAAGCTTTAAAATTTCTTCGCCGGAACCTGAACAGTTTTTGGGGAAGTATTTTGTTCTTCAGTATATTCATTTGATCAGGCATAATACTTTACCACTCCTTCTCTTTTAAGTACCTGTTCCCCGCGGATTTGCCAAAACCCCCGGATTTTCACAGAAAAATTAAATTTATTTTCAGTTAAGATAGTGGTACCGGCACTTTCGTGCGTATTAATGAATAACCAAATCTTCCGGTTAGAAGAAATTCAAATTGCCCTTATCAGTTTTTTTAATTCAACCTATGAAGAAAGAAATTTTCATAAATTATTTAAATGGAAATTGCACAGATGAGGAGTTTGAAAAACTTCTTGCCTGGATAAAAGAAGAATCCATGACCATTTCCGGCAAAAGAATGGTACAGGAGGTATGGGATGAATTTAACTCTGACCTGTCCGGAAATAAAATAAAGTATGACAGGTTACTGGATATAATTCATCATAAAATAAACATCAATCTAAATCCCGTTCAGCCGGTCACCGGGAAAAGTCCGTCGGGAAACAGGATGTTGCAGGTTATTACACGTGTGGCCGCAATACTGTTGTTACCTGTATTATCATTATTGATTTACACAAATGTTTCAGACAAAGACCGGTACATAGCAAATTCAAATGAGCTGGAAGTTGAAGCCCCTGCAGGTTTCCGCATGAATATTGAGTTTGGTGACGGAACAAAGGTCTGGTTAAATCATGGAAGTAAGCTGAGGTACCCTTACCGCTTCGACAGTAAATGCCGTAAGGTATATTTAACCGGCGAAGCCTATTTTTTAGTGGCACATAATGAAAAGGTGCCGTTTGTCGTAAGTACTAAAAACCTGGATATTGAAGCTACCGGAACCGAATTCAATGTCAGCGCTTATCCCGGTGATAATATTATCAAGACCACGCTTGTGGAAGGACAGTTGGGTATATATGAAAAGGGAACCGGCACCCGGATAGAAACCCTAAATCCGGGGGAATGCAATAAGTATAATTCACAAAAGAATAATTGTACTACGGAATCAGGTGATATCCGGAAGTATATTGCCTGGAAAGATGGATTATTGATCTTTAAAAACGATTCAATACCGGAAATTGCCAAAAAACTGGAACGGTGGTATAATGTTGATGTAAGAATTGTAAATGAAAACGTGAAAGAATTTACCTGTACAGGTACTTTTTCTGAAGAGACATTATCCCAGGTGCTTGAGCTTATGTCTTTACCAAGTCCGGTCAAGTACAGTCTGACACCAAAAGAAAGATATCCTGATGGCAGTTTTTCAAAGCAAAGCGTATTAATCGGACTCAAAAAGAAAAATTAATAACAATGATTTAACCTTAATATTATTACAATCAAAAATACATGAGTATGAAAAGGAAAATATCTAAGTATTCACCAGGGAACTTATTTCCCGGTATTATAAAAATCTTAACCAGGCTGAAACCCTCGATCAAAATAATCTTTCTGGTGTTTTTAGCGGCAATCAGCACCCTGACATATGCGCAGACTGGCAGGTATTCTGTTGATCTGAAAAATACTACTGTTAAAGCAGCCCTGGAAACTGTTGAGAAACAGAGTAATTATTCCTTTTTGTACTCTGAAAAAATTATTGATGTAAACAGGGTTATAAGTATCAGTTTACAGGAGGCCACAATTGAAAATATAATCAGGTAAAATATTTGAAGGGACTAAAGTAACTTTTGCTATAAAAGGCAGGCAAATAGTGCTGACAGCTCCCGACGTTAAAAGTGCTCCCGTCAGTCAGGCGGCAAAAACCGTATCGGGTAAGGTAACATACGTCTCAGGTGAGCCAACCCAGGCTGTAACTGTTAAAGTAAAAGGAACCACCAGGGGAATTATTACAGATGCAGATGGGAATTATACTCTTGCCAATGTTCCTGATGATGCAACTCTTGTATTCTCCTTCATGGGTATGGTAACCCAGGAGATTCCGGTTGCCGGAAAAACAAATATTAACGTAACGATGCAGGAGGACAGCAAGACCATGGATGAGGTGGTGGTTATTGCATACGGTACGGTAAAGAAAAGAGACCTGACAGGATCTGTCTCATCGGTAAAGGCTTCGGACGTTAACCTGTCTGTTGCTTCATCCATAGGACATGCATTAAAAGGCAAGGCTGCCGGACTATCGGTTAGGCAGAACAGTGCTCAGCCCGGTGGCGGACTCGATATTTTAATTCGTGGTGCAGGCTCGGTTAACGCAAGCAACCAGCCTTTATATATTGTTGATGGATTCCCGATAGCCACCCTGGATCAGCCCGGCAGCGGTAACGAGCGGCTGGATGCCGGGACACAAAGTATCCTGAACTTTGTAAACCCCAACGATATTTCTTCAGTTGAAGTACTTAAAGACGCTTCTGCAACAGCAATTTACGGAGCCAGGGCCGCCCATGGGGTTGTACTTATTACAACCAAAAGAGGTACAGCAGGGAGAGCCATGGTTACCTATAATACATCATATGCTATTCAGAAGCATGCTAACATATTTGACGTGTTTGGCCTTAAAGAATGGATGAATGAAAAAAATGAGTCAAGCTGGGATATGTGGATGTTTGAAAATGATGTTATCCCTTATGGAGCCCGCTCTCTTGAAACAGCCATGCAATTTCCCAAGAATGGCGTTTCTTACAAATTGCCATATACTGATACCCAGATTAACGATGCAGGGAAAGGAACCGATTGGGTTAAGCTTATTACGAGGCTCGGAAGTATTCAGCAACATAATCTGAGCGTCCAGGGAGGAAGTGAACAGACTAAATACATGGTATCCGTGAATTATTTTGATCAGAAGGGGATTATAAAAAATTCTGAAATGAAACGGTACACAGGCAAGGTCAATCTGGATCAGACTATCAATAAATATTTCAAGTTGGGCCTCAACCTGACAGCCAGTCGTATTGATAATGATAACACCCCGCTTGGCGACCAGCCATGGGAAAAATCGGGATTGCTTCGCGCAGCTGTCCAGATGGGACCGCATATTACTGCTATTACTCCGGACGGTCAATACCCTATTAATCCGCTGCTGCCAACTCAGCCTAACCCATATTCTTTACTCACTGTTATTGACAAAGGATTTATGGACCGGCTTCTTGCCAACATTAATCTGACGTACGAGCCGTTAAAAGGGCTATTTATAAAATTGAATGCAGGAACAGATATAGCATACCAGGGAAGAAAAACCTACATGCCAAAAACAACTTTGCACGGAGCGCTTGGAGGCGGTATCGCAACTATAAATCAGATTCTAAATGAGCAGTATCTTACTGAAGCCACTGCCAATTATACTGCAAGATTAAACGATGTACATCAGTTCAGCGCCTTACTTGGTGTGTCAGCAGAAAAATTCAAGGCCAGCGGGAACAACGCCGGCAATAACAATTTCCTCACTGACGGATTCAGCTGGAATAACCTCAATGCAGGTTCAGGAACGAAAATCGTTGGTTCATGGGGAAACGAAAATAATATGATGTCATATTTTGTAAGGTTTAACTATTCATTGCTCGATCGTTATCTCCTTACTGCAACTTTCCGTGCTGACGGAGCAAGTGTCTTTGCCAAGAATAAAAAATGGGGATACTTCCCCTCTGTTGCAGTTGCCTGGAACATGGCGGATGAAAAATTTATGGAATTTATGGTCCCGACAGTGTCAATGCTGAAACTACGTGTAAGTATTCGGACAAACAGGAAATTCCAGCATAGGAAGCAATGCCTTTGCATCCTATTACGCAATGCCTGCATGGAATAATGCTGACGGCACCCCTCAGATAGGCGTTTTTCAGGCACGTCTTGAAAATCCCGACCTGAAATGGGAAACCACAACTGAATTAAACTTTGGTTTGGATTTTGCCTTGTTTAAGGGTAAAATCGGAGGTTCATTCGAATATTACCATAGAGTAATCTCTGATCTTCTGAACTTTAAACTCTTGAATACATATCACGATATCAGCTTTGTGATGGCTAATATCGGGAAAACCCAGAGTAAAGGCTTTGAAGCTACAATTAATACCAAGAATCTTACAAACACCGATTTTTCGTGGACCACTGATTTTACTTTTTCCATGTACAGAGACAGATGGCTGGAACGTACAGCTGACTGGAAGCCAAATGTATTTGAAAATACCAATGACCCTATAAGAGCGGTTTATTCAAGGATTGCGGTAGGCATTTTGCAGACAGGCGATCCTGTACCGGATGCTCAGCCTGATTTAAGGCCCGGACAAATAATAATTGCAGATATCAACGGATACAAACGTGATGATTACGGCGACCCTCTTGTTGAGAACGGGAAGTTCCTGCTTACCGGGGCGCCTGATGGCATTATTGATGATGCTGATACAAGATTGTTTGGAACGACTGACCCTGGTTATATTGCCGGTTTGTCGAATCATTTCAGATACAAAGCCATTGATTTTAATTTCGAATTGAACGGAATGTTTGACAGAGCAATGATGGACCCCACATACATGGCTTTTGGAGTCTCGGCAGACGGTATTGCTCAATATGGTTATAACGGGTTAAGAATACTGACAACCAGATGGACACCCGATAACCCATCCACTACCCAGCCAAGTTCATTTTTCGGGTGGTCAAGATACGGATACGGCGACTGGTTTTATGAGAAAGCATGGTTTATCCGTCTTCAGAACGTATCACTGGGATATACTCTGCCGGCATCCATTCTGCACCAGAATGTATTTTCCAGCCTGCGCGTTTATTTTGATATGAATAACCTGTATGTATTTACACCTTACAAAGGACTTGATCCCGAAACTGATGCCTATGCCGCTGCTTATCCAAATGCAAGAACATACACGTTCGGACTCGATGTTTCATTTTAATCTGACAAATTAGAAATAAAGAAGATGAAAAATTTACTCAAATATACAGTAATGGTGTTGCTTCTGTCATTTATGAATAGTTGCACCAAGTTTGAACCGATTGATTATTCGGAAATTAATCCGTCAATATTCCCCAAAACTGAAGCCGATATACAGGCATTGGTTTTATCGTGTTATTATCCGCTGAGAGGCAACTGGTGGGATGGAATAAACTCTGACTCAGAAAGGGGTCAGATGTTCGTCAACGAAAGTTGCACGGAAGTCCTGATGGGGAAATTCGGAGCTCAGAAGCTGTGTTCGGAACTCTCATTCAATGAAACAAATAATGAGGTCACTTATTTTTACTACACCAGGGATGAACCTTATGGATTTTTCAGCAAGGTCAGCCGTTGTACTTTGGTGATGGATGCTATTGAAACCAGCAGCCTGAGTCAGGAAGTAAAGAATAAATACCTTGCTGAAGTACGTTGCGCCAGGGGATATTTGTCATATATTTTATTCGACATGTACGGACCCCTGGTTGTAGCTCCCCTTGAAGTCTTAAAAAATCCTTTGACGGAAGCGCCTTTGCCGCGTCTTACCAATGATGAAATGGTAAAATTTATAGAAGATGACCTGATATTTGCAGGAGATAATCTTCCACTGCCAAAAGATACTGAATATGGAAAATTCAGCAGGGGCCTTGCAAAGACCCTGTTAATCCGTCTTTACCTTCATGAGACTGTAACCGATAAAACCAACTATAATAAAGTTGAAGCTCTTGCAAGGGAACTTATGGGAACAGATTACGGATACTCTATGATATCTGATTATCCTACGCTTTTTCAGCTGGAGGGAATGACTAAAAATAATCCGGAATATATTTTTGTGATTCCTTCTTCACAGGCCGGACCAAACACATCACAATGGCTTATGATGGCAATGCCTCCTGATTCTGATTCTCCTGTGAAAGGTTGGGGTACCGTACAAAGCTCATGGTGGTTTTATGATACATTTGAGGCAAATGATACGCGGAAAACATACCTGATAACTGAATATGTCAGCTCAGATGATAATCAGCTGGTGAACAGGGCAAATCCGAGAGCTACAATGGATTTAGGACCGATACCCCAAAAATACATGATGGATCCCACTGTTCCGGGTAACAGCGGATTAAGTAAACAGGATATAGTTGTATACCGGTACCCTGAAGTGTTGCTGTCTTTGGCTGAAGCCATTGTCATGAAACCATCAGGCGCAGTAAATACTGAAGCAGTGGACCTGATGAACCAGGTTCGCACGAGAGCCGGATTAACTAACAAATCATTAAGCGATTTCCCGACAACCGAATCGTTTATTGACCAGTTGCTTACTGAACGCAGTCATGAATTCTGGTGCGAGAGCGGTCAGTACAGAGCCGATCTCATCCGTTTCGACAAATTGTTCGATCGCGTTATGATACTTAATAATAATGTAGCACCTTATGCTTCCAAAAACAAGTACCTTTACCCCCTTCCTCTTTCAGTGATTGTTGATGGTAAAGGTCAGGTAAAACAAAATCCGGGATATGCACAGTAATAATAAGATTATGAACCAGATCATTCTGTTGATTATATTGTTCTCAGGCTTCTTGGGGAGTACATCATGTACAAAAAAACCAATTGTTGAATCTGTTGATCCGACTGTTGTCAATTACACGCCCGACAACTCAAAATTTGCCAATCCCGAACGCGGATTTTCCAAATACACCGAATGCAATTTGGGAACGGGGACTGGTTCTCTGGATGAATCAACCCTGAGACAATACCGGATAAACGATAATATTACCTTAATCTACAGAATTGTCTATCTTAAAAATTTCAGAAGCGATCCGTTGTCAGATGTTGCCCTTGCAGACTTCGATGAAGATTTCGAAACTATGAGAAATGCGGGAATCAAGTGCATATTAAGATTTGCCTATTCTTCGAATGAAACAGAGCCCGATGCACCTTTCTCAATAATTTCCCAGCATCTCGACCAGTTAAAGCCTTATCTCGAAAAAAATGCTGATGTGATTGCGGTGATGCAGGCTGGATTTATAGGCGCCTGGGGCGAAGGATATTATTCATCAAGCGGATTAAATTCTTCAGGCGGACGCTACCAGGTTTATAACAAGATACTGAGAGCCCTTCCTGTAAAAAGGATGATGGAGGTGCGTACTCCGGCCTACAAAAGGGAGTTTTTCCAACGGTCGACCAATATTACTGCTGCTGAAGCTTTTACGGAAGTTGATGTTGCACGGGTAGGATTTCATAATGATTGTTTTCTGGCAAGTGCAGATGATTACGGAACCTATACGAATGTCACGGTCGATAAAGCATACATAAGCAAGGAATGCCTTTATGTGCCAGAAGGAGGCGAAACTTGTCCGCCTTCTGGTGTCGATCCTGCTGATGGGGCTAAAGCCCAGGCCGAGATGCGATATTTGAGATGGAGTCACCTGAACCAGGATTACTACCATGGTGTCAATGATCTCTGGAAGGTTGATTTCTCGATGGATAATATCATTCGCGAATTAGGTTATCGTTTTCAGCTTCTTTCAGGTGAATATACAGGTACGGTTGGACAGGGTGGCTCTTTCCATGCAAGAATAATTCTGAAAAATCTCGGTTATGCTCCGCTTTATAACCCGCGTACCGTGGAACTGGTACTGAAAAACACGGCTACTGCAGAGACTTATAAAGTAAATACCGGTATTGAACCTCGTTTATGGAAACCATCCCTGGAAAGTGCGATAGACACTGTAGTGGGAATTCCTGATGATATGCCTGCCGGAGAATATGATCTTTATCTGAATCTGCCTGATCCTGAAGTGACACTTTACAGTATACCCGCATATTCAATCCGTCTGGCAAATGAAAATGTATGGGATGAAACGACCGGATATAATAAGTTAAATATGAAAGTTCAAATCGGGACTGCGAATAAACAAGATGTATATTCAGGAAGTCTCTTTTTTGGAAAATAAAGACAGCTAACCATTGTAATAAACTATTTATTTATAGACAACATATTATTAACTAAAACGATGCACATGAAAAATTTAAAGTTTTTGGCCCTGGTGCTGTTAACAACCATGGTTGCTTTTTCAGCATGCAAGAAAGATGAAGAACCTGATCCAAACGCAGGTAAAGCTAAAATCACCGATCTGGCTATAACCCCTCAAACCAGCCTGAAATTTGGTGACGTTGTAACTCTTTCAGGAATCTTTTCCGATGATACCGGATTAAAGTCTTATACTGTCACTATGAGTAATAGCAGCGGTGTAATTTTTGAAGAGACAAAAATGCTGACCGGGAAAACTTTTAACTTGAACGAAGCGCTGACAATCCCTCTTCCTAAAAATGCTGTTGCCGGCGATATGAAATTAAGTGTGACTGTAAAGAATTCTGCAAATCTGTTGATTACTCAGGACATTACAATTACCGCACTCGCTCTTCCGACTTTTAATAATTTATACGTGATTATTAACAATGCGGTTTACACTATGACCAAAAATGGAAACGTTTTTGAAGTTGAGGATTTCATTCCTCCAACCAGCGTTGGAAAAATCTACGCCAAAGCAGATAAGACAGGCTTATCATGGGGACTTGATGGTGCGAACATTATTGCAATGGGAACAGGAGACATTGTTTTCGGCAAAGCGACTGAAGAATTTTTCAAAATTTCGTTTAACCCGGTTAGCTTTGACCTGGTGCTGGGCGATGCCCAGGAATGGAATCCAATGACTGAAAGCCTTTATATCCTAGGTAATATTTCCGGGCATTGGGCTGATGGTAATATTTCCACTGAAATGGAAAAAATGAAGATGAGCGGATTTAGCCTTGGAAACCGTAAGATGTGGTCATGGACACCTCCCAATACAGGTACCGGGGATCCGATTGATGATATGTGGGGAAATATTGTTCCAGGTATGTTCCGCTTCAAAAAAGCCGGTGTTGAACAATATATTTTGTATATGAACAACGAAATAACGGAAGGCACAACCAATGATGAGGCAGCAAGTTTTATAATTACCGCCGGAGGTCCGTTTACGATCAAAGTGTTCAGTGACGGAACCAATGTTACAAGCGTAAGACTGGAAAGTGATACCAGGAAGCTGGAATTTACAAACGATGGAATTTACATCAATGGAGCTCTTGCCGGTTCTACGGTGACATTCGCAGGCACTCCATTATCATTGGTACCGGGTAATTATTACCTTTATGAAGGCACAATGACATTGACAAAAAGCCAGTCAGTTACAGCCTCGGGTATAAACCTGACCACTGCCTTCTGTGATCCTGACGTCTTTACGGGAGCCGGTAATGCAACCTGGAGCATGATACAGGAGACAGGCACATACCTTGTCCGTATAGATCCTTTCCTTGGTAATATTTTTATCAGGAATGAGGCAGGTTATCCGACTGTTATTTATCTTGATGGCTGGTGCTGGGGCAAGTACGATGCTGACTCCCATAGCTGGAATCAGGAATTTATGGCTACCCTGTACAGAGTAGGTACATCCTTTGTTTATGAAGCAACAATATACATACTTCCATGGGGTGGTGATATTGCCTTCTTTGCGGCTCCATTTCCTACAAATCCTGATGCATCAAAAATGGAGATCTATTCCAAATATTTTGAGGGTGTCACAATGGCCGGAAACGGATTATTATTACCTGTTCCTGCTGAGTCAGCCTATTACAAGGTATCAGTTGACCTGAAGGACGGATTTACATGGGACATGGTAAATATGGATGGAACTAATTACACCATATTACCTACGAATGGTAAAAAATTCACTGTAACATTTACAGCGTTGTAGAATTCTGATTACCATCACTTAACATTACAACAACAGAGTATCTTTGCTCTGTTGTTGTTTTTTTTTATCTTAATCAGCAGTAATTTATCAGGAGTGTACTATCTGAAAAATAATATATGAAGAAGGCGGTATTTATAATCTGTTTAGCTGTCAGTCAGCTTATTGTTCAGGCCCGGCCGGTAAAAGTAATTAAGATTATACCCGGCGAAAAATGGTATGGCGCAGCTGTGAATGAAGGCGATAAAATGCCTTTCAGTGCAGGTTATTCTTTAAATCTGAATGGTAACACAAAAGGTAATCAGGCCGCACCGCTTATTCTGTCTTCAAAAGGAAGGTATGTATGGTCCAATTCTCCCTTCGCTTTTGCGATAAATAAAAATAAAATCGTTTTTTCAGAATTTGATGATAGTATTTTTGTAGGATCAGATGGCGTCGACTTAAAGGGAGCATATCTTAAAGCGTCTGAAAAGTTTTTTCCACCCTCGGGTAAACTGCCTGATTTACTTCTTTTTGAAAAACCCCAATATAATACCTGGATTGAATTGATCTATAACCAGAATCAGAAGGATATCTTAAAATATGCTCATGATATCATTGATAACGGATTCCCTCCCGGTGTTTTAATGATCGATGATAACTGGGCGCCGGCTTATGGGAAATTTCAATTCCGGATGGACCGGTTCCCTGATGCCGGAGCAATGATAAACGAATTACATGCAATGGGATTTAAGGCAATGCTATGGGTATGTCCGTTTATCAGTCCTGATTCAGAAGTATCCAGGGACTTGCTGAAAAGAAAGCTTGTGTTAATGAACAATGATGGAAATTCCCGCCTGACATGGGCTGAGGCGAAAAATCCTTCAATCATTAACTGGTGGAATGGTTATAGCATGGTGCTGGATTTTACTAATCCGGAGGCGGTGGAATGGTTCAGGGAACAACTGAATAATATGGTTAGTGAATACGGACTCGACGGATTTAAGTTTGATGCAGGTGATCCTGAATATTATCCTGAAAATTCGGTTTCATACAAAAAAATCACATCAAATGAACATACAGAGCTTTGGGGAATATTCGGACTTGATTATCCGCTGAATGAGTACAGAGCCATGTGGAAAAGAGGGAATGAACCAATTGCTGAAAGACTCAGGGATAAGTATCATACATGGAGTGATTTGAAAAAACTTGTACCTCATATTACAGCGGCCTCACTGCTGGGTTATACTTTTGCTTGCCCTGATATGATTGGAGGGGGAGATTATTCTTCATTCATTTCGGGAGCTGCATTGGATCAGGAATTGATTGTGCGTTCATCTCAGTGTCATGCCCTGATGCCAATGATGCAGTTCTCAGTTGCACCCTGGCGGGTTCTTGACAAAGAACATCTGGCTGCTGTGAAGAAAGCGGTAGCGATCAGACAAAGTTTTGTGCCTGAGATTATCAGGTTAGCCAAACTAAGCGCAAAAACAGGTGAGCCCATTGTGCGAAGTCTTGAATATGAATTTCCGAACCAGGGTTTTGAGGATTGCAGGGATCAGTTCATGCTTGGTGACAGTATACTGGTTGCCCCGATGCTGGAAAGCGGCACTTCAAGAGAGGTGATTTTCCCTGAGGGAACCTGGAAGAACGAAGACAATGTGGTCATTAAAGGACCGGTAAAAAAGAGGTTTAATGTTCCCCTGGATGAGCTGCTCTGGTTTAAAAGGATTTAACTCTGGATCGGGAGGCTCAATTTAATCAGCCAGGCTAAAGCCAGGAACATTGATTTTTTCCTATTATCGTTTCCTGAGCTTAAATTCCAGAAAATCGTAATTCATATTCCCGTTGGTTAATGTGGTCAATTTCAGGACATGTATGCCTTTACTCAAGTAAATTTCGCCTATAGAATCCAACTTGTTCCAGTGGTGCCATTGCCTCCACGAAAGGGTATCTTCTTTTTGATATGTGGATGGAATAAAAAAGATCCCTTCAGCTTCACTGTTATCGGATGAAAGAGATATAGTCCCATCTCCATTGGCCGTATACATTATTCCAATAATATATACACTGCTGTATTTCACATCAACAGTGTATTTAAGCCATTCGTCAGGTTTTGTCCAGCCTACATACAATTGGCCCATTTCAGGATTAAATAAATTATAGGGATTATCATCACAATCGTTTGATTTTGTATAGGAAATACCCACTTTTTCATTCATGCGGAACTCGTTGAGATATGTTCCATCTGCAGGGTTAAGTCGTCCGCTGCCGCCATTAACGCTGTCAAGGTCATGATATGCAATTCCCTCACCTCCGGTGTCATAAAATTCACACTGCAGTTTCCCCGGGATAATCTGAGCGACATTGTTAAAAGGCTTCCCTTTATATGTCTGAGATTGAGCATTATTACAGATAAAAAGAGAGCCGGCAATCATTAAAATTAAAATCCTGAATTTCATAATATTTTATGTTTTGTCCCCCTTCAATTAGATATGAGGTTCATATTCAAAGTTAGTCTTTATTAAGAATAGCTGTCGGTAAATTGAATGCTTATACTCTAGCTTCTAGTAATAATGATTCGATCCTTAACTCTTTCAGATATCTGCAGAGGTTAAAAAATCCGTTCTTCCATGCCTTGAATAATGTGTGAATAATGTAAATATTTCATGAATTAATGTAACGATCCCCACAATAAACGTATGCACCTTTGTAGTGTAATTATTTTATAATAAACTCGGTTTGACTGAAGGCTCGATTACAGATCAGCCTTGGCTTTTGCATAAACACAAGATACTCAAAAAGTTCAAATGAAAATGAATTAAACAAAATGGTCAATAGACCAGGCTCACTGCGAAATTGGTTTTAGAGTAAAACATCTGATGATAGCACATGTAAAAGGTACATTCAAAACATTCGATGCAAGCATCTATACAACCTCTAAAGATTTTACTACTGCTGAAGTTGATCTGTGGATTGATCCATCATCAATAGATACAGGGGACAAAAAACGAGATGAGCATTTAAAAAGTGCTGATTTTTTTGATGTGAATAATCATAAACAAATAACATTCATTTCAAGCACAATCGGGAAACCAGATACTGAGGGTAATATGGAATTATGGGGAGAATTAACCATGATAGGTATTACTAAAAACGTGAAATTGAATGTGCAATTCGGAGGAATTATCATTGACCCCTGGGGTAATGAAAAAGCCGGATTTTCCATTTCCGGAAAAATCAAAAGAAGTGATTGGGGCCTTGTCTGGAATACTCCTCTGGAAACTGGAGGTTTGATGCTAAGTGATGAGGTAACGATTTCATGTGAAATTGAACTCATTAATAAAGGCCAGGCTGACATGACCATGAATTTGGAAAAATCAGATGTAAATATTTCTTAAAAAATCCATCAGCTCAAATGAAAAAAGTTCTGAAAACCAATCCTCCGAAAAAGGCGCCAGACAAGGATATAGAGGACAATCTTCCGGAATACCCGGTGTATCCTGCCAGTGAAGATATCTACAATAACTTTAAAAAAGATAAAAACATTGATCCGGAGGACATTTCCAACGCAAAAAAACCAGATAACAGTAATAGCTCCCTCACTGATGTTGAGAAAGAACCCAATGATGATGTACCTGGCAGTAATCTGGACATTCCGGGTTCAGAGCTGGATGATGAACAGGAAAATATCGGGAATGAAGATGAGGAGAATAACTATTACAGTATAGGAGGAGATGATCACAACGATCTGGATGAGGATAAGGATGAATTAGAAAAGGAGAAATAACAACACATTGTCTGCAGCAAGATTGTTATGCTCATCATTGCTTTTGTGGCAGCGAAAAATAAGACTAAGAAGAAAGATAGAGGGCTTGAAGAAAATGAAATGATTAATTTGTTGATTAATAGTTCATTAATGGCTTAAACTGGAATGTTATCGGGGATGAATTATTAATACCACAAGAAGATGCCACTAAAAAAAGGAAAGTCAAAGAAAGTGATCAGCTCAAACATAGAGGAGTTACTTCACAATTACAAGGAGGATGGAACAATAGGAACGAGCCATCCAAAGTCGATGAAACAGGCACAAAAACAAGCTGCTGCAATAGCATACTCCAATGCAAAGAAGAAATAACCACGACTGAAAAGTAACGTAACTGCAGCTAAAACAGGTAATAATAATTACATAATTTAAAGGAATACGGCGATTGCCAGTCTGCTAAAGCCAGTCGCCTTGACCACATTCCGCCGGAATTTTCGACATTATTATATCTGTTTGTAGATTATGGGATTAGCTCCAGTCTTTGGCAATCAATTTGTACCCGCCTGAGGTGGTCAGGATCACCAGCTTTAATATTATGAAATCAACCTCTTTCACCGTCCTGCCTGGCAACGGGTTCGAACCGTGTTGTTTTTTATCTCAGGATGATGGCAGTATCAATTCCCATTTTAAAAAAGAAATCTCCTTCCCCATTTCCGGAAAGTTTTTTATCTTGTAATGTCTTTTGAAAAGTGAGAGTCAGTCAATAGCAATATTTCTTTTCCGCACTGCATTATATGATGTAACGGCCAATGTGACTGACGGGGCTTCGCTGTTTTAGTTTATCATAAAATGACCGGATATTTTCAACCATGATAGAACTGTTTAAACACCACTGGATTTACAATTATTCCAGATTCATCCACTATTGTTTGCCTTTTGTATACATATAAACAATTACGGTTAATTGATTTGGTATCCGCCCAATGGACAATTCCGCAGACAACCAACCATAACAGAAATGATAAAGTTTTTGCTCCAGGATAATTTAAAAATGATAAAGTCTAATATGAAAAATTTATGCCTGTTTCTGGTAACCATTTTTATGAGTGTATCCCCAATATTGGCTCAATTTCGGTCAGGATATATTATTGAAAACAATAATGACACGATTTATGGATCTATCAAATTCGAAGGTTCAATTATTAATTCCGCTCAATGTAAATTCATGTCTCTTTCCGATAGCACTGCTCATGTCTACTACCCTGGTGAGATTAAAGCATTTCGGTTTAATGAAGGCAAATATTTCATCTCCAGAGAAATTCAAGTCAATGATAAAATGCAGATGGTGTTTTTAGAATGGCTGATTAAAGGGAAGGCAAGCATTCTTACCTATTCACCAATGCGTTCAACCAGATACTTTCTTTTGACAGAAAGTGATTCATTAAATGAGTTATTAAATACTACAAAGAATATTGAAAAAGGTCTTTCTACTTTCATTGTTCAGAAACATGAATATATAGGTACATTAAAATATCAATTTAAGGATTGCCCCTCAATTTATGAAGACGTTGAGAGCATAGCTTTAGCCAGTAACCAATTAATCAAAATCGCTAAAGAATATAACGATAAAACATGTCCTGGCGAGAAATGCATAATTTATGAAGACAAAAACAGAAAAGTAAAACTCCAGGCTGGATTATCGCTTAGTTATATTTATTCTCAACTTAACCTGAATAATGGCACCGCTGAAAAAGTGTCTTTATCAAAATCAATGGGAGTTGGTCTTGACATTAATGTCACCAACCTTCCATTACTCCCGCCTAAATTCTCAGTAAGCTCTCAAATAATGTACTATGGAATTATGTACCGGTATGAATCCCCGGTTTTATCGTGGATGGATGAAAAAAGACTGTACCATATTGACTACCTGAGGATCCCATTTCAATTGAATTATAAATTGCTGTATAAAAAATTCACTCCTTATGTTTCGTTAGGATTTACTGCAGATGTACGTTTCGGTTATAAACCGTTTGATAAATACCTGGTTGACTTTATTACTCATAATATTTACCGTGATAGTAAGACTGTAATAAAATCCTTCCAGACAGGGCTTAACACAGGATTCGGAATACAATATCAGCTTTCCAATTATGCCATAATTAAAATGAAATTTGATTATGAACATGGATTTAGATTTTATGGCACCTCAGTATCTGACTATTCATCTAACAATAATTATTTCATTCAAACTACAGTTTTATTTAATATGAGGTAAATATGGTCAAGTAGTTAAAGGGGAGTTTTACAATGACGGCCTGGAAAAAAGATTTGGAATACTCTTTCACAATGTACCTGGAAAAGAGACATAAATTTCAACTAACCATAACACAGACAATAAGGGTAAATTGTTTGTCGCAGCTTCCCGATCTATCGGGTTTTTTGCCAACGTGTGAATATTGTGTCTTAACCCCCGATATGTTGGACAGATTTCACGAAAAACCTGGCCCAATACTAGCGCGAAATAATCTTTATACAATTACTGCCCACCGCTTCAACGACGCCCAGGTTGGGCGTCGTTAAATGCAAAAACAAAATCCGGTCATCAACCGGCTTTCGCTCCCCAGCCAGGACTTGAAACTGGGACCCTCAACGAACAGTAGTTGCAATCAACAGATTGAATTTTTGATGATCAGATGAGCATTCATGCAGGCTGAAATTGTTCCTCCGTAACTTTTTTCCTGTAAACCCGATTGAATATAAAATCAAAAAAAATGGCAGCCATTTTTTTTAGGGGATTTAATTGTATCGGATAATAATAATCGGATTCGAACCAGCCGTTCTTATTATAATATATATAATCTCTCCAGCCTTCATTAAGCAATAACTTAATACTTGTTCTAGACATCCTGAATATCATCAACTGGAAAAGGGTAGGTATCGGGAGTTCTTTCTTAATTAATGTTGAATAGAATTTTTTACTTTGCTTATCAATAATCCTGTCAAGTTTTTTCAGTCCTTTTTCTGTAATCGGTTCAAGCGAGTTCAGACAACTGCCTTTAACTATATTGAAACCAAGGCTTTTACTAAGAAAATTGAAATATTTTATTATCTTACCCCCACGGTAAAATCCCTGAACTACTATGCTGGTACATGCTTTCCCAAAAAAGCGGGGACGATGAAAAATGAATCCCAGTCTGTCAAGAAATACTTTCATGAGGCCGGATACATTAAAAGAGTAGTTGGGCGATGCGAATATAATTCCGTCTGAGTTATTCATTTTATCAATAAGCAAATCACGGTCATCTTTAAAGGGACACAATTCTTCTCCTTTATTTAAGCATAGCATGCAACCTTTACATACTTCGATATGAAAATCACTCAAGCTAACTATCTCACATTCGACATCTCCCAATGATTGCAAATTATGCATGAATTGTTCAGTGGCTTTATAAGTGTGCTTCTTTCGTGCACTACCAACAAATGCAGTAACTTTCATATTCATTATTAATTATTAAGGACATCAGGCCATTTTACCAGATGAAGAGACCAAAGGTGCTTTTCTGATCCACTCTTTAGAGGTTATTTGCTGCAAAATAAAATCTGTAAGATCTCCAACGTTTATCTTTAAGCTTTTAAGTGTTTTCTCATCAGCTGAAATAGTTCCTGAAGTCGCCTCATTGACAATTCTCGGAGGTCGAACAAGTGTCCAGTCAAGATCCGATGATTTAAGCACCTCCCATTCAAGATGCTTTGCTACCAGAATTTGTTTGCCAAAAAGATTTAAAAAAAGTCTTAAAAACTTCCTTTTAAAATCCCAGACCTCATTTTCTCCACCCTGATGTGCGGCTCCTCCAATATGGATATAACGCTTAATACCATATTTGTCCATCGCGGAGACAATGTTTTTCATGGCTTTTTCATACTGTGCAGGATCGCCTGGATTATTTTGAGGCGGACCGATAGTGGAGAGAACGACTTCGGCTCCTTCTATTGAATCTTCAACCGATGAAGATTCAAAGACACTGCCTTTTATAATCGTAATCTTATCTCTAATCTCTTCCAGCTTCTCAGGATTCCTTGCCAGAGTCTTCACCTGATATCCTGCAGCAATTGCCTTTTTAATAAGCACTTTGCCGACAAACCCCGTTGATCCAAGAATTGTAATTTTCATTTTATTTTAAGTTTACTCAGTGAGATCTGATTTAATTTTCGTTATTCAGATTAATTCAAATTTAGGCTTTGTTTTAATTCAGGTCAATTATTTTTCCCGGATGAGTGCATACGCCGGATAATCTGACCACATTCCGCCGGATTATATTGACCATCTATTGACAGAGCTAAATCACTGATGAATAAATAAATATAATAATGTTATTATAACCGGCTACATGTGGTCAGCGACACCGGCTTTTACAATGATGTATTGAACATAGGTTTTAATTCGTTTAAAAATCCACAAAGTCCGTCAAAACCAAAACGAAACATTAAGGGGTCAGGACATGAATGGCTGGAATATTTCCAGCTATTTTCGTTTAAGGCCATCATCAATTTATGACCCCAAAACAGTGAATTTCGTCCAAAACCTGGCTCAAAACTTGGCGCGTTTTCATAACAACTTGGAATTGATCTCATTTTTCAGGTCTTTTCGCAGATCCGAACTGAATGAATAAGTAATCGGCATGGGAAATTCATTGCAAAAGAGAACCTATTATTTGGTATCCTGGGATCTGAACGAAACGAGCAGTTTAAGATTCTAGTTACCAGGATATAATTCAATTAATTTTTGATCTGAATGATTTCTGTCCGAACTTAGTAAATAATTTACCTCACAATAGCCATGGCTTCCTCCACTATTGAGTAATTATAAACCATAGTTAAGTACATGAAAATCAAATTACTATTTATGACATGTCTGCTTCTATTCCAAATTTATCATGGGATAGCACAGGAAAAATCCTCATTAGCTTATGAAAGTGATTTGAAGGAAATGTATATCGCCCTGGAAAAGGACAGCATTCTTAAATCCATCATAACTGATATCGGGGATCCTGAAACAGTTTTAAAAGATTACACCAGGAGATCCTTAAAAGCTGATTCTTTATGGACTTGTCAGCAGGAGGTATTGAAAAAAGTAAAAAATCCAGGTTCAACTAAAAGATTGGAGATAATTCCAATTGTGGAAGCGTTTTCGGAAATAGATTCAATGAAGACAGAAAATGCTGTCTCTTATCTGATTAAAACAGATAAAGCAACTATTTTATTTGATTTGGGAGCGAATTGGCATCATAATGACCCTGCTCCAATATCTTTTAACATGAACTGCCTGGGAATCAAGGTTGAAGAAATTGATGATATTGTTCTCTCACATAACCATTATGATCATAATGGTGGAGTTAACGAGGAAGAAAGAACATTCTTAATCGGAAGCGGGCAGCCAGCTCTTGGTGATATTAAAGTTTATACTCCGATACCGATGAATTATCCATCAAATGAGCCAATTTTTATTCCAGATCCGACGAAAATTGAAAGAGCTGTATTGACAACAGGAGTAATACAAAGTCAAATATTCTTTGGGGAAATTGAAGAACAATCACTAATAGTAAATGTAAAAGGCAAAGGGCTTGTGATTATATCTGGCTGCGGCCACCAGACCATCCAAAAGATTATTGAGAGAACAGAGACCTTATTTGATGAGCCAATTTATGGCATTATCGGAGGGTTCCATCTCCCGATGACCATCCAGGAAAATATTACACCGATATACAAATATTTTGTAACGGGGAAATTACCATGGCAATCCTTGACCCTGGAAGATATTCAGGAAAATATCAAAATCCTGAAGGATAAGAATATTAAAGTCATTTCAATCTCCAGACACGATACAAGTCTTGAAAGCATTAACCTGTTCAAAAAAGCATTCTCAAATGAATTCATCGACCTGCTTGTTGGTAACCCAATAAAAATCTGAGATGAGCTGAAAACCAGCCCCTTTTTTGACCACTTCAAAAAAAGTCCTAAAACATTCGACATAAATAAATTAACAACAAGGATGTAGCTCCTGAGTTGGGTGGTCAATATAAGAGTCTATAGCATTATTTACTATTCAGCTTTACATTGCCTGAAAGCCCAATTCCTCTTTGGTCAAATAGAATGCACTCAAAATCCTTAGATAATGTATCCGCCCATGGCTAAAGGAAACTTGCCCCATATCCAGGACCACCTGAAAGAAATATTATTACCTCGCCATTACCAGTTTTGGTATAGGAAAACGATTCCTGTCTGACGTCTTAAAGGTGTGAATTTCTTGTCCTGTTATCCCATTAAAAATAAATGTCAAAGCAATAAACACAGTGAATGTTTTTATTTTTAGTTATCTCGATTAAAAATTTGTCCTTTCGCAGATCATTTCGAATACCATACATCGTTAGTCCCAAATTTATAAGCAGTCGTATCACCACCAACTATCCACATACGGTTTTTATAATCTAAAACTGAAAAACTTTTTCTTGCCGTCCAAGCAGATGAACTAGCTTCTTGATTCCATACAACTCCATCGGATGAAGACCAGACATCATTTAAGGCAATGGTATCATTAGTACCACCCATTACCCACATTTTATTATTGAAAACTACTGCAGAGTGCTGAAACCTTATTTGCCATTCCGCAGATGTCGTAACAGGAGTCCATTGCATTTGGGCAGAAAGATTGGTTGTCAGACTACAGACACAAATTACAAATACTGTAATAAAACTCTTTGCTGATGTCATCACTTCTCTAATCGTAAATTCATTAATCATATAAAGTTAGGCAATTACGGCAATCAAATAAAAATTCGAGAATGCCTCACTTGAAGATGATTTCATGATGAACAACTCAAAGTCGTTGTTGCCACACCAATATTCGTCAGATACCGCCCTAAATTAAAATATGGTAAAATTAATTTATTTGACTCTGGTTAATTGTTGGCGTAACTTTCATCATACAATTAACCTTCAGTTATTCTAATCTTATTCATTCACAAAAATCCAATCAAATGAAAACATTTTGTTTAACCACAATAATTTTTTTATTTGTGTTGCTTTGTACAAAAGGAATACAAGCACAGACAACACAAAAAGAATTCCCCAAAGCAGGGTCTGAATATAATGTCCTGAATGCCTGGTCAGGAATCTGGAGCGTCCAGGGAGAAGCACGAGACAGTATATCTGCATCCTGGTATCATGTAGATTGGACTCTTACAGGCAGAAGGATTTTAAATGGTTATGCACTGGAGATTTTACACCAATGGAAAACCAAAGAATTTACTCAAAATGGAGTTGAGATAACAGGCTATGACCCGATAAAAAAAATATGCATAACACATATTTTTTATGATGATGGAACCTGGTTCAACTCGACGCCAACATTCACGAATAGGAGAACCTGCATAGAAGATGGAGCTACTTATTATCCAAATGGGAAAGTTGATGTTTCGCGATGGACCTGGAATTTTAGCGATGACTGGATGTCCTTTGTGGTAATAGGTGAAAATTTAAGGGATAATACCTGGTGGAAAGCATTTGAAGGGAAAGGGACTAAAATCAATCAAAACAATTAAAAGTATGTGCAAAATGAAAACATCACAATTAAAATTCGCTAGTGCTATTCTTGTAGTTTCATTGCTTTTCGTCGCTATTGGTTGCCAAAATCAGGCTGATAAAACCGAGTTGGATAAGTTTAGAGCAACGGCTCAAATTCAGGAACAAAATAAAGAAATTGTTCGTGAAGTAATCAATGCTATTGATAGCGGGGATCTCGACAAACTAGGAAATCTTTTGTCTGAGGATTTTGCTCTTTATTCTCCTGGTTCACAGCAACCCTGGAGAAAGGAGGTATTATACCAAGCCAGAAATACACATTTTGCTGCATTTCCAGATTGGGTCCACAAAATTGAAATTATGGTTGCCGAAGGTGATAAAGTTGCAGTGAAATTAACTCAATACGGAACCCACACGGCAAAGTATAAGGGGATTGAGCCAACCAATAAATATGTTACAGTCCCTGCAACACATATTATGATGATTGTTAATGGCAAAGTTAAAAAGTGGTGGGCATTGGAGGATAACTTAGGGCTTATGACTTAACTTGGCATGGAGCTGAAACCTAAAGAAAACAAGAAGTAGGGAATTCAATTGAAAATATCACCTTTTCGTCCAAAACCTGGCCCAAAACTGGCCCATAAAAAAAAACCACTTACCCGAAATCCGTCTAAGTGGTTGACTTGCTTTGCTCCCCAGCCAGGACTTGAACCTGGGATTGATTATCAATTCACTTAACAAGCAAAGCCAAGTCTTTCAATGAAATCCGTCCTTCTTTGACCGCTTTAAAAGAAGGTCTGAATAGACTTAACATTCACATTCTTTACCTTTTGCTTTTTCAAAGGCTTCTATACCCTCTTTTATGGAAAAATATGCCAGACCCGCAGCTCCAATTGCGTCTGCATAAGAGAATCCACTAAGTTCATAAATAAGACTTGATACGAGTAAAACCAATGACATATAAACACATACCTTAGTACAGTTTGCATCGGCGATTATTGCATCGGAATCTAACTTCTTTCCAACATTTTTTTTTGCGTTCATTAGCCATATCATAACTGCAATTGAAATTATGGATATTATTATTCCCCATATCGTGGTTTCAGGCTTATTATGGTTGACGATGTTAAAAATAACACCTAAAATTAAGCCGACTGATAAAAGAAAAAATGCCGCGCCTGTTATTTTTAATGCCGTAATTTCAAATTTACTCTTAGGACTTTTCGGATTCTGCCTGATACGTATTATCATTACCGCAATACCAATACCTGACATT
>CAWKJD010000011.1:0-57202 GCA_963849945.1 uncultured Bacteroidales bacterium | reverse complement strand
ATCATCGGCGGCGTAATCGAAGTGAAAAAAAACAGGATCATCCTTCTCGCCGATTCGGTCTCTGAAAGCTCAGGCTGATGGACAACGACGAGTTCCGGAAATACGGTCATGAGATTATTGAGTGGATTGCCAGGTATTATGAGGATATTGAGCAATACCCGGTAAAATCGCGCTCCCTTCCCGGCTCGGTGAAGGAGGCCCTTCCTGAAATCCCTCCTTCCGGAAGTGAATCTTTTGATCTTTTCCTTAAAGATTTTGATGAGATCATCATACCGGGTATAACACACTGGCAAAGCCCTGATTTTTTTGCCTATTTCCCCGCAAATTCAAGTCCACCTTCCGTACTTGCCGAGATGCTTACCGCAGCACTGGGTGCCCAGTGCATGATATGGGAGACCTCACCTGCCGCTGCCGAGCTGGAGGAACGCATGATGGAGTGGCTCAGGATGATGACGGGGCTGCCGTCATACTTCGAGGGGGTGATACAAGACAGCGCTTCGTCTGCGACTCTTGTAGCCATAATAACTGCCAGGGAAAAGGTAACCGGTTTTGCATCAAATAAGGAAGGCCTCTCAGGGACCGGCAGATTGCGGGTCTACTGTTCAACACAGGCTCACTCGTCAGTTGAAAAGGGAGCAGGTGTGGCGGGCATAGGAAGGAAGAACCTGGTCAAGGTGCCGGTGAAGGATGATAATACAATTGATCCGGAGGCATTGAGAAGAGCTATTGACCAGGATATCAGCGCAGGATATATTCCATGTTGTGTGGTTGCTACTCTTGGCACAACAGGTACCACGGCCATTGACCCTCTGCGCCCGGTAGGCGAGATATGCCGCGAAAAGGGCATCTGGCTGCATGTTGATGCTGCCATCGGCGGAACGGCGCTGCTGCTGCCGGAGATGAGATGGATGGCAGACGGCATGGAGTATGTTGATTTACTGGTATTCAATCCGCATAAGTGGATGTTCACCAACTTTGACTGCTCGGCATATTTTGTCCGCGATGCCGGTTCGCTGATACGCACTTTTGAAATACTGCCGGAGTACCTTAAGACCCGCACCAGGGGTATGGTCAATGACTACCGCGACTGGGGTATACCGCTTGGCAGGCGTTTCAGGGCACTCAAGCTGTGGGCGGTGATACGCTCGTATGGCGTTGAAAAGCTGCAGGCAATGATCAGGGAACATATACGCCTTGCAAAAATGCTTGCCGGATTAATAGAGTCTGAAAACAGTTTCAAAGTTATGGCTCCTGTGCTTCTCAATACTGTTTGTTTTTGCTGTCAGCCTGAAGGTCTGACAGTTGAACAGGCAAACGTACTAAACGAAAAAATAAATCACACACTTAATGATGCCGGCCGGATCTATCTGACTCATACTACCATCAACGGAAGGTATGTTCTTCGTATGGTCACTGCCCAGACCAGCGTTACAGAACAGCATGTGCTGAATGCATGGGAAATGATAAAGGAGTGTGCCTCATCGCTCCTTTCCGAGCGTGGTGCCGTAGATGTTGACTGATAATACTCCTCTTATAAATGGTTTGTTATCTGCCGGGATATAACCCATGCTGGCCCCTGCGCTTATCTCAAACGGAAATCTCAGTATATAGAAGTCGGCAAGCAGTTCGGCGCCGAGTGAGCTGAAGTCTAAAGACCCCTCGCCGAAGGAACGGGTGCTGGAATTATAGGTTCCATTTGCGGTTGCCCCGTCAAAGAACAATGAGCCCCTGATCCTTTTCAGGTACAACAGGCTTCCCGCAGCAAAATCAGGATAGAAGAGGGGCATGGTATAATCAGCTGAAAAAGAAAACAGTTTTTCAGCTACCAGGTCACTTTCGTAACCCCGGGGGAGTAAGATCTGGTTTTCGTAGATCAGGTTGTTAAAAGGCGCCTGGTTTTCGTAACCGGCCTTAAGCACCAAACTGTGATTTCTGAGAATACCTGGGAAATACAGTATTCCCCTTATATATTTTCTGTTGCTGTAAATATCCTTGTCCCACGGTGTTGCTGTAAGCCTGAGATCAATCACCTGGCCCCACCGCGGATTTATATCCCGCCAGGCTGTCCTGAAAGTGTTTGAGAGATAGAGACGTCCGGTAAGATAGACTACCCCCTTGTCAAATTCGGCATTTTCAGAAACATATGTATAAACATTACGATAGTTCATGTAAACAGCTGGCATGAACAACTGCCTGAACTTGCCGTGGGCAAACCACAGCTGGTCATAGATATTGACATTCAGGTTCAAATTCCCGTGCAGGTCGGCGGGGGCCGGCGGTGCAACAGAATCTCTTATTATGATCTGTTTGCCACCGTAGGTGATGTCAGCCTCAATTACAGGGTACCAGCCCTTCCATGCAAGTCCTGAATGAATATAATGGCTGCCTCCTGAATATTCATATCCTATGGTTGATACCAGCGTGCTGAGATGATTCTGTGAGAGAAGTGTCACACCCGGGCTGATTGCTGTTGCGTCAGTCTTTAATTCATCAATATCAGTATAGAACGGGAACCAGCTGTGAAGGTTAAGGAGGTGTGCGGCTTTATTGTACGGTTTTGCTTCATATGAGAAAGGCACGGAAAGGGATTTCTCCTCTTTCACGGCAGGCAGGGGGGCAACAGCGGGAATGACATTGTGCATTGAGCCGGAGGTTGTTCCTGCGTCAGCGCCGGCATCCGCTGAAGCGATGTTAAACCCGCCTGTACTGTAATCAGAAAAAAGTATCTCATTGCCTGATATGGAGAAACCGGATATGCCGAAGCGCGAGCCGGTGACGCGGCTTACTGCCGTGTCGCCCGTCCCCCTGTAAATATTATCGGAACCGTCGCCCTGGGCAAGGTAATACAAAGTGTCATTGACGATTTCAGCCCGGATGATGTCTGTGACTGTTTCGGACTTGTTCACAATCCACTTTTTGCCTGTCGGATGGTATGTTCTTATTCCCTCGCCGTCACTGCTGAGAGTGACTACTGTCACAGCTTTGCCGTCAGATGACCATGCCGGTCGCTGTATAATCATATTGTCAGGAATGGTGACATCCATCAGTGTCTCTCCGCTGGATGCATCAATAAATATCAGTGAATAATGGAGGTCGGGTGTTGTTGATACGGCAACTATTGTTCTTCCGTTAGGAGAGAGTTCCGGGGCCTCATAACGGGTACGAAACGTAAGTTGTGTTACAGGTCCCCCGTTGACATTCATTTTTTTGATTACCGAATAATTCCGGTTATCCCATCTGGGATCAGGGTAAAGTTCTGCCCATACTAATGTACTGTCAGAATATGAAAATATGTAAGGATATATATAACCGGTGGTGGTAAGAACATGTTCTGTCCCATCACTTTCATCAGTGATAACAAAACATGAGGGGCGAGTCAGGGAGGTCTTCAGTGAGAGAATTCTGTTGTCATCAATCCGTTGAGGCATGTAATGGCTGATATAATTATTCTTCTCCCTGAGGTTCAGCGCGGGGTAATCTGTGTATGCCTGCTGTGTGATGTCATTCCATTTCTTTGCCAGGTTATAAAATGTTGAATCATAGAGTTTTTTCTTTGTCAGTCCGGCTTCTTTCCTGAGGACGCAATTTACGGGGTTAAACGGATAGCCTGAAGAGACCTTTTTAATTGCGTCGCTCCATAATTCACTGTTTCGGCTACGCAAACCGTTCATCATCAGGTATCCGAAAACATAGTGATCCGGAGTGAAGTCCTTATATGAACCGTCAATCATTTTGTCATAGCCGTAGATTCCGCCGGGGGAGGCGGCGAGGGCCCTGGCTCCTCGCGTGAAGGCATTGCTGCGGCCCCTGCCTGAAAGGCCTGTGACGGTCTCAGCATAAACCGCATCTCCTTCAAATGCCCACTGTGGTATTTCGAGAGCACTCAGTGCGACTATCTGCTCACCAAAAATATACCCCAGTACCTTTCCAAAGCCTTTCTTGTTGAGTGATGCCAGCTGCAATACATGTGCCGTTTCGTGAACAGTCAGTGATTTTGCGGGGTCCTCAGGCAGGTTTTCCTGGCCGGGCAGAGGATAGAGCTCCATACGTCGCGGAGCCCAGGTGACGTAACCGTTTGACTCCATCGAGTAATTATGAATAATCACCGGAATGCGCGTCTTCGCGCCTGGATAAAGAACTGACAGGGTGTCATATGATTCTTCCAGCAACCGTGCATATTTCGCTGCCAGGGAATTAAAATTATCCGGGTAGATGACCCGGAAATGCGGTGTCTGAATCTGAAGCCATTTCAGGGAAGCCGGATCCTGCCCCGTATTATAGTACTGTGCGCCCGCCCTGACCAGCGGTATAAGACACAGTAAGAGCAGCAAAAGCTTTTTTTTCATACATGTCAGTTTGGCCAAAAATACCAAAATTGGCCGATATCTTCGGCTTCGCGCCAAATTCTTATTATTTTCGTGCGGTGTAATACGTGACAGGTAAAAATTCAGGTATGATAAAAAAATTCAGACTTTGGGATAACATCCTCGGGTGGGTCGTCTTTGCCATCGCAGCGGTCACTTACCTCCTGACAATAGAGCCCACGGCAAGTCTGTGGGATTGCGGCGAATTCATCGCAACAGCTTTCAAGCTTGAGGTAGGGCATCCTCCCGGAGCACCCTTCTTCATGATCCTTGGAAGATTTTTTGCCGATTTCGCCGGAGGTGACGTCTCAAAAGTCGCTATGATGATCAATGCCATGTCTGCGCTGGCGAGCGCACTGACCATTCTTTTTCTGTTCTGGACCATCACACACCTTGCACGGAGGATCATGCTGAGGCAGGAATTTGACTTTACTGCCGGCAGGGTTATCGCTGTCCTGGGGGCAGGACTGACAGGCGCTCTGGCGTATGCCTTCTCAGATACATTCTGGTTTTCGGCGGTGGAAGGCGAGGTATATGCCACCTCATCGCTCTTCACCGCAGCGGTATTCTGGGCGATACTCAGATGGGAGGATGTTGCTGATGAGCCTCACGCCGACAGATGGATAATACTGATTGCCTTTCTGATGGGCCTGTCAATAGGGGTGCATCTGCTTAACCTGTTGGCTATTCCGGCAATTGTATGCGTGTATTACTTCCGCAAGTTCGAGTTTTCATGGAAGGGGCTTGGACTCTCACTGTTAGTGTCATTATTCGTTCTGATATTCATCATGTACGGTATTATTCCCGGAATCTTCAGGATCACGTCACGCTTTGAATTGTTCTTTGTTAACAGTATTGGCATGCCCTTCAACAGCGGAATGTATATACATATTATCCTGCTCATTACCGCCCTTCTGCTTTCAGTCTGGTACACTTTTTCTCATGAAGACGCAAGAAAAGGTTTCATCCTTTCCGGCCTGACTCTTCTTTTGTCAGGTATATGGATACTTACAGAATCATGGCTGGTCAATATCATCTTCCTTTCCGGGATCATTTATTTAGCGTACTACCTCGCTACACATAACAGGGTGGCGCTGAACAAAATCATGACATCCCTGATGGTAATCATTATCGGATATTCCTCGATAGCCACCATTGTCATCAGGGCTACGGCGCAAACACCGATAAACGAGAACAATCCGTCAAATCCTTTCGCCCTGCTCTATTATCTTAACCGTGAACAATACGGTGCACGTCCGCTTTTTTACGGGCCGTATTATAATGCCCCGGTGACAAATTATGAAAAAGGCAAACCGACATATAATCCCATCAACGGTAAATATCAGATCACCAATCGTGAGACAATAAGAAAGTATGATAAAAGGTTCATGACTATCCTGCCGAGGATGTGGAGTGACCAGCCTGAATATGTTAAGGTTTATGAACAGTACACAGGCAAAAACGGCAAGCCTGTACGGATAACTGATCCGCAGACAGGAGAGCCTGCCACATTGCGTGTGCCCACCTTCGGTCAGAACCTGGCGTTTATGTTCAACTACCAGTTCGGTTTCATGTATTTCAGATATTTTATGTGGAACTTCAGCGGCAGGCAAAACGATACTCAGAGCTACGGAGGTGCACTTGACGGCAACTGGATAACCGGATTTAATTTCCTTGACGCCCCGCGAATTGGAACCATTTATAATATGCCGGACGACATGAAGAATGACCCCTCGCGAAACAGATACTTCCTGTTGCCCCTTCTGCTGGGGCTCGTGGGTTTTCTCTGGCATTTCAACCGTGATGTACGGAACTGGTGGGTAGTACTGTTGCTTTTTATTATGACAGGCATCGCCATTGTGATTTACCTCAACCAGTATCCCAACCAGCCGAGGGAGCGCGACTATGCCTATGCAGCATCATTCTATGCTTTCACGATATGGATTGGACTGGGGGTGCTGTCACTCTTTGAGCTGCTGAGAAAGCTGATCGGAGAGAAGGCCGGCGCCATTACCGCCTCACTGTTAACCCTTGCCGTTCCGGCGTTGATGGGCGCGCAGAACTTTCATGATCATGACAGGTCAGGGAGATACCTTACACGCGATGTGGCGTTTAATTATCTCAACTCATGTGCGCCGCAGGCAATACTGTTTACCAACGGCGATAATGACACATTCCCGCTCTGGTATGCGCAGGAGGTTGAGGGCATGCGTACAGATGTCCGTGTCTGCAACCTGATGCTTCTGAATACCGACTGGTATATTGACCAGATGAAAATGGAGGCTTATACCTCGAAGCCCCTTCCCGTCAGCCTTCCCAGGAAGCTGTATTATGACGGCGTCAATAACCAGGTTGCTGTCGTTGAAAGAGTAAAGGAGCCGGCAACGGCAAAGGAAGTGATCGACTTCATTAACAGTGACAGCGATGTGTCAAAGCTGAAACTATATGGTGAAGATATCTATTATATCCCCACACGCACCATACGCATACCTGTAGATTCGGCGAAGGTCATTGCCAGCGGCACAGTCAAGCCGGAGGATGCAGATAAAATTGTGCCCTATATCGATATCAAACTGAAAAGCACATGGATATTGAAAAGCCAGTTGATGGTACTTGATATCCTTGCCAACAATAACTGGGAAAGACCAGTATATTATGTGACCGGCTATCATGATGACGCCCTTGGACTTGAGGAGTATTTCCAGCTTGAAGGACTTGCCTACAGGCTTGTACCTATCAAAAGCGAAAACAAGAGCTGGTTTGAATACGGAAGGGTAGATACGGACATTCTTTATGACAACATGATGAATCATTTTGTCTGGGGCGGAGCAAACGATCCGGATGTCAATATTGATTATTATCACAAGCGCACACTGACAGTGGTCAGGGCACGACTTATATATGCCAGGCTTGCCAGTGAACTGGCAGCCAGGGGCGATAAGACAAAAGCCAATGAGGTTCTTGAGAGATGCATGGATGTTCTTCCAATATCGAAGCTCGGTTATGATGTGTACTGTTCGGATATCATCTCTGCCTGGTTTGCTGCCGGCAACAAGGAGAAGGCTGTATCTATGACACGCGGTCTTACCGGGTATTATTTTGAGCGGGCCGGCTATCTTCTTGGCCAGAAGCCTATGATTGCCGCATCTGCAGATCAGGAGATAGCACAGGGTCTGCAGATAGTTTCGCAGGTGATGCAGACATGTTACAATAACGGAGAAACTGACCTTGCCGAGGAGCTTAACAGCAAGTTCAGCGAGCTGTACACGAAATATGTTTCAACGAAGCAGTAAGAAAGAAGGCACCAGGCAGTAGCGGAGATAAAAGGGATGAGGCGTCATCCCGCCCTGCGGGATGGGGGTGGTCTGTTAATCGTTCATCTGATATGCCCGCCTCGGGGCGAGGTACTTCTCCAGGATCATATAGATCTTATCGGGGAAGATGGGCTTGAGGTTATATTCAGTACATCCTGCTATATAAGCCTCATTTTTAGTCTGTTCGGAATAATAGGCAGTAATAAGGATCACAGGTGCCGACCGATTTACCTGGCGGAAAGCCCTTGTACAGTCAATGCCGTTGACAAGCGGGACAAGAAAATCCATGAAGACCATTTCAAAGACAGCCTTACCTGAAGTAACAGCCTCAACAAATTCCTTTCCATTGCGGAAAGTGGAGACTTCAGCACCGGTTTCACGCAGCAGCGTTTCATAATACTTCAGTGAAGCAGTGTCGTCTTCGACAATCGCAATTCTTTTGCCTGTGATATCCAGCATCTTTTATAAATTGAATTCGGGGTTAGTATTCCGAAATCAATACAATATTATCCGGCGAGAGTAAACAAGAATAGTCATTATTTTTAATAATGTCAACGCTGTCACTAAATTCTTAACAACAACTTTTAAACAAAAGAGATAGATGGAAATAATATCAGATAATGAGATACGGGAGCAGATTAATAGCACTCCCACTGCGTTGTGACTCCGCCTGTGGTGGCAGGTGGTGTAGCTTTAATGACAAGAAGGTCATTACCGCAGTATTCGCCTTCAACTCCAGGGTCTATCTGATGGCCGTTCTCATAAGACACAAGCCTGCATACCTGGCAATTGTCGCCAAGCATACTGCAAGCCGTGAATGAACATGCAATCAGGAACAAACCAGCAATGTAAGCAAGCTTCCTTTTCATCTTTACCGGAATTTAGTGCAAAGTTAAAAAAATAGTCTCAGAACGGTTGTGCAGCATTTTTATTAAATTAGAGTCATTAATCAGAAAACATTGCAAACCTAAAATCAAGATAACATGGAAGAGAACAAAATCCCCCAGGAGAAAACAACCGTTGAAGAGAACAGAATGATAAAACATATTCATGTTGCTGCAATTCTTCAGATAGTATTCGGAGCACTGATTGTCATAGGCGGCCTTACTGTGGCCTTCGTCTTTGGCTTTGTCGATCAGTTTGTTGACGATCCGACTGCAATCAAGGTTCTCAGTATAATAGGCACGCCCCTTGTTGTGATGATGATACTTTTCGGAGGAGCCATGATAGCCGGAGGCATAGGGTTATTATCATGCAAGCCTTGGGCCAGGGTACTCACCCTCGTGATGGCGGCGCTGGGACTGCTTAACATCCCAATCGGAACACTCAAGGGTGTCTATATCATATGGGTCCTTGTACAGCAGGAAACCGTTTCTCTCTTTGCAAAGGGCTGTGAAAAGCCCTCAGTGACACAATAAAAAGCCATCATCTTTCTACCGGAGGCAAAATGATTATTTTTGTCGTCAGTAACCATCTGAATTATGGCTGACGACAAGAAGATCATTTTTTCCATGTTCAGGGTAAGCAAGAGCTACCCTCCTCATAAACAAGTCATTAAAGATATCTCCCTCTCCTTTTTCCTGGGAGCCAAGATAGGTATTATCGGCCTCAACGGCTCAGGCAAATCGACGCTGCTGAAGATAATAGCAGGCATTGAGAAGGAATATCAGGGCGAAGTTATTTTTTCACCCGGGTATACTGTAGGGCACCTGCCGCAAGACCCGCTCATGAATGAAAAGCGGACCGTGCGCGAGATAGTTGAAGAGGGCGCTGCTAATGTTGTGGCCGCACTGAAGGAATACGAGGAAATTAACCTTCGCTTCGGCGAACCTGAGGTTTATGAAAACCCTGCCGCCATGGAAAAGCTTATGAACCGGCAGGCCGAGTTGCAGGAGAAGATCGAAGCCCTTGACGGATGGAACCTTGACCATCGCCTCGAACGGGCCATGGATGCGCTGAACTGCCCCGACCCGTCAACACCGGTCAATATACTGTCTGGAGGCGAACGACGCAGGGTGGCCCTTTGCCGCCTGCTCCTGCTGGAACCTGACATTCTGCTCCTTGATGAACCGACAAACCACCTTGATGCAGAGAGTGTGCAGTGGCTTGAGACCCATCTGAAACAATACAACGGTACGGTTATCTGTATAACCCACGACAGGTATTTCCTTGATAATGTTGCAGGATGGATCCTTGAGCTTGACCGTGGTGAAGGAATTCCCTGGAAGGGAAACTATTCATCGTGGCTTGAACAGAAAGCAAAACGCCTTGAGCTTGAAGAAAAGGGAAACGTCAAGCGCCGCAAGACGCTCGAACATGAGCTTGAGTGGGTGAGAATGTCGCCCAAGGCGCGACGCGCCAAGTCGAAGGCAAGGCTTAGCGCCTATGAGAATCTTCTTAATCAGGATGTGAAACAGAAGGAGGATAAGCTGGAGATCTTTATCCCCAACGGCCCCAGGCTGGGCGACAAGGTGATATTGGCCAAAGGTGTGTCAAAAACGTTCGGCGATAAAATATTGTTTGAAAACCTGGAATTCAATCTGCCACCTAACGGAATTGTCGGGGTAATCGGGCCAAACGGCGCCGGCAAAACAACTCTCTTTCGGATGATCATGGGACAGGAAGAGGTGAACAAGGGGACCTTTGAAGTCGGACCGACAGTGACCCTCGGATATGTCGATCAGGCTCATTCAGCCATTGACCCGAAAAAGAGTGTTTATGAGGTTATTTCAGGAGGTTCAGATGAGGTAATGGTCGGTAACAGGCCTGTCAATGCGCGTGCCTATGCTGCGCGCTTCAACTTCACCGGCGCTGACCAGGAGAAGAAATGCGGAGTGCTCTCGGGCGGCGAAAGGAACAGGCTGCATCTTGCACTGACACTCAAGAGCGGCGCTAACGTGCTGCTGCTTGATGAGCCTACAAACGACATCGACGTCAACACATTGCGTGCACTTGAAGAAGGTCTTGAAAACTTCGCGGGATGCGCCGTTGTCATTTCACACGACCGCTGGTTCCTTGACCGCGTTGCAACTCATATCCTTGCCTTCGAGGGCGACTCAAAGGTTGTATGGTTTGAAGGAGACTTCTCCGAGTATGATGAGCATTACCGCAAGCGCACAGCTGACGCCGGCCCAGCAAGGATTAAGTACAAGAAATTAGCCTGAAAAACCTTCAATCAGTGCTGGCACTGGTGGGCGTGACCACCGTCGCCGTGATGATGCGCACATGATTCTCCCGAATCATTCAGTTCACCCCTGAGAAAGGCTTTTATCACCTCTTCAGGATTACCGCTGCAGCCGCGAAAGACAGTTATATCATTGCTCTCAAGAACGTTCTTTGCTCCTTCACCCATATTTCCTGCAAGCATTATCTCAACGCCCTTCTGCTTCAAAACAGTGGCAATTCCTGATTTGCATCCGCAGCCGTTGGCTGAAGGTATGACCTCGCGGTTTTCTATCGCATCATTCTCATTTATTGTGAAGACGGTAAAGCTTTCACAGTGACCAAAATGGTCATCAATAAAATTTCCCCTAGTCGGTAAAGCAATTTTCATTTTACGTTATTATTTGGTTGATATGTTTGACAGATCATTTTCACATTTATCGCACTTTGCGTTTTCATTTGTCCCGGAAACTGCTCTCCTGCATCTCGGACACCTGTACCACTTTCCTTCAGTTTGGTAATCACCTCCCTTGATAATGATGGCTTTCCCCTCGGCAAATGCAGTAGCTACTGTTCTGCGGGCTTTCTCATATATTCTGGTCAGTGTCGGACGTGAAATTTTCATCCTCACGGCCGCCTCCTCCTGCTTCATCCCAAGGTAGTCGCATAACCTTATGGCTTCATACTCCTCATAGAGCAAAGTGACTGACAGAAGATCCCTCATCGGTATACCAACCGGTTTATAGCCCTCTATATATGGCATTCCCGATACACATCTTTTTCTCCTTGGTCTTGCCAACTTGATTATCTTGTTTTCGGATAAATACTTATCGGATTATTATAAGGACAAAGATAATGATTATGAACATAAGTTCAAAATGATAAATGTCAGACACCATTTTAATGTGAAGAAAAAAACAGTATTTTCGCATTTCCTCAAACCTTGATATTCAGATACATCAAAATAATCACAAGGCTAAGTAATACAGTTCAATAGATGGCAACACGCAGGCAATTCATCAGAATTTCAGCCTTAGGGGCGGGAGCTGTGATGGCAGGTGCAGCAGGCTTCAGGCTTTTAGGTTCTGAGCTCACTGACGGTCAGAAAGCCACCATTGCCGCCCTTACCGGACGCACACCCACATACTGTGAAGTATGTTTCTGGAAGTGTGCCGGCTGGGTTTGGAAAGATGATGCGGGAAACATTAAAAAGATCACCGGTAACAATGAAGATCAGCATAGCAACGGCCGGTTCTGTCCGCGTGGTACCGGCGGGACAGGAATGTATTATGACGAAGACAGGCTGAAGGTTCCACTGATCAGAGTTGAGGAGCGCGGGAAACAGATTTTCCGTGAAGCCTCATGGGAAGAAGCCCTTGACCATGTCACGGGCAAAATGAGGGAAATAATTGAAAAACACGGCCCCGAAAGTCTTGCATTGTTCAATCACGGTTCAGGCGGGAAATATTTCACCGATCTGATGAAATCGCTTGGATCTGAAAATTACGCACAACCGTCATTTGCGCAGTGCCGCGGACCGCGTGATGTCGGTTTCGCAGCAACCTTCGGAGAGAATCCGGGCTCACCTGAGAATACTGACATACGTGACACCCGCTGTCTTGTTCTCATCGGATCGCATATAGGTGAGAATATGCATAACGGCCAGGTCCAGGAGATGTCTGATGCGATCGATAAAGGTGTCACTATCATTACTGTCGACCCAAGGTTCTCGACCGCAGCCGGGAAGTCAAAGTACTGGCTCCCGATCAAGCCTGCAACTGATCTTGCCCTCTTGCTTGCATGGATCCATGAGGTCATTTACAATGAGTATTATGATAAGAAATATGTTGAGAAATACTGTTATGGCCTCGAAGAACTGAAAGAGCATGTCAGGAACTTTACCCCTGAGTGGGCTTACGGCATAACTACTATTAATCCTGCTGTTATCAGGGAGACTGCCCGTGAGATGGCCGATGCCTCACCGTCAGTCCTGGTTCATCCTGGCCGTCATGTAACCTGGTACGGAGATGACACTCAGCGCACAAGAGCTATTGCCATACTGAACGCTCTTCTCGGATCATGGGGGCGCCGAGGAGGCTTTTACAGACAGGAAGGAAAGACTGTTCCGTCTTATCCGCACCCCGAGTATCCAAAACCTCAGAAATCATGGCGTGAATGGTACCCGGGCAGGTATAATCTTGCTGACCTTGGAGTAGCAAATGTGATTATCGATGCAAGCATCCCCACCCCGGAAAAGAACGCGATGATAAAAGGATGGCTGGTGTCCGGGACAAACCTGCCGCTGACGGTTCCCGATACGCCGCATACAATCGAGGCGATCCGGAACCTCGACCTCCTGGTTGTTGTCGATACAATGCCTATGGAGATTACCGGGTGGGCTGACGTGGTTTTGCCCGAATGCACTTATCTCGAACGTTATGACTCGCTGAGAGACAGCCCCCACCGTAAACCTGCCATTGCTATTCGTGTGCCAGCTGCAGATCCGAAATATAACTCAAAGCCGGCGTACTGGATAGCACGCGAAATGGCTCTGAGAATGGGCAAGGGAGAGTACTTCCACTTTGAAAAACTGGAAGATCTTCTGGATTGGCAGCTGAAACAGATGGGGAGCTCGCTTGAAGAGATGAAGAAAATCGGGGTAAAGACATGGGATCGCGAGGTCGATGACCTGTTTTTCGGGGATGGAGAAGATATTTCCTTCTATACCAATACAGGCAAGATTGAACTTTATTCCACCGCGCTTGAAAATGAAGGTTTCAGCCCGCTCCCGGTCTATACACCTCATACGGAGCCGCCAGAAGGCTTTTACAGGCTCATTTACGGGCGGGCACCTATGCACACCTTCAGCCGCACTTCCAATAATCCCAATCTCTTTGACCTTATGGATGAAAACACCCTGTGGGTCAATCCGCGGGTAGCAAGGGAATGGGGATTGACCACAGGACAATATATCCACCTTAAGAATCAGGATGACGTTAAGACTGACTTCCCTATCAAAGTGAGAGTCACAGAAAGGATAAGATGGGATTCCGTGTATATGGTGCATGGATTTGGTCATGCAGACAAAAAACTGACCAGAACCTATGGCCGGGGTGCAAATGACACAAAAATGATAACAAGTGTCATGATTGATCCAATAATGGGAGGGACCGGCATGAGGGGCAATTTCGTGACCTTCATTACTGACCTGAGTAAAGAGGAGGCAGCATCATGAGATACGCTATGGCTGTCGATACAAAAAAATGCGTTGGATGCTCCGACTGCGTCGTGGCATGCCAGACTGAGAACAACGTGCCAAATGGGTACTGCCGCGACTGGGTGGTGGAGACAATGGATGGCACATACCCGCAACTTGAGGTTGAGCTGAGGTCAGAACGCTGCAATCATTGTGCAAACGCACCTTGTGTAAGATGCTGCCCCACAGGGGCAAGTCATTTCGCAGAGGGCGGGATTGTCCTTGTCACACACAACAAATGCATAGGTTGCGGAGCCTGCATAGCCTCCTGCCCGTACGATGCGCGTTACCCCCATCCGAAAGGATATGTCGACAAATGCACCTTCTGCCATCACCGTGTGATAGAAGGGATGAAACCTGCATGTGTCTCTGTTTGTCCCACGAAGTGCATGTACTTCGGCGACCTTGATGATCCTAACAGTGAGGTGAGCGTCATTCTGAAGAAACGCAAATCAAAGACGCTCATTCCCGAGGCAGGGACGGAACCGCAATTATATTTCCTAATCTGAGCAGACAATGAACGAAGAGCTTATAATCAGCGGGAGAGAAAACCTTATGGTTGACCCGCAACTGCATATATGGCACTGGCCAATACCGCTGTATCTCTTTCTCGGAGGACTGGCGGCAGGTGTGCTGTTCTTTGCTGCGCTGTTCTATCTTCTTGGCAAGGAGGATGAATACCGGTCTGCCGTGCGCAGAGTTCCATTCGTTGCTCCCATCGCACTGATAATCGGCCTGGCCGCCCTCTTTTATGACCTGAATCACAAAGCGTTCTTCTGGAGGCTGTATACAACAGTCAGGTTGGAGTCGCCTATGTCATGGGGCGCATGGACACTGCTGGTGATCACAGCTGTCTCGGTGGTATGGTGTGCACTTAATATCAGAGAACTGTTCCCGCGATGGGACTGGAAGTATCAGTGGCTGAAAGACCTTGAGACCTTCTTCAATAAATACAAAAAAGTGCTTGCCTGGGTGATGCTGATCTATGCTATCATCACCGGCGTTTATACCGGGATATTACTTTCGGCATTCAACGCAAGGCCCTTATGGAACACATCTGTTCTAGGGCCGCTGTTCCTTGCTTCGGGCCTCTCGGCCGGTGCTGCAGCGATAGTACTGGCATCAAAAGACATGAAAGAAAGACTGGCCTTTTCAAAGATCGATCTTATCATTCTTGGCGTGGAGCTGTTTTTGATAGTTCATATGTTCATGGGCTTCCGGGCAAGCACGCAGGTGCAGATAGATGCTGCACAGCTCTTCCTCGGCGGACAATATACCATGGTGTTCTGGATCTTTGTTGTCATTCTCGGAATAATTCTTCCGGGCATACTTGACCTTATGGAGCTGCGCGGGAAACATATACCTGCCGTAATACCGGGCGCACTGGTCATTTTCGGGAGCCTGATGTTCAGATTTGTTTTTGTCTTTGCCGGCCAGGTGAGCCGGTGGTTATACTGATCACAATAAAAAATACGATATGAGCAATATTTCTAAAACTGAGAGGAGCAAAAGATACCTCAACCCCTATCTGGGAGGGGTTCTTCTTGGCCTCGTACTTCTTGCTGCCAATTTCATTGCAGGCAGGGGTCTAGGCGCCAGCGGCGCCATAAAGAGCGTCGTGGCCACATCCATTGAGGTTGTTAATAAGAATGCTGTCAATACGATGCCGTTCATGGCTGAATATGCCCAGTCGCACACCGGAAGTCCGATGAGATCGTGGCTGGTCTTTGAGATGCTGGGCGTGCTCGTCGGCGGATTTATTTCCGGTGCGATTGCCGGTCGTCTGAAGCTGAAGGTGGAGCATTCGCCGAAGATAACCTCCCGGCGCAGGCTGGTTTTCGCACTGATCGGCGGGATACTCTTTGGCTTCGGCTCACAGCTCGGACGCGGATGCACCAGCGGTGCTGCCCTGAGCGGTATGGGAGTGCTTTCCCTCGGAGGCTTCATCACCATGATGGGGATATTCGGAACAGCCTATGCACTGGCTTATTTCTTCAGGAAAAACTGGATTTAAAGGAAAGGAGAACAAAATGGGACCATTAGCACCAAACGGAATTATTTCGGAGAACACCAATTTTCTCCTTGCATTCTTCATTGGCATCGCCTTCGGGTGGGTTCTTGAGAGCTCAGGCTTCTCATCAAGCCGCAAGCTGGCAGGCATATTCTACGGCTATGACACCGTCGTTCTCAAGGTCTTCTTCACTGGAGCAATCACATGCATGATCGGGCTTTTGTTCATGAGCCTGTTCGGATGGATAGATCTTGACCTGGTATATGTCAATCCCACCTACCTGACTTCTGCTATCGTCGGTGGCGTAGTCATGGGGGCAGGGTTTATCATGGGAGGTTTCTGTCCGGGAACCAGCTTTACAGGAGCAGCAATCGGAAAGATTGACGGAATGGTTTTCGTTCTGGGCCTTTTCATTGGTATTTACGGCTTTGCGTTCACCTACCCGTTGTGGGAGAAAATGTATATGGCACATTATCTCGGCGAGCCTAAGATAAGTAAGTCGCTTGGAATGTCTGACGGACTCTTTGGATTGTTACTTATACTTGTGGCCCTTGGCATGTTCGCCGTGGCTGAATGGGCAGAAAGAAAATTCCCCAGAGAAGAATATTAAAAATTAAAACACAAAGGATATGAAACCGTTAAAATTACTGGCTCTTGTTATCATCCCTCTTGGGATAATCCTTGCCGCCGTACCGGCAGATAAGACAAAGCGTTTCAGGCTTTCGGCCGATGAGCTGCTTCAGGAGGCAGGGGCAGGCACACAGTTCGTCTCACCCGATGTCATTGCTGACATGCTGGTTCAGAAGGACCCGTCACTGCAGCTGATCGATGTCCGTACACCCGAAGAGTTTGAGGCCTTCAGCCTGCCGGGGGCGATCAACATCCCGCTCAGCAACCTGCTGGCAGACGAGCACACTGATGTACTTAACCAGGATGCACGCATGAATGTCTTTTATTCAAACGGCTCGGTTACCGCGAATGAAGCTTGGATGTTGACCCGGCAGCTGGGTTATAAGAACAATTTTGTCATGGAGGGAGGGCTGAATTACTGGTTCGGAAATATCCTTTCGGCCCAGGCTCCGTCGCAGACAAATCCCAATGAGGAGTTTGCGAAGTATGACTTCCGTAAGAGTGCCTCAGCTGCGCTTGGCGGAGGTGGCGTTGTGGCTGCCGAAGGCGCTGCAGCGGCGCCTAAGGCTGCCAAGCCTGCCGTTGCGTCAAAGGCCAAGAAGAAGCCTGCCGGCGGCTGCTGATTTTTGCAGAGAGTAAAAAAAGGGTTACATTTGCGGCTGCAATTGCGGCCCTATAGTTCAATGGATAGAACGCGGGTTTCCTAAACCTGAAATTTAGGTTCGATTCCTAGTGGGGCTACCAGGAGAGATGAGATTTGAGAGGAGAGCGTAGGGAGCAAAGAGCCCGGGAGAATATCCCGGGTTCTTTTTTGGAATGAAAAATATTTTTCATTGAACTGAGGTCGTGGTGCCACCTCCCCCATTATGAAGTTCAGTGTTGTTGCCAGTATTAAATAGCCTGGAAGGTTTCAGGATCTGGTTAACATGGAAAACGGTCTTTTTTGCAAAGTTTAACATGTTATTTGCCGGAACAATAATATTTGGATCATATCCAAGTTTCAGGGCAAGTATTTCCATGTTGGTGTTGCCCGAAGCGTGAAGAATACAGGGCTTCGACCCTGAAGCAGTATTAATAACCCTGGTAGTATTAAAATGCAAATCCTTGAGATCGGGTTTGCGTGTGACAAAATCCTTAAAAAGCAGATTATGAAAAATTTCGCAATTCCAGTCGATATCTACCCTGTGCGAATTACGAATGTAGATGCCAGTTAATATTTGCTGATCCATTGATGTTTCGCTCATCTGATACTTATCAACAAGTTCGTCAATGAGGTAGCCGGCATAACCGGCCCGGGATATCCATGTACCGGTATTAAGGAAGTTATATTTAGTTGGTGTTTCCGGAAGTCTCTTATCAGTTTTGTTAAATTCGTAATTATAAATCGCCCCATTAAATTTACCCAGCTTAAGTGCACCGCACAGGAAAGATGCGGACATATTATTAAACTTGTTTTCTATTTCATCAAGCCCGCATAAAAAAATAACATCAAATGGATCGACTGAAATTACTATTTCATTTTCAGGCAGGCCTCTGATGTATTCCCGGATCATCATTGATTTTCTCCCAAAACCAACCCATTTTTCACCCCATCCTAAAATTACCGGCTCAATATTATAGCGCCGGCAGGATTCTATGAATAAATCATAAAACGCCTGTTTATTTGTTCCAAAAGCAATTACCCTGGACATGTCAGTTTTCAGTGAAATTATTTAATTTCAATTCACCTCTTAACAACTTTTTACTCACTGATGTAATTTATATGGAGGTTTTTTTGTGCTGTTTTTTTGCTTCCAATGTCCCTGAATGCACTTTTTAGTACTGAACATATCCGTTTTACGTCTGAATCCTCCAGCTCATAATATAATGGAAGCCTTAATAGACATTCTGAATAATGGTCTGAAAGAGGAAGCGGTCTGCCGTCATGCTTTTCTTTATAATATTTGCTTTTGTGAAGGCTCTGGTAATGAAAAACGGCAAGTATATTATTTTTTTTAAGTTCCTCCATCAGATAAAATCTTTGATCATAATCTTTGCAGACAAGGTAGAACATGTGTCCGTTATTTGTTGCATAAGAGGGGATTTCCGGCAGCTTAATAATGTTTTTTTCAGCCCAGCCGGACAGTTCCGTGTTATATAAATTCCAGATATGCTTTCGTTTTTCCTGAATCTGATCAACATTCTCAAGTTGTGCCCAGAGATATGCGGAGGTGATCTCTGAAGGGAGGAAAGAGGAGCCTATATCAACCCATTCGTATTTATCGATCTCCCCTTTCAAAAATGCAGCACGGTTGGTGCCTTTTTCCCATATGATCTTCGAGCGGTTGATATACCGGTCATCATTTATCACCAGCAACCCTCCTTCTCCCGAATTTATGTTTTTGGTTTCGTGAAATGAAAAGGTTGCCAGGTGTCCGATGCTTCCCAGGGGTCTGCTTTTATAATACGAATCAATAGCCTGAGCCGCATCTTCAATAACAATAAGGTTATACTTTTCAGATAGAGCCATTATCTTGTCCATGTCGCATGAAACACCAGCGTAATGGAGCGGCACTATTGCTTTTGTGGCAGGGCTGATAAGCGGTTCAATTCTATCCTCATCAATCCCGGGATGGTCCTTGCGGCTGTCGGCAAATACTATTTTTGCACCCTGCCGGACAAATGCAAGAGCTGTGGAAACATAAGCAAAGGATGGAACTATTACTTCGTCCCCCGGCTTCAGGTCGGCGAGCATTGCACACATCTCCAGTGCATCAGTACAGGAAGTTGTCAGAAGGCATTTTCCGAAGCCGTATTTATTTTCAAAAAAAGCCTGACATTTTTGAGTGTAAATCCCGTTACCTGATATTTTCCCGGATCTGACGGCATCTATAATGTATTCAACCTCTCTTCCTGAGAGAAGAGGTTTGTTAAATGGGATATTTCCTGTAGTATTTTGAGGCTTTTTATTCAATTATATCAATCCTTATCCCATGCAAGATATCAATTTTTATATCACCATGGATTTTTCTCTGCTTTCTTCGGGCGCACAAAGAAAGGAGCGAAGAAAATGCGCTGGGCAGGACTAAAGATTTTTTTGAAAAGAGAGATACACCTCTCTTGTCCTGGTGCACATTATCATATTAATGTGAACCATTTGGCGAAGGAGCTTTCCTCCTTTTCAGGAAAGCTGCAGTGATGAAATTCGTTCGTATGTTTATTATAACAATAGTCCTGTGACCATTTCCCGGCATTTTCAACGGTCTGTCTTATCGCATCGAGAATAAAATGCAGTTCATCATCGGTCATGGTGGGATGGAGTGACAGCCTTACCCATCCCGGCTTTAACGACAGATCACCGGCATCGATTCTGTCAGTGATCTCCTTTGAAAGTTTGAAATCCACATTTAAAAGGAAATGGCCATAGGTCCCTGCACACGAACACCCCCCCCTTACCTGTATACCAAACCTGTCATTCAATAGTTTAGTCACAAGATTGTGGTGTATATTGTCGACATAGAAGGAGAAAATCCCAAGCCTTTCTGTAATGTTCCCGGCAAGGATATGGAGACCTTTTATTTGCCTTAATCCATCGGAAGCTATTTCAACGAGTTCTTTTTCCCTGTTCAGGATCATTTTCGTGCTCATCTGTTCCTTCAGCCTGACAGCAAGAGCAGCTTTTATGCCCTGGAGGAAACCCGGTGTGCCGCCGTCTTCTTTCACCTCGATATCGCTTATATAGCTGTATCCGCCCCATCTGTTTGTCCATTTGACGGTTCCGCCCCCGGGGGCATCGGGAGTGGTATTCTTATATAAGGCTTTATTGAAGATCAATACTCCCGCACCACCCGGACCTCCCAGGAATTTATGGGGCGAGAAGAAGATGGCATCGAGTTGCTGCATCCTGTTTTCAGGATGCATATTAATATCAACATAAGGGGCAGAGGCAGCAAAATCAACAAAACAATAACCATTATTCTCGTGCATAATTTGTGCAAGCTCATGGTAGGGCGGAAAATATCCGGTTACATTTGAACATGCTGAAAATGAACCTATCAGCAGAGGCCGGTCCTTATACTTTTTTATCTCCCTTCGCAATGCGTCAGGATCAACCATGAGCCCTGCATCAGGTTCAAGCACAACTACATCAGCCAGTGTTTCGAACCATGATGTATGATTGGAATGATGCTCTGTGTGCGTCAGGAATACAACAGGTTTGTGTTTATTGGGAATGTCCTTGCAGTTGTGATACCGGCCTTTTGAAAATGAGCAGTAGGTGAGGGCCTGTTCCGGAACCTTAAGGCCGAGTATCCTTTGCAGCTTTGCAATGGCTGATGTCATGCCGGTACCGGTAAAAATCAAAACATCATTATCATCTGCATTCACATGATGCTTTACCAGCTTTTGAGCAAGATGATATGCTGTGGTCATTGCATACCCCGTTGCCGATGATTCAGAATGAGTATTCCCTACCAGCGGCCCGATCTCCCCTGAGATTCTGTCCTCAATGGGCTTGTAGAGTCTTCCGCTAGCAATCCAGTCGGCATACACCAGTTTCCTGGTTCCGTAAGGAGTTTCAATTTCAGTATCAATACCAACGATGTTCCTGCGGAACTTATCAAAATATTTTTCAGGACCAGGGGCTGTTTTCAAACCATCATCTGCAGGTTCAAGTATTCTCATCAGTAATATATATTAACTACAAAACACTTCCGTCCAAATATAGCAAGATAAAACAGGAGAGCACCAGCCGGATATCCTGAAATTGAAGATGATTTTAAAAGTCATACACACGTGAGTCAACCGGTGGTCATATTGTTTGAACGGCAAAATTCTTTTTGAAGTAGGGTAAATCTGCTCTCGTTCGGTTAAAGAATAGTTACCTTTAATATAAAAATGGATTATTAGTAACTAACATCTTTTTCAATTGACTAAGGAAGAGTTTAAATTATTGTTTGACAACTATTTCGATCCTGTGCGCAGTTATCTGGTTTACCGCGGCGCAGATAGTGAACAGGCTTCCGACCTGGCTCAGGATATATTTTTGAAAGTATGGGAGAAACAGATGAAGATTGATATGAATACAGCATTGAGACTATTATATAAAATTGCAGGCGACATGTTTATAAGCCAGTACAGGAGGGGAAAGCTTGAATTGAATTACATGGCAGCCCTGTCTGATGATTCCCTCGATTTTTCACCTGAAGATCACCTGCGATATAATGAGATGTTTTCAATTTATACAAAAGCGCTTGCTGCATTAGGCGAGAAACAGCGTGCGGTTTTTATGATGTCAAGGATGGAAGGCCTGAAGTATCATGAAATAGCAGATCGGTTGCAGCTTAGCGTAAAAGCAGTTGAGAAAAGAATGAATATTGCACTGTCATCTCTTAAACGAGCTTTGCATGAATGAGGAAACGAATAAAGGAATTAAACCTATGGACGAGGACCACTTTTCGAAAGAGACTGAATCAATGATTGGCAGAAGCCAAATCAGGTGGGATAAAAGCAAAGAGCAGATCTGGATGGAGATTGAAAAGCGGATGAAGGCTGAACCTGTTGCAGGAACCATCAGCCTGAACAGACCCTGGCTCAGAATAGCCATTGCTGCAGGTATAGCCCTGCTGATGGGAATTTCTGCATTTATTGGTTTTTACGCAAAAACAATAAATGTACTTGCCGGGCAACACTCTGAAATCTATCTTCCGGATAATTCCAAAGTCAGCCTGAATGCCCAATCAACACTATCGTACAAACCTCTTTTATGGAAGCTTTCCCGCACTGTAAAGTTTGAAGGAGAAGCTTTCTTTGATGTGACAAAAGGCAAAGAATTCGAGGTTGTTTCAGAAAAAGGGAAAACCATTGTCCTCGGTACGACTTTTAATATTTATTCAAGGAACAATGACTACCAGGTGACTTGTATATCAGGTAAAGTGAAGGTGGTTGAACCAGACGGCAGCCAGAAAGTCACCCTGGGGCCTGGTCAGCAAGCAGCATTAAGTACTGATGGTACACTGGAAATTCAATCAGGTATTGATACTGAACGGATTGTTTCATGGTTAAACAATAAGCTTAGTTTTACATCAGCTCCTCTCAGGCAGGTATTTGAAGAGATTGGAAGACAGTACGGGATTATAATCAGCATTCCAGAAGATCTTGACAACACATATACCGGTACCTTTGTCAAAGACAGTTCGGTTGAAAATGTGTTAAATTTGGTATGCAGGCCCTTTAATCTGAACTTCACCCCCAAATCAGAAAATGAATACAGCATTACAAGAAATAAGTAGAATTGCTTCACTTAAAAAGCTTCTTATTTCTTTATCTTTTTTATGCCTCTTCAATGTCTCATATTCGCAGGAAATCAGGATCAACTGCACAGCTGAGCCCTTGAATAAAGTTCTGATAAACTTACGGTCTGAATATGGTCTGCTGCTTTCCTTTGATGACGAATATTTGTCATCGTTTAATATTACAGTTGATTCTACCTTCAGCAGTGTGGGGAAAGCATTTGATTATCTGTTTACGGGGCTTCCCCTGGGGTATGAAACCAGTAATGGAGCATATATTATTTATACCATCCGGATAAAAGAGAAACCCAGGAAATATTTCATATCAGGTCGCATCACTGACCGTACAAACAAAGAAACACTTCCATATTCAGGAATACAAATTAACAATTTCATCCTGAGTTCGGATGCTAAAGGAAATTTTTCCTTTACATCATTAACAGACAGTGTTTTTTCCGTTAAAATTTCATACATAGGATATTATATTCTGGATACTATTGTAAATGCCGGCACTGACTGTGATTTTAAGCTTATGCCCTCGGTTATTGCGATGCAGGAGATTATTGTCAAAGGCTCGGTGGTGGCGAGGACAATTCAGGCAGGCAGTTCACCCGGGATAATCAGGCTGAATCATAAGATAGCGTATTATCTTCCCGGTAACGGGGATAACTCGATCTTTAACCTCCTGAGACTTCAGCCAGGCATTCTTGCGGCCGGCGAGCAATCGGCGGATCTTATAATATGGGGTAGCGATGAAGGCCAGAGCCAAGTCATATTTGACGGGTTTTCCCTATATGGGATGAAGAATTTTAATGATAATATAAGTGCTGTAAATCCTTTTATGGCAAAAGACATTAAAGTGCTTAAAGGCGGGTTTGGCGCTGAATATGGTGAAAGGGTAGGAGGTATCGTTGATATTACCGGTACTGATGGCAACCGGCTGGCACCATCGGTGAAACTCTGCATAAACAATATGACTGTCAACGGTATGGCAAGTGTTCCAATACATGAAAAATCTGCTTTATTACTTGCTTACCGGCAGACTTATTATAATCTTTATAATCCCGTTTCGTTTTCTGCATCCGGATCCGGGAGAGGCCAGCAGAGCTCCCGGGCAGACTTTTATCTTACTCCTGATTATCTTTTCAGGGACATAAATCTTAAATATTCCGGCAGCAGCACTCACAGCAACTATTATTTAAGCCTTTACGGAGGCAGGGACAATTTCTCTTACGCCTTTGACGATGAGAACCTGCACAGAACAATTACCCTTAATCATGATGAAAAGAATAATCAGATCGGTGGTACATTGTTTTACGGTTTGAGCTGGAAGGCTAAAAACACAAGCAGCTTTATAGTCAGTTTTTCTTCTCTGCAAACTGATCAGATGCATAATGAAGATATTATCCGAACCTCCGGTCAACAGACCACAACAAGCATCCATGATCAATACATGGCATCAATAAAGGAAATTAACGGAAGGATAGAAAATACATTCAGCATCTCAGAAAAACACCAGCTGGATGCAGGTCTTGGTACGCTATTTTATTATACTCTCCGCGAAGAGACAGCATCAGAAAATCCTGTTTTGAATGAAGACAAACGGCTTCCCATACCTTATGTGTTCATACAGGATAACATAAACCTTTTCAAAAAACTCATTTTGAAGCCAGGTCTGCGGGTAGACGTCCATTCAGCAACGGGGAAAATGTTTTTCCAACCTCGTCTTTCCCTTTTGTACAGGATCAGCGATAATTTGAAGTTAAATTCTGCTGCAGGCATGTACAACCAGTTCGTAGCCAAGAACATGATCATTGAGACAACGGGAAATTACAGACTGGCATGGTCTGCCTGTGATAACAAAGAGGTATCGGTGCTAAGTTCGCAAAATCTTACCTTCGGACTTACCTACAATAAGAAAGGGTTTATTTTTAGCGCTGAAGGCTATTTAAAGCACACAAAGGGGATTACCCGCTACCTGGAGACCACCAGCGGAACAAACCTGTATGAAGGTGACAGCAAGACAAATGGATTGGATATATTCATCAAGCAGGATTTTAAGGGTCAGACAATCTGGGTTTCATATACCCTGAGCAAAACTGTTGAGCATTTCCCCTATTTCCAGTCGGGGGAATATGTTCCGGCAATGCATGATCAAAGGCATGAGTTAAAATTAGCAGGATTGGCTAAGTTTAAATCCTTCCATTTTTCAGTTAATTATGTGTTTGGGTCGGGATTTCCCGACCCCGATCAGCTGCCGGAGGTGGTTGACTATATGCAGCCATACAGCCGGCTGGATGCGGCCTTGATCTACCAGCTTTCAAAACGGCGTATACATCTGGACACCGGAGTATCTGTCCTGAATGTGCTTAACAGGGAAAATATCCGCTATTCAAATTACACCCGCATACCTGCAGATGAAACAACCACCATAAGCTTATATGCTGAAGCGGTACCATTCACTCCGACAATCTTCCTGAATATTTACTTTTAATAGCTGGCATACCAGGCTTTACCTTTCCATAATTGAAAAAAGCATTATGGAGGTAGGGTATATGCAATTTCAATCGGTTTAGTAGAAAAGAAGCGTTGAGAATGATTGTAAAATCAGAACCGCTTCTGATAATGTATAACTAAATCGGAAAGTCATGAAAAATTTTAAATTAAGAATTTTATCAGCATGCACAGCGCTCCTTCTTCTGACAGGAGTTATGTTGGCACAGCAGTCGCAGAACCGTGTCCAGGGTAATCCCCCGGTGAATCAGGTTCAAAACCAGACTCAGACTCAGGTTCAGAACCAGACTCAAACTATGGACCAGACTCAGACACAACAGCAGAATCAGGTCCGGACTATGGACCAGACCCGGACACAATTACAGAACCGGACTCAGACTATGGACCAGGCACAGACACAATTGCAGGACCAGACCCGGACTATGAATCAGACACAGGCAAAGGACCAGACCCGGTTGAATAAGCAGGTCCAGTCCAAAGAACAGAACAGGGTTCAGGATAAGAATGCAGTTAATGAACAGAACCAGATGAAAGAGCAGAATCGTGAGCGGTTCCGCAGTTCACTGACAGAGGAACAAATAAGCATTCTCCAAAACAAGGAGATGACCCGGAGTCAAAAGAAGAAAGCGTTTAAGGGTTCACTCTCTGATGAGCAGAAAACCATGCTCAGGGAAAATAATGAATTGGGTCAGCAGAAGAAAAGTCAATTGCGTGACGGCAGCGCAGACGGAGCACAAAGTAAGCAGATGATCCAGAATCGCGCTGCAACGGGCTCTAATGCAGCTGGTGGAAACAGGAACGGCCGGCGATAATCTTTCCAGGGTCGCTGGGGAGATCCGGAAGCAAATTTTGCTGCTTCCGGTCTCCTTTATATTATCACTGAAGAAAAGAAAATCTAATTACCCTGTATATGAAAAAGATTGTAATCCAGTTGCTGTTATTCCTCTGCGGATTACCGCTTTTTTCGCAGTATGACAGAGTAGACTCCCTGATTATGGATGTATTCGGGAATGATAAGTCAATAAGCAATTTTTACGGACAATCTCAGGCACGATCCTATTTATACAGTGGTATTATCTTCGACAACAGAACTTTGTATGCCGGCAGGGAGCTGGGAAATGAAATGTTTACAGTTAACGGGAGTATCTATTGGCTGCATTCTGCCGGTTTTTATGCCGGGGCATCGGGGTCATGGTACAGCGAGCTTGATCCAGGCTATAATTCAACGGTTGTCACTGCAGGGATAAGAAAGCTATTAGGCCGAAAGAAAAACCTGAGCCTGGGGGTCTCATACAACAGATATTTCTTTAATGTCAATGATTCCATTGAAATAGTTTTCAATAACAGTGTCGGGACCGGACTGACGCTAAGGAACAGCTGGATAGGGGGACATCTATGGTTCAATGCAATGTTTGGCAAGGAATTTGGCATGAACCTGTCACCTGAAATTTTTGCAAACATTACTCTTGCCAGATTCGGATCTTGGGGCAAATTATTTCTCGCTCCTGAAATATCGCTGTTCCTGGGATCTGAGACTATCGAATATCAAAGTGAAGGAAGTATAGTTGATCCTGTGAGCCCTGCCACTGATACCTCTGATAAGTATGGTTTGCTGAATACCCGGGCCGGTATGCAGGTTTGTGTTTATGCAGGCAATTTTGATGTCGAACTGGGCTATTCATTGAATTTCCCGACAACACAGGTTCAAAGCATGTCATATCCGGTGACTTCATATTTTTCTTTTTCCTTCGGATACCTGTTGCCTTTAAAATGAATTCATTCTTTGCAAGGGATGCCAATGGCGCAGGTTAAATTATAGACAAGGAAATTCTGCCGAAGTAGTAAAGTATCAACCTCTCCTGCTTATTTCAACCATTTCATCGTGTTTCACCAGCTTTATGTCTTTCTCATGCAATTCGATCAGACCCTCTTTTTCAAAAGTTTTCAGCAGCTTGACAGCGCTCTCGGTTGAGATCCCGGCAAAGTCAGCGATATCTTTTCGTGAGAGAAGCTGAAATATCTCCTCAGCTTCACTCTTCAGGCTGTCAATATATAATAATGCATCTGCCAGCCGTCCATTCATCTGCTTGTACATGAGATTGCGGACCGTATTGAGCAGGTTGGCGTTTTGCTCACAATACCTTTTGGTAATGGAGAAACCAAACGAGCCATTTTGCCTGATTATTTTAGCCATAGTTTCTTTCTCAATCAGAAAGGCCTGGCAATCGGTCAGGGCTATGGAAGAATAATTGAAAATATTTCCAAAGAACACCGCTGAAAGACCCACGAACTCACCTGGCCTGATAATCCGGAGATTAAAGTTCTTTGTGCCGTCACCTTCAAGATATTGCTTCGCCAGGCCATTAATGACAAATAAAACATATGAGGCAAACGCACCCTGTTTTGTCAGATTGTCACCTTTGCGGAAGAATACCTGGGTTTTGCCTGACCTTACAAGTTCTGCCTCCTCAGGCAGAAGATTCCGGAAGCAGGGTGCATTGATATCACAGATAAAATCCTTGTCTGTTTCAATTATCGTTTTCATGTCGGGACGAACAAATTTCAGGTGATAAAGTTAATCCAAATCAATAAAAAAGCTGTGCTAATTCAAGAGCCATGTTGTCATGCCAGCACCCCGGTTCCTTTAGCAATAGCGCAATGTGCGGTAACTTTGCCTCATAAATTTAAAATCTGAAAATCATGTTATACACAAATTTGAATCACCTGATGTCAGCTGCTGATCTGAATAAAGCTATCAGCGAAAACGAGAATGTAATGGTCATTTGCGGACGAATGGGCCCTATGTGTATCCCTGTCTACGGGATTGCCGAGGAACTTGAAGAAGTTTACAGGCACGTTAAATTCTACGATATGGAATTTGATAATCCGGAGTCATATATAATCCGTAATCTGCCTGAAGTGCGTGGTTTCATGGGGATTCCCTTTACAATTTATTACAAGGGCGGCAAAGTGGCAAAGGCCACCTCAAGTATTCAGACTAAAGAGCAGGTAAAAGCTATCCTGGATAAGGAATTCGCTGCAGTTGTAAATGCTTAATAAAATGAATGCCGCTGATCACTACGATGTAATAGTAGTTGGCGCAGGGCCTGCCGGACTTACGGCAGGCATTTACCTGTCACGTGCCAGGTACAGGACGCTTATTTTAGATGAAGGTGTTGCCGGCGGTCAGATGGTCCTTACCCATGAAATTGCAAACTATCCTGGAGTTGAAAGTATCAGCGGATACCAGCTCTCCAATATCATGAAAAAACAGGCAAAAAGCTTTGGTTGTGATATTAAAACAAATGTTTCAGTAAGCGCTCTAAGCCTGAACGGAGAAATAAAAGAAATTGTTCTTAAGGATGGGGCTGCCTTTTCAGCAAATTCTGTTATTCTTGCTCCGGGAGGCAGATCACGTACACTTGGAGTACCGGGTGAAGACAGCTTCAAAGGCAGAGGAATTTCCTACTGTGCCACATGTGACGGCGATTTTTTTACCGGTAAGGAAATTGTCGTGGTCGGAGGGGGCAATTCGGCTCTCGAAGAGGCCGTTTCGCTAACTAAATATGCGAGCAAAGTCACAATAATACATCAGTTTGACCACTTTCAGGCTTTTGAGCATGCGGTTGAAGAGGCAAAGAGTAATAATAAGATCCATTTTGTCATGGAATCTGCCATTACAGCTTTTAATGGCACTGAAAAGCTTGAAAGTGCCAGCATTAAAAACCTGGTATCAGGAGAAATCAGAAATTTCAAAACTGACGGAGCTTTCATTTTCATAGGATATGTGCCCAATACAGAATTTCTGAATGGCAAAATTGAAATGAATAAGTGGGGCGAGATTATTGTCGGAAGCGACATGTTGACAAATATAGAAGGTGTCTATGCCGCCGGTGACAGCACTGCAAAGCGCTTCAGGCAAATTACTACTGCCGTGGGAGATGGTACAATTGCTGCCCTCGCTGCGTCAGGTTATTTAAACGAATTGAAAATCAAACAAAAACAATATTCATTAGCATAATATGAAAACGGCTCTGATTGTTACCGGTGTCTTAATTATTGTATTTGGCATGTTGTTTTTAATGGCCCGTGCCAGAATGAAAAGCATTCCTTCGGTTGAAGATCACAAGAAAATTATTACCCTTACTGATGTCAATTTTCAGCATCAGACAAAAAACAGGGTTGTGCTCGTAGATTTCTGGGCAAGCTGGTGTGCCCCGTGCAGAATGATGGCCCCGGTTTTGAATGATGTTGCTGATGAGCTTACAGGCAATGCATACGTCGGGAAAGTAAATATTGAACAGTACCAGTCACTTGCACAAAAATACCAGATAAGGAATATTCCAACGATGGTTCTCTTTAAGGACGGGAAAGAAGTGAACCGTATTGTAGGCGTCAGGAACAAGCAATACCTTTTGCAGCAGATAAATAATGTCAGATAGCAGGCCGGGAAAGGCAATTTTAATATGCTGATCCGGAATAGTAGTCCTTTTGTTCTCCTATTCTTGCGGATCGGTGCACGGTCCCCGAAAAATGCAAATCGCCCATTTTTTTATTTCAGACTGTCAAGATATTTCATATCCTCTTCAGTGATATCAAAATCGATATCGAGGTTTTGTTTTATATATTCGGCATGAGTTGACTTGGGCAGGGGAAGGGCTCCTTTCTGAAGCACATAACGTATTGAGAGCTGAGCCACGGTCTTGCTATATTTTCGGGCTATGCGGGCTATTTCAGGATTATTCAGGATTTTTCCCGTTGCCAGCGGCGAGTATCCTTCGACAAGGATATTGTTCTTACGGCAATGCTCCGTTATTTCCTCCTGCCTGTGTCCGATGTGCAACTTTATCTGATTGACCATCGGCCTGATCCGGCATGTCTCCAGGATGGCATTGATATCCGATACATTGAAGTTTGATATTCCTATTGAACGGGTTTGGCCACTTTCGTAAAATTCCTCCATCGCCTTCCAGATCTGAATGTTCTGCTTTGTGTAGTCAGCGCCTATCTCTGTCCATGGCCAGGGGGCATGAATGAGGTAGAGATCGATATGGTCAAGACCAATGTTCTTAATTGTTTTGTCGGCGTATCGGCGGGCCAGTGCATAATTTTTTATCTCAGCCGGAAGCTTTGATGTCACAAATATTTCATTGCGGTCAATGCCGGAATCACGAATAGCCTTCCCGACGCTTGCCTCATTGCCATAGGCAAGTGCAGTGTCTATGTGCCTGTAACCGCTTTTCACTGCTGTGATAACCGAATTGTACGCCACGTCACCTGAAGGAGTCTGCCATGTTCCGAAACCTATTGCGGGGATTTTCACGCCGTTGGAAAGTGTAAAGAAATCTTTGCTGTTCATAATCTGTTTATCTGGTGATTTAGTTTAAATATATCAATTATTGTAAAATAACCGCCATTGCGGGATATTGTTTATCCACTACGTGGAATTGATTCCTGAAAGATCATCGTAGAAGATATTATTCGATGGTCTACAACCATCTTATATTCTTATTTATCACCTTTTCTACAATAATACGATGATCTACGATCATCTTTATGAGGAAAATACTATTTTCACTTTCAATAAAAAATGATATATGTTAAAGGGTATTTCTCCTCTTATCTCGCCTCGGTTGCTTGAGACGATGGCCAGGATGGGCCATGGTGACGAACTCGTACTGGCTGACGCCTACTTCCCCGGCGAGGGTCTGAACAAAAGAATCATCAGAGCCGACGGGCTGCGAATTGCCGACCTGCTTGAAGCAATGCTCCCGTTATTCGAGCTAGATACTTATGTTCCCCACCCGGTCATAATGATGGAGCCGGTTGTTGGTGATCATCTTGATCCTGAAGTGGAAAAGTCATACATGAAACACATCTCCGTGACCAATCCAACCCTGCCGCAGGTAAAACGACTTGACCGTTATAGTTTTTATGAAAGGGCAAAAAATGCTTTTGCCGTGGTCATGACAGGTGAAACGGCAAAATATGGTAATATAATTCTGATAAAAGGAGTCACGCAGGTCTGACAAAAGTTAAGTTTTATCTTTTCGGCCTGCCTGATATTTGATCGAAATTACATTAATCTCAGTAAAACTCATTGATATGAAAAAATTTAAACGAAACTGTCTGATCATCATAATCGGGACAGTTCTATTTGTAGCAGGGGCAGGCTCCGCAATGGCACAGACACTTAAGCCCGGACCGCAGGATCTATCATTCTTCTCGAAAGTTGATGAGACGGATCAGCCTTATGCTATATATATCCCGAAGAACTTCGATGAAACAAAGAAATATCCTCTTGTGATATTCCTTCATGGTGCATGGTCGACACACAGGCTGGGAATGCGCCGGGTTTTTGGCAAGGGGAATGTTCAGGGCACGGATTTCACAGTTCCCGGGCATGTTCCCCTCGAGAATGATCTTGAGGCTATCCGCTACTGGCCTGAGCTGCCTGATGTAGATTATATTGTTGCAGCTCCCCTGGCCAGAGGCACGGCAGGTTACCAGGGAATCCCCGAGCAGGATGTCTATGAGATGCTTGATGATCTGAAAGGCCGCTTCAGGATTGATGAGGATCGTATTTATCTTACGGGGCTCTCGATGGGCGGTGGCGGAACAACGTGGCTGGGACTGACCCGTCCTGATATATGGGCTGCAATAGCCCCTGTCTGTCCGGCCCCTCCTGATGAATGCGCGGAGTTGTCCGGGAACGCATCAAACCTGCCAGTCCACCTGTTTATCGGTGATAAGGATTTTCTTTATAAAACCGCCCAGGAATGGAAAGCAAGATATGAGGCCACAAGTCCGCGATTTGACTATGTTGAGTACCCTGGCATTGGTCATAACAGCTGGGAGTATGCTTACAAGGACGGTTTTATCTTTGAGTGGTTCTCGCAGTTTAAAAGAGATCTCTTTCCGCAGCAGGTCAAATTCAGCACTAAATGGTTTAAGTACAACAAAGCCTACTGGGTAAAATTTGATAATCTCACACCGGGCACCCTGGCGACGATAGACGTAAAATTCACAGGCGAGAATACCATTGAGGCAACAACCTCAGGTCTTGATGCCTTTACACTCAGTCTGGAAGGGCACCCTCAGTTTAACTCATCTAAGAAGGTCTCTGTTAAAGTGGATGGTAAATCATTCTCTGTAAAGAGTGCCGATGCTGTGTCGTTTATGCATGCAGACGGAGCCTGGGTAAACAGGAAATTCACGCCGGGACTGACCTCCAAGAAACAGGGAGCCGAAGGACCCCTTTATTCCGCAGTAAGCAGCAATCATGTATATGTCTTTGGCACCGGAGGAAACCCTTCACAGGAAGAGCTTGCTGCCAGGCGGTCACAGGCTGCCTTGTGCGCAGACTGGTCGGGTATGGGAGGCAGGATCATGGTCTTTCCCCGGGTCATTGCCGACAGGGAAGTGCGGCAGAGCGACTATGAGAATTCAAATCTTGTCCTCTTCGGAACGAAAGAGACTAACTCTGTCATAGAAAAATTCGCTGACAGGCTGCCGGTGCACCTTGATGCCAAAGCGGCAGACTTCGGCCTCGTTTATATCTTCCCGCTGAATAATCATTATGTCCTTGTAAATTCAGGCCTCCCGTGGTGGACTCCCGAAAAAAAGGCGGCCGGCCAGGCAGGCTTCGCCTTTATGGGATCAAAGGTTGAAATTCTTAAAAAATATAAGGACTTCCTCCTCTTCAGGGAGACCCCTGACAACATCATTTCCCAGGGTTGTTTTGACAGTGACTGGAAGTTGCCAGGCGAGGCGGCTGAGGCTATGAAAAGTTCGGGAGTCATAATAATCGACAAATGATTATGAAAAAAAGAGCCGTAGTTTTGATTACCTGCTTTCTTTCAACATTCATCGCTACATGCCAGCAGGCAGCATCATGGTTTATAGTTAAAGAGGTCGCAAAAGATGTCTGGCAGATAAATGACAAAGGAGCAAATATATACCTGATCATCGGCCGTGACAGCGCACTTGTCGTTGATACCGGGATCGGGGCAGCCAACCTGGAGGGGCAGATACGGAAACTGACCAGCAAGCCGCTAATAGTAATAAACACCCATGGCCATGGAGACCATGCAGGAGGTAACTACCAGTTTGAAAAGGTCTATGTTCACCAGGCTGATCTTGATGCAGCGGCCACCACCAGCACTCCAGAACGCCTTAAGACGGTCCTGGCAAATATGCCTGAGGAGCAAAGACCATCAGGCGATGATCAGTTTAAAGGGAAAACATTCAACACAAAACTGATCCCTTTAATTGAGGGCGACCTTTTCAATCTGGGCGACCGCTGGTTAAAGGTTATTGAAACCCCCGGGCACACGCCCGGAGGCATCTGTCTCCTTGATATCGGAAATAAGTATCTCTTTTCAGGCGACACTAACAACGGATTGGTATGGCTCTGGATGAAAGATGCTCTTCCGTTAAGCAGGTTTCTTCTGACACTCGAGAAGCAGGTGCAGAATATTGATGAATTCACTACCATATTTCCCGGTCATGGTGACCCCCTTCCGGCCGATCTCATCAAAGATCAGGTTGCCTGTGTAAAGGCTATCCTGGACGGAACATGCCAATGCAAGCCATATGAATCATTTGCGGGTGATGCACAGGTTTGCACAGTCGGAAAAGCATCGGTGGCCTTTAATCCCGGGAATTTATAGTTAATATTGCGCAGGAAAAAAATTATTAATGAGCAATATTAAATCTGTTGTCTTTGATATCGGGGGCGTGCTTATAGACTGGAATCCCCGGCATCTATACCGTAAGATTTTCAAAAGTGAGGAAGAGATGGAGTGGTTCCTCTCTGAAATATGCACTTATGAGTGGAATGTGCAGCAGGATGGCGGCAAGACTTTCAGTGCCGCCACAACTGAGCTTTCGGCAAAATACCCGGAGTACAGTGACAAAATTGCAGTGTATTACGGTCGCTGGGAGGAGATGCTGGGCGGGGAGCTGAAGGACACTGTTGATATATTCAATGAGCTTAAATCGGCCGGAATGCCCCTCTATGCACTTTCGAACTGGTCACATGAAGCTTTTCCGGCAGCTTATGAACGTTATGATTTCATGAAGCAGTTTGATGGTATTGTTGTGTCTGGGTATGAGAAGCTTCTCAAGCCTGATCATGCCATTTACCGTGTGCTGATGAGCAGGTACAATGTTAATCCTGCCGAGTCAGTTTATATTGATGATAATAAAGACAACGCTGACGCAGCTGCTGAGCTGGGGTTCCATGCCATACACTTTCAGTCGGCAGCGCAGCTGAGGCAGGAGCTGATAGGGTTAGGGCTTGAGATAAGTCAGGCAGCAGGTAACAGGCGGTAGTGAAATGAAGACAGTGCGGATTCTGACAGTAGCATTGATTTTGGCAGCCGGCATTTCCGCTGATCTAGCTGGGCAGGCTAAAAGCCCGAAACGCGGAATTTGCGGCGATGCTTCACCTCAGGATCTGGCCACCCTGGCCCCCGCGATCACCTGGTATTACGACTGGGGTGTGGCCCCGCCGACAGTATCGCAGGGACAGCTTTCAGGGATCGAGTGGGTGCCGATGTGCTGGGGTGCCGTAAACACGGGAGATGTGGCAGGGATTGAAGCTAAGATACCGGCAGGAAGTTTGTATCTCCTTGGCTTTAACGAACCTAACTTTAAATCGCAGGCAAACCTTACGCCGGTCCAGGCTGCTTCAATGTGGCCAAACCTCGAAAAAATTGCTGCTGACAAAGGCCTGGAGCTTGTAAGTCCTGCCGTAAACTGGTGCGGTGATTGCGTTGACGGCGTCACCAATGATCCGGTCGACTGGCTCGATAAATTCTTCGCGGCATGCCCCGGCTGCAAGGTTGACTATATCGCAATACACAGCTACGCCCCAAGCTCGGCAGCCCTGGACAGCTACCTGGATAAATTCAGAAAGTATAACAAACCCCTGTGGATTACCGAGTTTGCTCCATGGGATCCACCCAAGCCTGATTATGACGGGGTAGTAAAGTATATGAAAGAATCGATTGCAATACTTGAGAATGACCCTATCGTTTACAGATACTCATGGTTTGCCACACGGGTCGGCAGTAATCCGGACATAAGCCTGCTTGGAGCAAACGGAACTTTGACAAAACTTGGGCAGCTTTATTCATATATGGCATTTCCGGGGCTGGATACTGATCTGCCACCTGTGGCAATGGCGGGAATGGATATATATCTTAATCAGCCATCCTCAATTGCAACCCTCGACGGATCAGTGTATGACGCCAACGGAGATGTCCCGGTCATATTATGGACTCAGACAAGCGGTCCAAATACCGCCACATTCGACAATACTGCACTCGTACAGCCAACAGTATCAGATCTTATCCCGGGCACATATATATTCACTATTACAGCAACCACAAATGGCAAAACCGATTATGATGACGTATCGGTTATTGTCGGTCCTCCCAATATTGCCCTGGGGAAGCCGGCGGCAGCCTCATCGGTTGAAAATGCCTCAACTCCTGCCTCGGCAGTGAACGATGGTAACAAGAGCACCCGTTGGTCATCGGCATTCTCTGATCCGCAGTGGATAAGGATTGATCTGCAGTCTGTTTACGACATAACAGGCGCGAGAATTTTCTGGGAGGCAGCTGCAGCAAAGACCTTTGAAATTCAGGTTTCCGACAATACTACAGCATGGACCAGGGTGTTTTCAACCTCCAGCGGCGACGGAGGCACTGATAACTTTTCGTTTACAGCATCCGCAAGATACATCAGGATGTACTCTACCGCCAGAACTTCCCAATATGGGAATTCAATATATGAATTTGAAGTATTCGGAACATTACAAACCGGAATTGAAGATCAGTCTGCCCTGAAAACATTTTCGGTATACCCCAATCCGGCATCGGGGAACCTTGTACATATTTCATTCAGTGGCGACTGGGCCGGCGAGGATGCAGTATTGTCAATCAGCAGTATTTCCGGACAATTGATCTGCTCTGACAGGATACAGATATTGTTGGAAGGAACCGGTGACATCCTGGTTCCCCTTAATGACCATCTGAGATCAGGCATCTATATTTTAACAGTCAGGGCCAAGAATATCATTAAGCATACCAAGCTGATAATTAAGTAACAGGATTATCCGGCTTTTTTCCTTTGGGCAGATTGGGAACAATCAAATTTAAGCTGATGCAAATACAGCCGCGAAGAGGGCTTTATAGTTAAGTGCTTAGTTGTCAGTGGATCCGGTCTGCAAATCTTTGACACAAATAGAAATTGTTAATTATTCTTTATAAATTTTTTATGATATTTAATATCAAGCCCTATATTTGTAGTATAAATTAATATGTTTGCCTCATAAAGTTAATAAATGATAATATTTATTACAACATTGTCACTTAGTATTGCCTCAAGGATAAATGCATCCGGATGAGAGGGGTATATTAAAACTGGAATTAAAATAACCGTTCTCAGAAAAACAGAGAGCGGTTTTTTAGTTTTTAATAACAATGAAATTGGGTATGAATACAGAACGACCAGGTGACCAGGGATTATACAGACGTGATTTTGAGCACGGTAGCTGCGGGATAGGTTTTGTTGCTCATCTTAAGGGAGAGAAATCTCACACAATCATCAGCCAGGGCCTTGACATACTCAGGAACATGACACACAGAGGCGCTGAAGGCGCCGACCGGAAGACAGGTGATGGTGCCGGCATTATGATACAGCTGCCCCGCGATTTTTATCTTATACAGGGTTTCAATTTACCCCGGGAAGGCAAATATGGTACGGGATTGATTTTCCTTCCTCAGGACAGGAATGAAGCATCGAGATGTGAGGAATTGCTGGAGTCAGTTACTGCAGAAGAAGGAGCGACTCTTATTGGTTACAGGGAAGTGCCTCGCGATAATTCTGTCCTCGGTGATATATCAGGAGCTACGGAGCCTTATATTAAACAAGTATTCATTAAGGCAGACCTTCAGCAAGAGGAGCTCGAACGTACGTTATTTATCATCAGGAAGCGAGTTGAGAAGGCAGTACGTGAGTCTGACCTGAGACAAAAAAGCTTCTTTTATATTCCCAGCCTGTCATCACGCGTGCTTGTTTATAAGGGGATGCTCACCTCTGTTCAGTTAAGGGATTATTATTCTGACCTTACAGATGAGCGGATGCAAAGTGCTATTGCCATGGTACATTCAAGGTTCAGCACAAACACCTTCCCGAGCTGGGATCTGGCCCAGCCATTCCGCTTCCTGGGACATAACGGTGAGATTAATACCATAAAAGGGAACAGACTATGGATGGAAGCCAGAGAATCTATTCTGAGATCGGAAAAACTGGGAGATCTTTCAAGGATTTATCCTCTTATAGAACCTGATAAAAGCGATTCGGCTTCACTTGATAACGTGCTTGAGTTCCTCGTCATGAGCGGCAAGAGCCTTCCTTATGCAATGGCAATATTAATTCCCGAATCAATCAATGCCAAGAACCCCATTCCCGGGGAGCTGCGCGACTTTTATCATTATTATTCAACTATCATGGAGCCATGGGATGGACCGGCTTCGCTGATCTTCTCCGATGGAAGGTATATCGGAGGTATGCTTGACCGGAACGGGCTCAGACCTTCACGGTATTTAATAACGACCAGTGGTCTGATAGTAATGGGGTCAGAAGCAGGAGTTCTGACATTTCCGCCAGAGCTGATACAGGAAAAGGGAAGGCTGAGGCCAGGCAAAATGATGCTGATTGATACAAAGGAAGGGAGGGTCTGGTACGACGGGGAATTGAAAGAAAGGCTGGCAGGTGAGTTTCCTTACGGGAAGTGGATTAAGCAGAACATGGTAAACCTTGAGGAGATTGAGACCGGACATATTGAAACCCCGGAAATGGGTTCGGTTTATGAAAAATATATTATCTCATTCAATTACTCCGGGGAAGATACTGATAAGATAATCAGAGAGATGGCTGCAACAGGCAAGGAACCGATAGGTTCGATGGGAAACGATGTTCCGTTAGCTGTGCTGTCAGAAAAGCCTTATCGTCTTTTTAATTATTTCAAGCAGCATTTCGCACAGGTGACCAATCCTCCGATTGATCCCATCAGGGAAGAACTGGTAATGACCCTTTCAGGATATCTGGGATCCCTGCAGCAGAACCTCCTTGATGAGAGCCCTGATCATGTAAAGATGGTAAGATTCCGAAACCCGGTAATCTCAAATACTTATTTTCAAATCGTTAAGAATCTGCGCTATAAAGGCTTTTCCGCTGCCAACCTTAAGATGCATTTCGATGCCGGTAAAGGTGAGGACGGGCTGCGTCATGCAATTGACCAGCTGTGCCGGGATGCAGAAAAAGCCGTGGATGAGGGTAAGAATTATATCATCCTTTCTGACCGTGGCATTGATGGGAACACCGCCCCGGTTCCTTCCCTTATGGCCGTCTCTGCAGTGCATCATTACCTGATAGAAAAACGGAAAAGGATGCAAATAGATATTGTGGTTGAGTCTGCTGAACCGCGTGAAGTTATGCACTTTGCACTTCTCTTCGGCTATGGAGCCAGCATAATCAACCCTTACATGGTTTTTGCAATAATTGACAGGATGGTGAAGGAGAAGGCAATACAGCTGGACTACCAGAAGGCCGAGGAGAATTATATCAATTCAATCCAGAAAGGTATACTGAAGATCATGTCAAAGATGGGCATCAGCACTTTGAGGAGTTATCGTTCTTCACAAATATTCGAAGCCGTTGGAATACATCCTGCCGTAATTGATAGATACTTTAAAGGCACTGCATCAAGGATAGGCGGCATAGGGCTGAGTGAGATTGCCGAAGAGGTTCTTATTCCTCACAGACATGCATTTACTGAAGAAAAGGGGGAAGACATACTGACAGAAGGGGTGTATTCATATCGCAGGAATGGTGAAATGCATGCATGGAATCCTGATATTATAGCGCACCTCCAGTGGAGTACAGGAACCGGTGACCGGAGCATCTTCAGGGCTTATACAGAAAAGGCCGATAGTGATACAGCCCGTCCTCTGTTTATCAGGGGCCTGGTCAAGATCAGGAAAAATCAAATTCCCCTCGATGAAGTTGAACCTGCCGAAAATATCATGAGGAGATTTGTAACGGGAGCGATGTCCTACGGATCAATAAGCAGGGAAGCGCATGAGTGCCTTGCCATTGCCATGAACCGTATCGGTGGAAGGAGCAATACCGGAGAGGGTGGTGAGGACCCGGCCAGGTTTATTCCACGCGAGGACGGGACAAGTGTAAGAAGTGCAATAAAACAGGTAGCCAGCGGTCGCTTTGGCGTAACAACAGAATATCTGGTCAATGCTGATGAGATACAGATAAAAATAGCCCAGGGCGCCAAACCGGGTGAGGGAGGACAGCTTCCGGGTCATAAAGTGGATAACATCATCGCAAAAACCAGGTACTCAATTCCCGGCATAACCCTTATTTCACCGCCGCCACATCACGATATATATTCTATTGAAGATCTGGCGCAATTGATTTTTGATCTGCGTAATGTAAATCCTCATGCCAAAATCAGTGTCAAGCTGGTTTCTGAGACAGGGGTGGGAACAATCGCTGCGGGAGTTGCCAAAGCCGGTGCTGATCTGATAACAATTTCAGGTTTTGAGGGAGGCACTGGTGCTTCTCCTGCTTCATCAATAAAGCATGCGGGACTTCCGCTTGAGATGGGAGTGGCGGAGACGCAGCAAACACTGGTGATGAATAATTTACGCCGGAAGGTCATTCTTCAGGCTGATGGTCAGCTGAAGACCGGCAGGGACGTTATAATTATGGCTTTACTTGGCGCCGAGGAATTCGGATTTGCAACGGCTGCCATCATCGTCCTTGGTTGTGTTATGATGCGAAAATGCCATTTGAATACATGTCCTACAGGGGTGGCAACACAGAATTCTGAGCTCAGAAAAAGATTTTCGGGGAAAGCAGAAAACCTTGTCACATTCTTCCGGTTTTTGGCAGAAGATGTCCGTGAACATCTCGCTTCTATGGGATTCAGAAAGCTTGATGACATAATCGGTCGTTGTGACCTTCTGGAAAGGGATCCTGAGGTAAACCACTGGAAGACAAAAAATATAGACCTCACATCGCTGCTGCGGATTCCTGACGAAGCCAGGGTGAACCCTGTATACTGCACTGAACGAAATGTCAACAAAATAGGAGAGGTTCTTGACCTAAGCCTGATTGATGAAGCAGAAAAGGCTATCTCAGAGAAGAGCCCTGTAGTGATCACCAGATCCATCCGAAACACTGACCGGGCTGCAGGTGCCATGCTCTCAGGCAGAATAGCTGAACGTTATGGCTCATCCGGCTTACCTGAAGGAACAATTAAATGCAGGTTTACCGGTTCAGCGGGACAAAGCTTCGGGGCTTTTCTTACAGCAGGAGTAGAGTTTTGTCTTGAAGGAGAGGCAAATGACTATCTCGGCAAAGGACTCTCTGGCGGGCGTATTATAGTCAAGCCACCACCAGGATCGATGTTCGAAGCAGACAGGAATACAATAATAGGGAACACAGTGCTTTACGGTGCAACCGGAGGAGAAGCATTCATATTAGGTGTGGCCGGGGAAAGATTTGCTGTGCGCAACAGCGGTGCAGTTGCCGTAGTTGAAGGAACCGGGAATCATTGTTGTGAATATATGACAGGCGGAAGGGTCATTGTTCTTGGCAAAACCGGCAGCAACTTCGCTGCAGGTATGAGCGGCGGCATTGCTTACGTTTTTGATGAAGATGGTGATTTTGACTTCTACTGTAATATGGGAATGGTAGAACTTTCCCTGGTTGAAGATAACAGAGATATCGATGAACTTACCTCTCTTATCTCCAGTCACTACCGGTACACAGACAGTAAAAAAGCAAAAATGATTCTTGATGACACCGTTAAATTTATTCCCAGGTTTATCAAGATCACTCCATATGACTATAAAAAAGTACTGGAAGAGCAAAAACTTGAAGAGATAAAGAGGAAACTGGCAAATGTTGAGATGGATGTGGAAATGGGTGCGGGTTATTGAACATTAAAAATAAGGCGATGGGTGATATAACCGGTTTTTTAAAAATAAAAAGAAAAGAAGCAGGAAACAGGCCTGTTGTCGAGAGGATATATGATTTCAGCGAGGTTGAACAGATACTAAACAGTGAAGACCGGATGCTGCAGGCCGCCAGATGCATGGATTGCGGTGTGCCTTTCTGCCACTGGGGCTGCCCTGTCGATAATTTAATTCCTGAATGGAATGACCTGCTGTTCAAGGGAGACTGGAAAGGTGCTTATCAAAGACTAAACACCACCAATAATTTCCCCGAGTTTACGGGAAGGATATGTCCTGCACCCTGTGAACATGGATGTGTTCTGAATATCCGGCTTGAACCCGTAACTATTCGTGAAAATGAAGTGGCAATAACTGAAAAAGCATTTTCAGAGGGTTACATCAGACCCGTTCTTCCCGCAGGCAGAACTGGTAAAAAAGTTGCTGTTATAGGAAGCGGCCCATCAGGTATGGCAGCAGCTGATTTACTTAACAAAGCCGGACATGAGGTGACTCTTTTTGAGAAGGAAGCTAAGGCAGGAGGATTGCTCAGGTACGGTGTGCCGGATTTCAAGCTCAGCAAGGCAACTATTGACCGGAGACTGGAGATAATGGTAAAAGAAGGCCTGACTATCAGGACCAATGTAAATATTGGAATTGATATTCCATTTCATGACATTGTAAATCAACATGATGCGGTGTGTATCGCCACTGGCGCCTCTCAGCCGCGTGACCTCATGGTGGAAGGCAGAGAGCTGAATGGAATCCGTTTCGCTCTTGATTTCCTTGTTTCACAGAACAAAATCAACGGAGGCGAATCTGACGACAACGAAAAACCTGTCTGTGCGAAAGACAGAAAAGTGGTGGTTATCGGTGGAGGAGACACCGGCTCTGACTGCGTGGGAACAGCGGTACGCCAGAAAGCTTCAGGTGTCACCCAGATCGAGATTTTGCCAAAGCCACCCATGGTAAGAAATCCTGATAACCCATGGCCTTTTTATGCCAGAGTAATGAAGACTTCAACTTCCCAGGAGGAGGGATGTGAAAGAATATGGTCATTATCAACGGTGAGATTTATCGGGAATGAAGGCAATGTCACAGGAGTGGAGGTGGAAGACGTGGAATGGAAAGAGGAAGAATCAGGGTATTCAATGAAAGTCATTGATGGTACACGCAGAATAATTGATGCTGACCTTGTGCTTCTGGCTCTTGGTTTCATTCACCCGGCTCAGTATAGTTTAGTTAAAGATTTGAATATCAATCCTCATGGGAGATTTAAAGCCAAAACAGGCCTGGGTCAAGAGACGGGTTTCAATAAAGTATTTGCTGCCGGAGATGCCGTAAACGGGGCGAGTCTGGTTGTTTACGCAATTGCATCCGGCAGAAGTGCTGCAAGAGAGATAGACAGGTTCCTGAAGGGGTAGGGAAAGTCGGCCTTTTCACCTGGCCCTTGCGCCTTATTCAGTATTCAGTATTCAGTCTCCAGTCTTCAGTCCTCAGTCGCCAGTCTTTGACGACTGGCGACTGCTTGCCACATGCTCCATGCCCCTTGGTCCTGAATTCTTTTATATATCTTTGATAATCTGACTGCCGGAAGACATAAAACCAACTTGAAAGAAATGGAAACACCATTACTGAAAGACCCGCAGGTATTCCCTGACGAAAAAGTTCTGAAAAACATTATGGGTGACAGCTATAAGGCATTTACGGAGATGATAAAGATTATTACATCTGCTGAATACGGCCTTGTACCTCAATGGAATTATTATAAGGACGGTAAGGCATGGCTGTGCAAAGTTGGATTTAAGAAGAAGACTGTCTTCTGGCTGTCGGTCTGGGAAGGGTATTTCAAAACCTCTTTTTATTTCGTTGAGAGACATTGCCCGGGAGTGCTTGACCTTGACATTGACAAAAGCATTAAGGAAGATTTTAAGACGAAAAAACCCTTTGGCACCCTGTTCCCGCTGGCAATAGAAATCAGGAGAAAAGAGCAGATCAGTGATTTGCTGAAGGTCATTGAGTATAAAAAGAGCCTGAAATAAACTCCGGGTCCTGTTTTACAAATCATTGATCACCGCTCTCAGGCCAAGATAAACCGGCGGCATACTCACCCCGAATGCACTCTCATATACTTCCATTGCTGCTCCCAGGGCCGAGGGATCACCGATTTCAGAGGAGAACACCCGCTTGTCAGGCAGTCTTCCGGCAAACGCATGAATAAATGTATCATTCCGCGCAAAGCCACCTGAAATGTACACCACTTCAGTCCTATCGTCTTGCGGAAGGATCAGCCTGAAAGACTCCATGCATACATCGACGAGGTCAAATATGAGCCGGTGATAGGCATCTGCAAAAGTGAGAAACTGGGACAGATTCACTTCATTGTCAACATAACCGGCAGGAATGCCATTGCGAAAGAAAATCCTGCCCCGCTTGCTTATCAGCATCCTCCAGAGCTGTTTGCTCTTGATAGTTATTGTTTTGTATAGTTCATCAGTGACACCGTACCGCTCCTTCAGTTTTTTCACATTTAAATCGTGAACATGCCCCAGGAAGAAACGCGAGGATATCACCTGGTTTTGGCTGACGCTCATGTATAACAGGATGTCACTTCGCAGTTGCTCATCTGTCAGGGGTTCGTTGTAGAAAGGGTTCATGAAGACACACCAGTTACCTGCAGCAATATGGATGAATTGCTCTTTCGTTCCTTTCAGGTATGGAACGAGTGCAGCAGCGCTGTCAGTAATACCGGTGCCGGTAATAAAATCGTAGCCTTCAAACCGGGGATGCACAGGGGCTGAGCTGTAGATAGCGTAATTCAGCGCTTTGATGATGTATGTTCTGTCTTTGATGACCGCCTCCAGCGATGATCTCATCCAGGCTTCAATCGCCTCGAAATCATCACACGGGAAGCTATCATCATCACAAGATCCGCTGAATTTTTTTTCTTCGGCATAGACCGGATTTAGCAATGAATCAAAAAGCAGGAACTTTTTAGTGGTTTTGCCAATATCAAAGATTGCTATTACTTCCATGGAAGATGAACGTTTATCGATTGCGGCCTGACCTTTTCAATATTCAAATATAGGCATTGAAAAGATATTAAAACCGCCACAACACTTATGATACAATAGCATTAATTCTTAAATATGTTTATTCGCATTAATTCTTAAATATGTTTATTCTTGGTTCTGTTGTTCTAATGTTCAATTGTTCAATATTTCCTACCTTCAACCTCTCAAACACCTTGAACAATGAACTGGATTGATTTTGTCATCATCGCCTTGCTGGCTTTCGGACTGATACAGGGTTTCATCGATGGAGTGATAATCGAGATAGCAAAGCTGGCAGCGTTGATCCTGGGTATCTGGGGAGCCATACACTTCTCGGGCTGGACAGCTGACAAGCTCTCCGGCTGGTTCGACATGCAGACGACCTGGACAGGGGTTGCGGCCTTTGCAATCACTTTTGTTGTCATTGTAGTGGGAATTAACCTGCTCGGCAGACTCCTTGACACCATAGTCAGTTCTGTGTCTCTGGGTTTCCTGGTGAAATTGCTGGGAGCCGTTTTTGGGGTGATAAAGACTGCGTTGATACTCAGTGTGGTCTTCGTTTTTCTTAATACCATTAACGAAAGAAGACACTTCCTGCCCTCTAAAACAATAGAAACATCCTATCTGTATAATCCTATCGCCGATATCATTCCGTCAATTTTCCCGATGATTGAGGGAGGCAATCTGTTTGACAGTTTTAACAGGCATAAAAACAATCCGCAGAAGGTGACCATCTGACCGGTTTTGATATCTTTGCCACACTGAATTTTGAGTTGCTGATGATGAATTTTGTTGAAGAGCTGAGATGGAGAGGGATGATACATGATATCATGCCCGGTACTGAGGAGTTCCTGCTCAAGGAAAAGACCGCGGCATATGTCGGATTTGACCCGACAGCCGATTCACTGCACATCGGGCACCTGGTGGGAGTTATGATGCTCAGGCACTTCCAGAATGCCGGCCACAGGCCTATTGTGCTTATCGGCGGCGCCACGGGAATGATAGGAGATCCTTCCGGAAAATCAGATGAGCGTAACCTTCTTGATGAGGAGACACTGCGCCACAACCAGGAGGGGATGAAAAAACAGTTTGAAAAATTCCTTGATTTTGCATCAGCCTCGCCTGACATGGCGATAATGGTCAATAATTATGACTGGATGAAGGAATATTCGTTTCTCGGCTTTATCCGTGACATAGGAAAGCACATCACTGTCAATTATATGATGGCAAAAAACTCGGTGAAAAAGAGGCTCGACTCTGACACCGGTCAGGGAATGTCATTCACAGAATTTTCGTATCAGCTGGTTCAGGGTACCGATTATCTCTATCTCTATAACAATTATGGCTGCAGGTTGCAGATGGGCGGTTCCGACCAGTGGGGAAACATTGTGACGGGTACGGAACTCATCAGGCGTAAGACCGGTGGAGAAGCGTACGCAATGACCTGTCCGCTTATAACTAAAAGTGACGGACAGAAATTCGGAAAGACGGAAACAGGCAATGTGTGGCTTGACCCGGCGAAGACCACGCCATATCAGTTTTACCAGTTCTGGCTCAATGTGGCAGACGATGATGCAGAAAAGTTCATTAAGATCTTTACCATGCTCGGGCGCGATGAAATAGACGGGCTGGTGAAAACCCACCGTTCCGAACCGCACCTCCGTATACTGCAGAAACGCCTGGCCGAGGAAGTGACTGTCATGGCACACTCGAGAGCTGACTATGATGCAGCAGTGGAGGCATCCCAGATTCTTTTCGGGAAGGGAACAACAGAACAGCTGCACCGCATGGATGAGAACACTTTTCTTGCTGTCTTCGAAGGTGTACCAACGTTTGACTTAAGTACGGACCTGTTATCTGCCGGCGTTACAATATCAGATCTTTGTGCGGTGCATACCGCAATCACTGATTTAAAGGGAGAGTTCAGGCGCCTGGTGCAGGGGGGAGGGGTCAGTCTCAATAAGGAGAAGATTGACGATCCTGAAATGCTTATTAAACCGGACAGGCTGCTGAATAAAAAATACCTGCTGCTCCAGAAGGGGAAGAAGAGCTATTATCTTATCAGGGTCAAATAAAAATAAAACCGGACATGATGAAGAATAATATAAAAGCCGAATTCAAACCGGACTCAATTGACCTGGTAAATTTCATCATCAGTCATTTCAGGATATTTCTTATCACAGGAATTCTGGCAGGGATATTATCTGTTGTTATATCGCTGCTGATCAGGCCACTATATGAGTCGAAGGTAATCCTCTATCCGGCAGCAAACATTACCGAATCACGCACTCTTCTCGGAGAAGCCACTTCAAACTCAACACTCTTCGGTGATGATGACGCAACAGAGAAACTGTTACAGGTGATAAGCAGTGAACAGGTAAGGGAGTACCTGAAAAAGAAATACAATCTTGCTGATCATTACAGGATTAAACCCTCGGAGAAATATCCCAACACGCTCATTGCTGAAAAAATGGATAGATATATCCATTCATCCAAAACTTCTTTTGGTTCAGTCGAGATCCGTGTCAGAGACCGCGACAGGGAGCTGGCATGCGCCATGGCTAACGATATCGCTTTGCGGGCTGACACAATATTTAATAACCTTCAGCGCAATGCTGCATCCGTGATGCTTGATGAGATCAGCAGGAGCTATGAGTTGCAGAACCAGCGCGTAAGACAGTATGAGGATTCTCTTAAAAACCTGGAAGGGGCAGCCGTTTTGAAGGCTTATGCCACTCTTGAAACGGAGACGGATTATCTTGGCCTTATCAGGGGAAGATACCTGGAGGCTCTGGCACTGAGTCAGCAGACCCTGCCTTACACACTTATTGTTGACAGGGCGGTGGTGGCCGAAAAGAAAGTATATCCGCGAAGAAGCATCATGGTCATCGTGTCAACCCTTTCCGTACTTTTACTGGTTGCCCTGATATTGTTTGTGGCTGAAGGCGTGAAGGTGCACCGCACTGATGACCGGCACTGAATTGCTTATATGGCTTATCCCCGCAGCGCTGGCTGTGGTTTTGCTGGCGGTGCTTTCACTGGAGCGTCTATTGCTTCTGACACTTTTTCTTACCCCTCTTTCAATTCAGATCAGTTATCTGACAGGCAAGGCCGGCTTTGATCTTTCCCTGCCAACAGAGCCGATACTCGCACTGCTTCTCCTGGTAGCCGTTTTCAAGCTCATTGTCACGCGTGAATTTTCCCCGAAGCTTCTGAAACATCCCGTGACTATCCTTGTCGGTCTGTATCTGGCATGGACGCTGGTGACTTCACTGACATCAACCATGCCGGAGGTCTCTTTCAAGACGCTTGCCTACCGCATGTGGTTTATAGCCGGTTTCTATCTTATCACGGCACAGCTGTTTGTCAGCGACCGGTTTTCCCGGAAATACATTCTCGCTTATGCAGCGGGCCTGGCTGTCGTGGTGATTTTTTTCCTTGCCAGGACGGGAAGTGCAGGTCTGCTGAATCAGCAGTTCGCGCATTCGGCATGCTATCCTTTTTTTAAGGATCATACATCGTTTGGCGCCTCGATGGCTTTTCTTATTGCACCCCTGACTATAATTCTCTTCAGAAAAGGTGAAAGCCTGCCACAAAGGATACTGTTAACAGCGCTTATTATTCTTTTTGCTGCAGGGTTCATTTTTTCGTACAGCAGAGCAGCCTGGGTGAGCCTGATAGCAGCACTGGCCCTTTCTGTCATCCTGTGGTTTAAAATGCCCGTAAAGCTGCTTGCGGTGGCTGCGGCAGGATTTATTATTGCCGTTATTTTCTCGGCCGGATGGATCTGGCAGAAGATGGACAGCACAACGGAGGATTCCTCCGCTGACCTGGGACAGCACCTCAGGTCATCTTCGAATATTTCCACTGATCAGTCTAACCTTGAGCGCATAAACAGGTGGAAATGCGCGCTTAAGATGTTCGCGGAAAAGCCTGTCTTCGGTTGGGGGCCGGGAACCTATCAGTTTAAATACGGCCCGTTCCAGAAAGCCTCAGATAGGACAATAATCAGTACGGATTTCGGTGATGCCGGCAATGCTCACAGTGAATATCTCGGGGCTCTCAGCGAGTCCGGATTACCCGGAGCACTGATCTTTATTGCATTGACTTTCCTTATACTGATAACAGGAATCAGGGTATGGTACAGGGAGAAGAAAAATTTTGCCGGATATTTTGCCCTGGCCATTATCACAGGCCTGATGACCTATGTCATTCACGGCATCATGAACAGCTTTCTTGACAGCGACAAGATCGCAGCCCTCTGGTGGGGATTCGCGGCAATGCTGGTTTCAATGGATTTGAAGGTAAAAGAGAAACAGGTCGCCCCTGCGGAGCTACTAGTCGCATAGCGGCGTACTGTTTGTAGAATTGAGGTATGAAATCAATCTTCAGCCGCGTAGCGGCGTACTGTTTGAAGAATTGAAGTGTTAATTAATATTCTGCTACAAGCAGGTCGCTCCTACGGAGCTTATAGCGGGGTGGAATCCAAACCGTCAGCCGCGTAGCGGCGTACTGTTTGTAGAAATGAAGTATGAAATTAATTTTCAGCCCCGTAGGGGCGACCTGTCTTTTAATTACGGAATTTCAAGGGCAAGGATTGACACATCATCAAAAAGATCCGGATTACCGGCACGGATATCCAGTTCATCAATAAGTGAGGCAATATTTTCCGAAATAGGCCTGGAGTTCGGAAAGTGTTTAACGACTGTTGAGGCTCCGAGGAAGTTTCCGTTATCATCGGTAAGCTCGGATAGACCGTCAGTATAGCAGATTATCTTTGTCGGACGGGTAATGGATATCTTCTCTTTGCCAACCAGAGGAATTTCGTCAAGCATACCCACCCCGACGCATGTTTGCCTGAGCATTGATGACGTGCCGGAGAGTATATCTATTATCACCGGAGGAGTGTGTGCCGCATTGACGTACTCAAGTATTCTCGTGTCAAGGTTGTACCGCGCTATAAAGAGTGTGATAAAACATTCACCTGATGAATTCAGAACAACAACAGTATTCAGTTTATGCAGGAGGGCACTGAGATCAACATCAGCTGTGAAAAGCACCCTCAGGGCGGCCTGGAAGTTTGACATCAGCAGGGCGGCTGACATACCCTTTCCGGATACATCCGCAATACAAAAACCTACTGTAGAGTCAGAAAGAGTGAGAAAATCATAATAATCGCCTCCCACCTCATAATGCGGATTATAAAAGCCATGAACCCTTATCCTGTTGTTTGCCGGGAGCTTTTTGTTATCAGGGATTAACATCATCTGCATACGTGCCGCCAGCTCAAGCTCTTTTCGGAGGGCTACCTGCCGGAGGCTCTCTCTGAACAGCCGCTGGTTCTCAATAGCAACCACTATAATGCTTGAGATCGTCTGTATGAAATTCAGGTGTTTGACGACTGGGCTCATGCCCTCAGCTTCCTCGTCGATATCACCTATCAGCACAAAAGCAGTGTGAATATTATTGTTGAGGACCGGTATTATTATGTCTACCGCTTCGAAGGGTTTTGTATGCACTTCGGTGGTTATCTCGGTATAACATTTGAGGTCACGGTCTACATCAATTTTTTTATGATAATTATCGGGGAAGCCCGAGTTGAGAAGTGCTTCCCACCTCTCACCGAACTTGAATAAAAGAATTTTGCCTATACCCAGGTCGTCACGGAGGATAGACTCATACTTCCTCAGCAGTCCGGCTGTGGGCAGGTTGGCGTTGATTGAAAGGGTAATATCAAGCAGGGCGTCGAGTTTGAACTTCGACATCTTAAGTCTGTCCTTCGGAAGCCTGCTCTCATCCATGACAGAAGCGTCAGCCCTTGACCCTCTCTATGTAGGAACGGTTGCGCGTATCAATGCGGATCTTGTCACCCACATTGACAAAGAGCGGCACCATAATGGTCGATCCGGTCTCGATTGTGGCCGGCTTGAGAGTGTTGGTGGCTGTATCGCCCCGCAGGCCGGGCTCTGAGTAGGTCACTTCCATAACCACGTTGACAGGGAGATCAACAAGAAGAACATTCTCCGTGTCGGCATGAACCACTACCTCAACCGTTACACCCTCCTTGAGAAGATCACTGTTCTCAAGCAATGATTCCGGCACTGTTATCTGTTCAAATGTCTCAACATGCATAAGGTGATACCCCATATCGTCACGGTAGAGATACTGATAGGGTCTTCTCTCGACGCGGGCCACGTTAACCTTCGTCCCCGAGCTGAAGGTGTTATCAAGAACCTTGCCGGTAGTTACATTTCTCAGTTTTGTACGTACGAAGGCCGGTCCTTTACCCGGTTTGACGTGCTGAAACTGTATAATGGTATACAGATCATTATTGTATTCAATTACAAGTCCGTTTCTGAAGTCTGCTGTTGTTGCCATAAAAGACTAAAAATTTCTTTTGTTATTTAATGAATTTCAGTGGCGTTTTAAGCCCCTCACTTTTTATCATTTCCACGTGAAATGCCCCCACAAAGATATCAAATCGTACCTTAACAGGTATAAAATTTTCATCAGCAGAGAACCACATCACCATATCTTCATCTGTTTCGAAGACCCGGCCTACCTCCGTAACCGGATGGAACCTGTAGCACATGATCTTTCCATCCCTTACTTTTACGGTTTCCATACCCTTGTATCTCAGAACAATAGGATAAAGTTCATCGGCAAACCAGGTCGTCATCGTAAATGTCTGTCCGGGTACAAGTGTATCGGCATTTGCCAGGTGATATTTTCTGAACCAGTAAAAACATGATACTACATCAAGCAGCCCTTTCGGGGCGTTGTGTTTGCCTGACCGGTCGCTGAAAACCAGGGTTGAATCGGCATTGGAAGCATGATCAAAAGCCACTTCGTTATACATGCGGTATCGTCCCTCATGTATATTTCTTACAGAGAACACAGGCAGGTCGGTCTCAGGGTTAATATAACTTTCATACGTGTCCTTTACATGGTAAAGGGCATCGGCGAGACCTACTGTCTGTCCCGTTGCAACAGCATGCCAGACAGTGTCTCCCTTGTAGAGGGCCTCATTAATTTCAAGTACACCCTCGCCGCTGCCAACAAGACCGTATCTTATCTGGTATGAAATTTTTTCACCCGGCGAATATGGCTGTTCCTGGCCTGATATCACCTGAAATGCAATGCTGACGATAATAAATATTGTCAATAATGTCTTTCTCATTTCGAAAAAAATATTTCTCAGAACAGGAGCTTTTTAGGGATAGTCGCAATGAAATCCTTAAGGTAATAAGGTTCAAAGTATGCTACATCCTCAAAACGCTTTTCCTTCATGGCATTTACCGACGGTATGTGCAAATATGATGCCGACAGGCTGAAACCGCCGGCAAAGATAGCATTATCGTTTTTAATTGTGGATCTGCACTTTTCAGCACCGTTACCGAAAAAAATGATCATGCCTGATTTGAGATAATCGCTGTAGGAGGTCTCAGTGATAATATCTGCGGAGGTCTCTTTTAACATCGTGCCGTCTGAGGTAAAAAGCGCATTATAGACCTCCATCCTCCTGGCATCAATCATCGGGCAGAGTAATACCCCGCTTCCTTCAGGAAGGGGGTTCGCGGCAAGATAACCATGGCACATGGCGGCAAGGGTATTTATGCCGATGAGGGGTATTCCGGCACCGTACGCGATGCCTTTTGCTACGGATACCCCTATTCTCAGTCCCGTATATGACCCGGGACCTTTGCTGACAGAGACAGCATCAAGCTGGCCGGCAGTGACAGATGCTCCTTTCAGAAGATCCCTGATTATGACAGTGAGCATAGAGGAATGTGACATTCCGGGTGGAGCGTCTACCACGCTTATAACGTGGGTTTCATCGCATAAGGCCGCCGAACAGACTTCGGTAGCTGTCTCAATGCAAAGGATCATATACGGAATAAATTTCCTGCTTACCCTATTACTTCTTTTTCTGACCAGTAGCGAAGAGGGCTTCTTTATCGACAACCTCAATAAGGGTGGAGTCAGACAACTTCTTGTTTATTGCACTGAAAGGCTGGACAATGACCTCTTCACCTGCAGTAAGTCCGCTGAGTATCTCAATGTTTACGTTATCCTGGATGCCTGTCTTCACGTCACGGGCAAGTGCCCTGGTACCATCAGAAACAAAGACAAGAGTGCGTGTGTTTTCGATGCCGGTCATCTCTTTCTTTGTTGTGTCTGTGCGTGTGGTCACAGCCTGGATGGGAACAACCAGGATATCGGCCTTTCTGCTGGTGTATATGTCAACTGATGCAGACATGCCGGGCCTGAAAGGACTAGGATTATTCTCGGAGATCAGATCGGCATATGACTCACGCAATATGAGTATCCTCACATCAAAGTTTGTCACCTGGTCTGCTGTGAGAGTTGTGCTCTTGGCCGAGTTGGCTATCTCGGTAACCACGCCTTTAAAGTCGCGGTCAAGGTAAGCATCTACCTCAACTTTTGCCGTATCTCCAAGCTTCACCCTGATGATATCATTCTCATTGACCTCGACAACCACTTCCATGCGGTTCAGGTCTGCAACACGCAGAACCTCGGTGCCTGTCATCATGGTGGCGCCGATGACCCTCTCTCCCAGTTCAACCGACAGGCTTGATATAGTACCGGTCATCGGGGAGTAAACGGTGGTTTTTACCAGGTTTTCGTTAGCCTCTTTCAGTGACGCTTCGGCGCTCTTCACGGCATAGATGGCGCTTTCTTTTTCTGCTTTTGCCACTTTGTACTGAGCCTCAGCCTGCTCGAAATCCGATTGTGATATTGTTTTTTCATCCCAGAGGGCTTTGCTTCTGTTGTATGAGAGTTCTGCCTGTATAAGCTGTGCATCCACCTGGGAAAGGCGTGCCTGTGATGAGCTTACTGCGGCCATAGCGCGCTCACGGGCAGATACGTAAATCTCGGGCTTGATTTTGAAGAGAAGAACACCCTTCTGGACAAAATCTCCCTCTTTAACATGCAGTTCAACGATCTCGCCTGAAACATCGGGACTTATTTTGACTTCCTTCTCAGGCTGTACCTTGCCGTTGGCTGTTACAGACTCTACAATAGGCATGATAGCGGCTTTCTCAACGGCAACTTTTACGGTAGCTGCTTTACCAAACCAGCCCTGCTTTTTACCAATAACGGCAATAATGATCAGAAGCACTACAACGGGAAGGAGGATCTTGAGTATTTTATTCTTTTTCATGACACGGGAAATTTCATAATTATTTTGCTAAAATAGTAATATGCTGTAATGTAAGGGGTATGCCTCTGTAAAAGTCAAGGACTTTGGTTTTGAAAATATACTCGTATTTGGCCTGTGCCAATTCGCTCTGGGCATTAAGCAACTGTGTCTTTGACTGATTGTAGTCAACCGCCGTCACCATACCGACACTGAGCTTCTGTTCAGCATAACGGAATGCCTCTTCCATTGACGCTACTGCTTTCTGACTTGAATAGTATCTTTTAAGTGCTCCCTCGGCATCAGTATATGCCTGCTGGATATTCTTGTAAAGCTGCTTCTTTGTGTTTTCAAGTTCGTATTGTGAATTTTGAATGCCCAGTTTGGAGTTTCTGATCCGGGTATTGACCATCCATCCATTCAGTATGGGGATGTTCAGTGAAAAGCCAACAGCGCTGTTCCTGTTAATATCAAGCTGGGTACCGAAGTCATAACGTTGAAGGGTCACCAGATCGATCCTGTTATCTGAATAAGCCGTGCTCCATGAAACACCCACTGAGAGCTGAGGGCTCCTGCCGCCCTTTGCGATGGCCAGATCATATTCAGCCCCTTTCAAATTAAATTCGGCGCTCCTGATCTCGGGCCTAATTTGCTCTGCAACCGAGTAAATGGAGTCAGGATTACCCTTAAATGTTACAGTTTCCAATGCAATTGCAGGAATTTCGACGGCGAAGCTGTCAACAGATGGTAATTCAAGCAGCTGAGCCAGTGTCAGAACGGATATTGCCAGCTGGTTCTGAAGTGTAATCATCTGAAGCTCTTCGCGCGCAGCCTGGGCTTCAATATCAAGCAGGTTACCACGTGCAAGACTTCCGGCATCGACTAGTTTTTTGGTGTGGTCAATCTGTTGTTTTGTCAGGTCAACCTGTGAGGCGATGGTTGATACCAGTTCGTTATTCAGAAGTATCTGAAGATATGCAAGCGCAACATTCAGTGAAATATTATCCCTGAAACCTGCGAGATCCTGCTCGCTGGCAAGCAGTACGTACTGGTTCTTCTTAATAGTATTGTAATTAACCAGGCCATTGAATAATGAGAGGTCTGTACCGAGAGAGAAGTTGTCCGATTGAACGGTTTTGCCCTGGGTATAAGTGTTGGAAGTTCTGTCATATGACCGGCCAAAAGAATAATAATGATTTGCACTTCCGTTCAGTGAAGGAAGGAGATTTAATTTTGACTGTCCAAGGCTGGATTGCTGATACTCAGTCATAATCTCCTGTTGTTTAATCTGGATATTGTTATCCAGTGCATGGGCAATACACTCCTCAAGGGTCCACTGTTTAGGCTGTGAAAAAAGTGACAGGGGACCTAACAGCATGATGAGGAAAAAGGAGAAAAATTTTCTTTTCATGTTTATATATAAAATTTTAACGAAGCTACGAAGATAGGAAATTGATCATTATAATAAAGACATTAAAGATATTATCATGCTGCATAATCATACTTCAGACCGACATTAAAGATATTATCATGCTCCATAATCATACATCAGACCGGTGTCTTTTTTTCCATATATTTGCAGGCAGGATTTTTCAGGTTAACTAAAATACGCCAGATAATGAGCAACAAAGGATTAAATCTTGAACCGGGAGTTATCTCCGGTGACGATGTAAAGAAGCTTTTTGATTACGCCAACAAGAATGATTTTGCAATTCCGGCGGTCAATGTTGTCGGTACAGACACGGTTAATGCTGTTCTCGAAACAGCACGCGAGGTAAATTCGCCTGTGATAATTCAGTTTTCAAACGGGGGAGCACATTTCTTTGCCGGCCAGGGACTGACAAAGGAAGGTCAGACGGGAGCGATTGCCGGAGGCATATCAGGCGCTCTTCATGTACATAATGTGGCAGAATATTACGGTATCCCCGTAATACTTCACACTGATCATGCTGCACGGAAGCTTCTTCCCTGGATAGATGCCCTGCTGGATGCAGGCGAGGAGTTTTATGAAACCAATGGCATACCGCTTTTCAGTTCTCATATGCTTGATCTCTCTGAGGAACCGCTGAAGGAAAATATAGAGACATGCAAGAAGTACCTTGAGCGGATGAATAAGATGGGGATGACGCTTGAGATAGAGCTTGGAGTAACGGGAGGCGAAGAGGATGGTGTTGACAATACCGGTATCCACAGCTCCAAACTTTACACTCAGCCTGAAGATGTGGCTTATGCCTATGAAGAGCTTCTGAAGGTCTCAACGAACTTTACCATCGCTGCGTCATTCGGTAACGTACACGGTGTGTACAAGCCTGGGAACGTGACCCTGAAGCCGGAGATTCTGAGGAACTCACAGGAGTATATCCGGGAAAAATACAAGACCGGTCCCAACCCCGTTAATTTTGTGTTTCACGGAGGATCAGGATCCGAGAAGGAAAAGATCACCGAAGCCATAAAATACGGCGCGATAAAAATGAATCTTGACACGGATATGCAGTGGGCATTCTGGGCGGGTGTCAGGAATTACTATGAGGATAAGAAGGGTTACATGCAGGGGCAGATAGGAAATCCTGAAGGAGATGACAAGCCAAACAAGAAGTATTATGACCCGAGGGTATGGCTGCGCAAGGGGCAGGAGAGCTTTATTGCAAGGCTTAAGGAAGCCTTTACTGATCTCAATGCACTGAACAGGCTGTAATACTTATTAGTACTGTAACATAATGCAGGTCAGCCGTTTATCGTTGACCTGCTTTTTTATTGTTAATAAATCAACGTTTCCGGGCCGGTTTTTACCATGGGTGAGGGCTATTTTAGTATAAAATATTAAGCCGGATTGAAACGCGTACATCTCACTGAGGAGAAGATAAGGAGAACGACCAACCTCACGCTCAGGCTTAATGAGCGGGAAGCGAGGGCTCTCAATATCTACTGTCAGCGTTTCAGGGTCAGGAGCAAGTCGGATTTCATGCGTCGCACGATAATGCAGGCGATCATTGGCAGGTTTGATGCTGAACACCCGACGCTGTGGGAGCAGGGAGAGCTTACCCTTTTTTCGCAGGAGCCGAAAAATAACTGATAATAGCGGACGGGAAACCTTATTTTATTATTTTTGTAGATGCCACAGCAGGGGGACATATTTGTCTGTTGGCTATTATTGGAATGAATATCATTAAAATAGAACCTACAAAGGTTACACCCGAAGTGCTTTTCCTCGAAGGGCATCTTGAGATCAAAGGCAGGTCTATACCCCAGGACGCATCTGAGTTTTACCGTCCTCTTGAAGAATGGGTGACGGATTATGTTGCTCAGACTGATATCAGAACGCGGGTTGCCTTTACATTTGATTTCATAAACACTGCGTCAACCAAATGGGTATATGCCATAATCAAGAGGCTGGCGCTTTACAATGATGTTCACAACAAA
>CAWKJD010000010.1:0-82342 GCA_963849945.1 uncultured Bacteroidales bacterium | reverse complement strand
TGTAGCGGAGGGAGGATTCGAACCTCCGACCTTTGGGTTATGAGCCCAACGAGCTGCCACTGCTCCACCCCGCAATATCGGATGCAAATATACAACCAATATTTTTAATAACAAAAAGAGATATTGTTGTCTTATTGATTTATGGAACTATTTAACACAACCTGCAGACGCGAGTGAGGACCGGCCCGGGAAAACCTCCGCAAAAGGTTAACCTATTGTTGCTTCGACCTGACCAGCTCTGCAGCTTTGTAAAGAATTACTATCTCAAAAAGTTCAGCAGGAATCAAAAGAATGTCACCAATAAAAAATAAAATGATTGTTAGGAAAAAACACCCGGCAACAATCTCAAAAATCCCCGCAAAACTGGAAACCATCCCGATAGACCTGCGGAGCCTCAACAGCGAGAACCCGAATATAATTAAGATGGCCCCGAAAGTCAAAGCCTCAGCCCCCAATATATACTTACGTTCATCCGCATCATAAAACACCGATGCAATATCATATGCAATTGTCAGAGCCATGCAGAAAATAAGTATGTATGAGATTATCTTCATCAGGTAATTCCTGAACAGGAAACCGACAAGAATAAAACCACGCTGAAAAAAGAAGAAGGAGACCAGGACAATGATCTTAATAATTATATACAAGGCAGAGCTGAAAATCATCCGGCCCTCTTCATACCTGTAATATTCTGCCGGCGCTTCTGCAAATCCTGAAAGGAAATAAATAATGCCGAATATCCATGCAATATTCAGCTGCCTGATAAGATAACCAGAGGACTTCTCCAGATCGATCTCAATAAGAAATAGATTCTTCAGAAACAGTGTCACTCTTTCGGAAAAACTGTTCTCATTATCTGATATCTTGCTAAGGTCATAGTCCAGGGCGGCAAGTATGGTCTTTATGGTATAGACGCGCGGAGTGACTTCTCCCGTCTCAATTCTCTGAAGAGTTCTTACACTGATATTGCATCGGTCGACAAGTTCTTCCTGGGTCAGGCCTTTTTCCTTACGGAGTTCAACTATTTTCTTTCCAAGTTCCGGTTGTTTCATGGCTGTGCGATTAAAGTACTGAGCAATATTACGACTGAAAAACAGATTGCCGAAATATTTTGACTGTACTTTACACGTCATTCACACGACATTTACAGAATCATCCATTCCACCTTGACTTTCCGTGTTTTTTAAATATGTAAGGACAGAAAAGAAAGAATAAAATCCATAAAAAATCCTTGTAAAAACAACATTTAATCAGGTATAGATGCTTAAATTTACAGATCAGTTTCCTTTAAATAACCTTTAATTGATTTAGAAACATTAAAACTAAACAGATGAAAAAAATTGCGATTATTATTTCGGCAGGTGCATTCTTTATCGCTGTTGGTATTGCTAATCCGCTTAATGCCCAGGGCGTTCAGAAAGAGGTTGTCAAGTCGAAACCGATACCTGCAGCTATAGCCAGTGTCATGGAGAGATCCTGTGTCGGTTGCCATTCTGAGAACGGTAATGCATTCGCGAAAATGCACTTCAATTTTACTAAATGGAACGAATATTCCCCGGAAGAGCAGACTTCGATTGGACAGGACATCTGCAAGATGGTGACCAAAAGCAAAATGCCTCCGAAGAAATTCCTTAAAAATAAACCTGAAGCAAAACTCTCCGCCGCAGAAAAAACAGTTGTATGTGACTGGGCCTCAGAACTTATGCCTGGTAAGTAAAATTGCATTTTACGACATTTACATCTATCCTGTAGTGTTGTTGCGCCTCACCCCGTCCGCCTGCCGGCGGACCGGGGTTATTCATATTTGATACCATTGGCATCGCGAACCTAACCGAAGGAGCCGGATCCCAAAAAAATCTTAAGCCTTGATTTTTACTCAGCCCGCCAGCGGGCTTCGTGAGCTCGTCTCGCCGACGGCGAGTCTCGGTTTTTTGGTTACTTTATTGGTATCAAGACAAAGAAAGTAACAATAAATTATTTGATATAATAATCATTATTATTTGCGAAATTGCAAGGGATGGCAATTAGAAAAATGCCATCATTTCAAGAAATACAATTATGAAAAGAATTACCGTTACAATAAGTCTGTTAAGCCTAATTATTATGACCAATGCACAGTCATTCAATACATTACCCGTGACCACTGAGAAGCCGCCGCTTCATGGCATTCACTGGATGGCCATCACCGGCAAACCGCTGGCAGCTACCGCCGGAGCTATGATCTTCGACCGTGGCGGCAACGCCGTCGATGCGGCATGTGCTATGATTGCCGCCACATGCACCATGTGGGACGTGCTAAGCTGGGGCGGCGAGACACAGGCACTCATCTATAACCCGAAAACAAAAAAGGTCATCGCCATAAACGCCCTGGGAGTGGCACCCACGGGAGCCACTGCAGAGTTCTTTAAATCGAAGGGAATGAAATACCCTCCCGAATACGGTCCTCTCGCTGCTGTGACCCCTGGCACACCGGGCGGACTCATGACCATGCTGGCTGAATACGGTACAATGAGCCTGAAGGAAGTGCTTGCGCCTGCCATGCAGATGGCAGCAGGTTATCCTATGGAGGCCCAGACAGCCAATTCAATTGAACGAAACAAGGACCGCATCAGGGAATGGCCTTATTCGGCAAAAGTGTTCCTTACTCATGCAGGCGATAAACGCGAAGCCCCGTCGGCAGGAGAAATATTTGTCCAGAAAGACCTTCTGGCCACACTGACAAAGCTCGTGGAGACCGAGCAGCTTGCACTGAAGAAAGGCAGGACTAGAAAAGAGGCGATCTATGCTGCATACGACAGGTTCTATAAAGGTGATATAGCCAGGGAATTTGTCAGGGGCAGCAGCGAGCAGGGAGGACTGATAACCGGAGAGGATCTGGCACAGTGGAAGGTGAAGATCGAGGAACCGCTGATGACAACTTACAGGGGCGTAGAGGTATATAAACTGCAGCAGTGGTCACAGGGACCGGTGATGCTGCAGACACTGAACATACTTGAAAACTTTGACCTTAAGGAGATGGGGTATAACTCAACCAGATATATCCATACTCTTTACCAGGCCATGAACCTTGCCTTTGCTGACCGCGATTTCTATTATGGCGATCCCGCCTTTCCCCCTGAGGAACCCATGCAGGGATTGCTCTCGAAGGAATACGCAAAGGAAAGAAGCAGGCTGATCAATCATGACCGTAACGATGCTGCCACACAGCCCGGCGACCCATATCCGTATGAAGGAAAGACAAATCCGTTCATTACATTGTTGAACAGCCGGAAAGCTTCGGCGAATAATGTCTTTCCTGCTGATGATCCGGAGAAATATGAGCGGTTCCTCGAAACGTTCCGGTCGGGCACAACATCTGTCGAAGCAGCAGATGAAGAAGGGTGGGTTGTCTCCGTCACTCCCAGCGGGGGATGGATACCTGCATGCATAGCCGGAAATACTGGCATAGGCATGAGCCAGCGCATGCAGAGTTTTGTGCTTGATGAGAAAGAGAATCCGTTTAATGTTGTCGAGCCGGGCAAGAGACCCCGCGTGACGCTGACCCCGACACTGGCCATGAAGGACGGCAAACCGTTTCTTTCATTCGCCAAGCAGGGCGGCGACGAGCAGGATCAGCTTCTGCTTCAGTTCTTCCTGAATGTCGTCGAGTTCGGAATGACGGTACAGGAGGCCTGTGAGGCTTCCTCGTTCAAGACACTGCAGATGTATTCAAGTTTCGGCGAACACGAGAAGGTTCCCGGAGGCCTGGTGCTTAACAACAGCATGCCTGTGTGGATAAGAAAAGAGCTTTCCGGAATGGGATACAAGCTCTCGTTCCAGGAGAGAACCTCCGGACCGATAAATGCGATCGGATTTGATAATGTGCACGGCAGTTTCTGGGGTGGGTCAAGCAACTTCGGGGAGGATTACGGCATCGGTTGGTAGGGATAGGAAAATGGTCATGCGGTCATGTCGGAGCAAAGCGGAGATCCCGACCGAAGTGTCGGGACGGTCATGCAGTCCTGCAATAGTGCAATCATGTCGGAGCTAAGCGGAGATCCCGACAGAAAAGTCGGACAATCATGCAATCTGGCAACCCTTCAACCCCTCAACCCTTCAACCACTCAACCCCTCAACTTTTCAACCCCTCAACCCTTCAACCTTTCAACATGATTGCTATCTTTGTCCCTTCAGACGCATTTGCAGATGGCAAAGAATGAAAAAAGGAAAGGAAAGTGGCGCGACAAGTTCCGTTTCGCCATATTCAATGATACGACATATGAGGAAGTGTGGCGGGTACGGCTTACCAAATGGAACGCCCTGCTGGCGATGGCACTTCTGATATTTATGATCATAGCTCTGAACACTTCGCTGATAGCTTTCACCAACCTGCGGGAATTCATCCCTGGCTACCCGGATGTGGAACTGCGCCGTGACATCATCATGAATGCACTGCTGCTTGACTCCCTTGAGCGTGAGATTGACGTCAGGGATAAATACTTTGCGGATCTCAATTCTGTCATCTCCGGCAATCAGCCCATAGAGCATGTATCAAGGAGAGACAGCACCCGTGACTACAGTAACATAGTCTTTCGCAGATCACCTGAAGACTCGATATTAAGATCACGTGTTGAGCAGGAGGAGCAATATAATCTCTCTGTTGGCACTACCGGTGCCGAAAGGGGCACAAGCCTGGCCAGCATCCACTTCTTCCCTCCGGTAAAGGGAATTGTGTCGAGTAACTTCGACGAACGTACAAGACATTATGCTACAGACATTGTAACCCAGCCAAAAGCTGTCGTGTCTTCGACCCTCGATGGCACGGTGATAATGACCGGATGGACCATGGAGACAGGCTTTGTAATGATGATACAGCACCAGAACAATCTCGTTTCCGTCTATAAGCATAATGCCCGGCTGCTGAAAGAGACAGGTGACAGGGTATGGGCAGGGGAGGCCATATCGATTGTGGGTGATTCAGGCGAACTTTACACTTCGGGCCCGCATCTCCATTTCGAGCTGTGGCACAACGGTGAGCCGCTTAACCCCACGGATTATATTTTCTTCTGACAGCCTGCGGAAATATGCATAAGCGTCTGGCAATTCTTGGCTCAACAGGATCGATAGGCACGCAGACCCTCGAAATAGTGTCTCGTTACCCGGAGCTGTTTACTGTCTCTGTCCTGACAGCCGGTACAAATGCAGACCTTCTGATGGAGCAGGCCAGGCGTTACAGGCCTTCAAAAATTGTCATCGGCAGCGACATTCATTATAAGAAGCTGAAGGATGGTCTGGCAGGTCTTGGCATTGAGGTGCTGGCCGGGCAGGAGGCCTTTGAAGCTGTCGCTGCATCAGATAGTGTTGACACCGTAGTCGCTGCTGTTGTAGGATTTGCAGGTCTGCGTCCTACCGCTGCTGCTGTTGCGGCAGGCAGGGAAGTGGCGCTGGCAAACAAGGAGACCCTGGTAGTGGCGGGAGAGATGATAACACGTACTGCAGCAAAGACTGGATGTCGCCTGCTGCCTATTGATTTAGAACACTCTGCCATAATGCAATGCATCAACGGTGAGCCTCACAGCTCTGTAGAAAAGATCATCCTCACCGGTTCAGGAGGGCCTTTTCGCAATACAACGGCTGAGAAGCTGGCCATGGTAACTCCGGAAGAGGCCCTGCGCCACCCTAAATGGACCATGGGTAACAAAATTACTATTGACTCAGCAACGCTGATGAATAAAGGGCTTGAGGTTATTGAAGCACACTGGCTCTTCAGCATACCTGGTGAAAATATTGAGGTGCTCATTCACCCGCAGTCGATCATTCATTCTCTTGTGCAGTTCACTGACGGATCGCTGAAGGCGCAGTTGGGAGTACCGGATATGAAGCTGCCCATCATTTATGCCCTTACATACCCTGACAGGGTCGTCACTGACCTGCCGCGTCCTTCGCTCACTGAGATCAGATCGCTTACATTTGAAGAACCCGACACTGTGCGCTTCCCCTGCCTGACGCTGGCACGTGCCGCACTAAAGACTGGTGGAAATATGCCATGTGCACTCAACGCTGCCAACGAGATGGCTGTTGCCGCGTTCCTTAAAAACCAGCTTGGCTTTACCGGAATAGCCCACACTGTCGAATATGTCCTTGAAAAAACAATATATAACAACGAGGCCTCCATGGGCGCTTATGAGGAGACTGACAGCAGGAGCAGGGGTCTCGCCACGGAGTTTATAAGCAAAACACAGAAACAATGACAGTTCTTATTAAGATCATCCAGCTTTTACTTTCACTCTCCATACTTGTCATAGTTCACGAATTCGGGCACTTTGTACTTGCCCGTTATTTCAAGACGAGGGTTGAGAAATTCTATCTTTTCTTCGACTGGCCTTTTGCAATTTTTAAGCACAAATGGGGAGAGACGGAGTATGGCATTGGAATGATACCTCTTGGCGGATACGTCAAGATAGCAGGTATGATAGACGAGTCGATGGACCGCGAGCAGATGAAGCAGCCTCCGCAGCCTTATGAATTCAGATCGAAGAAAGCCTGGCAGCGGCTTCTTATCATGCTTGGCGGTGTGATCTTCAACTTTATCTTTGCCCTGATGATCTATGTCGGCGTGCTCAGCGTATGGGGTGAAACTTATCTCCCTGCCGCCAACGTCAAATATGGTATTCTTACAGATTCCACAGGATATGCGATGGGGTTCCGTAACGGAGACAAGATCATTTCAGTTGACGGTGCACCGGTTGACAACTTTTATTCTATTATTCCTGACATTCTGCTCAATGAACGCAAGGTCATAACCGTTGACCGGCAGGGCGCCAGGGTTGATATTCCCATCAGCCGCGAATTCATACCGAAGCTCCTGAAGAACCCTGATATCCTTGATGCCAGAATACCTTTCGGGCCATTTGTCGTCACTGGCTTTGCGGATGAATCGCCTGCAAAAAATGCCGGAATGGCTGTTGGTGACGAGATTGTGGCGCTTGACAGTATGCCTTTCGTATGGTATAATGAGTTCCAGGATTACCTTGCCTCGCACAAGGGCACACCTATGACGGTGACGGTAAAACGGGGTAATGAGCTGGTTGATTTAAAGGTGAGAACCACTCAGGCAGGTTTACTGGGAGTTATGCGGGAGGCCGGGAATGTCTTGCAGCTCAGTACAAAACATTACAGTTTCTTCCAGGCTATCCCTGCCGGAATCTCCAAGGGCTGGAAAACAACCAGGGATTACCTTAAACAGTTCAGGCTGATATTTTCAAAGGATACTAAGGCGTATGAATCTCTCGGCGGTTTTATAGCCATAGGTAACATCTTTCCGGGTATCTGGAACTGGCAGGCATTCTGGAACCTTACAGCGTTCCTCTCACTCATACTGGCAGTGATGAACATCCTCCCCATACCTGCTCTTGACGGAGGCCATGTGATGTTCCTGATATTTGAGGTCGTGACCGGGAAGAAACCCAGCGACAAGTTTATGGAATATGCCCAGATTGCCGGTATGATAATACTGGTGGCCCTGCTGCTCTTTGCAAACGGTAATGATATTCTGAAGCTCATAAGAAAATGAGTATTACCCCGGATTATTATTCATTTGGAAAGAATTTGTATATTTGCAAAAATAAATAAACTGAGCCATGGGAAGAATCGGACCACTTGAAATCGTCCTTATAATACTGGTGATTGTACTGCTGTTTGGAGGTCGTAAAATACCCGAGCTGATGAAAGGCATAGGGCAGGGACTGAAGGAGTTTAAGAAAGCAAAAGACACGGATAACCCTGATGTTAAGAAAGATACTGAGGAAAAGAGTTAATATCAGTAATTCTATAGTGGGAGCCTGCATGCAAATGCGGGCTTTTTCTTTTGACCTTATTCGCCGGGTTTGTCTACTGCCATGTATCGCTGATCTCTCCTGACAGGAACAAATCCCGCATCGCTGATGATATGTTTCATCTCATCAGGACTTACCCTGAACGGGTCACCGGCGGCACTCACCACATTCTCCTCAATCATCACCGAGCCAAGGTCATTGGCGCCGCTATGCAGAGAGAGCATCGCGGTATCACGTCCGACGGTGAGTATTGATGCCTGTATGTTGGGAATATTATCCAGAACCAGCCTGCTGACAGCAATGAGCCTGAGGTAATCTGCAGCTGTTACAGTATTACGAATGCCGTCTTTTTCAGCCAGTGGTGTGCCGCGGTCCATAAAAGGCCATGGGATGAATGTAATGAAACCGTAATGCCCTGCCGGTTTCTCATCCTGCAGGTCGCGGAGACGTATCAGGTGTTCAATTCTTTCCGGTACGGTTTCGGCGTGTCCGAACATCATGGTTGCCGAAGTAGGAAGATTTAGTCTGTGCGCCTCACGCATAACACCCAGCCACTCTTCGGTAGTGGCTTTTGCCGGAGAGACTGCCTTCCTGACTCTGTCAACCAGTATCTCAGCCCCTGCACCGGGGAGCGAGTTGAGTCCGGCATCAATCAATACAGTAAGAACATCGTGGTAGCTCATCTTTTCCTTCCTGGCAAGATATGCCACTTCCGGGGGACCTAGTGCATGAAGCTTTATCTGCGGCCAGCGCTCCTTCAGTTTTCTGAAGAGCCCGTCATAATAATTCAGGCCAAGAGCCGGGTTCATCCCTCCCTGAAGCAGAAGCTGATCTCCCCCGAGACTGATCAGCTCGCGTATCTTACTGTCATATTCTTCATCAGTTGTGACATAGGCATCTTCACTGTTGGAGGTCCGGCAAAAATTACAAAAGCGGCATTGAGAGAAGCAGATATTTGTAATGTTGACATTGCGGTCTATTATCCATCCCACCTGATTGCCTTTGTGCAGTTTTTTGCGAGCCGTATCAGCGAGGCGGATAAGTAATGCAAGAGGAGCTTCCTCCCAGAGGTTAAGAGCTTCCCCGGCAGTGAGTCTCTGACCTTCTGAAACCTTCCTGTACAAATGTTCTCTGACAGCCATTTTATCGCACCATGCGCAATGTTAAGTACGATGGTAAAGGTAATACATTATAGCTAAATCATTCAATAATTTGTTTAACTTTACAGTCCGGAACATGTCATTGCGTGTCCAAAATACCTGAATAATAATGGAAAGAAAACCTATAATTGCCGGGATAACCCACGGGGATATCAACGGTATTGGATATGAGGTCATAATAAAAGCCCTTACCGAGCCTGCCATAATGGATCTTTGCGTGCCGGTCGTGTATGGCTCGCCGAAGGTTGCGGCCTATCACCGCAAAGTGCTTAATATTAGCAATTTCAGCTTTAATAATATCAGGTCAGTTGAGGAGGCCCACCCACGGAAAGCCAATCTTGTGAACTGCCTCGGTGATGAGGTGCGCGTTGAGATGGGCAAATCCACACCTGAAGGTGGACAATCTTCTCTTGCTGCACTTGAGGCTGCTACCGCTGACCTGATGAAGCATAAGATCGATGTTCTGATCACAGGTCCTATCGACAAGCATAATATTCAATCCGACAAATTTCATTTCACCGGTCATACCGACTATCTGAAATCGAAGCTCAACGCCCCTGATGTGCTTATGTTTATGCTTTGCGAGAGCATGAAGATAGGCTTTGCCACTGAACACATGCCTCTTAAGAATGTCGCAGGTGCAATAACTGTTCCGCTTCTGATACATAAGCTGAAGCTGATGAGCCGTTCGTTGCTTCAGGATTTTGCGATTCGGGGACCGCGCATAGCTGTCCTAAGTCTCAATCCTCATGCCGGTGAAAACGGCCTGCTGGGCATGGAGGAGAAAGACATAATCATCCCTGCCATTGCCAAAGCCAATGAAGAGGGCATACTTGCTTTCGGGCCCTATTCTTCTGACGGATTCTTCGGATCAGGTGCATTTACAAGGTTCGATGCCGTGCTGGCGATGTACCATGACCAGGGACTGGGGGCTTTCAAAGTTGTAGCCTTTGATACAGGTGTAAATTATACTGCAGGATTGCCGGTGATAAGAACATCACCGGTACACGGCACTGCATTCAACATAGCAGGCAGGAATGAAGCATCCGGAAACTCGATGCGCCAGGCTATTTATACTGCCTGTGATATCTTCCGCAACAGAGAGATGTATGATGAGCTGATGCGCAATCCGCTTCAGCCACAGAAGATTGAGATTCATCCCGATCATGTTGATGAACTTCCTCCCGAGCCGGAAAATTACGATCCCGCCTTATGATTGATTATATAATCGGAAAAATTACTGTATTAAACCCTGCTTTTGTAGTGGTCGAGTGCAACGGTATTGGTTACAACCTGAACATTTCGCTAAACACTTATGCTGCTATTGACAAAGCTGTCAGCTGCAAGATACTGGTGCATGAAGCCATACGTGAAGATGCTCATCTTCTGTACGGTTTTTTCGAAGCGGATGAACGTGACCTGTTCAGGCAACTAATCACTGTTTCAGGCGTCGGGGCCAGCACTGCCCGTATAATGCTTTCGTCTCTGAAACCGGGTGATTTGCGCCAGGCAATTAGTGAGGGAGATGTCAGCCTTCTCAAATCTGTTAAAGGCATCGGATTAAAAACTGCACAGAGGATAATTGTTGATCTCAAAGATAAAATAGGAAAACATTCCGGTTCCGGTGAAATTATTGCGTTTTCCGACAATACTGCGCGCGAAGAATCGTTATCTGCTTTAGTAATGCTTGGCTTTGCCAGGAACAGCGCCGCGAAGGTTGTTGATAACCTCCTGAAGGAGAATAAAACCCTCTCTGTGGAGGAGATAGTGAGGAAGGCGCTGAAACTCTTATAAACCAGGGGTGCCGGATTGCAGTTTTCTTTACGAAATAGAGGTCTGATATTCGGGGTGGGGCTTCTAATAGTCTTCTCCCTTGTTTCTCTATCTCTGTCCGCACAGAAAAGCTCAGGAGATTCCCTCATAAAACTCAATGCTGATCCTGCCTTTCCCTGGGAGGCCAGGAAATCATCACCCCTTTTTCTTGACGATCCTTCAAATATCAGCACCCGGGTCGAATACGACGGCCGCAATAATCAGTATATAATCTATCAGAAGATAGGGACCCTTGATTACCGCAAGCCTGTCTTCATGAATCCCGAAGAATACCGGAAGTATGAGTTTGACCAGGCTATGCGTGAGTACTGGGATGCCAACCTCAGGGGCGATGCCACCGGGTTCAGGTCGTCTCTTATTCCCCAGATACAGGTGGGGGGTGAGACCTTTGACAGGATCTTCGGAAGCAATGTTATAAACATCGTGCCGCAGGGGTCTGCCGAGCTTATCTTCGGAATAAATGTCTCACATACTGAGAATCCTACACTGTCAGAGAATTTGAGAACCATCCCCACCTTTGACTTCCAGGAAAAAATACAAATGAACGTCACCGGCACTATTGGTGACAAGATGCAGATGAGCATCAATTATAACACCGAAGCGATGTTCGATTTTGAGAACCGTACCAAACTTGAATATTCAGGCAAGGAGGATGAGATCATAAAGAAGATCGAGGCGGGTGATGTTACTCTGCCCCTTAATGGCACCCTTATTACCGGCAGCTACAGTCTCTTCGGACTTAAGAGCGAGCTGCAGTTTGGAAAGCTGACTATGACCACTGTCTTCTCCCAGCAAAAGGGAGAGTCATCAGTGGTGGAGTCGAAGGGCGGATCTCAGCTAACTGAATACGAGATCACTGCGGATGAGTATGAAGCCAACAGACACTTTTTTCTTTCACAGCATTTCAAGGATACTTACGATGAATCTCTCGTGAACATACCTATTGTAAGCACCGGGTTGAACATCGAAAAAATAGAGGTCTGGATCACCAATGCAACAAGCCGTTTTGAAGATGTCAGTAACCGTAATATCGTTGCTTTCCTTGACCTTGCCGAGAATCAGCCAAACATATACAACAAAATCCCGCAGTTTCAGAGCACACCCGGCGCTCCGATAAACCCTGCAAACAACAGCAATGCTCTTTATGACCAGCTTACCACAGCATACACCAGTGTGAGAAATATTGACCAGGTTGCTGATGCTTTTGCATCATTGTATCCGGATTTTCAGATAGGCCGCGATTATGAAAAAATAGAGAATGCACGCAAGCTGACCCCGAGTGAATATACTGTCAACGAACAACTTGGGTATATCTCACTGAATGTGGCGCTGAACAATGATGAAGTTCTGGCAGTGGCCTATGAATATACCTATAACGGGGAGGTATTCAAGGTCGGAGAGTTCTCAACAGACGGCATCACCGCTCCTGACGCGCTTATCCTTAAGCTTATAAAAGGAACCACACTCAGTCCTCGCATACCTACCTGGCAGCTGATGATGAAGAACATATATAACATCGGGTCAGGGCGTATAGAGAGCAACAAATTCCAGGTCAATATACTTTACCAGGACGATAAGAGCGGCAACGCCCTCAATTATTTACCCGGCACACCACTTGACACTTTAGTGCTGCTGCAGGCCCTTGGTCTTGATCAGCTCAACTCCCAGCTTGACAGACAGCCTGACGGATTGTTTGATTTTGTTGACGGTATCACTGTTATGGCAGATAAGGGTCGGATAATCTTTCCAATAAGAGAACCCTTCGGCAGACACCTGCTGAAGTACCTGACCGATCCCGAACAGATAAAGAAGTTTGTTTTTACTGAGCTTTATGATTCAACACAGACAGTGGCGAGGCAGATGGCGGAGAAGAACAAGTACATTCTCAGCGGACAGTATACTTCAGCCACAGGTTCAGAGATACAGCTGAATGTTGCCAACATCCCGGCAGGCTCGGTGAAAGTTACGGCAGGAGGAGTGACACTGACTGAGAATACAGATTATACCGTTGATTATAATCTCGGATCCGTCAAGATCATTAATCCGGCCATCATTCAGTCCGGTACGCCTGTCCAGGTCTCCCTTGAAAGCAATCAGTTCTTCGGCCTGCAGACCAAGACACTTATCGGAACACATTTAAACTACAGGTTAAACGATAAGCTGAATCTCGGTGGTACAGTACTGCGTCTTACCGAAAGGCCATATACTCAGAAAGTGACTTATGGCGAGGATCCCATATCGAACACTATTTACGGGCTTGATGCGTCATACAGAACGGAATCGCAACTGCTCACCAGTGCAGTTGACTGGCTCCCGTTCATTGAAACCAATGCGCCATCGTCGATTGACTTCTTTGGCGAGTTTGCATACCTGGTCCCGGGTCACAGCAAGGCTATCAGCACTGCCGGTAATGCCTATATTGATGATTTCGAGGCCAGTGAGATATCACTTGACCTGCGGGCATTCAATGCGTGGTCACTGGCAAGCGTGCCGCAGGGTCAGGATAATCTTTTTCCTGAGGCTAAGCTGAGCAAAGATTTGAGGTCAGGATTTAACAGGGCACTGACAGCCTGGTATGTCATTGACCCGCTTTTCCTGCGAAACGGTTCAACCACTCCCGAGTACATCAGGGCCAATCCCGACTTTCAGTCGAGCCACTACGTCAGAGAAATATATGAAACCGAAATATTCCCGTACAAAGAATCACCAAGCGGCATCCCCACCAATATTTCGGTTCTGAACGTTGCCTTTTACCCGTCTGAGAGAGGCCCCTACAACTTCGATGTGCTGCCCGGAACATACGCGGCAGGCATCTCTGCTGAAGGATTGCTTAACTCACCCCGGACCCGCTGGGGAGGTATGATGCGCGAACTGCTGACAAATGATTTTGAGCTGGCAAATATACAGTATCTGAAATTCTGGGTGATGGATCCTTTTGCTGAGAATCCTGATCATGAGGGAGGTGATCTCTATTTTAACCTCGGCAATATTTCTGAAGATATACTGCGCGACTCACGGAAGCAGTTTGAGAACGGACTGCCGACATCTTCGCTTGTGGTCAATGTTGACACAACAGTCTGGGGCCGCGTGCCAACAGTCCAGGCAGTAGTGCATGCCTTTGACAATGATCCCAATTCGCGCTTTTACCAGGATGTTGGTCTTGACGGACTGGGTCATGAGGATGAAGTGACTTTCTTTGACAGTTACCTCCAGACTGTCGGAGCGGTGGTTAGCCCCGAAGTGCTTGAAAAAATATTTGATGATCCGTCAGACGATAACTTTCATTATTTCAGGGGCAGCGATTATGACCTGCTTCAACTTGGCATACTTGAACGTTACAAGAAGTTCAACGGAACTGACGGCAACTCCCCCACGTCAGAGATGTCTAATGAGTCGTATCCCACAAGCGGATCGACTCTGCCTGACATGGAGGACATTAACCGTGACAACACCCTGAGTGAGACAGAGAGCTACTACCAGTATCACGTGAGTCTCAGGCCTGAAGATCTGGTTGTCGGAAAGAATTTTATAGTTGATGAGACTGAATATACCGCCACTTTCGCCAATGGCGAAAAATCTCCTGTGAAGTGGTATCAGTTCAAGATTCCAATCACTGATTATGAGAAGGTTGTAGGCTCTATCCGCGATTTCAAATCAATCAGGTTCCTGCGCATGTTCATGCGGAACTTCAATGAGGAAGTGATTATGCGTTTTGCCAGGCTTGAGCTTGTCAGGTCAGAATGGCGTAAATACAACCTCACTTTCTTCGAAGGAGGCGAGCGCATTACCATCCCGGAAGAGGGGGATGGTACCTTTGAGATAAGTTCGGTGAGCATAGAGGAGAATGCCGGCAAGGAACCAGTGAACTATGTTTTGCCTCCCGGCTTTAACCGTGTCATTGACCCTGCCAACCCGCAGCTGACTCAGCTCAATGAGCAGTCTATGGTGCTGCGCGTCAGGAATCTTGCTGATGGAGATGCCAGGGCAACCTATAAGACTGTCGTTCTTGACATGAGGCAGTACCGCACCCTGAAGATGGAGGTGCATGCTGAAGCCCTCATAGGTGTGCCGCTGCGGGATGATGAGATGACCGTGTTCGTCAGGATCGGATCTGACTATAAGAATAACTTCTATGAGTATGAGATACCTCTGAAGCTTACTCCGTATGGCAAGTACAGTAATGAAAGCGAGGAGCAGAGAGCTATTGTATGGCCTGCGGCTAACAAGATAGAAATAGACCTGTCGCGGCTCCTTGATGCAAAGCAGGCACGCGATCTGGCCATGCGTAACCCCGGATCCACACTCACCGAGACAGACATTTACTCGACATATGTCGATAATGCCCGTATCTCAATAAGCGGAAATCCCAGTATGAGCAATATCAAAGTGGTCATGGTGGGCGTCAGGAACCCGATCAGAACACGTAACCCGTTAAACGATGACGGTGCCGAGAAGTCAGCCGAAGTATGGGTCAATGAACTGCGGCTAAGTGACTTTAAGGAGGACGGTGGATGGGCTGCCAACGCTCAGATGCAGGCCCGGCTGGCTGACCTTGGTACATTAAATATCGTGGGGCGGACAAGCACACCGGGATGGGGAAGCATCGATAAGAAAGTCAATGAACGCAGCAAGGAGACAGTGATCCAGTATGATATGTCATCAAACCTTGAGCTGGGAAAATTTTTCCCTGAAAAGGCAGGCATAAGAATACCAGTTTATCTGGGTTTATCAGCCAACAGGGTAAGACCCGAATATGACCCGATGGACCCTGATGTTCCCCTCAATGCTTCACTGGCAAATGCCGGGAGCAAGGCAGTCAGAGATTCAATTCTTAATATTGCTGAAGTTTATTTGCGTCGCCGGACCCTGACTGTCAGCAATGCCGGAACAACACACAGGGGTGAGAAACCTCATGCATGGGATCCGGCAAACGTCTCCGCCAGCTATGCATTTAACGAGGTTTACAGCTCAAGCACAAAAACGGAGATTGATCTCGAAAAAACTTACCGCGGAGGCATTGCCTATGATTATGAGGCAAACCCGAAAAATCACACGCCCTTCCAGAAGTCAGGATTGTTCAGTTCACCGGCATTCAAACTGATCAAGGATTTCAATATTTATCTCTTCCCGAAACATATCACCCTCAGAACTGACATCTACCGTTATTACAATGAAATAAAGACCCGTAATATCAGTAATCCCAACCTGCTGATAAAGCCGGTCTTTACAAAAGACTTTAAATGGTCGTGGGATTATAATATAAAGTATGACATCACCAAACAGCTGAAGGTAGATATAACTGCCAGTACCATTGCCCGCATAGACGAGCCGTTAGGGGGTGTGGACAAGGTCCGCTATCCTGCTCTCTACGATGTCTGGCGCGATTCAGTTATGTCAAGCTTATCGCATTTTGGCAGGACTACAAACTACTACCACCTTTTAAATCTTAACTATAATATTCCCGTGAACAAGCTTCCGCTTTTATCATGGGTGACTTCCAATGTACGCTACAATTCGAGATATGACTGGCTGGCAGGAACTGTATTTCCCGAATCAGCACATATCATACCCGGCAATACTATCAAGAACTCAGGTAACGGACAGATGACGGTACAGGCCAACATGACCAATCTTTATACCAAGGTCAAGTTCCTGAAGGACATTGAAGCTTCGACACAGCCCGGAGCAAAAAGCAGAATGAGCCTTGGCTATGTGGAAGTCACTCACACGAGGAACGATGTGCCCCTCAAAGCCGGTAAAGCCAGGATTGTCAACCATAACCTCAAAACGAAAGATGTTGTTGTCACTGTGACAGGGCCGGACGGTACGCCAGTGAACGGAAAATTCGAGATCGTCTCTGACATGAGGATTGACTATACGGCCGACACTGATGTTGCCAATGCAAAGATAGTTGTGAAAGGCCGGGTGGAGAAAAAACCAAGCACAGCAAGTGTTGCCGGCCGTTATGTTGTGCGCGCACTCATGATGCTGCGGAACGTTTCGGGAACATATACCCTTGAGCAGGGCCATGTATTACCTGGCTATCTCCCGGGAGAGAGTTTTATGGGACAGCAAAACTACGGTGGAATGTCCGCACCGGGATTGCGCTTCCTCCTTGGATTTACTGACGAAAGGTTCTTTGATGAGGCAGTCGTCAACGGCTGGATCACAAGGGATACCATGTTAAGTAATTCTGCCATATACAACCAGCGTAATCAGCTCAATCTGAGGGCAAATATTGAACCGTTCCCCGGTCTTCGCATTGATATTACCGCAGACCGCCGTTACTCTGAAACAATATCGTCATATCTGACCGCTGACCGTAACGGCAATTTCCCTGACAGTACACGCAACACCCGCATCACTGGTAACTTCACCATCTCAGTGATATCATGGGGCACAGCCTTTGAGAAGATACCCAAGTCAGGCGATTATCTTTCAAAGACATTTGAAAAGTTCAGGGAGAATACAACCATTATTTCTCAGAGGAGGGGCAGGGAGCGCGGCGCTGCTGACCCGACTTATGACCCGGGCTATGATCCGCTCACCGGAGAAACAATTACCGGCCCATATGCCAGCGGTTACGGATTGACCTCAGGAGAGGTGCTTGTCCCTGCTTTCCTTGCGGCATATACCAAACGTGATGCGAATAAGATAACACTGTCCACTTTTCCATCATGGGTTCATATGATGCCTAACTGGCGCATCAATTTCGAGGGACTTACCAAGTTCGAGGCAGTGCGTAAAGTGTTTAACTCAGTCAGCTTATCGCATCAGTACAGATCGACATACACTATAGGCTCATTCAATACAAACCTGTATTATGATCCTGATGCCAACGGTTTAAGCATCATACGTGACATGAAATCAAACTTCATCCCGATGTATGAGGTAAATGCCGTCACCATTAACGAACAGTTCAGCCCATTCATAAACATAGACCTTGGCTGGAAAAACTCACTTACCACGAGGCTGGAATACCGCAAGTCACGCACTGTCACACTCAACCTGACAAGCAACCAGGTTGCCGACATCAGGAATGAAGAGATCACCATCGGTGCCGGCTACAGGTTTGACGACGTCGCCATTACCCTTAAGTCGCGTGCCGGTCAGCGGGCGCTGAAGAGTGATCTGAACCTGAGGCTTGATCTTTCAATAAGGGATAACAAAACCCTGGCCCGCAAACTGATAGAAGAAGTCAACCAGCCTGTGGCCGGTCAGAAGGTCTTCACTGCAGGAATCACCGCAGACTATGTTCTGAGTGACAGGTTCAATCTCCAGATATACGCTGATCATAATCTGAATAATCCCTTTGTGGCCAACACCTTCCGCACCTCAAACACCAACTTCGGTTTCAGTCTCAGGTTTACGCTGGTTCAGTAACATAGTTGCGGCTGAATTCTAAAAAATTCGCAAATCAGGTTTTTAATCTTAAAAAAAATGTATTTTTGACATCCTGACATTAATACTGAACAGTTTAACTAATAAATCATAAGGTGATGAATGTTCCCGCAAATCTTAAGTACACCAAGGATCATGAGTGGGTTCTTGTTGAAGGAAATGAGGCTACTGTAGGCATTACTGACTTTGCACAGAAAGAGCTTGGCGATATCGTTTTCATTGAGATCGAAACGCTGGGTGAGAAGCTGGGTCATGGTGAAGTCTTTGGGACGGTGGAGGCAGTAAAGACAGTGTCTGACCTGTTCATGCCGCTCAGCGGCACAGTTACCGTGAAGAACTCAGAGCTTGACGAAACGGCAGAGCTTGTCAACAGTGATCCTTACGGCAAGGGGTGGATGATTAAAGTGACTCCTGATGATCTGTCAGAGCTGGATGCGCTGATGGATGCCGAAGCTTATAAGAAACTGATAGGAGCATAATCCTACAAAAAAAGCTGCCGTGGCAGCTTTTTTTGTCTATAGTGTTTTCTTCACCTGTACCGTCTGGTACCCCTCAACTATATCTCCGACTTTGATATCATTGAAGCCATTGATATTCAACCCGCACTCGTAACCGGAAGTAACTTCCTTCACATCATCCTTAAACCGTTTCAGTGACCCGAGCTCGCCGGTAAAGACAACGATGCCGTCACGTATAACCCTTACTTTGGTGTTACGTGTCACCTTGCCGTCGCGGACAAAACATCCGGCGATAGTACCCACTTTTCCGATATTGTATACCTCCCGGACTTCAATCGTGGCCACTATCTCTTCCTTGATCTCGGGTGAGAGCATACCTTCCATTGCTGCCCTGATCTCCTCTATGGCATCGTAGATGATTGAATAGAGACGGATGTCAATGCCTTCCTTCTCGGCAAGTTTCCTGGCGCTGAACGATGGCCTCACCTGGAAGCCGACCACAACTGCGTTGGAGGCAGCGGCGAGCAGGATGTCTGACTCGGAAATCTGCCCCACAGCTTTGTGGATGATATTGACCTGTATCTCCTCTGTAGAGAGCTTGATAAGTGAATCACTCAGAGCTTCCACTGATCCGTCAACATCACCTTTGACAATGATATTAAGCTCCTGGAAGTTTCCGATAGCTATACGGCGGCCGATCTCGTCAAGGGTGATATGCTTCTGCGTGCGCAGTCCCTGTTCTCTCTGCAGCTGCGCTCTCTTGGTGGCTATCTCCTTGGCCTCATTGGCAGATTCCATGACATTGAATTTGTCGCCGGCCTGCGGTGCCCCGTTCAGACCGAGGATAAGCACCGGCATTGAGGGACCGGCTTCTTCAACCTTCTGGTTGCGTTCGTTGTACATAGCCTTGATGTGGCCATAGCAGCTTCCTGCCAGAACGACATCGCCGATATGGAGCGTACCGGCCTTCACAAGTATGGTCGCCATAAATCCGCGTCCCTTGTCGAGTGAAGACTCCAGAACAGTGCCCAGCGCAAGTTTGGAAGGATTGGCTTTCAGATCAAGCATCTCAGCCTGAAGGAGGATCTTTTCAAGAAGAAGATCAATATTTGCTCCGCTCTTGGCTGAGATCTCCTGTGACTGGTATTTGCCTCCCCATTCCTCGACCAGGAAATTCATGGAGGCAAGCTCTTCACGTATCCTGTCAGGATTAGCTGTCTGCTTGTCAATCTTGTTTATAGCAAAGATTATTGGCACACCTGCTGCATGTGCATGGTTGATTGCCTCACGTGTCTGAGGCATGACGCCGTCATCGGCAGCCACGACGATAATGACAATGTCAGTTATCTGTGCTCCTCTGGCACGCATGGCTGTGAAAGCCTCGTGACCGGGTGTGTCAAGGAAAGTGATGATCTTCTGGTTATCAAGCAGCACACTGTAAGCACCGATGTGCTGGGTGATGCCTCCGGCCTCGCCGGCGATAACGTTGGTATTGCGGATATAGTCAAGCAGCTTCGTTTTGCCATGGTCAACGTGTCCCATGACCGTTACGATAGGCGGACGCGGGACGAGATTCGTTTCAACATCGTCCTCTTCCCTGACGGCTTCCTGCAGCTCAGCGCTGACAAACTCAACGGTAAACCCGAATTCTTCTGCCACCAGAGCCATCGTCTCTGCATCAAGCCGCTGGTTTATTGAAACAATCAGGCCGAGGCTCATGCATGTCGATATGACATCAATTACCGGTACGTCCATCATAGTGGCCAGCTCGTTGACAGACACAAACTCGGTGACCTTAAGAACACTCTTTTCGAGTTCCTTCTTATCAGTGTCATCCTTCATCCTCTGGCTGATGGCATCTCTCTTGTCACGACGGTATTTGGCTACCTTGGACTTGCTTTTGCTCATGAGCAGGTTCACGTCCCTGATATTTTTGTCGACATCTTCCTTGTCGACCTCCGGACGGAGTACACGGAATGGTTTCTTCCTCTCGCCGCGATGATCCCTGGCGCCTGGCGCCGGCTTCTTGTCTTTCTTGGCTTCGGCGGCCTGACCCGGTGTTTCGTTCAGAGCAACTTTCTCCCGTGGTTTGGCTTTTATCCTCTCACGCTTTTTCCTGTCGTCATGTTTCTGTCGTGCTTCTGCTATCTGCTCCCTGGTCTTCTTGATTTCAGGGATGAGCTCTATCTTGCCAACCATCTTCGGGCCTGTGAGCTTTTCATATCCCGGACGATAGATCTCAGCCTCTTTGGGCTCAGCTGGAATGACTGTTTCTGCCGGAGCTTCCTTTGTTTCGGCCTCAGCTACAGGCGGTTCCGCAACCGGTGGCTCAGGCTCAGGATTGACAGCTTCCGGCACAGCTTTTTTCGTATCACTTTTCTTAGCCGCTTTTTCCGGCCTGGCGGTGAGCTTTTCAAGATCAACCTTGCCAACCACTTTCGGTTCCTTCTTCGTTACAACCGTTTCAGTTTCGGCTTCAGAAGATTTGGCTTTTGCGGCAGCCGGCTCAGGTACTTTGACTTTTTCCTGAGTTGCCTCAGGCTCTTTCTTCACCGGTTTAGCAGGTGTTGGAAGATCAATCTTTCCTACGGTCTTAACCTCCGGTTTTCTTACTTCGGTGTGCAGATCAATATGCTTCTTGATACCGGAGATGTCTGTAATAAGGAAATCTTCATCCGGCTCGGCCGATTCGCCTTCCTTGCCTGACTCCCTGTCTTCAATGGAAAGTGACTTTTTCAGGGTCACCTTTTCTTTGAGAGCCAGTTTCTCGGCATCCTTTTTGACACTGAGATCGCCGCTGTACTCTTTCAGTATCAACGTATAAGCTTCAGGAGGAATCTTGCCGTTGGGGTCATTGCTGATGTCAAATCCCTTTTTATGGAGGAATTCGATAATAGTCTGGATCCCAACATTGAATTCGCGGGCTGCCTTGCTTAAACGTATGGCCTTTTTATCTTCAGTCATATATCACTTTATAATAACCTCTTAAGTACGTATTCTATTATTTCTTCCTTAAACGGAAGAAGGTTATTCTTTTTCAAATTCTGCCTTGAGGATATTCACAACCTCCTTAACCGTTTCCTCTTCAAGGTCTGTTCTCTTCACAAGATCATGCACAGTAAGCCTGAGCACGCTGCGGGCTGTGTCGCAACCGATGGCTTTCAGCTCATCAATTACCCATCCTTCGATCTCATCTGCAAACTCATCAAGAGAGACGTCTTCCTCATCCTCGTTATCCGGCTCACGGTAAACCTCTATATCATACCCTGTAAGCTGTCCGGCCAGCTTAATATTCAGTCCGCCCTTGCCGATAGCCAGGGAGACCTCGCTGGGTTTGAGGTATATCTCTGCCTTTTTCTCGGATTCAATGAGCTTGATCGAAGATATTTTTGCCGGGTTGAGCGCCCTGGTAATGAAGAGCTGGTTGTTTGAAGTGTAGTTAATGACATCAATGTTCTCATTACGCAGTTCACGAACTATGCCGTGTATCCTTGATCCTTTCATGCCCACGCATGCCCCGACGGGGTCAATGCGTTCATCATACGATTCAACTGCTACCTTGGCTCTTTCACCTGGTACTCTTACGATCTTTTTTATAGTGATCAGCCCATCGAATATCTCCGGAACCTCAAGTTCAAAAAGTCTCTCAAGGAAGACGGGAGAGGTACGGCTGAGAATGATATTGGGAGTGTTATTCTTCATTTCGACCCTTATGACAACTGCACGGATGGTGTCACCCTTGCGGAAGTGGTCTGACGGGATCTGCTCTCCTTTCGGAAGGATGAGCTCATTACCGTCATCATCAAGCACCAGGGTCTCACGTTTCCACACCTGGTAGACCTCGCCGGTTACAATGTCACCTATGCGGTCTTTATATTTGAGATAGATATTGTTCTTTTCAAGATCAAGGATACGTGCAACGAGATTCTGTCTCAGTGCCAGGATTGCACGCCGGCCAAAGTCAAGGAATTTAACTTCGTCAGAGACCTCTTCGCCAACTTCATAGTCCTCATCAATCTTATGAGCCTCTGAAAGTGGTATCTGTGTGTTGGGGTCAGTGAATGCCTCGTCATCAACAACCTCGCGGTTTCGCCATATTTCAAAGTCGCCCTTGTCAATATTGACAATAATGTCGAAGTTATCAGCCGATCCGTATTTTTTTGCCAGCATACCCCTGAAGACATCCTCAAGCACACTCATCATGGTGGGCCTGTCAATGTTTTTCAGCTCCTTGAATTCTGAAAAGGTATCGATTAAATTAACGTTTTCCATTGTGGTAATGAATTCTGTTATTTGAATGATATAATTACTTTAACTGACTTAACATCCTCAAAATTAAATGATCTGATCACTGAAGAGGCTTCCTTTTTCTTCTGTTTCGAATCAACTCTGAGATCAAAACCGCCCTGAGTGACATTGATCAGGGTACCCTTCTCGCGCGTGCCGTCATTTGAAACCACATCAACCATCCGGCCTTCGTTCTTGCGGTATTGTTCGATGACCAGGAGCGGCATATCAAGCCCCGGTGAAGAGACATTGAGCTCAAAGTCGCCCATCTCTTCTCCAAGTTCCTGGCTGATATATCTGCTCATTTCAGCACAGTCGTCAATTGTCACACCCTCATTCCTGTCAATGAGTACAGTGATCCTGCCGGTGCTGCTCAGCCTGACATCAACCAGAAAAATACCGGTGCCGCTGATGTGGCTCTCAGCCAGCTTCCTGATATGATCTTTTGTAATCATAGTCTGTTTTTTGATAACAAAATAGGGGACTTTTGTCCCCTAGGCCATTCGTACCCTTCTATTCGGGTGCAAAGATAATATCATTTTTTAAATAAACAAAAGGAGCAGTGTGTGAATAATTAACAATTGCGTTGTATGTGAAGCTTTTCTGAAGTAATTTTGTGCCTGTTAATTGTTTTGTAATACTAAATCAGCCCCGTTTGACGAATAAGAAGAAGATCATCAATGACCCAGTGTACGGATTTATCAGTATGCCGTGTGATCTCATCTTTGATCTTGTGAGTCACCCATGGTTCCAGAGGCTGAGGAACATCAGGCAGCTCGGTCTGTCAAGCTTATGTGTATCCCGGTGCAGTTCACAGCAGGTTCCAGCACAGCCTTGGAGCAATGTATCTGACCACCCAGGCGATACACACACTGCGGACAAAGAATATTGAAATAACGCCTGCGGAAGAGGAGGCAGTTCTTGCTGCCATCCTGCTGCATGACATTGGACACGGTCCTTTTTCACACGCCCTTGAGCACTCTCTTATCGAAGATATGCCTCACGAAAAGATGTCGCTGATGATAATGGAGGATCTGAACCGTCAGTTTGACGGGAGGCTGACGGATACGATAGATATATTCCGGGGAACATATCCGAAAAAATATTTCCATGATCTGGTGACAGGACAAATGGATATGGACAGGATGGATTACCTGCGCCGCGATAGCTTTTTTACCGGTGTCATCGAGGGTTCGGTGGGATCAGACAGGATCATCAGGATGCTCAACGTGGCTGATGACAGGCTGGTGGTTGACGAAAAAGGAATCTATTCAGTTGAGAAGTTCCTTATAGCCAGGCGGATGATGTACTGGCAGGTATACAACCACCGTACAGTCGTATCAGCTGAAAAGCTCCTGACAAACCTGCTGATCAGGGCGAGGGATGTTACCCGAAGAGGCGCTGTTCTCTTTGCCACACCTGCCCTGTCATACTTCCTTCAGCCACGGCACAATCCCGACGGTGCGGAAGATAAAGCAGAAATGATCCGTCAGTTCACGTCGCTTGACGAGAGCGACATCATGTCTGCCACCAAGGTATGGATGACAGCCGCCGACAGCATACTGGCCGACCTGTGCCGGCGCTTCGTCACCAGGGACCTGCTGGGTATTGAGCTTCAGAACAATCCCTTTGATGACAGGAAGGTGGCGGAACTGGAGAAAAAGGCAAAAGAAACCCTCCGGCTGCAAGACGATGAGATCATGTTCTACGTTAACACCGGAGATGTGTATAACCAGACTTATGCCCCCGGTACACCCGAGGTGCGTATCCTCCTTAAGAACGGCACTATAAAAGATATCACCGCTGTCTCTGACCTGTTTGACAAAGATGCACTTTCAGAGAAAGTCACAAAATATTATCTCTGTTATCCGAAAGAAATATTCAGAAATTAAAAAATACTTAAATGGAATTTACAGCCGCAATGATAGCCCGGTTGCTAAATGGCACGGTTGAAGGTAATCCCGAAACCAGGGTTAACACAATAGCAAAAATCGAGGAGGGACATGCAGGGGCACTCTCATTCCTTTCCAATCCGAAATATGAACCATTTATTTATACGACGGACTCTTCAGCCGTCCTGGTGAGGAACGATTTCAAGCCTGCAAAGGAGATAAAAGCTACCCTGATAAGGGTGGAAGACCCGTACAAGGCTGTTGCAGTGTTGCTTACCATGTATGAACAGGCTAAGGCCGTAAAGAAGGGCATACACCCGACAGCTGTCATAGATGAAAATGCAACAGTGGGGAGTAATGTATATATCGGAGCCTTCGCGGTGGTGTCAGAGAATGCTGTCATAGGAGACGGGTGTAATCTCTATCCTCATGTCTATATTGGCGACAGGGTGAAGATCGGAAAGAACACCACCCTCCACCCGGGGGTGAAGGTTTATAAAGAGTGTGTCATAGGTAATGATTGTATACTTCATGCCGGTGCTGTGATAGGCGCTGACGGCTTCGGCTTTGCACCCCTGGCAGGAAACAATTATATGAAGATACCGCAGATCGGGAATGTTATCCTGGAAGACAACGTAGAGATAGGAGCGAACACCTGCATCGACCGGGCCACGATAGGATCGACGTTAATACGACAGGGTGTAAAACTTGACAATCTTGTGCAGATTGGCCATAACGTTGAGATAGGAGAAAACACTGTCATGGCAGCCCAGGCAGGCATTGCGGGATCTGCAAAGCTGGGTAAGAATTGCATGTTAGGGGGTCAGGTAGGAATGGTAGGGCATATTTCACTCGCCGACGGATGCAAGGTAGGAGCACAGTCAGGGATAGCAGAAGCAGTCACGGAGGAAAACGCAAACATTTTCGGATCTCCTGCCATTAACAGCAGACAGTATATGAGAAACCATATTTATTTTCTCCGGTTGCCCGAACTGAATAAGAAAGTTGACGAACTTTCAAGGGCAGTTGATGCATTAAAAAACAGGTAGTATTTTGCTGACGTTCCAAAGGAATGCATTTGACCCTCATGCAGATATATTCGTTTCCTCTGGGACATTCGGAAATTTTTAACTTTATTTGTAGCGTTTTTTAAAAAAGTTGTCGATGGTTGAAAACCAGAAATCCCTGTATAAAGATGTGACTATTAAAGGCAAGGGATTGCATACAGGAGTTGATGTCACCATGACTTTGAAACCGGCACCTGCAAATCACGGATTCAGGTTTTGTCGCATCGATCTGCCGGGCCGTCCGATGATCGATGCCATAGCTGACAACGTCACAGAGACTTCGAGAGGTACAACACTTGTTCAGAATAATGCCTCCGTGGCAACCATTGAGCATGTCCTCGCCGCATTTTCAGGGATGAAGATTGATAACGCCCTTATCGAAATTGACGGCCCGGAAGCACCAATAGCGGGAGGTTCGGCATATACTTTTGTAGAGGCGATTAAAGAAGCCGGTATTGTCGAGCTGACTGAAAAGCGCAACTACTTCGAGATAAAGGAAAAGATTGCATTTTCCGATGAGGAACATGGCGTTGACCTGATTGTGTATCCTGATGATCATTTCAGCGTTGATGTTCTCCTTGACTATAATTCAAAAATACTGGGCAATCAGTATGCAATTCTTGATAACATCGATGATTTTGAGAAGGTGATAAGCAGGAGCCGCACCTTTGTCTTCTTTCATGAACTGGAGCCATTGTTCAACAAGGGGATGATCAAGGGCGGTGATCTTGACAATGCCATTGTAATTCTCGAGAGGGAGGTTGAACAGAAGGAGATTGATCGTATTGCCAGACTTTTCAATAAACCCGGTATCACTGAGCATAATGCCGGTGTGCTTAACAACACTGAGCTGAGATATCCCAATGAACCTGCAAGGCATAAGGTTCTTGATATGATAGGTGACCTTGCTCTTATTGGCCAGCCTATAAAAGGCAAAGTAGTTGCAACACGTCCTGGTCATTATTCCAACACCAGGCTTGCCAGGATGATAAGGCAGGAAATAAAAAGGCAGACAATTAAAAAGGAGATACCTCTGCTTGATACCACGAAACCACCGGTGATGAATATCGAGCAGATAAAGAAGCTGCTTCCTCACCGTTTTCCTTTCCTTCTGGTCGATCGCATCATGGAACTGACAGAAAATCATGTCATTGGGATTAAGAATGTCTCCTATAACGAAGCCTTTTTTCAGGGTCATTTTCCTGATGAACATGTTTTCCCCGGCGTGCTCATTGTTGAAGCAATGGCACAGGTAGGCGGCATCCTTGTGCTTAATAATGTCGATAAACCCGAGAAATATTCAACGTATTTTGCCAAGATAGACAGAATCAAGTTCAGACAGAAGGTCGTCCCGGGTGATATCATCGTGATCAGATGCGACCTTACGGAACCCATGCGCAGAAATATGGTTGTTATGTATGCTCAGGCATTTGTCGGCGAAAAAATTGTCGCCGAGGGTGAACTGACTGCCCAGGTGATAAAGAACAAATAAAAATATATGATTTCATCTTTAGCACATATTGATCCAAAGGCGCAGCTTGGAAAAGATGTCACCGTGGAGCCTTTTGCCGTAATTCAGGGAGATGTTGTTATCGGTGATGGCACATGGATTGGACCGCATGCGGTTATTTTTGACGGTGCACGCATTGGTAGCAAATGCCGTATTTTCAATGGTGCATCAATCTCGGCAATACCGCAGGACCTTAAGTTCAGCGGTGAGGAGACCACGCTGGAAATAGGCAACAATACAACTGTAAGAGAGTTCGTAACACTTAACCGCGGCACCTCGGCGAAAGGTAAAACGGTCATTGGGAATAATTGCCTGTTAATGGCGTATTCTCATGTGGCACATGACTGCGTTGTCGGCAACAATGTGGTGATGGTTGTTCAGACAATGTTAGGCGGTGAGGTGATCGTGGATGACTGGGCCATTCTTGGCGGCGGAAGCGGGGCACATCAGTTTGTTCATATCGGGGCTCATTCGATAATCGGCGGAGGATCACTGATAGTTATGGATGTCCCGCCGTTTGTCAAGGCAGGCAGAAGCCCTCTTTCATTTATGGGCATTAACTCAGTTGGACTTGAACGCAGAGGTTTCAGCAAGGAAAAGATACATGAGATACACGAGATATACAGGGCGATATACAATATGGGTAAGAACAGAACCCAGGCTTTCAGGTATATCGAAGAGAATTTTGCCCCGACGGATGAAAGAGATCACATAATTGAATTTTTCAGGAACTCCAAAAGGGGAGTAATAAGAGGGCGTTAAGCCCTTTTTTTTTGGCAGGGGTATAAAACACGAATGGGAACCATACTTACGTATATGTTCCCATTCCGACGAGTGACAGCCATGACCGTCACTATCGCCATGTTACAGTTATTGAAGCCGGTTCATCTCTCTTACTCCTGCCTTTCCGAAGCCTGTCGATATCCCCGGAGGGACTGCGGACTTTGTTCCGGTGCTTCTTCTGTTTGCTGTACTCACCTTGCGGTTTTCCAGGTTGCATGATGAAACGCGGAGCCATGAACCCTTGAGACGGGACACTCCCCGAAGGGATAGCTGCTGTCCTGCCCGGACCATCTCCATCCTTTCCTCGCCGGTTCGGATGGCATGATGTTCCTTTCTCTGAGCGGGCGTTTGCGCTGCCTTATTAGCTTTTAGCCTGCGTTTACGTTGCTTTCAACTCGCGATTGTTACACCGTTTGAAGATTGCCCCCGTCAGACCGCCAGGATGGGAAGGCCTCTCAGCCTGCACCCGTGGCAGACGCTTCAAGACCGTAATCTTTCAGCGTGAGACTCTGAAGTCTGATGTAATTTCAGATTGATAGTTAAACCATTTGAAAGAACCTTCTTACCTCAGAGCGACCTTTTATCGCTCACATGGTCTAACAAATATAAGAGGATAAGCTTTACCTGTCAAATATTTTAAGCTAAAAATCCCATAATAGAAAGAACAAGAAATACACAGGTTTATTAACAACGATATAATGTTATTAATCAGTTAATTGGCATTAAAAAGAACGGGTTATCAACAGCTGTTGATAACCCGGTATGTTTGAGATTCGTAAGTATCTGTTATTCAAGTATCACCTTCTTGTCCTTGGGGTGCTTCACACTGTAGGTCAGAATGATCTCTCTGGTCTCGCGTGGCTCAACCTTCAGGTTCCAGGCGACTTCTCCAGTGACAGCATTGAGCTTTCCTCCGGTGAGCTCAAGGGCTTCAACAGTGATATCACTGTTCTGCGACAATGGTATCTGATCGCGCACCTTGATCTCAGCAGCCTGGCTCTTGTTGTTTCTTACCGAGATGAGGAACGAGAGTGTCTCAACCTTGTTGGCGCCGATCAGCTTCTGAGATGTGAAGTCTTTCCTTCTCTCACGTTTGATGGTAATATTGTTGTCAGCTCCGAGCGATACCGGGAGAGTATCTGTGAGCTCAGCCGTGTTGATAAACCCTTTGCCGGTAAAAGTATTGTTGAAATAAATATTTGATTCGCCCGGCAGAAGATTATATTCGTCCCAGTCTGTTATGTAACCCATGAGAAAAGCTGATGTTGTCAGTTTTGGAGTGGCTGCATAGCTGTATGTGGCCGGCACGGTAAGCCGCTGAAGCTCGACAGCCTCCGGCTTGCCGTCAGAAAGGATTGTCTGTGCGACATTCACATCGAAGCTGAAGCTGATATTTGATTCACTCACGGTAACAGGCAGCGGAGCGCTCTCTTCTGCCATCGCCATGGCATCTTCAGCCTTTGCACTGGAGACAGGCATTGATTTTGCTCCTCTTACGATGACAGTCTCGTTGAGTTGCTGGTAGGTTATCGGCTGATAGAAGTCTATGAACCACGGATTGAGCGATGGCAGCGCACCTGCCGTCATGGGTGATGCATTTGAGAGACTCACCTTTACGTCCTTCCAGTCGATACCGCTGTTCTGCCAGATATTTGCCCTGTAGATTATTGAAGCAGGCGATGCTATGTCATCAACCCTGATGTCATATGTCGGGTACCACCCGGCATTCATCACAACATATGAAAGTTTAAGTTTGCCGGTGACAGTGTTTGTCCCGGTAACCGTCACGACGATCTCACCTGTAGGCATCTTCGATTTGTCAACCGTGGTTGCAAGCTGGTTCTCGAGTTGTCTCTTCTCCTCATCATAGCCTTTAATGAGCCTTTTCTTCTTCAGTATGGTCGTCTTTACTGATTCTGTATTTGAGGTGTATAAATCAAGTAATGCCCTGAGCTGTTCCGGGGTGATGGTCGATTTGTTGGTAACCACGTCATAGTTTGCCTTGAGAAAAGCTTCCTTTTCATTAAGCACCTCAATGGCTGTATTTTCATCCTCAATCTTGCCGGCCAGCACCTCGATCTTATTCCGAAGTGCCTTGATTACTTCTGTTTCTGCCGGGTTTTCCAGGTAGTTGTTGCGGTGGTTCACACCCATGATCATGAAGTTACCCTCTCCTTTTACCTGGATACTGTTGGCATCAATGTAAGGCGAAAGACCTCCGGCTACAATATCAGTCGTTCCGGATTGTACCGTGAAAGGCAGTTCGCCGTACAGCTGGGCACCCTGTCTGAAGACTGTGACCTGGCTGACAGTTGCGGCTATATACTTCTCCTGACCTTCTACCGTGGTTGCACAGATGGCTATAGCCAATAGTGCTGTGAACAAGAACTTTTTCATTTCCATGTATTTTTTTATAAAGGTATCTAAAAAGAATATTTTCTGAAAGATTGTCAAAAAGCCTGCCAGCTTTCAAAAAAAAAGGAGGATAACCCAATTACCCTCCCTTGATCTAAACTGAAAACTAAACCTAACCGTTATAGTCCTTAAGAACACTCATAAGCTTCTGGCGTGCAAAGAAAATGCGGCTCTTGACAGTTCCGAGCTTGAGATTGAGCTTCTCCGATATCTCTTCATATTTAAATCCGTCCATATGCATGCGGAAGGGGAGACGGTAATCGTCATGCAGGGCTTCAATGGCTTTCAGTATCTCGCCCTCGGCATAGGTTGAATCGGGTGAGATACTTCCCTTGTCAGAGGGAAGATTGATGAAATAGAGATCCTGCGTACCGTCCATCATGGTGTTCTCCCTCATTTTACGGCGGTAGTTGTTGATGAAGGTGTTTTTCATTATTGTGAAGATCCAGGCCTTGAGATTGGTGGCATCCACAAACTTATCCTGGTTCTGTATGGCTTTCAGGAAAGTATCCTGAACAAGGTCGAGCGCGTTGTCACGGTTGAGCGTGAGGCTGAGGGCGTACTTCTGAAGATTGCCCTTCAGACCTATTATGCTTGATGTGAATTCATTTACAGTCATTTCTCAGCGTTTTAAACTTTTTGTTCATACAAAATTAAACACATATTTAAGGATATGCAAATCCGAATATCCTGTAATATGAAATTTTATTGCATATTTGTATTAATTCTAAATAGTATATTAATGATAATCAGGATAAAGGGATACACGTGTCTAAATTAGGACAGAGGGTATTTTTTTTGATTTCGAATTTCTACAAACAGGTCGCCCTTACAGGGCTGATATGTGTTGATGATCATTATTCCTACAAACAGGTCGCCCTTACAGGGCTGATATGTGTTAATAGTATCTCACAGGTCGCCCTTACAGGGCTGATATGTGTTAATGATCATTATTCCTACAAACAGGTCGCCCTTACAGGGCTGCTAAATTTTGATAACCCTAGCCGCGTAGCGGCGTTCTGTTTGTAGAATTGATATAAGAATTAAACCCTCAACCCCGTGGGGGTGACCTGTCTCATTTTATCTTTTCGTTATCTTTACAAAAAACAACAAATGGAATTGAAAGAATATCCTTCGGGAAAGACAGCTGTTTATAACTATAAGACTGCTGATAAACCTAAGGCAATCATACTTCTGGTGCATGGCTTTGGAGAGCATGCCGACCGGTACCGCGACTGGGCAGCAAAGTTTAATGAAGAAGGTGTCTCGCTGAGAGCATTTGACCTTCCGGGTCACGGTAATTCAGATGGCAGGCGCGGAGTGATGCCACCATTTGACGTATTGTATGACACCCTTGACATTATGATAAAAGAACTTGCTGCCGAGCTGCCTGGTGTCCCTCAGATTATTTATGGCCATAGCCTCGGAGGCGGCATCGTCCTTGACTATCTGATACGAAGAAAACCTGATGTGAGAGGCGCTGTTGTCACCTCCCCATGGATAAAGCTGGCTTATGAGCCTCCCCGGATCAAAAAGCTGATTGCCTCTGTTGCGGGAAAGATTATGCCGGGAATGACACAGCCATCGGGACTAAAAACGGAGGATCTTTCCCGTGATCCCGAAGTAGTGGAATCCTACAGGAACGATCCCCTTGTACATGGGTCAATCTCAGCCGGGCTCTTCAGCTCTATAACTGATGCCGGAAATGAAATTCTGAGCCGTGCTTCGGAGATCACCCTGCCGCTGTTGCTTGTACACGGAAGGGATGACAAAATTACCTCGGCTGCGGCAACGATGGAAGTCGCTGCGGCAGCCCCGAAGGCAACACTGAAGCTCTGGGACGGAGGGTACCATGAGCTCCATAATGATCTCGTCAGGGAAGATCATTTTGACTTCATCATTGAGTGGATTGAAACATTATTATAATATGTAAGATGGAACTGCGAACTGAGGTACCCCTTCCGGTTTCACCCGGCAGGATCACCTTCAGCACACCTGTCATGTTTCTGGGTTCGTGTTTTGCGAACGAGATAGGCTTCAGGCTTGCCTCCGGGAAGCTGGAGGTGATGACCAACCCGCACGGCACTCTCTTCAATCCATTTTCCGTGGCAGGCGCACTCGACAGGTTCACAGAATCATACAGGTATACTGAAAAGGACATATTCCTCCACCAGAACCGTTACATGAGTCTTAATCATCATACGGCCTTCTCGTCGTATGAGCGTGATGTTCTCATTGAAACGGCTCAATGATGTCAGCCGGGCAGCCTCTGAATTCATTCGCAAGGCCTCTTTCCTCTTTGTCACCTTCGGCACGTCCTATATCTACACCCTCAATGAGAGCGGAGCCATCGTTGCCAACTGTCATAAACTGCCTTCCTCGCTCTTTGAACGCAGGCAGGCCACCTCACGGGAAATAGCTGCCAGATGGAAAGCAACTCTTGACCGCCTCAGAGAAATTAATCCCGGACTAAGGATATGGTTTACTGTCAGTCCTGTCCGTCATCTGAGTGATGGGGCGCATGCCAACCAGGTCAGTAAGGCTCAGCTGCTCCTTGCTGTCGAGGATCTGCTTGCCCATCCATCCGTTGAAGGGTATTTCCCTGCTTATGAGATATTTATGGATGATCTCCGCGATTACAGGTATTACGGGTCTGATATGATACATCCTTCAGAAACCGCTATCGATTATGTCTGGGAAAAATTCGCCTCCGTCTTTATCGACAGTCCCACTCTGCGCCTGTGGAGTGAGGCAGCGAGGATTACCAGGGCGATGGCCCACCGTATCACCGGCGGGAAGCAGGAGACCGCTCCCTTTGCGGCTTCAATGCTTGACAGAATAGCCGAATTGAAGTCAAAAGCACCTTTCATAAACCTCTCTTCCGAGGAGACATATTTCAGGGGGCTGATGTAAAAATATCTGTTTGTCTTTCTGGCCTGTCCGGATCACAGGCTGTCTGCCCATTCTGCCAGTCCTGCCGGAGAACATACAGCTTCTGTCTTACCGCTGCTCCATGTTCCGTTGCTGTCATATCTTCCGGTGACCAGCACTTTCCTCAGCTTCAGCTCATCTGTCAGTGCACGGCAGAATCTTTTCACCTCATCATCCGGTTCCGAAGCCGGTACGTTGACAGCCAGGATGGTAAAGGGCTTTACAGAGTGTATTCCACTTATGTCTGCTGCAGGGAGAGTACTTTCAGTGTAAACGACGTCAATCCCTCTTTTCCTGAGGAGATATTTAAGAAATACAAGATTATTTTCGGCCTCATTATCGCCTAAATTGATAATTGCAGCGCTTTCACCGGCCGGGTGAGCGACTATTGCCAGATCTTCTGACATTATAATTGTTCTTATCACATGCCTGATAAACCGCTCCTGCGGTCTTGTGATGGAGCCGGTCAGCCATAAAGCCCTTGCCTTCTGCATCAGCGGATAGAATACTTCGATATAAGCTTCCCTCAACCCTTTCTCCCGTAGGCAGAGGTCAAGTCTTTCCCTGAATTCATCCTCGCTGAATCTCAATGCTGAAATTATCAGCTCACCGGGCCTGAAAGTACCGTCACCTGTTTCATCCCCTGAGCCATTTTTGAGTACTTCATGCAGCAGGTCGTTGTCGCTTAGCTTTGCTATCTTTGAGATCTTCAGGCCATTACGGTTAAGCATGGAGACTGTGATGAGCTTTTTAAGCTCTTCTTCGGTATAATATCTTATGTTCGAACTGCTTCTTTCGGGCGTGAGTATTCCGTATCTCTTCTCCCACATCCTGATGGTGTGGGCTTTTATGCCACAGTTGTTTTCCAGGTCCTTAATGGAATATGTTCTGCCTCCGGCATTCATCTTTCTGAATGTTACTTATTCAGGGATAATAACAACGGTAAGCTTCAATAGTTTAAGTATTTTCTCTCTGTTTCAACCTTTTCTCTGTTTAATCAGGGCTTATCTGCGTGTATACACCGGGGTTCTCAGTGGCTTCACTAAACTAAGGGAACGACTTTAACATAATCCAAAAAAGTCGTAAATTCGCAGTTCATTGGAATTTGATGAAGGAATTACAGAGTGTAAAACAGAGATTTGGGATCATTGGCAATAATGAAGGGCTGAACCGTGCACTTGACATTGCTGTGCAGGTAGCCCCTACTGATCTCTCTGTACTCATCTCCGGCGAGAGCGGCACCGGCAAGGAGGTGTTTCCGCAGGTGATACATAACTTCAGCATGCGCAAGCATGGCCCGTATATTGCGGTCAACTGCGGTGCAATTCCTGAGGGTACTATTGATTCAGAGCTCTTTGGTCATGAAAAGGGAGCTTTTACCGGTGCAACAGACAGCAGGAAAGGTTATTTTGAAGTCGCCAACGGAGGCACTGTATTTCTGGATGAAGTAGCAGAGTTGCCTCTCTCAACCCAGGTGAGGCTTCTGAGGGTGCTCGAATCCGGTGAGTTTATCAGAGTGGGTTCCTCTAAGGTTCAAAAGACCGACGTCAGGGTAATAACTGCCACAAATATCGATATTGTTCATGCGGTCGCTTCGGGAAAGTTTCGTGAAGACCTGTTCTACAGGCTTAATACCGTGCCTGTGCGTGTGCCGCCGTTGCGTGAAAGAGGTGAAGACATAATTCTACTCTTCCGCAAATTCTCGGTTGACTTCGCTGAACGTTACCGCATGCCTGCCATCAGACCCGACAGCCAGGCAAGGGAAATGCTGTTGAGCTACTATTGGCCGGGTAACGTAAGACAGCTTAAAAATATAGCAGAGCAGATTTCAGTGATTGAGCAGGACCGTGAGGTAACTGCTGTCATGCTTACACATTATCTTCCTGATTTCCAGAGCGGACGTCTTCCTGTGCCTGTCAGAAGCGCGGAAGACAAGGGCTTCAGCTCGGAAAGGGAAATACTCTACAAGGTTCTTTTCGATATGAAAAGTGATATGCATGATCTGAAGAACCTTGTTTATGAAATGCTCGGCTCAGGCGGAGAAGTTGGCAACCTCACTGAAACCGGCGCCCGGGCAGCGCGTAATCTCTTCAATGATAATACTATGCGAAAAGAGGCCGTTGAACCTCCGCGACCAGTTCAGGTCAGTTTCGGCACACCCAGGGAGAGAAATGATATACAGGATACTGAAGAGGTGGTTGAGGAATCACTGTCTCTCTCAGACCGGGAGAAGGAGCTGATAAAAAAAGCCCTTGACAAGAACAATGGCAAGCGAAAGATGGCTGCAGCTGAGCTGGGTATCTCAGAAAGAACATTATACAGGAAAATAAAGGAGTATGGCCTTGAAGCGTAAACTCTCCGCGATAGTGCTGTCTCTGGTTCTCATTTTTGTGGCCGGGAGCTGCGGAGTAAAAGTATCATATAAATTCACCGGGGCATCCATTTCGCCTGCAGTCAAGACCTTCAGCGTTGCAACATTCCAGAACAGGGCCAGCCTTGTTCAGCCGGGACTGACTCAGAAACTGACCGATGCACTGATGGATATGTGCAAGTCTCAGACCAACCTTGAAATGGTGACATCAGGAGGTGATGTCAGCTTTGAGGGTGATATCACTGACTATAAAACACAGCCTTTAACAGTCAGCGGCAATGAACAGGCTGCCATGAACCGTTTTTCTATTTCCGTCAGGGTCAGGTATGTCAATAATGTTGATCCTGACCTTAGCTTTGAGCAGACCTTTACAAGGTATCAGGATTACGACAGTGCTTTGGATCTTAGTGCGGTGGAGACCAATCTTACGGACGAGATTTTGAAAATGCTGATTGAAGATATCTTTAACAGAGCTTTTGTCAACTGGTGACACCTGAACATGAACAGGAATGAATTCAACCGGTTCATTGCCGGCGGCGACATCCCCGGTCCCGGCGATCTCGAAGGATTGAGAGAACTGACTGTTCTCTTTCCCTGGTTTCATTCCGCTCACATGTTGCTTTTGCGTGGTCTTAAGGAGAATGCTGATATCAGGTTTGACACACAGCTGAAAGCCTCCGCACTTTCTGTTTCAGACAGGGAGGTGCTTTATCATTATCTTTTTATGCAGCCGGCTGTTGAGATAGAGAAAGAGGAAGCTCCGCAGGAGGAAGTTCCTCAGGAGGAAATTACACATGAGGAAGACACCCCAGTTGAAATCAGGGATGAAGAAATAGTACAGGAAGAAGTCGCCCGGGAGGAAGTCACACCGGTTGAAATCAGGGATGAAGCAATAGTGCAGGAAGAGGTTCCTCAGGAGGAGGTTACCACGGTTGAAATCCGGGATGAAGAAATAGTACAGGAAGAGGTTGCCTCAGGAGGAAGTTCACCACCGGTTGAAATCAGGGATGAAGAAATAGTGCAGGAAGAGGTTCCTCAGGAGGAAGTTGCCACAGTTGAAACGTTGCTGAGTAAAATTCCTCAGGATGAAGTTTTTCCGGAAGAATCAGCCGGGGAGGCAGCGCCTGCCCCTGAGGCTGATGCTTCTGCCACTGAAGGATCAGCCTGGCGTACACGGGAAGAGCTTATGGCTGAGATTGAGGCAAGGCTTGAAGAACTTTCTTCACAACATGAAGAAGTCCCTGGGATTGAAAAAGTGGTTGCACCGGATACTGAAGCCCCTGTGATTGAATCGGTGGTTGCACCGGAGGCTGAATTACCTGAGACTGAATCGGTGGTTTCACCGGAGGCTGAAGTAAATGAGATTAAATCAGTGGTTTCACAGGATACTGAATTCCCAGAGATTGAATCAGTGGTTTCACAGGATACTGAATTCCCAGAGATTGAATCTGTGGTTTCACAGGATACTGAATTCCCAGAGATTGAAGCAGTGGTTTCACTGGATGTTGAAGTTCCTGAGATTGAAAAAGCGGCAGCACCGGATACTGAAATGCCAGTCACGGACACCCAAATGGAACAGGAACCTGCCGGTGAAGAACTCCTGGAGCTGGTTCCTGACAATGAACCTCCGGTTTCCGGGCCGGAACAAACACTAACTCCTCAGGACCTGATAGACAGGTTCATACAGACCAGCCCGACCCTTGAGAGGATACCGCTGGCAGAGAATCATCCTGTGCATGACCTTTCAGAGCCAGACATGGAAGAGGAGGGCAATTTTATAACCGAGACTCTTGCAAAGATCTACATTAACCAGGGGTACTATACCAGGGCGATAAATATTTATGAAAAGCTCTCTTTGCAATTTCCGGAAAAAAGTGCTTACTTTGCAGGCCGTATTGAAAAGATTAAGGATTTAATTAAATAGATAAACAATGGGCATTTATATTTTTGTTTCAATTCTGGTGCTTATAGCATGCGTTCTTGTGATAATGGTGGTGCTGGTACAGAATTCAAAAGGAGGCGGCCTGGCAGCAAACTTTACCTCTGCAGGTCAGTCGATGGGCGTAAGAAAAACAGCTGACTTTCTTGAAAAATCAACATGGACGCTCGGAGCTGCAATAGTTATCCTGTGCCTGGTTGCTACCGCTACCATCCCAAGGGGCCAGAGCAAAGAGTCAGTCATTAAATCTTCAATTGAGAAAGCTCAGGATCCTACCGCAATCCCAACACTTCCCACTCCTGTTCCACAGGAACCACAACAGACCACTACCGAAAATAAATAAGAATGACATTGATTTTATATGAAGGTGTCAGTTTGTCATGAACTGACACTTTGTTTTTGTCAAAATCCGTTTGGCACAGATTATGAAATTCACAAGCAGGAAAAATATTGTTTAACTTATAAAACTAATGAAAATGGCACAATTAAAAGGAAAAGTGCTGGCAGGTAAGGTTCTCATCAAGCCTCATGAGGCAGAAGAGAAAACCGCCAGTGGTATTATTATTCCGGATTCAGCAAAGGAAAAACCCCGCGCAGGCACCGTTATTCTTGTAGGCGCTGCCAAGAAGGATGAAGAAATGGAACTTAAAAAGGGTGATGTTGTACTCTACGGCAAATACTCCGGTCAGGAACTGACCGTTGACGGCACAGATTATCTCCTTCTGTCTCAGTCTGATGTCCTTTATATTTCGTAATAACAGTAAAACAGAATAACAATGGCAAAAGAAATTAAATTCAATATTGAAGCGCGTAACCTTTTGAAGGAAGGTGTTGATCGTATGGCTGATGCTGTGAAGGTAACACTGGGCCCGAAAGGCCGTAACGTTGTGCTTGAAAAGAAATTTGGCGCACCCCAGATCACCAAGGACGGTGTAACGGTGGCAAAGGAAATCGAACTGTCAGACCCGTATCAGAACATGGGTGCTCAGATGATGAAGGAAGTTGCATCCAAAACCTCCGATAATGCCGGTGACGGTACTACTACGGCTACTGTTCTTGCACAGAGCATGATCACCGTGGGTCTCAAGAACGTCACTGCAGGCGCTAACCCGATGGATCTGAAGAGAGGCATTGACAAGGCTGTCTCAAAAGTTATTGAAAGCCTTAAGAGCCAGTCACAGTCTGTAGGTGATGACCTGAAGAAAATAGAGCAGGTGGCACGGATATCGGCCAACAATGACGAAGAGATCGGTAAGCTCATCGCCATGGCGATGGACAAAGTCAAGAAAGAGGGTGTGATCACCGTCGAAGAAGCAAAAGGTACTGAGACCAAAGTTGAGGTCGTTGAAGGTATGCAGTTCGACCGCGGATACATCTCAGCTTATTTTGTCACTAATCCTGACAAAATGGAAGTTGAGCTGGAAAATCCCTATATCCTGATCCACGACAAAAAGATCTCTTCAATGAAAGATCTCCTGCCTGTGCTTGAGGAGACAGCCCGTAACGGCCGTCCGCTCATGATCATTGCAGAGGATGTTGAGGGCGAAGCTCTGGCCACCCTGGTGGTCAACCGCCTGAGAGGCTCACTGAAAGTATGTGCTGTCAAGGCTCCGGGTTTCGGAGACAGAAGGAAAGAGATGCTTGAAGACATCGCTATTCTGACAGGCGGTACTGTTATCTCGGAAGAGAGAGGCATGAAGCTTGAGAATGCCACCATGAGCGACCTGGGTGTTGCTGACAAAGTGACCGTAAATAAGGAAAACACAACTATCGTTAACGGTGCAGGTGATAAAACGATGATACAGGCCCGCGTAGGCCAGATCAAACAACAGATCACCACTACCACATCTGACTATGACAGGGAGAAACTTCAGGAGAGGCTTGCCAAGCTTGCCGGCGGTGTTGCTGTACTTTATATAGGTGCTGCATCAGAGGTTGAAATGAAAGAGAAGAAGGACCGCGTTGATGACGCTCTCCATGCAACCCGTGCTGCAATTGAAGAGGGTATCGTCCCCGGCGGTGGTGTAGCATATATACGTGCTATTCCGTTGCTTGAAGGACTGAAAGGCGAAAACGATGACCAGAATACCGGAATAGACATTGTCAAGAGAGCTATTGAAGAGCCTCTGCGTCAGATAGCAATTAATGCAGGCAAGGAAGGCGCTGTAATAATGCAGAAAGTGCGTGAAGGTAAAGATGACTTCGGGTATAATGCCCAGACCGATAAATATGAGCATTTGTTCAAGACCGGTGTTATCGATCCTGCCAAAGTTGCAAGGATAGCACTCGAAAACGCTGCATCAATAGCAGGTATGCTCCTTACCACTGAAGCAGTAGTTGTTGAGGAAAAGGAAGAGAATCCGGCCCCGAACCCGGGAATGGGTGGCGGCGGAATGCAAGGCATGATGTAAAAAAAACCAATAATGTCAAAAGAAGCTGCTCCTGAACGGAAGCAGCTTTTTTTATTCAATAATTAATTAATTCCGGATTTCCTTTCATCTTTGCCTAACTAATTTTTATCTATGGCAGATCCGAGGCAGGTCGGAGACCTTGAACACCAGAAGATCGGGAAACTGATGTGGAGCTACTTTGTCCCGGCTTTTACCGGGATGATGGCAAGCGCCCTGTATAACATCGTTGACCGTATCTATATCGGCCAGGGCGTTGATGCCCTTGCCCTTTCGGGACTGAGCGTGATATTCCCGCTGATGATCATCATCATGGCTTTCGGTATGCTGGTAGGCATGGGATCGGGAGTGCGCATCTCACTCAGCCTGGGTGAAAAAGATTATGACAAGGCAAACAGGATACTGGGGAATGCGGTTTTCATGGCCTTCGCCCTTGGCGTGATCCTTATGATAGTGGGTTTCGTGGTACGCAACAGGGTACTTATGATTTTCGGCGCAGGACCTGAGACGCTGAAATATGCATCTGACTATTTTGTCATCATCCTGGCCGGGGTCCCGTTCTCGATTACAGGCTATGCTCTTAATAATATCATCAGGGCAGAAGGCAATCCACGCATTGCGATGTTCTCAATTCTGATCAGCGCCGGCATAAATATCGTCCTTGATCCGATACTTATTTTTGGATTTGATATGGGTGTCAAAGGCGCTGCCTACGCAACGATATTTTCACAATTTGTACTTTGTGTATGGGTGATGCTTCACTTCAGGAGTAAAAGGAGCGTCATAAAACTTAACCTCTCAAACATTTATCCCGATACCTATATTATTAAACATATTATATCTATTGGTTTTGCTCCATTTGCCATGAATGTCGCAGCAAGTATTGTCACGGCCATAATGAATACAAGGTTCATTAAATACGGGGGAGATATATCTGTCGGGGCAATGGGTATCGTCAGCAGTTCTACCATGATGCTGGTGATGACTATAATTTCGATAAATATGGCCATTCAGCCCATCATCGGGTTTAACTACGGGGCCGGCCTCTACTGCCGTGTAAAGGAGACGGTGATAAAGGCAATCAGATTCGCCATCATGGTTGCAACGGGAGGGTGGCTTATCTGCATGCTCATCCCCGGAGTGGTGATAAGCATTTTTAACTCGGACAATGCGGAACTCAGGACAGCCGGTGTCATGGGCCTGCGCATCTACACCGCAGTTCTGCCGGTGGTTGGCTTTCAGATTATAGCTTCCAGCTATTTTCAGGCAGTAGGCAAAGCGAAACTTGCGACCTTCCTTTCCCTGCTGAGACAGATAATTGTGCTATTGCCTCTGATCCTCCTGCTTCCGAAATTCTGGGGAGTAGAGGGTGTCTGGATTGCAAACCCGGTATCTGATATGGTGGCAGCGGTCATCACATTCTTTTTTTTCCGCAAAGAGCTGAATAAGCTGAACTGCGTGATCCCTTCTTAAGATCCTAAAAGCAGAAAGGGGCAAATTGTATATATTTGCACCTGAAATGAACCGGCCCGGCCAGATGAATACCTTACGCAACTTCTGTATCATTGCACATATTGATCATGGCAAGAGCACTCTCGCGGACAGGCTCCTTGAAAAGACCAATACCGTTGATGCACGTGATTTTCAGAATCAGATTCTTGATGATATGGATCTTGAGAGGGAACGGGGTATCACCATCAAGAGCCATGCGATACAGATGGATTATGAGCAGGACGGGATAAAATATTTTCTTAATCTTATTGATACTCCGGGGCATGTTGACTTTTCTTATGAAGTTTCGCGCTCGATAGCCGCCTGTGAAGGAGCTTTGCTGGTTGTGGACGCCACCCAGGGCATCCAGGCTCAGACCATTTCAAACCTCTATATGGCCATTGAACATGGCCTGGAAATAATCCCGGTGCTTAACAAGATGGATTCTGCCAGCGCAATGCCGGAGGATGTTAAAGACCAGATCGTCGACCTTATCGGATGCAGCCGGGATGATATTATCGAAGCCAGCGCCCGCACCGGGATGGGTGTTGACCGTATCCTGGAGGAGATCGTTGCGAAGATTCCGCCGCCCAAGGGCGACCCCGATGCTCCGTTGCAGGCTCTTATCTTTGACTCTGTGTTCAATTCTTTCAGAGGAATCATAGCTTATTTCAAGATAGCCAACGGTACCATACACACCCATGACACAGTGAAATTTGTAAATACCGGCAGTGAATACGATGCTGATGAAATCGGTGTACTGAAGATTAAACGTGAACCACGGAGCGTTCTCAGTGCAGGCGATGTCGGGTATATCATTTCAGGAATAAAAAACTCGGTGGAGGTGAAGGTAGGAGATACCATCACACATGTTGCCCGTCCATGCCAGGTGGCTATTTCAGGATTTGCTGATGTGAAGCCCATGGTCTTCGCAGGTATTTACCCGGTTGATGCTGATGATTATGAAAATCTACGGGCTTCAATAGAAAAGCTGCAGCTTAATGATGCATCGCTGACTTTTATTCCGGAGTCATCGGCTGCACTGGGCTTTGGATTCCGGTGCGGTTTCCTCGGATTGCTGCACATGGAGATTGTCCAGGAACGGCTCGACAGGGAATTTGACATGGATGTCATCACCACCGTGCCCAACGTATCTTTCAGGGTTCTGACAACTAAAGGTGACATAATCGATGTGCATAACCCTTCAGGCATGCCTCCGGTTACCACAATTGACGAGATAGAAGAGCCGTACATCCACGCACAGGTTATTTCAAAATCGGAGTACATAGGTTCGATCTTAAAGTTGTGCATAGATAAGAGAGGGATCCTGAAAAACCAGGTTTACCTTACAAGTGACCGCGTTGAGGTGACATTCGATATGCCTCTCTCGGAAATTGTGTTCGATTTTTATGACAAGCTGAAGAGTATTTCGAAAGGGTATGCTTCTTTTGATTACCACATAACAGGATATAAGAAAGCTGATCTTGTAAGGCTTGACATTCTGCTTAACGGCGAAATGGTAGACGCTCTTTCAACGCTTATATACCGCGGGCATGCCTATGATTTTGGAAGGAGGATGTGTGAGAAACTTCGTGAACTGATACCAAGGCAGCAGTTTGACATAGCCATACAGGCAGCTATCGGAGCAAAGATAATTGCACGTGAGACAGTCAAGGCTGTGCGCAAGGATGTCACTGCAAAGTGCTACGGAGGTGATATCACCCGTAAGAGGAAACTTCTTGAAAAACAGAAGAAAGGGAAGAAGCGTATGCGGCAGATAGGTAATGTCGAAGTTCCTCAGCAGGCGTTTCTCGCAGTACTGAAGCTTGACTGAGATGAAAAAAATGACCCGGAGTGTTGGAAATTAGGAATTTATGCTAAATTAGCACATTATTGGTTTTGGACCGGGAAGAATACAACTTGTACCAGAACCCTGAGACTGACCTAATCTCATACCCTGTACGATATTTTCGTGCGGGGTATTTTTTTAGCACAGCAGCTTGTATCCCTTGCCGTGAATGTTCAGAATCTCAATCTTCGTATCCTTGCTGAGATATTTGCGAAGCTTGGTGATATATACATCCATGCTTCTGGCATTGAAGTAGTTATCGTCAATCCATATTGACTTCAGGGCAAAATTGCGTTCCAGTACCTGATTGCGGTTACGGCAGAGTAGCTCAAGAAGCTCAGACTCTTTAGTTGTCAGCTTTTGTGACTGGCCTTTGAAGGTCAAAAGCTGCTTGGCGACGTCAAAAGTGAATTCACCGATAGTGTAATGATCCATGGGAGCTTCAGCCTCCCGTTTGGTGGAACGGCGGAGGATGGCTTCGATACGGTATGTCAGCTCTTCCATTGAAAAAGGTTTGGTGATGTAATCGTCAGCCCCCGACTTAAATCCTTCAATGACATCCTGCTTCAGGTTCTTTGCAGTAAGGAATATGACCGGAATATTCGGATCAATGGCTCTTATCTCCTTTGCCAGCGTAAACCCGTCCATTTCGGGCATCATCACATCAAGAAGACATAGTGTGAACTTATCTTTCCTGAAAAGCTTCAGAGCCTGTGCTCCGTCGGTGACCAGAGTTGGTTCGTACACTTTCAGGGTGAGGTAATTCTTCAGCAGCTGCCCCAGGTTGGGATCGTCCTCAGCAAGTAAGATGCTTACTTTTTTCATTTTGGCTGGTCTTTTGGAATGTGTATGATTATTCTGGTGCCTTTGTTAATCTGGCTTTCAACTTTAATTGTACCATGGTGCTCATCAATGATCTTCCTGACATAACTGAGTCCAAGTCCGAATCCTTTGATATTATGAGTATTGCCTGCAGGAACCCTGTAGAATTTTTCAAAAATATTTTTCTGGTGCTCCCTTGGAATTCCTATGCCGTTGTCAGACACTGTGATAACAATGCCCTTATGATAACCTCCGGTGGTTATAGTTATTTCAGGGATTCGGGAAGTATATTTGAGAGAGTTGTCGATCAGGTTAAGGAAAACATTGAAAAAATTTGATCCATCTACCATTACCATAGGATCAGGTGCGTCGAGAAAGGTTGATATCACTCCGCCACGTTCGTTCACCTGCAGTTTGAATGCATCAACGGCCCTGAGGATCACCTCGTGAATGTCAGTTCTGCTTTTATCAAGTTCAAGCCTGGCTTTTTCGAAAATTGCCGTCTGAAGTACCTTTTCAACAAGGATCCTCAGTCTGTTGCTTTCCTCATTGATAACCGAAGCAAGCCCGGCAGTGTCTCTTGACTTCTCGGGAATTTTCGGATCAGCAAGCATCTGCGATGCCAGTGATATTGTCGCGATCGGTGTTTTCAGCTCATGGGTCATATTGTTGATAAAATCGCCCTTGATCTCCGAAAGCCTTTTCTGGCGGAAGATGACAATAAAAGTGCTGGTTGAAAGAATAATCAGGAATAGCATGATAAGCATTGATGCGATTGCCATGAAGGCTATCTGCCTGAATTTGTATTCTTCTTCATCAGGAAAATATATGGAAAGGACATTGTTGCCGGGCACAGGGTCATTGGGAAAGAGCTGGCGGAGATACTTGTTTGCTCCGGAGCTTTCGCTGTAGTCAGGGGTGCGGTAGATTATTCCGCCGTTATCTCCCCTCACGGCGCACTCGTATCCCAGATGAATGCCTACAGCATCAAGCGATTTTCTTATGAGCTCGTTAAGTTTTTCAGAAGTGAAGCGGTCTCTCAGCGGTGGTGTCTCATGAAGGATGCGGCTGACAATGTTCTCGATTGATATCACTTTGCTTGTCATGCGTGAGGTGGCGCCGGCAGTCAGGCTCTGTGTTTCAGGTTCGGTGTCACCCATAAATGATTCTGCCTGAAGGCTGTCAGATCTGAGCAGATATGTGCGCCCGGCCCTGTTTATGATCACCGACCTGACACCCGGATGGAAACCATATTTCTCAAGAAGCCTCGCCTCCCTCGATTGCTGCTCAGTACCACTGCTCAGATCATTGGCCTGATCTCCCTGAGCGACAGGGTTGATTTCACTGATGATCCGGTTGTATGTCTCTGTTTTTTCCAGCTCAGACACAACTTCCTTTAAAGCATCATTTACACCAAACCTGAACGCCTGGTCCTCAGCACCTGATACATTGTGGATCCACCTTACCTGGATGAAAACCAGGGCAGAAATGGCCAGAAAGAAAAATACTGCCAGGAGGACTGTATACTCACGCTTCATATTATTGCAAAGGTAACTCTTAAGTGTTTTACTACAGTAGATTACCAGAATTTAACACCAATAATAAGAAAAATTCAGGTGCCTGAATAGTTAAAAAAGTGTTAAAAATCAATAAATTAACATATCGTTAAGAAAGAAATCCCTGAACGTCGCTTATATTTGCATCGTTATTGGCACGAAAATTGTACAAAATATATTGGAGTTTTTTTTCATAGGTTAGGTTAGTTTTAGGGTTAAAATTGAAGAGGAGGCAAGAAATTGTCTCCTTTTCCTATTTTATTGAACCAGCAAAGCGATGTTCCTGTCGCTGAAATCCCTGCTGTCAAAAAGGAATACTGCAGTTATTTCCGGGATGTTTCTTACTGATGCTGTCAGATTTTCAGCCTTCTTTCTGTCGGGCACTCCGTGTATCAGAAGCAGGAAGTCAATATTTTTCAGTTTTTTCAAAAGGGTGATGCCCGCGCTTCTGTTCGAAACAAGAGACAGGGCCGGCGGTGTTGTTGTGAAAACTGAAAAGCTATGCGTTTCAGCGCCGGCGCCTGCGGATACCTCTTCCGGTCTCTTCCGGAGATCAATGCCCAGATGCCTGTTCAGCATCACTGACAGACGGTAGTCAGGCTCAGAGGAGACAATCCCCAGGAACAGAAAGGCAGGAGTCTCATCAGCCTTGATGATGTGTCTGGTTATTTTTTTTACCGGGCTCATATCTGTGTTGCTCTTATCCTGTTCCAGGCATTCATCGATGCTTCCTGTTCAGCTTCTTTCTTAGTTGCACCTTCGCCCTGCGCTATCGTCTCATTATTGATCTCAAGGGTAACAATGAAAAGCGGATGCGAATTGTTTTGAACGCCATTTTCCTGAAAAGTGTAATGCAGACTGAATTTATTCTTCTGGCAATATTCAAGTATCAGGCTCTTGTAATCGGTCTCCGAAGCAAGCATTTCATCAAGGTTAAGATACTTTTTCAGGACTTTCTCAATAAAAAAGCGGCGCGTGCGGGCATAACCGGTATCTATAAAAAGCGCCCCGATCAGCGCTTCCAGCGTGTTTCCCAGCAGGTTGGGCGGAGTGACCCGGGACGACAGGTTCGAGATAATCAGTGTATCGAGACTCATTGACGTGCCAAGCTGGTTGAGGGTCTCCCTGCTGACAATACGGGCCCTGGTCTTGGTCAGGAAGCCTTCCCTTGCTTCAGGATAAAGATGGAAGAGATAATCCGAGATGATACTGTCAATTATTGAATCTCCGAGATATTCAAGCCTCTCATTATTTATTCTGGTGCCGTCAGGCCTTGTAAATGAGGTTGACCGGTGTATGAAAGCCTTCTCATACAGGCGCAGGTTTACAGGCTTGAAGCCAAGGAGCGTTTTCAGACGCGAACGAAAGTCGCGCCTGTTATGAACAATGGTATTATTTTCTTTCCTGCGAAGGAGGAACACTATTCTTCGAATTTCCTGATCAGGATAGAGGCATTATGCCCTCCGAAGCCGAAGGTATTGGTCAGCGCCACCCTCACGGGTCTGTGCTGTGCCTTGTTCAGAGTCAGGTTCAGATTCTGATCTATGGCAGGGTCAGGATTTCTGAAGTTGATTGTAGGTGGAACAATATCATTAACGACAGCCATCACCGTGGCAATGGCTTCTATAGCACCGGCAGCACCGAGAAGATGCCCGGTCATTGATTTGGTGGCGCTGATATTCAACTTATAGGCGTGCTCGCCGAAGAGCGATACGATAGCCTTGGTCTCGGCAATGTCACCGAGGGGTGTCGATGTTCCGTGAACATTTATATAATCGACATCCGAGGGCAGGAGTTTTGCTTCGAGGATGGCCTGTTTCATTACATTGACTGCTCCCATTCCGTCGGGATGGGGAGCAGTGATATGATAGGCATCAGCTGTCAGGCCCGATCCGATTATTTCTGCATAGATCTTTGCACCCCTGGCTCTGGCATGCCCAAGCTCCTCCAGGATAAGTGCCCCGGCGCCTTCACCAATGACAAAGCCATCCCTTGTCACATCAAAAGGACGGGAGGCAGTGGAATATTCCTCATTGTTTGTTGACAGGGCCTGCATTGAATTGAAACCTCCCACGCCAGGAGGATTGACAGCTGACTCAGAACCGCCTGCAATAAAAAGATCGGCTTTACCGAGGAGGATATAATAATAGGCATCAATCAGAGCATTTGTTGAAGAAGCGCAGGCAGATACAGTGGCAAAATTCGGACCTCTGAAACCATACTTGATGGAGAGCATCCCTGCTGCAATGTCACTTATCATTTTGGGAATGAAGAAAGGGCTGAAACGGGGATTTTCATCACCCGCCACATACCCTTTCACTTCTTCAAATAATGTCTCTATTCCTCCAATGCCTGACGCCCAGATAACGCCTGAACGGTCTTTATCAGTGGCATCAGGATCCAGTCCGGCATTCCTGATCGCTTCATCAACAGCCACAAAGGCATATTGCGTGTAGCGATCCATTTTACGGGCCTCTTTCCTCTCAAAAAAGTTCGCAGAATCAAAGCCTTTGAGTTCACAGGCAAACTTTGTCTTGAACTTTGTGGTATCAAAACGTGTGATAAGACACGCACCGCTGACCCCATCAACAAGACCTTTCCAGTAATCCTGCAGAGTGTTGCCGACGGGGGTAAGGGCCCCCATCCCGGTAACTACAACCCGCCTCATTATAGATTATTCAAAGAAAACTATTTTGCGTTCTCTTCGATGTACTTTATAGCGTCGCCTACTGTGCTGATACTTTCTGCCTGATCATCAGGAATTCCGATATTGAATTCCTTTTCGAATTCCATGATCAGCTCGACAGTGTCAAGAGAATCTGCTCCGAGGTCATTTGTGAAATGAGCTTCAGGTGTAACCTCAGCTTCATCAACGCCAAGCTTTTCAACGATGATCTTTTTAACTCGTGTAGAAATGTCCGACATACTATTCAATTTTACGTTAATACTCGTTTTAAAAACTCTGCAAAGAAATATATTTGTACAGTATTATTCAAACAAATTGATGGAAATTTACATTGAGATAAATATAAGTAAATATAAATCAATATTTTAATATATATTTTTTAGTGGCGGCACCTTATGCAATATAAAACAGTAAATATCAGATAATGAAGAATATAGTTATTTTTGCGTCAGGTGCCGGAACCAACGCCGAAAATATAATAAGATACTTTTCGAACGAAAAGAAAGCGAAAGTTGTACTTGTTTTGTCAAACAAGCCTCAGGCCATGGTACTGGAAAGGGCTGCTGCACTTGGTATAGATTCATTTTTTTTCGACCGCAAACAGTTTTACGAGACGGAAGAGGTTCTTTTTACCCTGCAAAGGAGGAAGGCTGATCTGATAGTTCTCGCAGGGTTTCTCTGGCTCGTTCCCCCGCGCATAATAGAGGAATACAAGGGGCGCATTGTCAATATTCATCCTGCTCTTCTGCCGCGTTTCGGCGGCAGGGGAATGTACGGCGACAGGGTGCACAGGGCAGTACTCGAAGCAGGATGCACCGAGAGCGGGATAACCATTCATTATGTCAATGAACATTATGACTCGGGAGATATAATTTTTCAGGCAAAATGCCCGGTTCTGCCCGGTGACGATGTGGACACCCTCGCCGCCCGCGTGCATGCCCTTGAGTATGATCACTACCCCGCGGTGATCAGCAGGCTTATCGACACCCTTTCTGATCAGTAACTGATAGTTTCGAGCAGGTCCTTATAACCGTCTGCCACCTTCTGAAACTCTCCCATAGCCTCGGGTGAGACAGGATTAACGGGCGGAGCATCAACCTTAAGCGGATTAACTGCATATCCGTTACGATAGAACCTGAAATCGAGATGAGGGCCTGTTGACAGCCCGGAAGTTCCAACAAATCCTATCACCTGGCCCTGCTTCACATAGACTCCGGGTGCTATTCCCGGACCGAATCGCGAGAGGTGCATGTAGGCTGTTGAATAAACGCTGTTATGTGTTATGCGGACTATTCTTCCTGACCCGTTCTCGAAGGCAGTCTGCGTGACTCTGCCGTCTCCGATTGATACCACCGGCGTACCTGCCGGTGCAGCATAGTCCACTCCGTGGTGCGGCCTGACAATCTTCAGAACAGGATGATACCTGGCCCCTGAAAACCGCGAGCTGATACGCGAGTACCTCAGCGGAGCCTTGAGAAAAGCCTTCCGCAGGCTGGCTCCGGTAGTGTCATAAAAAGACATGGTGCTGTCCTGAATGAAAGGTATTGCATAGATTGAGCTGCCTGCATGTTCGAAGAGGGCTGCGTGAATCTTGCTGATACCTATAGACTCATCTCCGATGAACTCTTCTTCATAAATGACCTTGAACCTGTCACCCTGCTGGAGACCGAAGAAGTCAATGGTCCATGCATATATATCCGACAACTCAGCTGAAAGGTTGGGGTTGAGATTCTTCTCCATAGCCGCCTCCCAGAGAGAAGTCGTAATTGATCCTGACGAGTACTTCAGCAGCTTCTTTACCTGAGCATCGTACCGTAAGACTGACAGAGTGTCTTTCAGTGAGAAGACATAACTGACCGTAGGATCATGTTCATAAATGAAGTAATCTGCCCTGTTCAGAGTGTCCTTTGTCAGAAAAACCGAGTAGCTGCTTCCGGTGCGTACTTTTCGCGGATCGAATACCTTCCTGTTCTCCCTGAGAAGCTCTTCAATGGTATTCCATGGAACGTTATAGGAGGCAAGGATCGATGAGATGAACTGGTTTCGCTTTATTTTTCCTGTAACGATATTATAGGAGTCGACAGGTATTCCGTGAATAAGGCTGACGGAATCAGGCTTCTCTGCAACGGTTTTAACTGTATCGGACGGTTCGGCCGCTATGCTTTTTTTTACCGGTGACGGCTGGATACATGAGGCCATCAAAAGGTATGAGACTGCAAGAATGGCAAGTCTGATCTTCGGTATCCTCATATAACAATATTTACAATGCGGTTAGGAACTATGATTATTTTTGGTGTGGCGGAGCCTATCCATTTTTTTGCTCTCTCGTCAGACAGCACAATTCTTTTAACCTCTTCCTGAGGCAGGTCAACGGGAAGTTCAATTTTAAACCTCATTTTACCATTGACTGATACGGGGCATTCGAAGGTGTCGGTTCTGAGGTATTTCTCCTCAGCCTGCGGCCACGGTTCGAATGCAATTGTATCCTTATTGCCTGTCAGATGCCAGAGCTCTTCTCCGAGGTGGGGAGCAAAGGGAGAAAGTATCTTTATGAAGGTAAGGGCAGTGTCATGCGTGATCTTTCCCTTCTTCATGGCCGTATTCAGGAAGATCATCATAGCTGAGACAGCGGTATTGAAATGAAGATTTTCAATATCGTCTGTCACCTTTCTGATCGTCTGATGAAGAGACCTGAGTATTTCGGGATCTTCCTCACCTGTGGTGATGTTCTCTTCGGCGGCTATCAGTCGGTATGCCCTGGCAAGGAAGCCGAGAACTCCCTTGACACCCTTGTCATCCCATGGTTTTGTGGCCTCAAGGGGGCCCATGAACATCTCATACAGGCGGAGTGAATCAGCTCCATAGTTTTTTATTACGTCATCAGGATTAATGACGTTCTTGAGGCTCTTTGACATTTTTGCCACAATCTGTCTTACCTCTTCGCCTGTTTCAGTGTTAAAATATTTCCCGTCGCGTTCACTGATCTGGTCTGATGATACTTTGGCGCCTGCCGGTGTCTCATAGGCGAAGGCCAGGATCATGCCCTGGTTGAAGAGTTTCGAAAAGGGCTCACTGGTGGAGACTATTCCCAGGTCAAAAAGCACTTTATGCCAGAAGCGGCTGTAGAGGAGGTGCAGTACGGCATGTTCAGCTCCGCCGATGTAGAGATCAACGGGCATCCAGTAGTTTTCCTTTGCTTTGTCAAAGATGACATTGTCGTTTTTCGGGTCGATGAACCTGAGGTAGTACCAGCATGATCCGGCCCACTGAGGCATGGTGTTGGTTTCGCGCCTTCCACGGCGACCGTCCTTATCGGTTACATACAGCCATTCGGTGGCATTGGCGAGAGGTGATTCTCCGTTCTCGCCCGGCTCAATCACATCAAGATCGGGGAGCCTGAGGGGCAGCTCGCTCTCATCCATGAGGGTTATGGTGCCGTCATCCCAGTGTATGACAGGAAACGGCTCTCCCCAGTAACGCTGGCGGCTGAAGAGCCAGTCGCGCAGCTTGTAGTTAACCCTGTGGATGCCAATATTTTTCTGTTCCAGCCAGGTTGTGATGGTGGCAATACCTTTCTCCATGCTGAGGCCATTAAGGCTGATGCCCTGCTCGCTGTCTGACGAGTTAATATATTCGCCATCGCCTGTCCAGCATTCGTTGCCGGCTATAATCCTCTCTTTCTGTTCACTGTCTGTGACATCAGGAGAGAGGATGCATCTGATCTCCAGCCCGAATTTTTTTGCAAACTCGAAGTCACGGTCATCATGAGCCGGCACGGCCATAATAGCGCCGGTACCATATCCCATTAAAACATAATCGGCTACCCAGACGGGTATTTTTTTGTTATTGACCGGATTGATGGCATATGCGCCGGTGAAGACACCGGTCTTTTCTTTGGACAGGTCAGTTCTGTCGAGTTCGGATTTAAGAGATGATGCGTTTATATATGCATCCACTTCCTTCTTCTTATCAGGCGTGGTTATTTTATCTACCAGCTTATTTTCGGGTGCCAGCACCATGTATGTTGCACCGAAAAGTGTGTCCGGGCGGGTGGTATAAACGGTAATTATTTCCTGATGGCCGTCAAGTTTAAAATCCACCTCTGCGCCGGTTGAGCGTCCGATCCAGTTACGCTGCATCTCCTTGATACCTTCCGGCCAGTCGAGATCGTCGAGTTCGCGGAGCAGTCTCTCGGCATAGCTTGGTATGCGGAGCATCCATTGTTTAAGGTTACGCCGCACGACCCTGTTACCGCATTTTTCATGAGTGCCGTCGTTCAGTACTTCTTCATTGGCGCAGACGATACGGCATGACGGGCAGTACCATATCTGTGCATCATCATAATAAGCCAGTCGTTTTGAATCAATGTATTTCCTTCTTGCCTCATCGCCTGCCTTGAGTACATCGAGTGGTATCGGAAGCTCATTTATATCACGGCCGCGGTCTGTTTTCTGATCGTACCATGTATTATAAAGTTTGATGAATATCCATTGGGTCCATTTAAAATAGCCCGGATCAGTTGTGTTTATCTCGCGTTCCCAGTCATAACTCAGTCCAAGTTCTTTTATCTGCCTGCGGAACGTGTCACAGTTCTGGCGTGTGGTCACTGCCGGGTGAGTACCGGTCTGGATGGCATACTGTTCAGCCGGCAGGCCGAACGCATCCCAGCCCATGGGATGAAGAACGTTAAAGCCCTTCATGCGCTTATAGCGTGCAACGATATCGGTGGCGGTATAGCCCTCGGGATGACCCACATGAAGCCCGGCGCCTGAAGGGTAGGGGTACATATCAAGGACATAGAACTTGTTGGGATTGGAAAAATCATCAGCAGTTCTGAAGGTCTTGTGTTTTTCCCAGTACTCCTGCCATCTCTTCTCTATTTCTGTGAAATTGTAATCCTTCATGTCCGTTTTCAGGTTTGGGCTTATGGGTTGCGAAATTAGGAAAAAGTTGGCAAAAAATGTCAGAAGACGGGGGTGAGGTAGTCATATTTGTCCGATAAGTTTTGAAAAGTGCTGTTGTCGGGTTACTTTTGCAGTCTGAACGGTCCCGTAGTTCAATGGATAGAATGACAAATTCCGGTTCTGTTGGTTGGGCGTTCGAGTCGCCCCGGGATCACAATTAAATATTAAAAGCACTGGTAAACAGTGCTTTTAGTGTTTTATTTTTTTGTGGGGGGGGGTTATTGGGGGTTTAAGAATATATCCTCTTATTATATGTTACATAGTGATTTGGGTATAGCCTCTTATTTTAAAAGCACGGATATTTCTTCTTTTAGTTTTGGCAGATGATTTATTACTATACTCCAAATTAAGTCGTCTGAAATCTTATCATAACCATGTGCTATGCGGTTTCTGGTCCCGATAATTTTCTGTGCATTTTCAAGATAGAATTCTTTGTCTTTTCTAATAATACGGTTTACAGCTTCCCCGATAATTTCAATATTTCTTTCAATTGCCCTTTTGGTTTTTAGATCAGAGACGTAATGCGAAAAGGATCTGGGCGTGTCAATAAAGTAGCTATCTATTTCCTCAATAGCTTGAAGTATGTCATATAACCAGGCATTAATTTCCTGATCCATATACAAGATGTTTTGATAAATCAATCGTCTTGCGGAGATAAGGGTTCCTTATTGCTTTATCCTCAAGAAGATCTATTTCTCTTTTGAAAATATCTTCAAGTGAAAATTTGAAATCAAAATAATTGTCGGCGTAATCGTAAAGGTCAACATCTTTAAAGTCAACAATAAAATCAATATCGCTGCTTTTCTTGAATCTTTCAGTCAGGACTGATCCAAAAACAAATAGATTGGCGACTTTATATTTCAGACACAACTGGCGAATCTCTTCAATATTTTTCTCAATGATGTTCATGCATCAAAATTATGAAAAAAACTGAACGAAAGTATATTAGATATGGTTTTCAAAAGTTACGTATAACAGACCGGCAACAGTCGTGTTATTGTGGAGGAAGGGGGGATTACCTGCGGTGATCCCAAGGGTGAGAACCTGCTCCTGCAATGAAGGTATGCGCCAAGGGAGGGGATTAGCTTCGCTGATCCCCAATGAGAGAACCTGCAACTCATGACTGACCTTTCAGGTCTTATTTATTTCACCTCCTCCGCTTATGAAGAGCAAATCTTCAACGCGTTGTCGGTAAAATAAATAATCCCGACCGCAAAAAGGCGGTCGGGATCAGTCATGAGTTGCGGAGAGAGGGGGATTCGAACCCCCGGTACCCTTTTGAGGTACACACGCTTTCCAGGCGTGCCAATTAAGCCACTCTTGCATCTCTCCGGAAAAACGGCGCAATTTACAAAAAAAATGACGACAGCAAGGGACTCAGCTCATTTCACCGCTGAGGGACTTAGAGAGCAATGTCTCAACCTTACCCTTTGGCAACGAGCTGCCAAGCAGAATCATCATTTTCGTTATGGCAGCTTCCGCGGTTATGTCCTTACCGCTTATAACACCTGCAGCACGCAGTCCTGCCGATGTCTCATAAAGACCCATCTCAACCGAACCGGCCTGACATTGAGTGACATTGAGTACTATCCCTCCACCGGATATAAATGAACGTATTTCATCCAGGAACCAGTCGAGCGTGGGTGCATTTCCGGTACCATAGGTCTCAAGAATGAGGCCGTGTAACCCTTTCGATCTGATCACTGCTTTGACGACATCCTGGCTGATCCCGGGGAAGAGCCTCAGAACAGCCACTCCGGTGTCAAACTTTGCCGAAACGGCAAGCGGTCGCCTGACGGTCGGGTATCTTATAAGGTTCCGGTTATAACGTATCTGCAGTCCTGCCTCGGCAAGCGGCGGCAGGTTGGGTGAACTGAAGGCATTAAAGTGCTCGGCGCTGAATTTGATAGTTCTGTTACCGCGTAACAGTTTGTTTTCGAAATATATACATACCTCCGGCACAAGCGGTAGTCCGTTCTCGCGTGCAGCGGCAATCTCAATGGCAGTGATGAAGTTCTCTTTCCCGTCAGTGCGAAGAACACCTATCGGCAGCTGGGCCCCGGTGAAAATGACAGGTTTTTCAAGTCCTGCCAGCATGAAACTCAAAGCTGAAGCCGAATAGGCCATTGTGTCGGTGCCATGCAATACGACGAACCCGTCAAAATGATCATAGTTATCAGAAATCATATCGGCAATCTTAATCCATATCTCAGGACTGACATCCGAAGAATCTATAACCGGATCAAAGGTTACTGACTCAAGATTAAATCCGAAACGGCGCAGTTCGGGAACCTGCCCTGAAATATGTTTGAAATCCATTGGCACAAGGGTTCCGGTCACCGGATCATTGACCATCCCTATAGTGCCTCCGGTATATATAATAAGTATAGATATACTCTTTTCCATCCTTTTAAATTTTAAACAGCCTTTTTGCGTTTGCGGTTGTTCTGTCGGCAACTTCTGCAGGGGTGATAGCCAGCAATTCAGAAAGCTTATCGACGACCAGCGTCAGATAACTGCTCTCATTCCTTTTACCCCGATGGGGCACAGGGGCAAGATAGGGTGCGTCTGTCTCCAGCACGAGATTATTAATACCAGCCTCTATTACAGCATCACCCAAACGGCTGTTCCGGAAGGTGATCACCCCGCCTACGCCTATCAGAAAACCCATTTCCACCACCTGTTTTGCTTCATTAACACTTCCCGGGAAGGCATGAAATACTCCTTCCACGCGGCCAGCGCCGTATTTCTTCAACTCTTTGATGATAACTTCGAGGGATTCGCGCGCATGTATCACCACAGGAAGTCCGTAATACTCAGCAAGCTCGAGGTGGCGCCTGAACGATATCAGCTGCTCGCAGATGAAGGTCTTGTCCCAGTAAAGATCTATGCCGGTCTCGCCTATACCATAATATTTGTGTTCAGTCAGCCGGGCCTCCACCCCTTCAAGCTCCAGAAGGTAGTTTTCCCTGACAGAGGTTGGATGGAGTGCCATCATCGGTATGCAGATACCCGGATAACTTTTTTCAGCAGCCAGCATGGGAGCGACAGAGGATGAATCAATATTGGGCATCAGGATGGTACGGACACCGTCCCTGACTGACCTTTCAACCACTTCCCTGCGGTCATCATCAAACTCCGGCAGATAAATGTGGCAATGGGTGTCTATGATCTGCATGTGGCAAAAATAGTGTTTTTTGAGGAAGCACGGAGTAAGGAGAAGGGGAGACTTCTGCGATGGGGCGAGAGGGCGATAGCGCGAATTGAACAAACGAACATTCGAACAAACGAATTAAGAAATCAGAAATTATAGTTGGATCAGATTGCACAATTGCACGATTGCACAATTGTCCCGATGCTTCGGTCGGGATCTCCGCTTCGCTCCGACATGATTGCACAATTGCAGGACCGCAAGACAACAGACCCTCAGACCTCAGACCTTCAGGCCCTTGCTTTTCTACATAATTCGTTTTAATTTTACTCTGTCTCGCAAACATTATTACATATGTCACCAACATCTCTTGTGCACAAGATTGCACTCGGAATGATTCCGGGTGTGGGGGATATAACTGCCCGCAAACTTGTCTCATATGCCGGAAGTGTAGAAGCTGTCTTCAGTGAGTCATTCAGAAACCTGACAAAAATCCCCGGGGTGGGAGAGGCCCTCGCCAAGGCCGTCACAGGACATGAGTACCTTGATGCGGCAGCGAAAGAGGCTGAGTATGTGGAAAAAAACAGCATCAGCGTCTTCCATTATCTCGATGATGACTATCCGTTCCGTTTCCGCCAGTGCGAAGACTCACCTGTCACTTTCTTCTTCAGAGGCAATGCAGACCTGAATGCCGCACACATATTAAGCGTGGTAGGTACCCGCAACGCGACACAGCGAGGCCGCGAACTATGTCAGAAGATCGTTGCAGGCCTGTCGGAACATTTTCCTGAGCTGCTGATTGTCAGCGGACTGGCTTACGGGATTGACATCAGCGCCCACAAGGCTGCTCTGGCTAATGGCCTTCCTACGGTGGCTGTACTGGGGCATGGACTGAAGACACTTTATCCATCTATTCACTCCGGCATAGCGAAGTCGATGCTTGAGAACGGCGGTCATGTCACTGATTTTTCTTCGGACACCCTCCCTGAGCGGAATAACTTTATAAGGCGTAACAGGATAATCGCAGGCATTTCCGATGCAACGCTGATCGTTGAGTCGGCCATCAGGGGAGGAGCACTGATAACCGCTGACATTGCTGCCTCCTATAACCGTGATGTCATGGCTGTCCCGGGCCGTCCCGGCGATGAATGGTCTGCAGGTTGCAATGCCATGATCCGATGCAACAAGGCTGCCCTTGTCGAAGGTCATGAGAATATTGAATATCTCCTGGGATGGAAGCCTTCCGCGATTACGGTTCCGGTGCAGCCTCAGCTCTTCCCGGAGATGACAGAAAATGAGAAAAAGATTTACCAAGCACTGAAGACAGAAGGAGACCTGACGATGGATACACTGGCGCGGGTGCTGGAAATACCTGTGCACAAGCTGTCAACCATTCTGTTGCAGATGGAGCTGGCCGGACTGATAACGCCCTGCCCGGGGAATGTATATCGTATCAGGAATTAAACATCAATATTACAATGTAACAACGCCATATTAGGACGTCGCATGTGGCTTATATATAAGTAACGACGCCCTATCAGGGCGTCGCTACATATGATTTCAACGGTGAATCGTTATACGAGTCCCTGATCAAGCATTGCATTGGCAACCTTGAGGAAACCGGCGATGTTCGCTCCCTTAACATAGTCAACATAACCGTCGGGGCAGGTGCCGTGTTTGACACATGCGTTGTGTATGTTGACCATTATTGAGTGCAGCCTTTCATCAACCTCTTCAATATCCCAGTTGAGTTTCATTGAGTTCTGTGACATCTCGAGACCTGAGGTGGCAACACCTCCGGCATTGACAGCCTTGCCCGGAGCAAAAAGCAGCCTGTGCTTATTGAATGCTTCAACAGCCTCAGGAGTGCAGCCCATATTTGAGATTTCAGCTACAAGCATAACGCCGTTTTCAATTAACTTCCTGGCATCATCACCATTCAGCTCGTTCTGTGTTGCGCACGGCAGCGCGATATCGACCTTGACTTCCCAGGGCCTCTTGCCGGCGACAAAGGTTGATCCCTTGAACTCCTTAACATACGGTTCGACGATATCCTGGTTCGAAGAACGCAGTTTCAGCATGTAATCAATCTTTTCGCCTTGAATGCCTGCCGGGTCATAAATATATCCGTCAGGACCTGAAATGGTTACGACTATACCTCCAAGTTCGGTTGCTTTAAGAGCGGCTCCCCATGCCACGTTGCCAAAACCGGAGATGGCGATTTTTTTGCCTTTGATAGTATCTTTTTTGGTAGCCAGCATTTCCTTGGCAAAATAGATTCCTCCGAAGCCGGTGGCTTCAGGACGTATAAGTGATCCTCCCCAGTTGAGTCCTTTTCCTGTGAGAACGCCGGTATGTTCATGTGCAAGTTTCTTGTACATTCCGTAGAGGTAACCTATCTCGCGGCCACCGACACCAATGTCGCCGGCAGGGACGTCGGTCTCGGGACCGATCAGTCTCCACAGCTCAAGCATGAACGCCTGGCAGAAACGCATGACCTCGTTGTCTGATTTGCCTTTCGGATCGAAATCTGATCCTCCCTTTGCACCACCCATAGGAAGTGTTGTAAGGGAATTCTTGAAGATCTGCTCGAAACCAAGGAACTTCAGTATAGAGAGATTAACTGTGGGATGGAAACGAAGGCCTCCCTTGTAAGGTCCTATCGCATTGTTAAACTGTACCCTGTAACCGAGGTTGACCTGTACATTTCCCTGGTCATCCATCCATGGAACTTTAAATGATAATATCCTGTCAGGCTCAATAATCCTCTGCAATATGCCGGCTTTGGCAAACTTGGGATTCTCATTGTAGACTTCCTCAATGGATTCGAGGACTTCCCTGACAGCCTGATGATACTCGACTTCACCCGGATGTTTTTTCTCAAGGTCAGCCAGAATTGTTTTTACTTTCATTTCTGTTTATTTTAAGTTTGTGAATTATTTTATAATCAAATCATTCCCAAAGGTGAAGTAACCTTCAGTCATGAAAAATGACTTTGCTCATGTTTTATGCCGTCAGGACTAACCGGCTGATTTATAGGAGTTAAGAGCCTCGACTACTTTTGCTTTTTGTTTAGCTGACAGCGCTGTTATGCTGACAGGGCTGTACGCGGCCTTTTGACCCTGTACCCTCTGGTAGAGTGTAAGATAATGATGCATTCCCATCATTCCGGAGGTGATCTGGTAACCGGAAAACCGGTCGGCCGGGATCTCTATGCTTTTGCTGTCACCCGGAATCAGACCGGTCTTATACCATCTGAGAGTGATACCACGTTCATCAGCAGAGAAATAAATATACCTGAATTTCAGCAAGGCCGGCCAGAATAGAAAAACCAGATAGATCAGGGTTATTACAGCGGTAATTATATGGAGAGTGTTCTCAGCCATGATGTCCCGGAAGATTTTGGGAAAATAAGCAAGGAAGATATACAGAACATAGACCACGGTTGAGATGAATCCAATCAGCCTGAACGTAACAATTTTCTGACCGTTATCCAAGGTCATGATCTTCTTATTTTAATCAAACCTAAGAATTTTTTTTCAATTGAATGTCAGATAATGACAAAGGTTATTCTCTTTTTTTTCTGAAGAACTTTTTCATCAATTCTGAGCACTCTTTTGCCAGAATGTCATGGCGGACCTCTGTTTTCGGATGAAGTATCTGAACTCCGGTGGTTGTATAGCCTTTCTTTATGTCAGGTGCTCCATATACTATTGCAGATATCTGGCTCCATGCCAGCGCTCCGGCGCACATTACACAGGGCTCCACGGTGACGTATATAGTACAGTCTGTCAGGTATTTGCCACCGAGGAAAGAGGTGGCGGCCGTTATTGCCTGCATCTCCGCATGAGCAGTTGGGTCAGTGAGTGTCTCCGTAAGGTTATATGCACGGGAAATAACGGTTTTACCCGCTACGATGACTGCGCCCACAGGTACTTCGTCACGGTCAGCGGCTTTCTGCGCTTCGGCAAGCGCCATCCGCATATAATATTCATCATCCCCGGGTGCCAGTGTTTCAGCTTTTAGGTTCCGGATGTATTACAACACTTATATCCCTGAATTCGCGCTGGAGGCGCTCCTCTATCAGGTCACACTGCCGGTGGATAACCTCAATGGTTTCACCAGCAGGGACTTCAAGATGGAACTCGACAAATCTCTGCTGACCGGCAGCACGTGTACGAAGGCTGTGATAGGTGGCATTCATCTCCTTAAGCAGGGCTTCTACCTTTGCCAGTTCATCAGGCGCGATGGCTGTGTCAAGCAACGGAGAGAAGGCCTTTTTCAGCAACATGTATGATTCATATATGATGAGCATTGCTACGCCGAGAGCTATAATGGGGTCAAGAATATGCCATCCTGTTATCCACATCAAAGCAAGCCCCAGCGGCGACACCTGCAGAGGTGATGACGTCAGTTTTCAGATGCAGGGCATCAGCCTCGAGAGCAACTGAATCAGTCATATGTGCTACTTTATAGAGTCTTCGCGAGACAAGGGTATTTATCACTGCGGAAATACCCATCACGATTATACCCAGTCCAAGCACGCCTGGCTTTTCCGGATGGATTAATTTGCGGACTGCTTCGATGATGATCCACGTTGAGGCTATAAATATAAGTATCGCTTCGATGACGCCGGAAACGTTCTCTGTTTTACCGTGACCGTAGGGGTGTCTTTCGTCGGCAGGTGTACCGGATACCCTGACTGCAAAATAGGCTATTATGGCAGCTACGAGATCAAGAGACGAGTGAATGGCTTCCGACAGGATACTGACAGAATTTGACAACAGCCCCACAGTAAGCTTCATGACGATGAGCAGACTGTTTGACATCACCGAAAGCCTTGCTGTCCTGGTTTTAAGTGTGCTGGCCATAATGGGTAAACGAAACGGAATTTTTGCAATTTTAGAAAAAATGGATGAAAATTGCAGTGTAAAGTTATTACCGTTTATTACCGGGAATAATTCTTATTTTTGTTACCTCAACAATATTGAAATGTACAGGACACACACTTGCGGAGAGCTGGTAATCAGCAATAAAGGGGAAAAGGTAACACTGTCAGGATGGGTTCAGCGATCGAGAGATCTGGGTGGAATGACCTTCGTTGACCTCCGCGACCGCTATGGAATAACACAGCTTGTTTTTAACCTGGAAACCAATGCTGACCTGTGCATGCAAGCCCGGAAACTGGGTCGTGAATTCGTGATACAGGTCACCGGTACTGTCGCTGAGCGAAGCAATAAAAATCCCCGGATGGCCACAGGTGATATTGAGATAATTGCGGATAATATTACTATTCTGAACACATCAGATATTCCTCCTTTTACCATTGAAGAAAACACTGACGGAGGCGATGAGCTGAGGATGAAGTACCGTTACCTCGACCTTCGCCGACAGAATGTACGCTCCAATATTATTCTGCGGCATAAAATGGCACAGGAGGTCAGGCGTTATCTTGACGGACAGGGTTTCATTGAGGTGGAGACGCCGGTTCTTATAAAGTCAACTCCTGAGGGGGCACGTGACTACGTGGTACCTTCGCGGCTGCATCACGGTGAATTCTATGCTCTCCCGCAAAGTCCTCAGACATTCAAGCAGCTGCTCATGGTAGCCGGGTTTGACAAGTATTTCCAGATAGTAAAATGCTTCCGTGACGAGGATCTGCGCGCCGACCGCCAGCCCGAATTCACCCAGATTGACTGCGAAATGTCATTTGTGCACCAGGATGACATCCTGGACACTTTTGAAGGTCTGGCGCGCCATCTGTTCCGTGAGATCAAAGGAATTGAGTTCGACGGCCCCTTCCCGCGGATGCCGTACGATGAGGCGATGAGAAACTACGGCTCCGACAAACCTGATATACGCTTCGGGATGAGAATTGTTGAGTTAACTGAAGCTGTCAGAGGCAGGAACTTTGCTGTCTTTGACAGCGCTGAATATGTCGGCGGTATTTGCGCTTCGCGATGCGCAGAGTACACACGCAGGCAACTTGACGAACTTACCGAATTTGTTAAACGTCCGCAGATAGGGGCAAAGGGACTTGTTTATGCACGCGTTGAGGCTGACGGATCAGTGAAATCATCTATAGACAAATTTTACAGCGGTGATGACCTGAAACATATTGCTGACATAATGAAAGCGACTGAGGGTGATCTTCTTCTGATAATGGCAGGGAACCAGGAAAAGACCCTGGCTGCGCTGGGTGAGCTTCGTCTTGAGATGGGACGCCGGCTGGGCTTCAGGGATGCTTCAATTTATTCTCCCTTGTGGGTAACCGATTTTCCGTCTGCTGGAATGGGATGAGGATACAAAACGTTTTTACGCAAAGCATCACCCCTTCACTGCTCCGAAGCCTGAAGACATGGAGTATATGCATACCGATCCCGGAAGGGTTCATGCAAATGCCTATGACCTTGTGATAAACGGAACTGAGATAGGTGGAGGTTCAATTCGTATTCATGACCGGGAGACACAGTCGCTTATGTTTAAAACGCTCGGGCTCAGTGTGGAAGAGGCCCAGAAGCAGTTCGGCTTCCTTCTGAATGCCTTCAGATACGGTGCTCCTCCTCATGGCGGCATCGCCTTTGGCTTTGACAGATGGGCCGCAATGCTGGGGGGCTCGGAAACCATTCGAGACTTCATCGCCTTCCCGAAAAATAACCAGGCGCGAGATATCATGATTGATACTCCTTCCTTAATAAAGCCGGAGCAGCTTGATGAGCTTGGATTAGAGATAAAAAAGGGAAAGAAGTAAGGGTAAATCTTAAGTTTTGGTCTTGCGGGTTTTCTTTTGTGCCGGCTTTGGCTCCAAAGGCTTTGTATAAGGTATGGAGAAGCAAAACGTTGACCCTTCCCCGGGTGTTGAGATGAGCCAGATTGAACCTCCAAGAAGCTCCGCATAAGCTTTTGATATAGAGAGACCCAGTCCCGTACCGCTGAATTGCTTTGAGCTTGGAGTTTCCACCTGGAAAAACCGGTCGAATACTTTCACCTGGTTCTCGGCTGTGATCCCTATCCCGGTGTCACTTACAAAAAACTCCACTGTTTCTCCTCTGACCACATATCCGAGCTCAATTCTCCCTTCGCGCGTGAACTTCAGGGCGTTGTTCAGGAGGTTGGAAAAGATCTGAATGATCTTCGTTTCATCTGTATGCACATCTGACTGGTTGTCAGGTAGGTGGGTGGTGAAACGGAGCACCAGCCCCTGCTGCTGTGCTCGCAAACGGTACTGGTCATACAGGTTCCTGATCAGGGTATTCAGGTTGACGTCAGTGCGCGATACTTTCACGAGTCCAGTTTCAATATTGGAGATGTCAACGATGTCTGTAATGATTGAGAGGAGCTGATTGCTCGACTGATATATGATGTCAATATACTGTCTGCGGCTTTCATCCGTAATGTCAGGGGAGTCGAGAAGGGTGGTGAAACCCACGATGGCATTCATGGGGGTGCGTATCTCATGTGAGATATTATGGAGGAAGGCTGTCTTGAGCTTATCGCTCTGTTCAGCCTTGTCCCTTGCTCGGATCAGCTCTTCCTCGATGCGTTTTCTGTCGGTTATGTCAGATATAAAGCCCTCGAGGGCCACCAGTTTATCACTCTCGTAATAGCCGCGGCCTCTTTCCCAAACCCATCTTTTATTTCCTGCCGAAGTAATGATACGATACTCGATGGTGTAGAGATATCCGGTACTGAGAGCGTCATGGATCTGGTCCCATACTCTCTGCTTGTCTTCCGGATCAATGATCGATGTAAACGATCGTATCTTATTGCCAATGAACTCATTGGGGAGATAACCGGCAAGCTCATAGATGCCATCGCTGATATACTGCATGGTCCAGTCGGGGTCATTGTCACAGCGGAAAACCACTCCACGCAGGTTATTGATGATGGTGCTCAGTTTCTTATTGCTCTCCCTCATTTCCTCCTCAGAGCGCTTGCGTTCAGTTATATTACGACCGATGCTCTGGTAAAATTTTGTGCCCTCTACCTCAACGGTGTAGGCGCTTATTTCAATCGGGAAAGTTGTTCCGTCACTGCGTTCATGGACGGTTTCTATATAGGAAGAACCCTTGCTGCTGAGCTCCTGGATATGTTTGACAAGTGCGGGGCCTTCCGAGGGTGCCTGTATTTCTGAAATATTTGTTCCGATAAGCTTATCGCGGGAATATCCGTAAGTCTCTGCTGCACGCTCATTGGCTTCGACAATATTGAAGTCGCTGTCTATCAGCAGGATAATATCATTTCCATGTTTCATCACAAAGTCAAAATGCTTCATGATGGCCTGTCTGTTAAGGTCCTCCCTGTATTTCTCGCGGAGGTATCGTGCTTTTGTCGATTTGACGATAAGGTAACCGATGCTTGCCAGTGCGAGATAGATGAGACCCATGATCAGCCACAGCATGGCAATCTCGCTGTTAAACCTGTAAAGGATTTCAGGAACCTCCTTCTTCGCTGCGAGATACCAGTCGGTACCGGGCACCTGTTTCACGGAAGCAACTACTTCGGTTCCGGTATAATCGGTGTAGGTTTTTACTTTCTGATTTTCGGCCGGGGGATTAAGTGCGCTGAGCTCCATCTCGCTGGCGGGGAATGTTACCATTCCATCAAAACCAGCAAGTCTCGACCCGTTAAGATAGATGACCGAGTCACCCTTAAAACGGAACAAAATGCATTCTGAGGTTTTTCCAGGCGTGGGCCATGTGGAGATAAGGGGGAAAAGCTCCTTTTCAGGATCGATGCGTATGACCAGGATGCCTGCCATCACCGTATCGCCCTCGTGAGGCATTGTCATAGGTATCATCAGATCGAGATGAAGATAGGGAACTGATGATGCAGTATGAAATTCAGAGAGTGTGATTTCGGGTTTGGATATCAGGCTGGTAATGCTTGCCTTGAGGTAATCGCCTATGACTGACTCCTCTTTCGGAACAGCCAGGCCCGGCCTGCCGCCGGCATCCAGCAGGACAGCACCGCCGAAGTCGTAGTTTTCTATCAGCGTTGTGAGCAGCTGGGTCAGCCTCGACTTCTCCCAATCGTTATTTTCCTTGATGAACATGGCATCAATATGCTCAACAAGAGTGATGTTTTCATGGATGAGCCTGGCGTCGTTCAGTTTTTCACTTCTCCAGTGAGATATCTGGTAGGCTTTAAGTTGTGCGACAGCCTCCATCTCGGTGGCAGCGTCGGTTTTTATTCGTTTTTTTTGTCCCGACGAATATATAACTATTAAGAACGTAAGTACGACTGCCATTAAAGACAGTACACTCACGGATGTCCAGGGAAAAGGAGAATTCTTGGGATTAATTTTCATCTGGCGCCTGAAATTTCTCTTTCAGCCGGTTAACGAAGGTAATAAAATAACATGTCACTCCCTCAGGTGACCTTCAATTTGTCTACCGGTACTTAGACGGGATCTGAGTACCAGGCCGGACCCGGATTGAAGTATGTTATTTGGCGTTTTTCTTTTCCTTTTTTTCTTTACGCTTTTCCTTCAGACTTTTCGTCGGCTCTTTCTTCTGGCTTTTCTTTGTTACAAGTCCTTTTGTCATGACTATAATATTTTGATTAGCAATTAATTATAATTACGGGACCCACCCCGCCTTCTTTCGTGATAAATTTAATTTTAAAGAATTGAAAATACAACCTTTGTTTATTAAAAACTGAAAAGTTATGTCTTTATTATACTATGGAAATCCGGTCAGGGTGCTTTGTCTTAAAAAGGGGGTATTTTATGGATGAATAGAACAATTTGGTCAAATTAAAGCTGAAATCTGATGCAATTCTTTTAAATTAGACGTTTGATTTAGTAAAGGCTGAGCATTATTTTATTCAATTGATCTCATTATCATCGCGATAATGAGAGTAAATCCTAAGGTTGGATATTAAGGGTGCGCAGCTCTTTTACGAGGAGCCTGGGACGTTTACGGCAGGCCCGCAATAGCAGTCCGGTCTGTGTGACTGACGAAACGAAGGTTTACGAAGATCTCATTCAGAAAAATCGTTAACAACAAGATTTATACTTTATTACAGGTTGTCCGCCAGGGCAGATCTGACATTTCTGCATATTATTTTTATGCCTTTCATGGATACAGATAAGTAAAATTTCGTTGGTTCAAAAACCATTTTATGAGTTTCCATGAAAACACGATATCTATGAAAAAGTTCACTCATTTTTCAGACATGGTATTCCGATTATGCTGGCCGAGGTCATTAGTGCTTGGGAACATTCTATTGATGGTTACCTCACTGATGAGTATGGGGCAGCCATTAGCAACAGCATCTAACAACGGCCCCGTATGCGTTGGCTCTGACATAATTCTAACAGGTGGACCTGATTTAATGGTGACCTATTCATGGGTAGGGCCGAATGGATATACTTCAGATCAACAATCTCCAACAATACCATCCGCTACTTTAGATATGGGAGGAGTATATATTTTGACCGTAACAGATAATAATAGTGAGAAAGATGAAGCATCTACAACGGTCAATATAAATGCAATACCAGCCACGCCAGTTGTTACAGTAGTTGATAACTGCAACGGCACGTCAACGCTGTCAACGGGTGCATCAGGGACGTTGTTATGGAGTACCTTAGAGTCGACCCCGGCGATCACAGTCAGTACCTCTGGAGACTATACCGTTACGACTACGGTTGATGGATGTACAAGTATACCTGGCAGTGGTACGGCGTCACCCAAGACAATACCAGCCACGCCAGTTGTTACAGTAGTTGATAACTGCAACGGCACGTCAACGCTGTCAACGGGTGCATCAGGGACGTTGTTATGGAGTACCTTAGAGACGACCCCGACGATCACAGTCAGTACATCAGGAGAATATACAGTTACGACTACGGTTGATGGATGTACAAGTATACCTGGCAGTGGTACGGCGTCACCCAAGACAATACCAGCCACGCCAGTTGTTACAGTAGTTGATAACTGCAACGGCACGTCAACGCTGTCAACGGGTGCATCAGGGACGTTGTTATGGAGTACCTTAGAGTTTACCCCGACGATCACAGTCAGTACATCAGGAGAATATACAGTTACGACTACGGTTGATGGATGTACAAGTATACCTGGCAGTGGTACGGCGTCACCCAAGACAATACCAATAGTTAACGCCGGTACAGATGGCAGCATACTTCATGGAACGAATACAACACTGCAAGGTCTGGTTACTGGAGAAGGTACATTCAGCTACTTGTGAACTCCTTCCGACCAAGTTGTATCTCCGACTAATATTACAACACAAACCACCAATCTGAATACATCAGTAATATTTACGTTGACAGCTACTTCCCTGATTACAGGTTGTTCTGCCAGCGATAATGTCACGATAACAGTGACTGGGAATGAATTAAGTGTCTCGGTTATTGCAGCGGACAACCTGATATGCAATAATGAAAACGTACAGATAACCGCCACCGCCAGCGGAGGATCCGGTGGTTACACCTATACATGGACATCAAACCCGGCAGTATTTACTTCCGAATTGTCCAATCCTGTAGTTACTCCGGCAAATACAACCACCTACTTTGTCAGTGTAAATGACGGCTTTAATACAGCATCCGGTCAGACCACAATTGTTGTCAATCCTCTACCCCCAGCCATAGCCGGACCAGACAGATCGATCTTTCAGGGTCAGAACACTGAGCTTGGTGCTGCAGCCAATACGGGTAGCACTTACTCGTGGATATCGAATCCCATCGGATTCACTTCAATAGAAGCCAATCCTACTGTAATTCCCTCATTGACAACTACATATACGGTAACAGAAACTATCACTTCAACGGGTTGTAGCAATAGCCATAGTGTTACCGTCACTGTAAATTCCTTACCAGCGTCATTCATACCAGTCTGGTTACCTGGAAACGGAGTGGATCATATGAATTTTTACGTTTCGACCGCAACTCTCGATGGCGTTGATCTTCAGCCTGGCGATGTAATTGGCGTATTTGACGACAACCTTTGCGTAGGGGCTGCGGTGCTTACGGAAGTCCTGACCGGGTCAAATCTATTACCAATTGTTGTATCACGTGATGACTCCTACACGCCTGCAATAGACGGGTATACCCTTGGGAATACTGCTACGTACAAAATATGGGATGTGAGCGATAACCATGAATACTATTATACAGATGCTACCTATATCTCAGCTAACAACATATTTGCTATCGGTGCTACAACATTTTTAGATCTTAAAGGTGTAAGACCGGTCACTCAGACTGTTAACCTCTCATCAGGCTGGAACATACTTTCATTTACGGTATTACCTGATAACCGATCTATGTTGTCAGTTGTACAACCCCTTATAGACAATAGCACACTGATTAAAGTTCAGAATGAAGCCGGAACGGCTCTGGAATTCCTGGCTTCAAGCTGGTACAATTTTATTGGCAACGTGATGATCACTGAAGGCTACAAAGTTCGTGTAAATGCCACCACCTCTCTGAATATTACCGGACGACCTGTTGAATCACCCCTGAGTATTCCCCTTTCAATAGGTTGGAATATCATTAGCTATCCATTTATGAACAGTCAACCAGCATTGGATGTGTTTGACCCTTTGATCGATGCCGGAACTCTTGTAAAAGTTCAGAATGAAGCCGGGTAGCGCTGGAATACCTGACAGGCTATGGCTGGGTTGATAATATCAAAAACATCATGCCAGGGGAAGGGTATAAGGTAAGAACTAATGCAAACACGACCTTTTCATTGTCAAACGATATGGGCGCGAACTTGAAAAGTTTATATTCTGTTATGCTACCAACACATTTTCAACCTGTCTATGTCGGGAATGGACTTGATCACATGAACATCTACTATCTGCGCTCCACACATTCAGATGATGGGTTGATCGCTAGGGATGAAATCGGAGTTTTTGATGGAGATCTCTGCATCGGGTATGGTATCGTGGAAAATCCTGATCAGCAATATCTTTCATTGGTAGCATCGTTTGACGATCCGGTAACCCTCCGGCAGGATGGGTTTGTAGAAGGGCATCCTATAAGTCTGAAAATATGGAGTTAAAGATCAGGTCATGAGTTTAAGGTCAATGAACTGCTTGCTGTCGAAGGATCTTCCAAAAACTATATTAGAAATGGGAGTTCAATATTTTCGGGGAGCTTTTCATTATCAACCAGTACTCACCTTGGTGAAGCATATCCTAATCCTTCATCCTCCCGGACCACATTCACCTTTGACCTCGCCGAAAATGATCAGGTAAGGCTTGAAATAATAAATAGTTCAGGTGTTGTCGTCAGTACTTTGGTTAATAAAGAAATCCCGGCAGGACAGAATACAATAGAATGGGATAACTGTGGCACATCAGGCAATAGATTAAAGCCAGGTTTATATTTCTACAGGTTTGCGACTTCAGATTATTCGACTTCAAAACCGTTGATAATTCAGGAGTGACAATTTAATAGGCCTATCTTTACTGAACGCATAAAAGAAATCTTCAATGAAGAAACTAATCACAACCATCCTGATATTAGTTCTTTCCCTGATAAAGTCTAACGCACAGTGCTTTACACTTCCATATGAAGGAAACGGCGTTGACCAGATGAACATCTATTTTTCAGGTGTGACAGTAAATGGTGCTAACCTGGAGGCGGGAGATGTGATTGGTATTTTTGACGGGTAGGTCTGCGTTGGATTAGTAGTTTTAACGACTGAACTGCTTGGATTACCTCTGATTCCTGGTGTTGCTTCAAGAGATGATCAGACCACAGTACCGATAGATGGTTATATAATTGGTCACACTGCAAGTTACAGGCTTTGTATCGACGGTGGAACAGTCGTCAATAATGTTCAGCCAACATATTCAGTCGAACTGGGATTTTCGAATTGGAGCAAATCCTATGCTATCATTGACGGCAACAAACAGACTGTGTAAATCCACCGGTGATTTATACTCATAAGCACTTCCGGTTCAACCTGTGTTAATCTTCCTGTTACAATAGGTGGTAATACATTCACAAATGCGAATATAGTAACTATTATAGACAACGGTGCCGGATCAGTCTTGCCTTCTTCAGTCAGCAGCTCGCCATTTAGTTTTACATACACACCTGATGCTGCTGACGTAGGTAATAGTGTTACTATAACATTCATTTCAGATATCCCGTCAGGTGCACCATGTATGGCTGCGTCAATGACATATTCTTTCACTGTCAATCCCATCCCGGCAGCAGCAGGTGCGATAACAGGCACTGCAGCGGTGTGCCAGGGAGCTACAGGGGTGACATACAGTGTACCGGCGATAACGAATGCTACGAGTTACACGTGGGCCTACAGTGGAACAGGAGCGACGATCATCGGTAGTACGAACTCCATCACGATAAACTTTGCTGCCAATGCGGCCTCGGGTAACCTAACGGTGTACGGTGTCAACACATGTGGAAATGGAACAATAAGTGCGAACTATCCGATCACTGTCAATCCCATCCCGGCAGCAGCAGGTGCGATAACAGGCACTGCAGCGGTGTGCCAGGGAGCTACAGGGGTGACATACAGTGTACCGGCGATAACGAATGCTACGAGTTACACGTGGGCCTACAGTGGAACAGGAGCGACGATCATCGGTAGTACGAACTCCATCACGATAAACTTTGCTGCCAATGCGGCCTTGGGTAACCTAACGGTGTACGGTGTCAACACATGTGGAAATGGAACAATAAGTGCGAACTATCCGATCACTGTCAATCCCATCCCGGCAGCAGCAGGTGCGATAACAGGCACTGCAGCGGTGTGCCAGGGAGCTACAGGGGTGACATACAGTGTACCGGCGATAACGAATGCTACGAGTTACACGTGGGCCTACAGTGGAACAGGAGCGACGATCATCGGTAGTACGAACTCCATCACGATAAACTTTGCTGCCAATGCGGCCTCGGGTAACCTAACGGTGTACGGTGTCAACACATGTGGAAATGGAACAATAAGTGCGAACTATCCGATCACTGTCAATCCCATCCCGGCAGCAGCAGGTGCGATAACAGGCACTGCAGCGGTGTGCCAGGGAGCTACAGGGGTGACATACAGTGTACCGGCGATAACGAATGCTACGAGTTACACGTGGGCCTACAGTGGAACAGGAGCGACGATCATCGGTAGTACGAACTCCATCACGATAAACTTTGCTGCCAATGCGGCCTCGGGTAACCTAACGGTGTACGGTGTCAACACATGTGGAAATGGAACAATAAGTGCGAACTATCCGATCACTGTCAATCCCATCCCGGCAGCAGCAGGTGCGATAACAGGCACTGCAGCGGTGTGCCAGGGAGCTACAGGGGTGACATACAGTGTACCGGCGATAACGAATGCTACGAGTTACACGTGGGCCTACAGTGGAACAGGAGCGACGATCATCGGTAGTACGAACTCCATCACGATAAACTTTGCTGCCAATGCGGCCTCGGGTAACCTAACGGTGTACGGTGTCAACACATGTGGAAATGGAACAATAAGTGCGAACTATCCGATCACTATTAACGCGAATGTAACGCCCACTTTCACAGCGTTAGGGCCATACTGCGTAGGGGCTACTCCGGGCACCTTGCCAACGACATCACTGAACAGCATCACAGGCACCTGGTTACCGTCGACTATCAGCACGGTCATCAGCTGGGTCGACAGTCTATACGTTCACACCATCAGTAGGACAGTGTGGTACGACAACGACGATGACAGTAGTAGTCAATGTTATACCGATAATAACTGGTACAACCCCTGGATCAAGATGCGGTACAGGCGTGGTTACCCTGGGGGCTACGGCGAGTGCGGGGACGATCAACTGGTACGCAGCCGCAACAGGAGGAACATCACTTGGAACAGGGACCAGCTATACCACACCAAGCATCAGCGCAACAACTACTTATTATGTAGATGCTACTAACAATGGATGTACCACACTTACGCGGACAGCAGTAACAGCAACAGTAAATACAATACCTACCATAACGGGTTCAACACCAGCCTCAAGATGCGGCACAGGAACGGTTACACTGGGGGCTACTGCGAGTGCGGGGACGATCAACTGGTACGCAGCCGCAACAGGAGGTAGCTCACTTGGAACAGGCACGAGTTATACCACACCAAGTATCAGTGCAACAACGACATATTATGTTGATGCAACTGATAATGGATGCACGACACTGACAAGCGACAGCAGTGACAGCAACTGTAAATACTGTACCTACCATAACGGGTACAACACCGGATCAAGATGCGGTACAGGAACCGTTACATTGGGAGCCACTGCGAGTGCGGGGACGATCAACTGGTACGCAGCCGCAACAGGAGGCAGTTCACTTGGAACGGGCACGAGCTATACAACACCAAGTATCAGCTCGACGACGACTTATTACGTAGATGCGACCAGCGGCAGTTGTACAACAGCAAGCAGAACTCAGTGACTGCGACTGTTAATGCATTACCGGCCACCCCGACACAGACAGTGGACTGTTCACTTGGATTTGGTCAGGCAGTTGTAACTGTTACCAAGCCCGCTAGGAGCTGGATATGAATATCAGTCTTGATGCGGGCACATATCAGACAGGCACATCATTTACAGCTGTTGCCAATGGTAGTCATACGATCACTGTGCGTAATGCTGCAGGATGTACAACCACGGGAGGCAGTTTTGATGTTTCATGCGGGTGTGTGAACGGTCCGACTGTAACATTGAGCAGTACGACCGGATCGACATGCGGAACGACACCGGTAACAATTACGAGCAACACTTTTGGAGGCAGTGCCACACAAGTTACGATAAGTGAGAATGGTGCAGGTACAATAAATCCCACAAGTGCAACTGCTTCGCCATTTTCATTTACATACACACCGGCAGCGGGAGATGCAGGTAATACTGTAACGATAACAGTTACGACGAATAATCCGCTTGGAGCGCCGTGTGCGGCAGCGACAGCGACCTACACATTGACAGTAAATGCAATCCCGACAATAACAGGTACTACACCGGGGTCAAGATGCGGAACTGGTACTGTCACCCTTAGGAGCCACGGCTAGTGCAGGAACAATCAACTGGTATGCAGCACCAACAGGAGGAGCATCTCTGGGAACAGGCACCAGTTTCACTACACCAAGTATAAGTGCAACGACAACATATTATGCAGATGCCACCAATAATGGCTGTACAACGGCGACAAGGACAGCAGTAATAGCAACGAGTCAATACCGTACCGACGATAACGGGTACTACACCAGGCTCAAGATGTGGAACAGGTACAGTCATATTGGGAGCTACAGCGAGTGCAGGAACAATCAACTGGTATGCAGCCTCAACAGGAGGTGCCTCACTTGGAACAGGAACAAGCTTTACAACACCGAGTATAAGTGCAACGACAACCTATTATGTTGATGCTACCAATGGCAGCTGTACAACGGCAACAAGAACAGCAGTAACAGCAACAATTAATACAATACCGATCATCACCGGTTCAACACCAGCCTCAAGATGTGGTACAGGAACTGTTACATTGGGAGCCACTGCTAGTGCCGGGACAATTAACTGGTACGCAGCTGCAACAGGAGGCATCTCACTTGGAACAGGGACTAGCTACACAACTCCAAGTATAAGTTCAACAACGACATATTACGTTGATGCAACAGACGGTGGATGTACAACAGCAACAAGGACAGCAGTAACAGCAACAATTAATACAATACCGATCATCACCGGTTCAACACCAGCTTCAAGATGTGGTACAGGAACTGTTATATTTGGAGCCACTGCTAGTGCCGGGACCATCAACTGGTACGCAGCAGCAACGGGAGGTAGTTCACTGGCAACTGGCAGTAGTTTTACAACTCCAAGCATAAGCACAACAACGACCTACTATGTAGATGCAACAAATGGCGGTTGTACAACTGCATCTAGAACAACAGTAATCGCAACGGTTACTCAACTTCCTTCCGTTGCGGGTTCTATAACCGGTTCAACAACTTTTACCCAGGGAACAACAGGTGTACCTTATTCTGTTGCCCCAATAACCGGAGCAACAGGCTATGTCTGGAATTATACTGGTTCAGGTGTGACTATAAATGGTTCCGGAAATAGCGTGACATTGGATTTCTCACTTTCGGCCACTGCCGGTACATTATCGGTATATGGAACAAACAGTTGCGGTAACGGTACAGCGTCAACTCTTAACCTTTCGCAGGGCGCAAAAACCCTTACTGTAACCCTCTTCCTTGAAGGATTGTATAATGGAGCGAATGGATTAGTTAAAGTTCAGGATTGCATTGATGGAGAAAATTCTTATAATTTATTTGCAGGATCAATAGCAGATACACTTACAGTTCAGATTGCTTTAGCATCTGTGCCTTATACAACAGTTTATACCCAACATGGTGTGCCAATTAGTACCTCAGGTATCATCACTCTAAATAATATTCCCGGCACTATTTCAGGTAATCATTTCATAATCATAAAACATCGTAACCATGTTGAAACCTGGAGCCAGAGCACATCTTTTGCAGGTACGTCAATTAGCTACAATTTCACAAATGCAATCAATAAGGCCTGGGGCAACAACCTGGTACTTACCGGCAGTGTATACTCCATTTATTGCGGAGATGCAAATCGGGATCAATATGTTGATGGCTTCGACCTGGCAATAACATTTAATAATAACAGACTGGGAGCCTATGGCTACCGGTTGTCAGACATCAATGGCGATGGGTTTGTCGATGGATTTGACCTGGCCAGAGTATTCAACAACAATAAAAAAGGTGCTGGCATGAATACACCTCTCGCACCCCAGAAGAAAAAATAGAAATGATGAAAGAATATATGAAAACATATCAGGACGGAAAATCAGATGATATGAGCAAATTAAGAATTTACCTCAGGAATGGAATTGGAGTTTTTATTGGTGTACTTCTGCTATTTACTTCACTGCCGGGATATTCACAATCATCTGAAGTGACCCTTCGAAATGACTCTCTTATTGATGCGAACAACCTGATTGTCGACATATATGTCAGGGCTACAAGCGGCAGTTTCTATTATTCCTGGGGACAATATAAAATCTCATTCAATTCAGCAATCACTAATGGTGGTACCATTTCGGGTGCCATAGTTCCGGGTTATTCGGATCTTACAAATACAACACAGCTTCCTGCATCAATCATTGTTGGTTCTACATCATGGAGAGCGACTGCAGGGACTATACCTGGAGACCAGGCTTCCTGTTCTCAGATCTCTGCCTCAGGCATCGGAACAAGGATTTGCCGCGTAAGACTGACAAATACTGCAACATTTGCTATAAATACTGCTGACATGCAAGTGGTTACAACTCCTCCCAATGCGACAGCTGTATATTATTCAGATGCAGGTGGATTTTCTGTTGAAGGAGCTGTCACTATGGTTAACACCAATCTGACAAATCCCGTTCTAAACGCAGCGATAACGACATATAATGTAACCGGCGGCGGCACTTCTCCTGCCTCAGTGGGTCTCAGTGGGTCACAGTCTGACGGAGTAAATTATACTTTGTATAAGGACGGATCTCCAAGCGGATCTGCAATTGATGGAACTGGAAGCATATTATCTTTTGGGCCCCAGACCACGGGCAGTTATACGGTCATGGCGCATAGAAACGCGACTTATCTGTCAGGTTTAATGAATGGGACAGCAATCGTATCCTCCGCACTTGTTTCGATACCCACCGCTACACCCGGTACTGTATGTGCTGGTGCAAGTGTACAGCTTGCTGCGGGAGCAAGCGGAGGCACAGGAAGCTATACTTATAGCTGGTCGTCATCTCCTGCTGGATTTTCATCAAGCCTGGCAAATCCGACAGCTACTCCTTCCGTGAACACAATTTATTATGTAAACGTAAACGATGGTGTTACTAATGTAAATTCACAGGTTTCTGTTACAGTAAACGCTATACCGACGATAACCGGTACAACTCCCGGATCAAGATGCGGTACAGGCGTGGTTACCCTGGGAGCCACGGCGAGTGCGGGGACGATCAACTGGTACGCAGCCGCAACAGGAGGCAGTTCACTTGGAACGGGCACGAGCTATACAACACCAAGTATCAGCTCGACGACGACTTATTACGTAGATGCGACCAGCGGCAGTTGTACAACAGCAAGCAGAACGTCAGTGACCGCGACAATTAATGCAGTCCCGGCTAGTCCGACGCAGACAGTTGACTGTTCACTGGGCTTTGGTCAGGCCGTTGTTACCGTGACCGGCCCGTTGGGAGCCGGCTATGAATATCGTCTTGATGCTGGCACATATCAGACAGGTACATCTTTTACTGCTGTAGCTAATGGTAGTCATACCATCACTGTCCGTAATGCTGCAGGATGTACAACCACGGGAGGCAGTTTTGATGTATCCTGCGGGTGTGTAAACGGTCCTACGGTAACATTGAGCAATACGACCGGATCGACTTGCGGGACAACACCGGTAACAGTTGCCGGTAACACTTTTGGAGGCAGTGCCACACAAGTTACGATAAGTGAGAACGGGGCAGGGACAGTAAATCCCGCAAGTGCAACTGCTTCGCCATTTTCATTTACCTACACTCCGGCAGCCGGAGATATTGGTAATACTGTAACGGTAACAGTTACGACGAATAACCCGCTTGGAGCACCATGTGTGGCAGCGACAGCGACTTACACATTGACAGTAAATGCGATCCCGACAATAACAGGAACTACACCGGGGTCAAGATGCGGTACTGGCACTGTCATCCTTGGGGCGACGGCAAGTGCAGGGACAATCAACTGGTATGCAGCACCAACAGGAGGAGCATCTCTGGGAACGGGCACCAGCTTCACCACGACAAGTATAAGTGCTACGACAACATATTATGCAGACGCAACGAATAATGGGTGTACAACTGCAAGCCGGACAGCGGTAACAGCAACTGTTAATACCATACCGACAATAACAGGTACTACACCGGGGTCAAGATGTGGGACAGGTACGGTTATACTGGGAGCTACAGCAAGTGCAGGAACAATAAACTGGTACGCAGCCTCAACAGGAGGTGCATCGCTTGGAACAGGGACGAGCTTTACGACACCTAGCATAAATTCAACTACTACCTATTATGTAGACGCAACGAGTGGCAGCTGTACAACCGCAACAAGAACATCAGTAGTAGCCACTGTCAATGCTGTACCGGTGGTTGATGCAGGTACTAATCAGAACATCCCTTACGGAACCAACACAACACTCAATGCGACAGTCACCGGATCCGGACTTTCTTATAGCTGGGATCCAGCATCATTACTGGTAAATGCAACTGTTGAGGATCCCATAACTGTGAATCTCACTGTCAACAACAATCTTTACTTTAACGGCAACATCCGGATCATGCTCTGCTTCGGATCAGGTAACTGTAACCATTTCGGGAGGAGCATTAAGTGCAGCTGCAACGGCCATACCTTCCACAATTTGCTCCGGTGCAACTGTACAACTCTCTGCCGGAGCCAGCGGAGGCACAGGCTCTTATACTTATTCATGGACTTCAATTCCGTCGGGATTTACATCCGGTGCAGCAAATCCAACAGTAACACCTGCAGTAAATACTATTTATTATGTTGAGGTTAATGACGGTATCACTTCTGCTAATTCGAATGTTGCAGTAACAGTAAACCCGGTACCTTCACAGCCCACTATCACAGCTGGAGGTACAAGAACTTTCTGTGAAGGCGGGAGCGTAACACTTACTTCAAGCCCTGGTACATCTTATTTATGGTCAAACGGAGCTGTATCACAAAGCATTAACGTTACCACTTCAGGGAATTACACAGTTCAGGTAACAAATGCAAGCGGATGTCAGAGCATACCCTCCGCAGCAAGCACAGTTACCGTAAATCCTGTACCGGCACAGCCAACAATTACAGCCGGAGGACCAACTACCTTCTGTACAGGCGGCAGCGTGACCCTGACCTCAAGTGCAGGTGTTACGTATTTATGGTCGACCGGAGCCACAACACAAAGCATAGACGTCACAACAGCAGGTAGTTATACCGTCCAGGTAGCCAGTGCTGCAGGATGTCAGAGTATAGCATCGGCAGCTACAGTTGTCACAGTGAATGCCTTACCGGCACAACCAACCATCACTGCAGGAGGAGCAATAACCTTCTGCGCTGGCGGAAGCGTAACCCTTACCTCAAGCCCGGGTACCACCTACCTGTGGTCAACCGGGGCAACAACACCAGGCATAAATGTTACTGCATCAGGTAGCTATTCAGTGCGTGTTACTAATGCTGCAGGATGTCAGAGTGTAGCTTCCACTGCTACAAATGTCACGGTAAATGCTTTACCGGCACAGCCAACCATTACAGCCGGAGGTCCAACAACGTTCTGCGCCGGAGGAAGTGTAACATTGTCGTCCAGTGCAGGATCAACATATCTGTGGTCGAATGGTTTAACTACACAAAGCATTGAGGTCACGACATCAGGTAATTATTCAGTGAGGGTCACCAACGCAGCTGGTTGTCAAAGCGTTGCATCAGCAGCAACTACGGTGACGGTTAACGCTTTACCGGTTGTTAATGCCGGAACGGATGCCTCTATTTTTCACGGGGCATCTATCACACTTAATGCAACAGTCACAGGGACAAGTCCATTTACCTACAGCTGGGTACCTGCGAATATGCTGGTAAATGCTTCGGTTGAGGATCCGACAACTGTGAACCTGTCATTAACCACAACTTTCACGTTGACAGCGACATCAACCTCCACCACCTGTGCAAATTCTGATGCAGTTACAATAACAGTGACAGGAGGTGCACTAAGCTCAGTGCCTACGGCTACACCATCATCGGTGTGTGCCGGTTCAAATGTACTTCTTGCTGCAGTGGCAAGCGGTGGTTCAGGCACTTATACCTATACCTGGACTTCCGTCCCTGCCGGATTTACATCATCCATTGCCAATCCGTACGGTCACTCCGACAGTCAATACCGTATATCATGTAGCTGTGAATGATGGTGTTAACACTGTCAATGCGCAGGTTTCGGTAACGGTCAATGCATTGCCACTACAGCCGGTCATCACTATAGTCGGTTCGGCCTCTTTCTGTGCCGGAAACAGCGTGACACTGACCTCGAGCGCAGGTACGACATACCTCTGGTCAAACGGAGCCACAACGCCAAGTATTAATGTTAATACCTCGGGCAACTTTACAGTCCGTGTCACGAATGCATCCGGATGTCAAAGTATACCTTCGGAGGCTGTGACAACAGCTGTAAATGCTTTGCCTTCAACGCCTATAGTTGGCGTGATAACACCTCCGACATGCAGTATAGCCACAGGAAGTGTTTTAATGATGGGACTGCCTTCCACGGGCAACTGGACACTCACACGCTACCCTGGTACATATACTCTTGACGGTTCAGGTGAGAGCTATACTGTTGGTGGCCTCAGCTCCGGAATATATAATTATTCTGTCACCAATGCTTCAGGGTGTACATCATCCCTGTCGCCTAATGTCAATATACCTGCACAACCGGCAACCCCAGCAACACCATTGGTTGGTACTATCACTCAGCCTACTTACACAGTGCCGACCGGAAGCGTTAATCTCAGCGGGTTGCCGGTGTCAGGTTTATGGACTATCACAATTAATCCTGACGGTGCGACAATAAACGCCAGCGGCGCCACCCGCACTGTCACGGGACTGGATCCGGGAACATATACCTTTACCGTTACTAATGCTGCTGGTTGTACATCGTTGCCAACGGCTGAAGTAACCATAAATGCCCGGCCGGGTATACCTAATATGGTAATCAATAACCCGGCAACGATCTGTTCCAACCAGACCGCAGACCTGACCCTCCCGGCAGTGACGGCAGGTTCAGATGAAAATCTGACTTATACTTACTGGACAGATGCCGCTGCGACTATCGCTTATGCGACACCAACCGCGGCACCTGAAGGCACTTACTACATCAGAGGAACTTCCACAGCCGGGTATTATAATACTAAACCGGTTGTGGTCACAGCAGACCAGTTACCCGTGGCGTATGCCGGTCCTGACCAGGTGCTTGAGTACACTTTCGGAACAAACCTGAATGCTGATATTCCTGAAATAGGAGTTGGTGTTTGGTCACTCGTTTCAGGTCTCGGGGAAATATTCAATTCCACGGCACCGGCAACTGCAGTTAACGGTCTCGGATTGGGAGATAACGTATTTCAGTGGGCTGTCACTAATGGAGTGTGTCCCGAGGTTACTGACATGGTCACCATTAAAGTTAATAACCTGCTTATTCCTACTCTTATCACTCCAAATGGTGACGGCAAAAATGATTATTTCGTTCTGCGTGGAATAGAAACGCTTGGGAAGACCCATCTTGTGATCTTTGACCGCAGAGGATTGAAGGTCTATGAGAACAGGGAGTATGACAACACCTGGGAAGGTCTTGACTACAACAGTAATCCCCTTCCCGACGATACCTACTTCTATGTTCTGAAGTCGGCAAACGGTAAGTCTTTGAGCGGTTATATTGTTGTTCGAAGATAAATAAAGTGCCTAAAGTTGAGAGTGCACTAAAGTGCCTAAAGTTTCTAACTCTAAGTACTCCAGGCACTCTAGGCACTCAAGGCACTTGAAAGAATAAAATTACCAGATAATGAAAAAAATCGTCAAATCACTAATCTTCCTGCTGATGCCTTTAAGCCTTGCAGGACAGTTGAGTCCGGTAACGAATCAGTATATTCTGAATCCTCTGACCATCAACCCGGCTTACGCCGGTAATAGAGGAGGACTGAGTGTTGCTGCCTTTTACCGGAAGCAGTGGACAGGAATTACAGGTGCTCCTCAGACAATATCTCTGGAAGTGGATGCGCCCGTTCTCTCGTCAAAACTGGGACTGGGTCTCACTGTTGTAAACGACAAGATCGGAGTGACAAAGTCAACCCAGTTCATGACTGATTACTCCTTCAAAATAAACATAGGCGATGAGGGACACCTCTCTCTTGGTCTCGGTGCAGGACTAATGACTACCAATACAGCATGGTCTGATCTGGTGGTGCTCGATCCGGGGGATGAGTATTATCTGATTGATTCAAAGGTCTTTGTAGTTCCGGATTTTAGCTTCGGGGCATATTATTTTGTTAAGAATTACTTTGCGGGTTTCTCTATTCCAAAGCTGCTTGGTTACAAGTTCGATTTTGACAAGAATAAATATTCACTCAAGGTTCAGCCTGGGAATTACATTTATGTATTTAACACAGGCTATATGTTCGATTTAGGCGCCAGGACAAAGTTCTTTCCTTCCACCCTGATAACATATTCGTCCGGAGAAAAGCTTTTATATGATATCAATGCACATTTCAGTCTTTTTGACAGGATGTGGATTGGCGCATCATACAGGAGCAATCGTTCCGTGTCTGCTCTTCTGCAGTTTGCAGTTAACAGGCAATTCAAGGTTGCCTATTCCTATGACTTCGACTTAGGGGAGTTAGGATCATACAGTAACGGCTCGCACGAAGTGATGCTCAGGTATGAGTTCAGCTACAGAGTGGATGTAATTAATCCTTTGATA
>CAWKJD010000009.1:0-12197 GCA_963849945.1 uncultured Bacteroidales bacterium | reverse complement strand
ATTTCCCCGGTGATCGTGCGGTAAATGATATTGGCGATCAGTATATGTTCGGACCGGCTCTTCTGGTAAACCCTGTCACCGAATATAAAGCCAGGAGCCGCAACGTTTATCTGCCTGCTCCTTACGGATGGTATGACCTTCATACCGGTGTGCACTACAGCGGAGGAAAAATGATAAACGCCGATGCCCCGTACAGTTCAATACCTGTATTTGTCAGGGAGGGCGCAATTCTGCCGATTGGCCCTGATTTACAGTTTACTGACGAGAAACTCGCTGATCCTCTGACCATATTCGTATATAAAGGCACGGATGGCACATTTACCCTTTATGAGGATGAAGGCGTAAACAATAACTACGAAAACGGTGCCTATACCCTGATACCGTTATCCTACAGCGAAGCTGACCGTACGCTGACCATAGGTGACAGACAGGGAGAATTTTCAGGCATGCTTCAGTACCGCACCTTTAATGTGATCGTAGTTTCAAAGGAAAAACCAGTGAAACCTGATTATAATGCTGCTCCCGATCAGGTGGTTAAATATTCGGGTAAAGAAACAGTTGTTAAACTATGAAATTAGTTGATATAACTAATAAATAAGTAAATAAAACTATAATATTAAAAATACTTTGAAAACCTGATATAATGATGAAGAAAATTTTCTTTTCAGTCCTGATGGTTCTGTTTATGAGCCTGTCAGCAAATTCTCAGAGCATCCTTCCTGCAGAGTGGAAGTTCCTCCCTGATGACAAACCTGAATATGCTGATTCATCGTTTAATGAATACTGGTGGAGCGACATCTCACCGCTGACGCCATGGGAGAACCAGGGTCATCTGGATTATGACGGATATGCCTGGTACAGGGTCAAAGTTGTTGTGCCTAAATCAATGAAAAAGAGTGCGGAAAAGTATGACGGCCTGATACTGAGACTCGGCAAGATTGATGACGCTGATATTACTTATTTCAATGGGCATATCGTTGGCACAACAGGAGCATTTCCCCCATCATATGCTTCGGCCTATGATACTCCGCGTGCCTATATTATTCCTCCTGACATGGTGCAGTGGGGTAAAAAGAATACTATAGCGATCAGGGTTTATGATGCAGGCGGCTTCGGCGGCCTTAATGGCGGTCCGGTTGAGTTGACCAACAGGGGTAATCCCGACCTGATACAACTTACTACTGCATTCCCTGAACCTGACCTTATCATTAAGGGATCACCTGATGTCGTGATACCGGTATCATTGAAGAGTGATTTCAAAAAGAAATACAGGGGCACGCTCTCACTGAAGATCATCACTGATGCCGGCGAAGATGTCACAACCGAAAGCCAGGAGATAACCATAAATAAAAACAGCACGGAAGTATTTACTTTTAAACTCAAGGGTCTTGTCCCGGGTTTTTATAAGGCTACAGCCGCTGTCGCGGGCAATATGGGCAACCGGGAGCTTAAATTCAATTTTGGTTATGAACCCGAAAAAATTATTTCACCGGCTGACCCGCAGCCTGATTTTGCAGAATTCTGGCAGAGGGCAAAAGCGGAGCTGAAGACAGTTGACCCGGAGTATAAGATGATCAGGATTGACAGCCTGTGCACTGATAAGCATGATATCTATCTTATTGAGATGCGTTCACTGGGTAACGTACTAATCAGGGGCTGGTATCAGGTGCCTGTCAAACCGGGACGTTACCCGGCCATAATGCAGGTGCCCGGCTACGGCGGAAACGAAATCCCCTCTTATATTAACTATGGTGATGATATTATAGGTTTCGGACTTAACATTCGCGGTCACGGTAACAGCAAGGATGATGTGGGTTTCACGAACTACCTCATTAATAACATTGAAGATAAGGAAAAGTACGTTTACAGGGGTGCTTATATGGATTGTGTCAGGGGAGTTGATTTTCTCTGTTCAAGACCGGAGGTTGACGCATCACGTATCGCAGTTGAGGGAGCAAGCCAGGGTGGCGCCCTTACCTTTGCAACGGCAGCACTCAATAATGACAGGATAGCGGTATGTGCTCCGCAGGTTCCATTCCTCTCTGACTTCCGTGATTATTTCAAGGTGGCGACATGGCCAGGAAATGAATTCAAAAACTACATTGAAACTGAAAAAAAGGTCACCTGGGATGAAGTCTATTATACACTAAGTTATTTTGACATAAAGAACCTCGCCCCGATGATCAGAGCGCCGCTTATCATGGGCGTGGGACTGATGGATGACGTATGCCCGCCGCATATTAATTTCGCCGCATACAATAATGTCACCAGCGAAAAGAAATACCTGGTTTATCCTCAGGCCGGACACGGTCTCCCCCAGGCTTTCTACTTTGCCAAAATGGACTGGATAAAAAATAAGTTCGGGATGAAATAAGCAAAAATATGACAATGATGAAGCACAGATCAGCAATTCAGCCGGTAATAATAATTGCCGTTCTTGTCATTACAGGACTATTGGCATGCTCTACCTCTGGTCCTCGTGAGAGGAACAGCTTTAATACCGGGTGGAGGTTCTCCCTCGCCGGAAGCGATAATTCATGGAAGGGCGATTTTGACGATAGCGGCTGGCGGCTTCTTGACCTGCCCCACGACTGGTCCATCGAAGGTGAGTTCAGTGAATCAAATCCGGCCGGTGCAGGCGGCGGAGCCCTTCCGGGCGGAACAGGCTGGTACCGGAAGACATTCAAGATCGATCCTTCAAAAAAAGATAAGCTCATTTACATAGAGTTTGACGGTGTATACCGCAACAGCGAGGTGTGGATAAACGGCAATTACCTGGGCAAAAGGCCTTATGGCTACAGTTCTTTCAGATATGATATGACACCCTACCTGACCTACGGCGATGAGATGAACGTCGTGGCGGTAAAAGTTGATAATTCAAAGCAACCCAACTCGAGGTGGTATTCAGGATCAGGAATCTACAGGAATGTATGGCTGGTCTCTACTGAAAAAATTGCAGTTGATCACTGGGGCACATTCGTCACCACCCCTGTTGTCAGTCAGGATTCTGCAAAGATAAGTATCAGCGTCGCTATCCGTAACAGAACCGGCAATCAGATACCGGTCACGATTACCTCCACGGTAATTGGTCCCGGCGGTCAGAAGGTCGCCATGGTTAAGAATGCAGGCATAAATCTTACCGACACTGTCACAGTCGTTACGCAGGAAGTTACGCTTGAAAATCCAGCTCTATGGTCGGTTGAGAAGCCTGACCTTTACCGCGTCGTGACTGAGGTCCGGTCGGGAGGGAAGGTCGTCGACAGGTATGAGACTGCAACGGGTATCCGCTCGTTTGCGTTTGACCGCGAGAAGGGCTTCATACTTAATGGAAAGCATGTAAGGATACTGGGGGTGTGCAACCATCATGACCTGGGCTGCCTTGGTGCAGCCATAAACACAAGGGCTCTTGAGAGGCAGCTTGAACTGCTGAAGGACATGGGGTGCAATGGTATCCGTACTTCCCATAATCCGCCTGCACCTGAGCTGCTTGATCTCTGTGACCGCATGGGCTTCATAGTCATGGATGAGGCATTTGATATGTGGAAAATCAGGAAGACTGATTTTGACTACAGCCTTGACTATGATGAGTGGCACAGGCGCGATCTCGAAGACATGGTATTGCGTGACCGCAACCACCCGTCTGTTTTTATCTGGAGCATAGGCAACGAGATAATGGAACAATGGGATACAACCCTGACGGGCATCCCAATGGCAAAAGAGCTGGCAGGCATTGTGCGTGCTCTTGATGATACAAGACCGATAACATCAGCATTTAATGATCCTACTCCTCGTAACCCTCTCATCGCCTCCGGAGCCTTTGACCTGATAGGATTTAACTATCATGATTCACTGTGGGCTGATTTTCCGGTAGTCTTTCCGGGAAAGAAATTCATTGGTACGGAAACAACATCCGCTTTGGCTACAAGAGGCAGTTATGATATGCCCTCCAGCGTCATAAGGCGCTGGCCTGCAAGGTGGGATCAGCCCTTCAGGGATGGCAATCCTGACCTGACCTGCTCTGCCTATGATAATTGCTCGGCGCCATGGGGCTCGACGCATGAGGATTCATGGAAGCTGATCAAAAAGTACGATTTCCTGTCAGGAATGTACATATGGACGGGCTTCGATTATCTGGGAGAACCGACACCCTACGGGTGGCCGGCACGCAGCTCGTATTTCGGCATAATTGACCTGGCAGGCTTCCCGAAAGATGCTTTTTACATGTATCAGAGCGAATGGACTAACAAGCCGGTGCTGCATATCTTCCCTCACTGGAACTGGACTCCCGGACAGGTAGTGGATGTATGGGCTTATACTAACTGTGATGAGGTTGAACTCTTTATAAACGGCAATACCCTTGGCAGACAGAAGAAAACTGCAGAGAAGATGCATCTCGTGTGGCCGGTAAAGTATGAGGCAGGAACACTTACAGGTGTTGGTTATAAGGCTGGCGTGGAGGTAATGAGGGAGCGTGTCATGACGGCCGGTGCGCCTTATGCCATCGTTCTTACACCTGACAGATCAGAGATCACCGCGGACGGTTCAGACCTTTCCTTCATTACGGTAACGGTTGTTGACAAGGAGAATATTCCGGTTCCCTATGCAGAAAACCTGATTAAGTTCAAAGTTGAGGGAAATGGTACCATAGCAGGTGTTGACAACGGCTGCCAGACAAGCATGGAGTCGTTCAAGGCTGACTTCCGGAAAGCGTTCCATGGAAAATGCCTGCTGGTTGTAAAGGCCGGCACGAAAAAGGGCATGATCAATGTGAAAGCCTATTCGGAAGGACTGACCGCTGCTGCGGTTGACCTGAAGGTTAAATAAAGACCCTGGTACCCTGGTCATAGCTTTCTCTCAGCTCGTGCGGGGTGCAGCCTTTCTTTTTCCTGAAGATGCGGTTGAAGTTGGAGATGTTGTTGAAGCCGCATGAATAGGCTATCTCTGCTATTGTTTTGGTGGTTGAGATGAGCATCCTTGAGGCATGGCCAAGCCTCACCTCTGTCAGACAGTCGATGAACGTCATCCCCGTCCTGAGCTTAAAGAACCTGCTGAAGGCAAACTCTGTCATGCTGGCTATCTTTGCGGCTTCACCGAGGTTGATCTGTTTGTTAAAGGAAGCGTGGATGAACTCCATTACCTTTTCTATGCGTCTGCTGTTATATGAAAAGATCTCGGTGTCACTGAAGCCTGAATTTGACAGGATCCGGAATTCTCTGGATATTGAAAGGTCATGCAGGATGCTCATCAGCTCAAGAACCGAATCAAACCCCTGTTTTCTCCCCAGGCCGTAAATCCGCGGTTCAAGACGTTTTGTCGTTTCAGCAGAAAAAAGAATACCGCGGAGTGATCTCCCGAGCATGATGCGTATAAAGCTCAGCTGGTTTTTCTGTAAAAACTTCTCGTCAAAAAAGTCCTTGTGGAATTGTATTGTGATCTCTTCAATCCGGTTTTCGGGGAAGCCGCTGCCGAACCATCCGTGAGGCAGACCGGGTCCGACAAGAACAAGCTCGATGTCGCCTATCTCCTCGACATGATCGCCGACGATGCGTTTTGTGCCACGGGCATTCTTTATGAAGTTAAGCTCTATTTCGTCATGGTAATGGAGCGGGAAGTCAAAATCAGACTTTGCCCGGTAGAAATAAGTGAAGCAGTCCGACTGCGTCAGAGGCGTTATCTCACGAAGTATTGAATCATGCATGAATGCGCTTCAGGATTGATGACAAAGACAAATTTACATATAATCGGCATAAATTATATCTCTGTTGTTTCATTTAGTATATCATGGAATATGCATATAGTGAAGATGATACGGATGATATCATCTGAAGAGGGTGAAATATGCACATTTATCGGACAAAATAGTATTATTTTGAGGCCTGCTGTTTGTCATCTGAACTCATCATGGCATTAAAGTATCATGATTTAAAAGAATGGTATTATAAAACAGCACCGGCGAATGAGTAATTTTGATTAGGGTCATACAAAACATACAATGAAGATATTTCTGTTCGGATTTTTACTGATGGTTTCACTGGGTGGCTGTAAAAGCAGTCCGGGCCAGGATTTTGTCACAGTTGCTGACGGCTCTTTTCAGCTCAGCGGGAAGCCTTATTATTTTATTGGCACAAACTACTGGTACGGAGCTATCCTGGGCAGTCAGGGAAAATATGGCAACAGGGAACGGCTTATCCGGGAGCTTGACCACCTGAGCAGCATAGGGGTCAATAACATCAGGGTGCTTGCAGGTGCCGAGGGGCCCGATGGCGAACCCTTCCGCGTAACTCCGGCCCTGCAGCTGCGGCCCGGCGTTTATAATGATGACCTGCTTGACGGTCTCGACTTCCTGCTTGCGGAGATGAAGAAACGGAGACAGCATGCAATACTTTACCTGAACAACAGCTGGGACTGGACCGGCGGCTATTCACAGTATCTTAACTGGAACGGTTACGGTCCGATACCGTATCCCAATGTCCCGCCTAACACATGGCCCCAGTTCATGGCCTTCTCGGGACAGTTCAACTCATGTGAACCCTGCATTAAGATGTTTGAAGATCATATCAGGTACATCCTCGGCCGGACCAACAGGTACACCGGGGTGAAATATACAGAAGATCCAGTCATAATGACATGGGAGATAGGCAATGAGCCAAGAGCTTTTTCTGATGCCAATATTCCGGCTATGGAGGCGATGATTAAGCGTGTGGCAGCCCTGCTGAAGGAGCTTGATAAAAACCACCTGGTCACCACCGGCACAGAGGGTAAATGGGGATGCGAGAACAAGATGGACCTGTTTGAACGTATTCATGCCGATCCCAACATCGATTACCTGACCATGCATATCTGGCCAAAGAACTGGGGATGGCTTGACGTGAAGGATATAAAAGGCTCCCTTGCATCAAGCATTGAGAAAACGAACAAATACATGGATGAACATATTGCGGTTGCTGAGCACCTCAACAAACCTCTTGTGCTTGAAGAGTTCGGATTACCGCGTGATCTGCACGGCTATACCCCTGATGAGCCTACCCTGTGCCGTGATGAATTCTATCGCAATGCCTTTGACAGGATCACTGAAAATGCAGCGGGCCGCGGACATCTTGCAGGCTGTAACATCTGGGCCTACTCGGGCGAAGGAAGACCGGCAAAAGACCGGATTTACTGGCAGCCCGGCGATAACTATCTCGGTGACCCTCCGCAGGAGGAGCAGGGACTGAATTCAGTGTTTGACACTGATACTACCATTGAATTGATTGCCGGATATAACCGGAACCTTAATGAACTTATGAAAAAATAACTCAGTCATGCAAAAATTAATCATGTTGACCGCAACACTAATCTTTCTTACAGGATGTGCGTCAGGACAGGTGAGAAAAACCGGTCCTGCAGACCCTTCAGCCACACTTGAGACGGTGAACCTGCTGGCAGGGATGAAGGCTGCTGCATCGCAGGGGATAATGTTCGGACACCAGGATGACCTGGCTTACGGAAAAGGATGGGTATACCCTGACGGCGAATCAGATGTGAAAAGAGTGTGCGGTGATTATCCCGCAGTTTATGGTATGGACCTGGGGCATATTGAGCACCTGGCAACGGCCAACCTCGACGCTGTACCCTTTGACAAGATGAAAATCTTTGCACGTGAGATTTACTCCCACGGAGGAATTATCACGTTCAGCTGGCATGCCGATAACCCGCTCACCGGAGGCAATGCATGGGACGTTACATCAGAGAAAACTGTAGCCTCTGTATTGCCTGGCGGAGAGAATCACGACAAATTCAAACAGTGGCTCGATAATATTGCAGCATACTTTAGTTCGCTCACCGATGAGAAAGGTGTAGCTATACCGGTCATCTTCCGGCCATATCATGAGCATACCGGGAGCTGGTTCTGGTGGGGCCAGAAACTCTGCACGACTGAAGAATACATCGGATTGTGGCGGTTTACGGTCGATTACCTCTGCAAGACAAAGAATGTGCACAACGTACTGTTCGCCTACTCAAGCTCGGGTGACATAGCTGACAAGAAACAATATCTCGACCGTTACCCGGGAGATGATTACATCGATCTTCTCGGGTTTGACTATTACGAAATGCCCGCTGCCGGGAATCGGTCTTTCATAACCAATGTAAGCAATGTTCTGAATATTATCACTTGGGTTGCAGAAGAGCATGGCAAGCTGGCAGCGCTGACGGAAGCCGGTTATGAATCAATTCCGGATTCCACATGGTGGACAAACACACTGTGGCCGGCGATAAAAGATCATAAGATATCATATGTTCTTGTCTGGCGTAATGCGCATAATATTCCAAATCATTTTTATGCGCCTTATCCGGGGCAGCTCAGTGCTGATGACTTTGTTAATTTTTATAAGCTGCCCGGCACGTTGTTCCAGGCCGATCTTACGAAGCTTGATATCTATAAATAATCATTATATCAAATAAGGTTATATGAATAATTTTAAACTCCGCCTTGCGCAGCTGACTGATGCGCATGAAGAACTCATCACACGGAGGAACAAAAAAATTGAACCCGGGAATGGTATTTTCTGGCGGTATGAGAATCCGGTGCTGACTGGCGCCCATGCGCCTCTGACATGGCGCTATGATCTGAATCCCGCCACTAACCCACATCTTATGGAGCGTTTTGGCATAAACGCCGCCTTCAATGCCGGAGCCATGAAGCATAATGGCAAATACCTCCTTGTAGCCAGGGTCGAGGGCAACGACAGAAAGTCGTTCTTCGCCATTGCAGAAAGTCCCAACGGTGTAGATAATTTCCGCTTCTGGGATAATCCCATCACCATGCCTGAGACCGCTGATCCTGACATCAATGTCTATGACATGAGGCTCACGAAGCATGAGGACGGATGGATATACGGCGTTTTCTGTTCAGAAAGAAAAGATCCGAAGGCACAGCCCGGCGACCTCTCCTCAGCCGTGGCTGCAGCAGGCATAGCGCGCACGCACGACCTGGTCACATGGGAGCGACTCCCTGATCTTATTTCATCGAGCCAGCAACGCAATGTGGTGCTTCATCCAGAATTCATCAATGGCAAATATGCCCTTTACACCAGGCCGCAGGACGGTTTCATCGATGCCGGCAGCGGCGGAGGAATAGGATGGGTGCTGATAAATGATATGACGAGTGCGGAGGTTAAGGCTGAGAAAGAGAAGATCATTAATTTCAGACATTACCATACAATCAAGGAGGTTAAGAACGGAGAGGGGCCGCATCCCGTCAGAACACCGAAGGGATGGCTTCATCTCGCCCATGGTGTAAGAGGATGTGCGGCAGGATTGCGGTATGTTCTTTATCTCTACATGACTGACCTGCAGGATCCTTCCGTGGTTATCGCCGAACCTGGCGGTTATTTCATGGCCCCCGAGGGCGAGGAGCGCATTGGCGATGTCTCAAATGTCCTCTTCTCCAATGGTTGGATAGTAGATGAGGACGGTACGGTATATATCTATTATGCATCTTCAGACAGTCGTATGCATGTCGCAGTCTCAACGATTGACAAGCTGACGGATTACTGTCTTAACACACCTCCTGACGGTTTTCGCTCTGCGGAATCAGTAAAGGCAATAAATAAGATTATTGCCCGTAATAACGAATACCTGAAGAAATGACCCGGATACCGGAACATCTGCCGGCTGAGATGAAGGCCGGTGCACTGGAAGAGCTGAACCGGAATATCCTGCCTTTCTGGATTAAAAGGATGCCTGACGATAAGGATGGCGGCTTTTACGGCAGGATTGACGGTAAAAATAATGTCATTGCCGGTGCACCCAAAGGTGCGATACTTAATGCCCGCATACTCTGGAGCTTCTCGGCAGCATATATCACCGTGAAAGATCCCATGTACCTGGAGATGGCCACAAGGGCAAGGAACTATATCTTCAGTCACTTTTTTGACAGCAAATACGGAGGTACTTACTGGTGCCTGCGAAGCAACGGAGAGCCGCTGGAGACAAAGAAACAGATCTATTCACTGGCATTCTTTATCTATGCCCTCAGCTGGTATCACATGGCCACCGGCGATCAGGAGTCTCTTGAGAAGGCCGTGGAACTCTTTAAGCTCATTGAAAAACACAGTTTTGATCATGAGCTGAACGGTTACCTTGAGGCTTTTGACCGTGAGTGGGGCGAGATATCCGACCTGCGGCTGAGCGCTAAAGATGCGAATGAGAAGAAGACCATGAACACGCACCTTCATATTCTTGAGGCATATACCAGCCTGTACCGTATCTGGCCGGATGCAAAGGTGAAGAAACAGCTTCGGAACATGGTTCACGTTTTTACGGAAAAGATCGTTGACCCGGTGACCTCTCACCTGAATCTCTTCTTTGACGAGAACTGGAACTGCAGGTCGACGCTGGTCTCTTACGGTCATGACATTGAAGCTTCGTGGCTGCTTTATGAGGCTGCCGCAGCACTGGGAGAGGAAGAAAAAGTAAAGGACATCTCACTCAGGATAGCCGGGGCGGCACTGGAAGGACTGGCTGACGACGGCAGTCTGATCTACGAAAGGGATGATGCAATAAAGCATATCGACAGGGACCGGCACTGGTGGGTGCAGGCAGAGGCAGTTGTGGGGTTCATCAACGCATGGGAGCTGAGCGGTGACCGGATCTGGCTTGATCGTGCGGTAAAAGCCTTTGATTATATCAAAACGCATCTAGTCGACCATGTAAACGGTGAGTGGTACTGGAGCATCCGTGCCAACGGAATCGTCAATACATATGATGACAAAGCCGGGTTCTGGAAATGTCCCTATCATAATACGAGGATGTGCCTGGAGATAATGGCCCGGAGCAAAGGGTATTGAGCAAGGGGCAAGTAATCCTTAAATATAAAATTTCTCCTCCTAGGTTAGGAGGAGTACCCCGACGAAGGAGGGGGGAGGTGGTCTGTTTTTATTCGAGGTAAAAGATTAACCCTGTTGATTGCTGACTGCCGGCTACCTGCGCCATACACCTTGCTTTTTCAACACTTTTTCCTATCTTAGTAGCATTACAATTAATAACTAAATGAAAGGAATTAAGCAATGCTTTATGGAATTATTATTTTCTTCGTTGTACTTATTTTCTTCTGGGGAATAAGAATTGTGAGGCCCACACAGAGAGGCCTTATTGAGAGGCTGGGCAAGTATCACAATTTTGCAGTTCCGGGTTTCCACTGGATCCTGCCAGTCATTGACAAAATGTATCTTGTGAATGTTACCGAGCAGATGGTTGATGCTGAACCGCAGGAAATCATCACCAATGACAACCTGAACGCCAGTGTTGACGCCCAGGTTTATTTCCGGGTCAAGGCTGATGAGGAAAGCGTAAAGGGTTCGATATACAATGTAGCCAACTTCAAGTATCAGATTGTCAATCTTGCACGTACCACGCTTCGTAACATCATAGGTACAATGACGCTTAAGTCGGCCAACAGTGAGCGCGGCAAGATCAACGCCGAGCTTTACAACACCTTGCACACAGAGACCAAAGGTTGGGGTATTGAGATCGTGCGCACCGAGCTGAAGCAGATTGATCCGCCGAAGGATGTGCAGGAGACGATGAACAAGGTTGTCAAGGCTGAGAATGAGAAGATTGCAGCTATAGATATGGCTTCCGCCGCCGAGACCGTTGCCGACGGTGTGAAGAGAGCGAAGATCAAGGAGGCAGAGGGCGCCAAGCAGGCGAAGATACTGCAGGCTGAGGGTGAGGCTGAGTTTATCAGGCTGGTGAATGAGTCGGCCGAAAAGTATTTTATAGGTAACGCACAGATATTAAGAAAGCTGCAGGCGCTGGAGACATCTCTGCAGTCCAATACGAAGATCGTCGTTCCGACCGGCAGTGACCTGGTTAATGTGATAGGTGACATGGCAGGTATTGCACCGTTGCCAGGGAAAAAATAATCACCGGATTACCGGTTCATTTGTTAAAAACACCCAGAGACGTTGCATGCAACGTCTCTGTTTTATTTCACGGGATTTTTTTGAATTTGGCATCGGATTATTCGCCCCGCTGCGCGGGGCTCAAGATCCGCAGAGGGGGAGCCTTTGCAACAAAATCCCCGCCCGCCGCCGGCGGGCTTAGGTCTTTTTGCTTTCTTCCCTCAGCATTGCTGGCATGCCTCGGTCAGAAAACAAAAAATCCCTCCCTTTCGTTGCACTCAAGGGGAGGATTTTGTTGAGGTCGGTGGCGGA
>CAWKJD010000008.1:0-33236 GCA_963849945.1 uncultured Bacteroidales bacterium | reverse complement strand
GACGGACGCTGGATAAGACAGTGAAATAAAGCAATATGAAAACCAATCGTCTTTTATTACTAATCATTTCCACACTGCTTATTACTCCTGCCCTCAGATCACAGGAGACCCATCCTGAGGTCAAAACCCTTGCTCCCGGATCGCACGCCCCTGACTTCAGCCTGCCGGGAGTGGATGGCAAAACATATACCCTTAAGAGCTTTGAGAAGGCGAAAGTGCTTGTCATCATCTTCAGCTGCAATCACTGTCCCACCGCCCAGGCTTATGAGGATCGCATTATAGCCATAGCAAACGACTACCGGCCAAAAGGTGTTGAGGTTGTAATGATATCGCCTAACTCTGTCGATGCACTGAATTATTCTGAGCTCGGATATTCAGACATGGGCGACAGCTTTGAGGAGATGAAACTGAGGGCTGCGGAAAAGGCATTTCCTTTTCCTTATCTGTATGACGGCGATGAGCAGAAGACAGCCCTCGCTTACGGTCCTGTAGCAACACCACACTGTTTCGTCCTTGACAGTGACCGCATCGTGCGTTATGCAGGCCGTATCGACGGGTCAGAGAAACCCGGCACCGGCAGGGGAGAGGATCTGAGGAAAGCTGTTGATGAAGTCCTGTCAGGACAACCAGTTACAACTCCTGTCACAAAAGTGTTCGGCTGTTCCGTTAAATGGTCGTGGAAGAATGAATATACAAAGAAGCTCTATAAAGAATGGGCAGAGTTGCCGGTCACGATTGAGGAGATTGGTCCGGAGGGTATCAGGGAGCTTATTAAGAACAATAGTGACAAGGTCAGACTGATAAATATATGGGCCTCGTGGTGCGGGCCGTGCGTCGCTGAGATGCCTGACCTGGTCATCATTGACAGGATGTACAGGGGACGGCCGTTTGAATTTATCACGATCAGTGCCGACAAAAGTGAAAGGAAGTCCGAGGCCCTGCGCATACTTAAGGAAAATCAGGCTTCAAACAGGAATTATATCTTCAGCAGAGACAATGTCTATGAACTCATCGAAGCCGTTGATCCTGAATGGCAGGGTGCCCTTCCATATACATTGCTTATCGAGCCCGGAGGCAAAATACTCTACAGGAAGCAGGATACCATCGATCCTCTTCAGATGAAAAAATTAATTGTAGGAAGTAAATATCTGGGAAGATACTACTAGTCCGGATCAAGCAGTTTTCAGTCCGCAATCCACAGTCCTCAATCCTCAGTCGGCTGCCTTCAGACCTCAGACCCTCAGACTCTTAGACCTCATACCAGTCATCTCAGCAACGCGGCTGCGCACCACAACACCGGTGCCTGGCCGTGAAGATCTCCGGTGATACGTTTACGGTTCATGTAGTGATCGCGGCTGCTGCTTGTGCCCGTTCCTTCACACACATCCCTGAGATTGTCGTCGTCATCGATGTATGTTATCAATGAGAGCCATGCTTTACGCGCTGCGCTGCCGTAGATCTTTTTGTCAAGCCATCCCTCTTTCACTCCTGTAACCATTGCATAGGTGAACATTGCAGTTGATGATGTCTCTTTCCAGAAGCCCTGGTCATCGATCACCTGCCTCCACATGCCGTCATCAGCCTGGTACTTAAGCAGTGCCGCCATCATCTTCCTGTAGCCTTCCATTATGCGCGGCCTGTCGGGATTATCAGCTGGCATGGAACGTAATATCTCGGCCATCCCTGCTGCCATCCATCCGTTGCCGCGGCCCCAGCAGAAATGCGCATTGGGTGAGTGATAAAAGAGACCATTTTCGAGCTGGAGGCTGTCGAGATACAGCACCATCTCCCGCGCTGCACGGTCGATGTACTTTCTGTCACCCGTGGCCCGGTAAGCCTGGGCCTGCACCGCTGTTATCATAAACATATCGTCAATCCACAACCTCGTCTGCCAGGTGTAGCCTCTGTTCTGCCAGGCCTTTTCATCGTCCCTGGCAGTCTCCGGGGCGCTCCATTGCGTATCTGCATAGAGCAACCCCAGGTCGAGGTATTTATTCTCCCTGGTCTGAAGGAAAATCTCAAGAGGAACAGACCCGAAGACATTGTTGTCAACATGGTTGAAGAGTGGTAAAAGCGCCTTTTCGGAGTCGAAGAGCGGTTCAAACCTTTGCTTCAGACGGGAAAGAAGATCAGCATTTTCCGTTATGCCGGCAAACCATAAGCCTCCCAGCCAGGTGCATGATTTAGGGTATGTTATCTGCGTCGGGGTGACTTCATACTGGAGATAACCATATCTTCGAGCGGGGAGTATTCAGAAACTTTTCTGCAATGCGGTTCCCTATCTCCTGCGGGGATGATCCGACAGGCCATTGCTTCAGATCATCGCTCTCTGTCACGGTGAATGTGAGCCTTGTCACCACTCCATCCATAGAAGTGCATACCAGCGAGTTGCCGCCTGAAGGCAGGATCTGGTTGATAAGGCATGATGAGATCCTGTGTTCCCATAGCAACCTGCCGTCCTCCCTGGCAACAGCGTAAATGAATCCCTTATCGGTCGGAACAAAAATCACCCCGTCCTTCTCTGTTATAACGCCCGGAGCAATGTCATAGCCGATGGAGACATTCGCAGTTGCTTTAATTACTCCTTCCTGGCTGTCGGTCCTTACCCAGATGATCTTCCCGTCCATCGTCTTTGCATAAACAAGGGTGCTGTCAGCAGAGATACCCATCGACTCCCTGACACTGCTCCCTCCGAGGTCTGAATGCCAGATCAAATTGCCTGTCAGCGCGTCGATGCATGCCATCTTCCTGTCCGGTGCCACAACAAATACCCTGTCATTCACTGCAACAGGCACACAGGCAGCAGGTGAGAGCATACGGTTGGTGTAACCCGTTGACCAGTCCCACTTTATCTTACCTGTCTCAGTATCAAGAGCATACAAATGATTGTCCCATGTGCCAAAGATGAGCATACCCTTATAGACGAGAGGTATGGTCTCCACAAACCCGTCAATCTGATCGTTGCTCCATATGACGGAGCCGTTGGTCAGGTTGAGAGCATAACATCTGCCATACGATCCGGAGATGAATACCTTATCACCGTGAATCACGGGAGATGCAACCATTGGCTGCTTTGAGTCGAAGCTCCATATCTTTTTTCCTGATCTTAGCTTCAGCGCATACACCTTGCCGTCGGTGGCAGCAACGATCACTATCTTGCTTAGCGGCTGACGGAGTGCTGTATATCTTTGCTCCTGTGGCAAAATGCCATCTCTGAAGTCCGGTTTCCAGGTCCAGAGCCTTGATATAACCGTCTGTGCCTGTTGTTATAAGAAGCCTTCCTGCAATTACTGACCCTGAGCCTATGTCACTCTTCTCCTGCACTCTCCATAACTCCTTTACTTCGGGGTATTTCCTGTTCACCGAGAAATCGGGACGGGGATAGGTGGTTGTATCATTGCTGTAATCATGCCTGGCAATCTTCATCGAAGTCCATGATGGCAGCGTCGTTACCCCGGGCATTCTCACTGCTGCTGTAAGCATAGTATCACCGTAGAAGCGGATGATGTTATACCCTCCAACCGTATCTTTGGCATGAAGGTTCGAGCGAGCCATCAGAGCCGGTATCCCTTCAAAGTCCAGCACTCTGTTTGAGTGGCCATGGCCACACAGGGCTAACCGTACGTCAGTTCTTTTCAGCCTGTCAATAAGCTCGTACCAGTTATTGAGGCCATTGTCAAGAGGATAATGATTGATGGAGATGATTTTCATCTTGCTGTTCTGTGGCACGCTAAGCAAAGAATCCAGCCATACGATATTCTCTCGTGGCACCTGTCCGGGACCCATGCGCATATTGGGACCGGAGTTGGTACCAATGAAAAGATACCCGTTGTGGCGGTATGCAAAGGTCTCTGCTCCGAAGATACTGCGGAAACTGTTGCCTCCGCTCTCCGACCATTTGGTGTCATGGTTACCGGGAATGATATACCATGGTTTGTTCAATCCGTCAAGGATCTTTTTTGCCAGCAGCAGCTCCTTATCAGAGCCGAACTCGGTCACATCGCCGGATATTATCACAAAAGCCAGCGAGTTATCCGCATTGATGTCATTTACTGTACGTACGAGATCCTCATCAGCATCCTCACTGCCGATGTGTGTGTCTGACACCAGAGCAAACTGAAAATTACCGGTAAGCTGTTGAGCTGCTGCAGGAATTATACAAATGACCAGGATCAGGGCAAGAAGCTGCTTTTTCATAATGAATTATCTTTTCAATTAGCAATATACTAATGAGAAAAGGAATATCGAACAGGGATTAACGATTTTTAATCTCTTATACAGGGAGCTCAGCAGCTCAGCGAAGTCTATCTTCGGGAATTTTGTAACTTGCATCCAAACCATACTGCCATGATACTATCTGCATGCGGACTGAAATGTGATGAATGCGAGTTTTTCAACAAAACCTGCACCGGGTGCCATATGGTCAAAGGCTCCACTTTCTGGGCTGTTGACATGATGCCGTCGAAGGTCTGTCCTTTGTATGACTGCTCAGTCAATCGGAAGGGTCTTAAGGACTGCGGTCAGTGTGCCGAGCTGCCATGTGCCACCTTCCGGCAGATGAAAGACCCGAAAACCAGCGATGAAGAGCATCAGAGGCAATTGGGCGTAAGAGTTGCGCTGCTGAGGTCAGAGGTCTGAGGTCTGAAAGTCCAAAGTCTATAAAGTCTATAAAGTTAAAACAGACCAGACACTTTCTATTGCCTGTTTTTTTATTTTTACATGTCACAGGAATTTCTTAACTTTTAGGAAGATACCTGAAGTTAAGTATGAAAACTCCTGAAAGAATAGTAATCTCAGGGTTGGTGCAAAATATACTCTGATACTCAGGCCTGGTGACTGACGTAGCTGGTGTCGTTTTTAGTGGACAGTCATTCAGGCTTTGTGCCATGGATTGATCATGCTTTTCCTGCCCGGCGCACTTTCATCGTCATTTCCCGGGTCGGCATATTTTACGGGGTAACAAATAAATAATTGATGTAAATTTGAAGTATCAAACATGCTCTTTTGTGAACATTAAAACTGGAAGTGATGAAAAAGTCAGAAGCAAAAACAAGCAGCAGGGCAACGAAAACCCCTAAGACTGTCAGAACGGCAAAGGGGAGCACTGCAACAAAAGTTACAGCAGTGAGGAGCGGAAAAGTTTCCGCTAAAAAGACTGAACCGACAGACGAAGAGATAAGCAGGAAAGCGTATGAATTATACAACCAGCGGATCAGTCGCGGCGAATATGGCACTCCGGCAGACGACTGGCACAGGGCATCAGAAATCCTGAGAAAGTCCTGAAGTGTTTACTTTTCTCTCTCACCTTTCAGGCTCCTCATATAACCTTAGCCTGTTCTTCAGGAGAGTGATCTCATGCTGCATTTCGTCCATGCGTTTCAGGAGATTGATTACCGCATCAATGCCCTCAGGGTTAATGTCCAGGTCATAATAAAGGCGGACGATCCTTTCGAGATCGTACAGGTGGCTTTCCTGAATATATGGCGTTTCTTCCACGGTTTCAATCTCAATCAGACCTGTCTCCTCAAGAGAATCGATGAATGACATTTCAATATGATGACATTCACAGAACTCAACAACTGATATCATATTTTCGTTATCCATCGCCGTTAATTTTGAGATTTAGACAGTTCAGAAAACAATTCTCTCTGTTTTGCGGAAAGGTTAACAGGGATCTTAACCATAAAGGTTATGTACAGATCTCCGTATTCTCCCTTACTCTTATAGACTGGAAATCCCTTTCCCTTTAGTTTAACTTTGGTGCCGTTTTGTGTTTCTGGCCTGATCTTCAGCTTCACTTTCCCGTTCAGTGTACTGACAGTTATTTCTCCGCCAAGTACCGCAGTGTAAAGATCAAGGTCAACCGTAGTATAGAGATTATTTCCGGAGCGCCTGAAGTCCGGATGACCGGCTATCCTGAATGTAATATACAGGTCACCGTTTGGCCCTCCGTTCTTACCCTTCCCTCCGTGTCCTGCAATCTTGATTGTCTGATCGTTCTCAATCCCTGCTGGTATTGTGATCCTTATTTTTTCACCGTTCACTGTCAGGGTCTGCTGATGTGTTTCACAGGCATCCATAAGGTCAAGATGCAGCTCTGCGGTATAGTCTTCACCCCTGTATTTTACCTGTCTGCTTCTGCCTGTTCTTCCCAGGTTGCCGAACAATGACTTAAAGAAATCAGAAAACTCCCCATCGCCCTGGCTCCATGTGAAAGTCTGTCCGTCGGGACCTGAAGGCTGCTCCTGGTACTGACCTGCATTTTTAAACTCTTCAGCATGTTTCCAGTTTTCACCGTACTGATCGTATTTCTTTCTCTTTTCGGCATTGCTCAGTACCTCATTTGCTTCGTTGATCTCCTGGAATTTCCGCTTTGCATCTTTATCATTCGGATTAAGATCAGGATGCAGTTTCCTTGCCATCTTCCGGTAGGCGCTTTTAATCTCATTTTCCGTCGCATTCTTGCCAACGCCTAAAACCTTGTAGTAATCAATAAACATCGCAAAAATATTTCCCTAAAGTTAAGAAAATCTCTACGCTCTACTTTCTATTCTCTTACTGTCTGGATTAAGTTACGGTTCTGACTTCTGTTGTTCTATTGTTCTATTGTTCTGTTGTTCTATTGTTCATTTCCCCTCATTCATCCTGAAAATGGCATACGAGACACCTTTCATATTTAATGTCACCACGTTGTCCTTTACCGATGCCACTCCTTCTCCTGCGATTAACTTAGGTTTTTTTGGTTTGTAGTTTAAAGCAAATGTTGCTGTCTCATCCCTGCCGGCAGGATTAACCACCACAAGGAGCCTCTCCTTTCCATTCGCCCTGATATACACAAAAGGATATTTCTCCTTTTCGGCATACACCGGTACAAACTCAGCATAAGCAGCCAAGGCAGGCTCTGTATTGCGTATCGTTATAAGTTCCTTCACCCTGTTCAGTAATGAAGCGGGATCCTGCTCCATGGCAGCCACATCAGGTGCGTCATCCGATCCGTCGACAGCCCTGTACAACTTGTCCGGATCAGCGGAAGAGAATCCTTTGTTGACCGAATTGTTCCACTGCATCGGCGTGCGATCACCAGCACGACCCATATAACTGCCCTCAGTGTAAGGAAGGTTATACAGCTGCTTCATCCCTATCTCATCACCGTAATAAATAAAAGGAGTCCCCGGCATCGTAAGCATGAATGCAAAAATGACCTTCATATCCTGGTCGGTCCTGCCATGATTCTTTATCCTTTCGAGATCGTGGTTACCGACAGGCACCGAGATATAACCCAGGTCCCTGCTGTCCTTATACTGATCCATGTAAACCTCCAGGAAGTGCGTAATGTCTCCTTTCCCTTCAGCATCGAAAAAGCTGTGTCCGTTGTTGCTTTGATTGCGGAAATGTTCTTTCTGGAACAGGTCATCATAGCCGCTGAACCAATGAAAGAAATCAGCGTTAAAGCCACCTCTTACGGCATCCTTGGGATATGACCATTCGGCTATCATGAAAGTACCCGGGAACTCCCTGTCGAGGAATTCACGTACTGACTTCCAGTATTTACTGGTCTCTGATCCGTCATCATTCTTCACGAGGGAGCCTGCCATATCGGCTCTGAATCCGTCGCATCCCAGGTCAAGCCAGAAACGCATCACATTTTGCATCTCTGCCTTCATTGCCATGACATCAGGGTGATCAACAGGTAGCTGCCATGGCTGCTGCGGGTCGGGATGTGCATAACCATAATTGAGTGCAGGCTGATGCCAGAAGAAGTTATTCATGAACATACCGTCGCGTTCACAGTATCCCTGGATGAAGTTAGATCGGTATTTATCCATACCGGGGAACCACGTCGATCCGGTCCATACATACCAGTTGGTATATTTATTCGTTTTCGGATCGCATGATGCTTTGAACCAGGGATGATCAATACTTGTATAGCTGGGGACATAATCTATGAGGATATGCATCCCTCTCTTATGGACCTCGTCGAACAGCCTCCTGGCATCATCATTGGTTCCGTAGCGTGGCGCGACTTTGTAAAAGTCGGACACATCGTAACCTGCATCACGGAATGGCGATTCATAAAATGGATTCAGCCATATTGCGCTGACACCCAGGCTCTTCACGTAATCCAGCTTTTCTATGATACCCTGCAGGTCGCCGACGCCGTCTCCGTTGGAGTCGTAAAATGTCTGAGGGTAGATCTGGTAGAACACCGCGTTGTCAGTCCACCCTGGCCCGGCAGGCCGGACTGCATTTCCGGTGACCGTCACCGGAAATGCAGTAGAAGTATCACCCTGTGCGTTAATATTAATGATTCCTGACATTAAGGTTACCGTTAATGTCAGGACCATTGATATATGTTTTCTCACAACAGCTTATTTGATGATTCAGACCTTTTTCTTGTCTTCTTCCTTTTTGATATTCATTGTCAGGGCTGTCATGCCTGCCAGTCCGCCAAGCTGCATCGTCTCGAGAGCTGTGCTCGGAACGATAACTATCGTGGAGTTGGTCTTCAGTCCCTCGTAAAGCATATTCATAGCCCTCAGGTGAAGGGCAACAGGATCGTCATGATAAGTCTTGGCAGCCTCTCCGAACTTTTCTGCCACCTGCCGTTCAGAATCACCCAGGATCACCCTTGCCTGGCGCTCTCTCTCGGCCTGGGCCTGCATCGACATTGCATCCTGCAGGGCTGAAGGGATATTGACATCCTTGACTTCCACCGAGATTACATTAACGCCCCAGGGTTCGGTGCGCTCATCAATTATCTTCTGAAGGATGGCACTCATTTTGTCCCGGCCCTCCAGCATCTCTGAAAGCATTGTCTTGCCGATGACATCACGCAGGGCTGTCTGTGAGGCCCAGTTGATTGCGCTTTTGTAATCGGCTATTTCAAGGGCTGCTTTCTTGGCGTCAATAACTTTCCAGAACAGCACTGCATCCACATCAACAGGTACAGTATCCTTTGTAAGAGTCTTTTCCGCTGTAAAAGTTGTGTTTATTACCCTCAGGTCAATCCAGTAGGCCACTGTATCAACTATCGGTATAATGAAAAACAGTCCCGGTCCCTTGAGTGCCTGGAACTTTCCCAAACGCAGCACCACTGCTTTCTCCCACTGATCGGCAATCTTTATTGCGCCTGATACTATAAGGGCCACCGCGAAAGTGAACACTCCGATCCATAGCGCTCCTGTCACGTTCTGTGCATGATAATTCATATATGCAAAGATTCCGCCAATGACAATGATGATAAAAAAGATCAATCCTGAAAAGGAACTTCTTGTTTTCATAATAATAACCTCCGATTATAAGTTTTAAGTACGATTTCTTCTGTTGCTGTTGGACCAGGTTGATGAGCGGTATTTTTCCCTGCTTAGGTACATCAAATTTAAAAAAAATCCTGTATTAAGTCAAGTGCAAGAAAAATGGGTCTACCTGCCCTAATCCGCCTTGACAATCCTGGTGACATACAATGGCGCCTGATTTATCCTGATCTGGCAGATATACAAGCCATTTCTCACACCTGACAAGTCTATGCCGACATGCTGCCCTCCGGGCCCCAGGATCTCATCCGCAAGGGTCTTCACGTGTTTGCCTGTGACATCAAATAACCAAATCTCACACCTGCCGCCCCTGTCGAGGGTGAACTGAAGAAATCCTCTGTCACTTATCGGATTGGGATAGCAGATGACCTCTCCGGGAGCCTTTAGGTCAGATACTCCGGTAAGTCCTGTCTCAAAGCAGCCCAGGTCAGGAGCAGTACCCATGAAAGGCAGTCCTACATTCACTCCGGCATCGATAAGATCGCTTCCAGGCGCAAGGTGAAGGTATTCAATATGAGGCAGGCTGCCGTCTTCCTTCCTGGGACCGTATGCAGCCGTGGCGTCTGTGCTTCTGAAGTCATCGGTTGTGACCACAAAAGGTGGAAGCCAGCTGTTTTTCTCCTGTATGGCAAAAGAGCCAATCTCCACCTTCGTCCCCAGCTCGGCACAGTTTTTAACCACAAGTTCTTTCCCCGTTGCCAGTACCTGTGTTATCCTGTAGTCGGCCACGAGGTTGTTATGTCCGGTACAATTGTATAAGATCATCGATCCCTTGTTGTTGTTCTGGTCAAATCCCTTGGCCTTGTTTTTAAAGGCGAGGCAGTTCTTAAGGGTAAAATTATGCATCAGGGTCTTGTCATCGCTTCCGCCCATCTTAAAACCGTTGCCGTTGGCCTGAGCGCCGGGATCTGTGCCGTCTTCCAGGTAACCGTTTTCAAAAGACCAGCAGTTCTCCAATGTTGTGCTGACGTCATCTGCTCCCCTCAGGTACCCGTCCCATCCGTCGTCACAGTTCTTCCAGGCCCTGCATCCATAGAAATAATTACCGCTTCCCACGGTCAGTTTAGGTGAGAAGCCATCAGCGTCGCCGTAATCAGTGGGGTCTGCGTTAAAATATGAATCGCAGTTGAGGACTCTGTTGTTCGAGGCTCCGCTGTCGAGCTGGAGACCGCTGTCGCGGTTCCTGTAAAAAGCGCAGTTTTCGATAGTGTTATAGCTTCCACCTTCTATTCTCATGCCGTTATCGCCGGCGCCTGTAATGTCTATGCCGAGAAAATGCCAGTAGCTTCCTGTCAGGTTAATGCCCCTGTTGCTGCCTCCCAAAACCTGTCCTGAGAAGTTGAGAATGGGCCTTTCACCGGGATATCCGGCCAGGGTAATTACAGAGTTTTCTGCTCCGCTTTTTGTTATCACGATGGCCGCTGTCAGGTTATATGTCCCGCCTCTGACATATATCGTCTGTCCGGGCTGAACCCTGCTCACCGCTTTTTCAATGGTAAGAAAAGGGCTTCCGATGGTACCGATGTTACTGTCAGAACCGTTCAGGGCTACATAATAAGGTTGAGTGAATGCATTGCCGGATATGCCATAGAATGATATCAGCATTACAATAAACGGATATACTAAACTCCTCTTCATTTGATAATCCTCCGGCGCAGGTCCGGGTTTCTGGTCAGAATCCTTAAAGATTATTTATTTAGTAAACCACATTACACGAAATCCCTGATCTTCTGCAGCCCTCAGCAATCTCCCTGCCGGCCTGCCGGAAATAATCATCACCCAGTTTATCCTCCATCCTGTTTTTCCTGTAGATCCAGTCGGCATGATGGTAATTCATGCGGTCGATGATGATATGGTCAACCTTGCCATCCAACGCTGCAACCAGAGCTTCAGCTCCGGGAAGCAACGGGGCTATCATTGCATATGTTCTGATGCCTGACCGGTGCAATTCGGCCAGCGTGTCAAGCCGTTCCTTTACAGATGTGGCATATGGTTCAAAAAGCATCCTGATCTTATCGTCTGCCGTGGTGACTGACATACCTGCTTCCAGATCCTTTGCTCCTTTAAGAATATCCAGATCCCTTAACACCAGCGGGGAGCGTGTCTGTATTGTCACAGGCCAGCCGTTACTTGCCAGTATCTCCAGGCATTGCCTCGTCAGCTCATATTTAGCCTCCAGGGGCTGGTAAGGATCAGATAAGCCGCTTACCCATACTCTGCCTCGTTTTTTCTTTTTTATCTCAGCCTTTAACAGCTCGGCAGCATTTATTTTTACATCCACAAACAGTCCCCACGGCTCAAGATGGCCGCTGAATTTCTTAATATAGCGGGCATAGCAATACGAACAGCCATGCTGGCATCCCACATAAGGATTTATAACATAGTCATAAATCTTTGATGCAGAAAGGATTGTCTTCGACTGTATCTCTTTTACATTCATTGCTTTGTCAATGAGCTAAAGTTAATAATAAAACCTTTCGCTGTGCCTGGTGCCAGGGTCGGAAGTCCGAGGGTCTGAGATTTTGATGATGACCTGACCTTCAGACCTCAGACCTTGACATTTATTTGATTCATTTTAGTGTCCTTTAATCAGCGGCAAGAAACAGAAATATATATCATTAAAAACCTTTACCTTTCCACCTCAAATATTTATATCTCTACCATGAAAAGAAATATTGCATTAATCAGCGCGATTGTACTTTGCTCTTTTTCAGTAAGCCTGTCAGGGCAGAACAAAGACAAAGCGGTATTCAGGGAGCTGAAACCGGGATTTTTTCAGAATTCGATCCTGAAAGACGACAGGAACGTGAAAGAAAAAATGGAGCCGGAAAAAACCCGGAAGATTTTTGCCGTAGACCTGTCTGGAGTATCCCTGCCAAATAAAATGGACCTGTATAAAAACATCCAGTGGCATAATACACCTGTATCACAGGGTAATACAAGCACCTGCTGGTCCTTCAGCACCACATCATTCCTTGAGTCGGAAGCCTGGCGCATTAACAAGGTACAGCTCAAGCTCTCGGAGATGTACACTGTTTACTGGGAGTTTGTCGAAAAAGCGAAGGAGTACATAAATACGAGGGGAGAATCAGCCTTTGATGAGGGTTCTGAAGGCAATGCCGTACTGCGCATGTGGTCAAAATATGGGATAGTCCCGGAAGAAGCCTATACAGGCCTTATTGAAGGCCGCAAGTATCATAACCATGATGATATGCTGAAGGAAATGAAGCAATACCTTAAATCCCTGAAGAAAACCTCATCATGGGATGAAGATGTTGCTGTGTCAACTGTAAAATCGATTATGAATCATTACATGGGAGTGCCGCCCTCCGAAGTCGTTGTGGACGGAAAGAAAATGACACCAATACAGTACCTTAAAGAGGTTGTAAAGATCAACCCGGCCAATTATGTGGATATTCTCTCCTATACCCAGCAGCCGTTCTACAAACAGGTTGAATATGAGGTGCCTGACAACTGGTGGCATAGCGCTGTGTATTATAATGTTCCGCTTGATGTCTTCATGTCAACACTAAAAAGCGTTCTGCGGCAGGGTTACACCATCAGCATCGGAGGTGATGTCTCTGAACCCGGCTTTGATCGTTATACGCAGTGTGCCGTAGTCCCTGACTTTGATATACCGTCAGCATATATCAACGATGACGCCCGCCAGTTCCGTTTTGATAACAGGACGACAACAGATGATCATGGCCTGCATATCGTCGGCTATCTTGAAAAGGATGGCAAAGACTGGTACCTCGTCAAGGATTCCGGCTCGGGTTCGCGTAATAACGACGAAAAGGCAAAAGAGTTTGGCTACTACTTCTTTTCAGAAGATTATGTCAAACTTAAGATGATGGACTTTATGGTCCACAAAGATGCGGTCAAAGAGGTTTTGACCAGGTTCTGACAGGATTTATCTTCCATCCTTACGTAGAAGCCCGGTGGTGCATTTACACGAATGTTTATAAGTCCTTCTGTTCCTTAAAGAAAATAACTGTTGGAGACTTACTGATTGCAGTTAAATTATCCCTTCCGTATGAAAAAAATAGATTTTCAATCCGGCTCTCTTCGAAACCTTTACCTGCTGGTCAATCTGCTTCTGTTTTCTGTAATTATATTGACTCCGCTGGTGATCAGGGGACCTTTACAGTTAACAGAAAAACTGATAATTAATGAAGATATTTTCGAGGGGATCCTTCTTTGCATTTTGTTTATTCTGAGTGTCGTGATCTATAATCTGTACAAAAATGAAGTATCCAGGCAAAAGGAGCAGATTGATAAAATCAATGATGAGAAGAAGTCAGCCCTCGAAAAACTCGATGACTCATTTAAGTATATCGGTCAGATAAATGTGCAGCTCCAGCAGATTAAACTGATTTTTAATAAATACGACAAGTTGCCTGAAACCAGAAATGACTTTAAAAGATCACTTTACTTTTTTGGTGAACGCGTTTTTGGAATTTCAGATGCTAACTGGGTTCTGTTCAGAATAATAGACATCAAAAGCCATAAAACTATTATTGAGCAATTTGAAACAAGACATGATTCCTCTTTTGATTATCCTCATATCAGCAATAAAATGATAATTGAAAAACAATCGTGCCCCCCTTTTTCTGTTGTGATTTCAAATCCGCAAAACTTCAACATACTTGTTGGTGCAATTTTACCCGTAGAAAGTATCAGCAATGAGGAACGTATTTTTATCCAGGCAATTGCAAATGAAATTATGATGCTGTTCGTTATACTGAACTCCGCTTATTACAAGGAAGGAAATGCGGTATTAAACCAGTGAGAAATTAACGTTATCGGGTAAGCCCCGCGTGCCAGGCTGAATATTGAATCCTTCCCCGACTTGACTTTCATTCATTTAAAGCATAAATTTGATTGATATTCATGCGGTACGGGAAAGTTCTTTAAATAAATATATTACCATGTCAAGCATTATTCCTGGTTACGAGTATGACATCTTCATCAGTTATCGTCAGAAAGATAACAAGTATGACGGCTGGGTCACTGAGTTTGTCGATAATCTTAAAAGAGAACTTGACGCAACTTTCAAGGAAGATGTCTCCATCTATTTTGATGAAAATCCATCTGACGGGCTGCTCGAGATCCATAATGTGGATAAAAGCCTTGAGACAAAGCTTAAATCACTGATTTTTATTCCGGTAATATCGCAGACATACTGTGATCCCAAAAGCTTTGCCTGGCAAAACGAGTTTGTCGCATTCAACAGGCTGGCAGCCGAAGATCAGCTGGGCAGGGACATTAAACTGGCAAGCGGCAATGTCTGCAGCAGGATCATCCCTGTCAGGATACATGATCTTGATCCATCAGATACCGAGCTGATTGAAAAAGAGACAGGAGGCAGGCTGCGCTCCATCGACTTCATCTACAGTGCCTCTGGGGTGAACCGCCCCCTTACCCCGTCTGACAACCCTGATAAGAACCTTAACAGGACTTTTTATCGCGATCAGATCAACAAGGTGGCCAATACTGTAAAGGAGATAATCTACAGCCTCCACCCTGATGAAAAGAAAAGGGCAACCAGAACCTATCAGACAAGAGAGCAGACTGATCACCCGGGAGTTCGGAAGCCGTTTGTACACCAGGGACCTGCACTGAACAAATCTGTCTGGTCAGCGACCATTGTCCTGCCCTTGCTGGCAGCGGCCTTACTGGCGATCCTGTTGTTCATCTATCCGGGCTGGCTCAATAAATCGAAGTCCGAAAGCAAAGAAGGCGCTGAAAGAGAAGCGATAGCCATCCTGCCTGTCACCAACCTCACCGGAAATCCTGACCTGGCATGGATCCCCCTGACAATTCAGGATGATATAATAGGTCCGTTGAATGCCATAGGCAGTCTGATTGTAAGACCCAAACAGTCGACAATGCAGTTCGGAAACAGTGAAGAATCAGTAAAACAGATAGCCAGGAAGCTTAGCGTCAACCATATAGTTGAATCATCGGTCAAGGGCACTGAAGATAATCTTCGTGTCGAAATACGGCTTGTCGAAGCATTTCCGGAAGAGAGGTACGTCTGGAGTTCTTCATACAGCCTCCCCTGGAAGGAGCTTGCAGGCATGTATCCGGAAATATTGAACCATATCCTAGACGGATTGAAAGTCAAACCTTCAACTGAGGAGGAGGCGCTTATCTCCGGGAAAAAGACTGTTGATCCTGAGCTTCTCAAAGATTGTGCCCGTGGTGAATATTATATGAGCCAGCTGACGCCTGAAGGATTCCAACTCGGAGTCAAATACCTTAATGATGCCATAGCCATTGATCCTGCCAATCCTCTTCCTTACCTTAAACTTGCCATCGGGTACACCGAAGGCGGACATGCCGCGGGAATAGGAGCGGAGGCCGCCAGCAGGGCTAAGGCATATGCCATAAAGGCGCTTGAGCTCGATTCGACTCTCGCTGATGCCCATGTCGTCCTTGCAACAAGATACCTTTACACCGATTGGGATTTTGCCAAAGCCGGGTATCATCTGAAACGTGCTATGGAACTGAACCATAACAGCTCGATAGCCTTTGCACATTATGGATGGTTTCTCACTCTCACGGGGAAACTTGATGAAGCAGTAAAATCTATGAAGACTGCCGCTGAGATTGATCCTACCGATCCGCTGATGCAGGGTTATCTGGCCTGGCTCTATTTATGGATGGGTAATAACGAGGAAGCAATTACCGAAGCAGATAAAACCCTTCAGATAGATCCTAACTATACAATGGCTTATTATGTGAAAGGGTCAGCATATGCTGAGATGGGCAGGTATGCCGAAGCCATCGAAACCAATAATAAGGGACTTGCGATCGATAGCTCTTATGTTGTCGGTCTTGGTGTGGCATATGCCAGGGCAGGTCAGAAGGAGAATGCGCTGAAGATTGCTTCCGGAATGGAAAAGAACTTTAACTCATGGAACGCATGGGGGCTTGCCGAGGTTTATGCTGCGCTGCATGATAATGATAAAGCCATCCATTTCCTGGAAGAAGCATATAAGATGCGGCAGGATTTTATTCCCTGGATAAGATATGACTATAATTTTAAATTATTAAGGGACGACCCACGGTTTAAGGATATCGTAAGCAGACTTCACTTACCTGAATGATGAGCGGAAAATCAGAAGACGGGCTGCCTGAACCATTTTCAGAGCTTGAGCGTGGGGTGCTTGCAGGGCTGGAGACTTATTCCAACGTTCACCGCGGAAGCGGGCACAATTCCATAGTCTCGACATATCTTTACGAACAGGCCAGGGATATTGTCCTTGATTACCTTGGCCTTAGTAAGAGCAGGTATGTTGTCATCTTCTGCAGCCCGGGAAGAGAAGCAGCTCTGAAGGCGCTGCTGAATCCGAAGAATTATCTTAGTTTGTCAGGCCGCGACACAGGCCTGCCCCTTGGCATTAGGGCGATGGCGGTTAAGAAAAGAGCATTGCCAAAAGGCAATCCGTTTCAGTCCGGCGGAGGTACAACAAAGATCGTCTCCACTGAATGGATCGTATGGGCTGACGCACCTGACAGGTTCGAGGCCGGAACACCTGCCATCATCAATGTCATAGCGTTTGTCAAAGCGCTGCTCCTGATGCGGCAGTACGGGAAGGATATCTTCCTTAATAAAGCCCCTGGCAATCTGCCTGCCCATGAAATCCTTTATCATGACGAGCTGGATAATTATTCCGGCCGCGAGCTTCTCAATATGCTCAGACAAACCATTATAGGCCGGAATGTAAAGATCCCCACAACACTGGGCCCCAGGCCTTATATACACCTTGACAACAGCGCCAGCACACCTACATTCATGCCAGTATGGGAAGCTGTCCGCCGGACCTGGCGCCAGTCCTCCACCGTTCAGAAGGAGATTATTGATGAGGTCAGATCCCTTGTCGCCGGGTTCCTCGGTGCGCCGGTCAGCGACTATGATATTATCTTTACTGCCAATACCACGGAAGCCATCAACCTGGCAGCCGAAAGCCTGCGCAATCATACTGAACCGGAAACAGAACCTGTTGTACTTACCACACTGCTTGAACACTCATCCAATGATCTCCCCTGGCGCACTGTCTCACACTCGCCTCTGTTGAGACTGTCAATTGATCATGATGGTTTTGTCGACCTGAAACAGCTCTCGGCTATCCTCTCCGGATATAACGTTGAGGGCAGGTACGGAAAGAAACGTATAAAACTGGTGGCTATGTCCGGCGCCTCCAATGTTCTGGGGGTTGTCAACGACCTGGCTGCTGTTAGCAGGATCGTTCATGAGTTTGGTGCACGAATGCTTGTCGACGGTGCACAGCTGGTCGCTCACAGGAAGGTAGACATGGAGGAATGGGGAATTGACTTCCTCGCTTTTTCTGCTCACAAGCTGTACGCTCCCTTCGGTGTCGGGGTGCTTCTGGCCGGAAAAGATATGCTTGATTTTAGTTCCGCCACGATGGATCTCATACGGTCATCAGGCGAAGAAAATACAGGTGGCATAGCTGCACTGGGCAAGGCCATAGTGCTTTTGCGGCGGATAGGTATGGATCTGATAATAAAGGACGAACAGGCTCTTACTGCACATGCGCTTCGCGGACTGGCACAGATACCCGGTTTGACCATCTACGGCATCAGTGACCCGAACTCACCGCAGTTTGCTCAAAAGGTTGGTGTCATTCCATTTACACTTAAGGGCATGATATCGACACGGGTAGCCAGGGAGCTGGCTGAGCAGGGTGGGATAGGAATACGGTGCGGCTGTCATTGTGCTCATATACTGGTCCAGCACCTTGTCGGCGTACCCCGCAGTTTTGAATGGGTCATGCGTGTGATTGGGACCTTCTTTCCCTGGTTAAGCTTTCCTGGCGTCGCACGGGTGAGTATCGGCATAGGCAACGTCGAATCAGATATTGATATCCTGGTTCAGACACTGGGCAGAATTGTCTGGAAATCGAGTGATTCAGCCATCCGTTCAAAAATGGATATACGGCGGCAGATCAATGATTTTGCGAAAGCCGTGGCCACTAAGGTCTATTCCGAAGTCTAAAGTCGAAAGTCGAAAGTCTAAAGTCTAAAGTCGAAAGTCAAAAGCCGAAGGTTTGTTGTCGGTTTTAGGTTATCAGTTATTCGCAATTCGCAATTCGCAAATCGCAAATCGCAAATCGCAAATCGCAAATCGCATATCCTCCTTCGCCAAGGCTTCGGAGGACACAGTCGCAAATCGCAAATCGCAAATCACAGTATGTACCTCACCCTGATCTTAATACTCTTCTGCTGGCCCTTGGCAAGGGTGAATTTGAACAAGTCGAATTTTGGTTTCTTGACACCTGTAAAATAATAATCCGAGAACCCAAAACCTTCCTTCGGCATCTTCATGAAATTATATTTCATTATTCCATCACCATTCTCGTCATCCAGCAGACACAGTCCGTAGACTCCGGGTTCAAGGCTGAACTTAACTTTCATCCCGCCATCCGGACTGACATTCTTTTTAAAGGTCTTACTCACGAATGGTTCCTCTTTCTGATAGCTTTCACTGTCTTTGAAGACGCCGATGACAATCTGTCCCTTCTCCGACCTGATCCCGGTGATAGTAACGTCCACATCTTGAGCTTTCAACGTTATGGCAGGCAAAAGCAATAACAGAAGGGCATTTAAAAAGAGCGTTTTCTTAATCACAATCAGATTTTTCATGTTCGTTATTTTGAGGATTTTTATGGAAACGGTCTTTCAGTGTAAAGTTAAAATATCTTCTTTACAAGCCAGATAATGACTGATGCCACTATGCTCAGAAGAAGCATTGTTGTTATCGGGAAATATATTCTCATATTTTCTTTCTCTATCCTGATATCGCCCGGAAGATGGCCGAACCAGCCAAATCTGTTACCGGCAAAATAAATAACCACCCCAGCAATTACCAGAATTATACCAGTGATTATTAATATTTTACCAACCTGTGGCATTACTCCATCAATCTGTCGAGCCAGTGTATGATATTCAGAAGCAGCTGATAATTCTCTTTCGCTTCGGGAGAGTTCAGACCGACAGGAAATTTCTGCGGGCCTGCCAGCTGGGCTGTGAACATGGCAGCTTCACCTGCAACAACCACTCTGCCCTTGCCATACTTTTTGAAGGCAGCCTGCGACCAGCCCCCGATGTTGATGGTCGGTGTATCCTGGTTAAAGACCCAGGCAGTGTCGGGGAGAAGCATTGTGTAACTGTCATCGAAGGAAAGGATGGAGGTGGCATCATCAGGTATTGTGAAAGCCTGTCCGGTAAATGAGACAATGGTGTTTACCTTCTCCGACGGGTTACGTCCGTCAGTGATAATATTATCAGACAGGGAACCGGTGGCTCGTTTGAAAGTTATCGCTCCAGGTCTGAACGTCTCAGTTGCAAACCCGTCGGTGAAGCCGAAACCGAATACCTCTGCCAGCGGAGCTGCTCCGCCTCCCATCGGCATATGATCTGCTATCAGAAAGAGCGACCCTCCGTTATTCACCCATTGCCTTACTGCCCCGGTCTCTTCCGGAGTGAACGCAGGCAGTACCGGCTTATACCATCTTGTGGCATTTGTTTCACTCAGTGCATTGGATATAACCAGTATGCGTGCATTCTCAAGCTTGTCTGCCTCGAACGCCCCGGTGTACGCTTCAGTTCTGTATCCATCCCTTTCAAGCAACCTGGCAAACGGAAGGTACCTGTTGTTTTTCGTGTGGAAGTTATTATGGCCTTCATCGATGAATATGACCGGACCCTTGCCGGCAGCGTAAGCCGGATTTTTTATTACAGGGTTATAACTTGTATCAGGCACTTGCTGTCCGGTCATACCTGCTGACAAAATCATCATAATCCCTGCTGTCAAAACAAATATTCTTTTCATGGGCTCCACTTTTTTGATATTCTGTTTCACTGTAGGAATTCAAAGTTAAAAAAAGTCTTCAAGACTGAGGGTCTGAAATTGTTGAAGAGTTGAGGGGTTGAAAGGTTGAAGGGTTTCTATTGTCTTGCTCTAAAACAGAAGGCAATAGTTAGTTAAGACTCCATTTCTTACTTCAAAATTCGAATGTTCAAATGTTAAAATCGCTCCGTTGCAGAATCTCGTGTTCCGGTATTCAAAATACTTTTTGATAAAAAAGACATGTAAACATTACAAAAAGTAATTAATACTTGCATAAATGTAATCTATGTATTACATTTGTAAAACTAATCAATGGACAAGACTATGAAAACAAAACTGCTTTTACCAAATCAATTTAAAAAGCCAGGATGGATCCTTCTTATTCCGTCAACTCTTCTCGGACTATTCATAATTATATCTGATTATGAATTTAAGTTCCTCAATATGAAGGTATTTACTATTTATTCCGGATCAGGAGTATTTCATGATCCAGTGTTGTTTGGAATGACCAAGGCTAATCTGACAGGTACTTTGGTTGGTGTTCTGTTTTTGATCGGGGCGATATTTGTTGCATTCTCGAAGGAAAAGAGCGAGGATGAGTTCATCGCCAAGGTCAGACTTGAATCGCTGCTCTGGGCGACATATATCAACTATGGTGTTCTTATATTCTGTTTCCTGTTCTTTTATGAGTTTGAGTTTCTGTATGTTATGATATTCAACATGTTTACCATTCTTATATTTTTCATTATCCGCTTTTACTATATTCTTTACAGGGCCAATAAATCGTTAAGCCATGAAAAATAATCTGAAGGTCGAGAGAGCCATAAAGAATATAACCCAGGAGGAGCTGGCCAGGCAGATAGGGGTTACCAGGCAGGCCATCAATTCTGTCGAGCTGGGCAAATATGTACCGTCTACCATCCTGGCACTGAAACTTTCCAGGTACTTTAACAAAACTGTCAACGAGATTTTCTCCCTCGAAGAGGATGATTAAGTCGGGTGATACTCTAAAAATTCTGAATAATCAGGAGTTTTCTGTGCTATTTTTGATACCGGTAGAGAATCAATGACGAATTATGAAAAAGATCATACATCTGTCGGATCTGCATGTCGGATATCAGGATTGCAGTGAAAAGTTCCGTGCTATCATTGATAACATCACATTTCTGAAACAGCCTGCAAAAAACTATATTATAGTGATTACCGGAGATATTGTAGAAAACGCAAATCACAGCGCGTATATCGATGAGGCTGTTGCCGCCATTGAACAGCTGAAAGAGAGGGGATACAAAGTATTGGTTGTTCCGGGTAACCACGACTACGGTACCGGTACCGTGGGAGACCGGAAATTTGTTGATATATTTAAAATAAGATACTTCGGATCGAAGAGAATTTCTTATCCCATACTGAACATTGTTGATGATATTGCCTTTGTCGGGCTCGATTCAACAGCCGAAGAGCTTCATAGGATAGATCGGTTCTTTTCCGAGGGCGAACTGGGAGAAGGACAGTTAAGGCGTTTAAAGAGGATGCTGAATAAGACGGAGATTGCCAGCCTAAAGAAGGTTGTTTACCTGCACCATCACCCGTTTGATTTCAAGTTCGGGATGCAGTTGAAAGACACGAACGACTTAAAGAAGATTATTGAGAACAAGATAGACATGCTCTTATTCGGTCATTATCATGCTAATGCCGCTACCGCCGGAAAGATATTTCACGGCGCCTGGGGCATCCCCCGATGCTATAATGCAGGTTCTTCAACTCACAAGAACGGCGACATAGGATTTCAGAGAGTGATTGATCTGTCGAGATCTGATCCGCGGTTCGATTACGACGGTAATTTCATCTAGGAAGGTCTGAAGTCTGAAGGTTCTGGAAAGACAAAAGACAAAAGTTCAAGACAAAAATTTTAGTTATCCCTGGTTTCAAAGTTCCAAAGTTTCAGAGTTTCAGAAATACTTCTTACTTGTCCCGCCCTGCAGTCTGTCCCCTCCCTAAAATTGCCCACCGGGCAATTTATTAACGGTCGGTCTCCCATTCTATTTGCCTCCGCTTCAGGCAGTCCCCTGCTAAAAAAAACTTGACTTCGAAAAAAATCCGGTGTAAATTTGCTATACTATGATAGTCAGCAGGTTTGGATTTGTTATTTATTGTCAGCCTGCAAACGCATTCCTTTATATAATGTATAGTGTTGACGATAAAAAATAAAACTATGAAAACAACAATGAAACTTAGGATTTGCCTTGTGACACTTCTGGGAATAGTATTAATCTTTTTCAACAGCTGCAACAGATCGCCTCATGAATCACCTATAGGAACTACTACAGTCAAAGATGTTGATGGCAACAAATATGGTGTCATGAAAATAGGCAACCAGACCTGGATGACCTCTAACCTCCGCACAGGCAGTTACCGCGATGGCAGCTGGTTGCTGTCCGGCTTATATGAAGGTTATGAATGGGCCAGCGCCGGTGGCGCCTGGTGCAATTACCCTGATTATGAAATTGATGGCTTAGACAGTGACGAGGATGTGATTGACGCTTACGGCATGCTCTATAACTGGAACGCCGTGAATAACAGCAAAGGAATCTGTCCCACAGGTTGGCATATACCCACTGATGTGGATTGGCAGGAGCTTGTCACATTTCTGGGAGGGGAGGATATCGCTGGTGGGAAGCTTAAAGACATCACTACTGAACCCAGCTCTCATCCACGGTGGAACAGTCCCAACACGGGAGCCACGGATAATTTTGGCTTCGGTGCGCTGCCGGCCGGCCTCCGCAGTGCTATCGGTGAATTCCTGGATGTGGGCTACAGCACTACATTCTGGAGCAGTACACCGTTCGAGTCTGATTTCGTTATGGTCTGGAAGATCTACTACGATGGCGCGACAATGGAGCGCTACTACAAGGATAAAAGTAGCGGTTTCTCTGTCCGTTGTGTTGCTGACTAAATAGCTTTATAACGGGCTGTCCTGTATATGTTTCGCAATCCTCTGATATCTTTGAAGTTAACTGTTAAACCTTACTTTATGGGAAAAGTATTTTCCCTAACGGCTGTTTGTTTGGTTTGCTTCAGCTGATAAAAAGACTCTTCCCTGAATATTCAGGATCACATGTCACATTCACCTTTAATTTTCTCAATCCGGCTTCATCACCCGGACTGGGAATATGAGTAAGATGGACCTCGCAATTGCACAGGTTGTTCAGGTTTTCCAGGGCCATTTTCGCTGCAGGATTAGATAATGCGCTGATACCAAGCACAATCAATATTTCTCCCACATCAAGACTGACCATCTTCCCGTTCAATATGTCTTTTTTCAGGTAAGTGACAGAATCAATAAGATTTTTAGGAAGGAGATGCATATTATCAGGCAGTCCGGCAAGGTGTTTGGCGGCATTTAAGATCAGACTTGAAGATGCATGCATCAGCGGTGAGTTTTTACCTGTAATAATTGTCCCGTCATGCAACTCAATAGATGCCCCGCTGAAGAAACCCGCATTGCCTTTCCCGTTTTGTTCAGCCTCTTTTGCTGCTTCCCGTGCAGGCAATACCACTTTCCGGTCTTCAATTTTTGCACCCACTTTATTCATGATCTGAACAGCCCGGTCAAGAGAGTCCTTTTCTACCAGGCCCATTGCATATTCCACGGCACACCTGAAATATCTCCTGATGATCTCCTGGTGCGATGCCTCGGTGATCACGCTGTCGTTTACTATACCTGAGCTTGCACGGTTCACCCCCATATCAGTCGGGGATTGATACATTGACTCCCCTCCGGTAATTTTTTCGATGATCCTTTTCAGCAGATGAAACGCCTCTATATCGCGGTTATAATTCACGATTTTTACACCGTAAGCCTTCAGGTGATCTTCATCGAACATGACTTCGTCTTTCAGATCGACCGTGGCTGCTTCGTATGCAATATTTACCTTATGATCGATGGGCAGGTCCCATATCGGGAATGTTTCAAACTTTGCATATCCTGCTTTAATTCCCCTCTTATACTCATGGTAAAGATTGGACAGACATGTGGCAAGCTTGCCGCTGCCCGGTCCCGGCCCCGTAACAATTACTATAGGATGAGTGGTCCTGATATATTCGTTTGCCCCGTATCCCTGGTCACTTACAATCAGGTCAACATCTGTAGGATATCCCTTTATGGGATAATGCAGATACACCTTTATACCCCTTAATTCCAGCTTGTTTTTAAAAGCTTTTGCAGGCGATTGATTCTGATAACGGGTGATTACCACGGCTGTCACATCAATGCCCCATTCCCTGAAGTCATCAATAGTTTTTAATGCATCGACATCATAAGTGATTCCGAAGTCAGCCCTGATTTTCTTTCTTTCAATATCTCCGGCATGTATGCACATGATCACATCGATCTTGTCTTTCAATATCTGCAGGAGTCTCATCTTGACATTAGGGTCAAACCCCGGCAGCACCCTTGCCGCATGAAAATCAAATAAGAGCTTACCCCCGAATTCCAGGTAAAGTTTATTGTTAAACCGGCTCACTCTCTCAAGGATAGCAGATGTCTGCTCCCTGAGGTATTTCTCATTATCAAAACCGATGTGATTTGTTTCTGTTATCTGACCCATGTTTGAATGTACCGGATTGAATTACTTTAAGGACTTCAATATTAAATAAATTTTCAGTTCATGAAATTTCCGGAGGGAAAAAAAGAACTCCCCGTCGAAATTGACGAAGAGTCCCTTTTAGTGAATGTTTTCGGGTATCGGTTATCGGTTTTCTGCCCGGCTGTTATTATAATCGCAAATCGCAAATCGCAAATCCGCCAGGAGGCGGACGCAGTCGCAAATCCTCCTTCGCCGAGGCTTCGGAGGTCTCAGTCGCAAATCGCAAATCGTATATTTTCGCCAAGGCTTCGGAGGACACAGTCGCAAATCGCAATTCTTAATTGCCTCTACTGTACCAGCTTTGCAGATAGTGTTATCTCCAATGCTTTAAGTGCACGTGAAACCGGACAATTGACTTTCGCATCTTTAGCAAGCTCGAGGAACTTCTCTTCAGTTATCCCGGGAACTTTCCCTGTCACATCGAGATGAACGCCGGTAATCTCAAAATGATCCGTTATTTTTTCAAGATTGACAGCCGCTTCCACTTTGAGCTCGGTCGGAACGAATCCTGCCCCTGTCAGTCCATAGCTCAGCGCCATCGCATAACATCCGCTGTGGGCGGCAGCTATCAGCTCTTCCGGGTTGGTTCCTTCCCTGCCGTCTTCGTTCTTAAACCGTGTCGTGGATGAATATGGAGTATTGTTCAGCACTCCGCTGACGGATGTGAGGCTTCCTTTGCCTTCCGTTCCGTTTCCCTGCCAAATAGCTGTTGCTCTTCGTTTCATGATTTTATGGTTTTGTTTGGGATTGGTTATACAATTTTATTAAACACGACGAATATGAATTTGTTCAAAGATACTTCTATTGAACATTATACGTGTGTAATAACAGCGTAAATAAAAGTGCTTCCTGTGCGGTGAGCTTTATTCCGGCAATAACACGAAATCATTACCATTTCAGTTTTCAGCCATCAATATGTCTTAACTTTGCATCCAACCACACTATCCGTTTTATCTATGAAGGCAGTCACTGTTAAAGAGCTAAACCAGGAATTGACTTTTCGTACACCTAAGGAACTTCGCGAGATCTGCCTTCGCCTTTCAAGGTTCAAAAAGGAGAATAAGGAGCTGTTGACTTATCTTTTGTTTGAATCATCCAGCGAGCCGGCATACATAGAGAATGTAAAAAAGGAGATGGATGAGCAGTTTGATCAGATAAACACGAAGAACTATTACTTCATCAAAAAAAGTGTAAGAAAGATATTAAAAAATACCAGGAAGTATATCAGGTATTCGCAGAAGAAACAGACAGAGGTTGATCTGCTTCTTTATTTTTGTGCAAAGCTGAAAAGACTCTCTCCCTCCATACAAAAAAATACTGCACTTATGAATCTCTTTAATAGACAGATAGATACGATTATCAAGAAAGTGTCTGTTTTACATGAAGACTTGCAGTACGACTATGGTATTGAATTGAGCGGGCTGAGCAGGTAACACCACGCTGACTGCCGTGCAGAACCGGAGATTTGGGATCTGTTGTCTTCTTATTCATTTTTCAACCGAAATCATTAACTTTAAACCATCCGGTCTACCGGCTGAAAAACCCAAAATTAACTTTAAATAATCTTCCAGTGAAAAAACAAACTACCCTGGCCATAATGGCCTCAGCAGCAATGTTACTTACGATTGCCTGCACATCCACGCCTACTGATCTTTCAAAAGCGAACATCATCCCGAAACCGGTTTCAATAACACCGGCCGGATCATCGTTCACTCTTACAAATCGTTCTGACATTTACGTTAAGGGCGGGTCGCCCGAAATACTTCAGGTCGGCCAATACCTGGCTGACAGGTTGAATCCATCCACCGGCTTTGGCCTCGAAGTAAAGAAGACTGAGAAAGATCTTGTCAGGGGGAAAATTCTTCTGGCTCTGTCAGAAGACGATCCGTCACTGGGTGATGAAGGCTACGAGCTGGTGATTACCGATAAATCGGTCAAACTGACTGCCTGTAAGCCGGCAGGATTGTTTTACGGTGTTCAGACCCTCAGGCAGCTTCTGCCTGCAAAAATTGAGATGACCACGCTGCAGGAAGGCCCCTGGGAGATAGCCACAGGAACGATCCGCGATTATCCTTCATACGGCTATCGCGGTGCCATGCGCGATGTCGCACGCCATTTCTTCGGGGTGGATGATATTAAGATCTTCATCGACCAGATGGCAGCATATAAAATGAATATGCTTCACATGCACCTGTCAGACGACCAGGGCTGGAGGATCGAAATAAAATCATGGCCCAACCTCACTGCCCACGGCGGTCGTACCGAAGTAGGGGGCGGGGAAGGCGGATTTTATACCCAGGAACAATATTCTGAAATCGTAAGATATGCTCAGGAGAGGTTTATCACCGTCGTCCCCGAGATCGACATGCCGGGCCATACCAATGCCGCCCTGGCTTCGTATCCCGAACTGAATGCCAAAGGCAGCGACACCACATTGTACACTGGCACCGATGTCGGTTTCAGTTCGCTGGCGACAGATAAGGAAATTACATACAAATTTGTGGGTGACGTTGTTCGTGAACTGACTGCCCTGACACCCGGTCCGTGGTTTCATATCGGGGGCGACGAGTCACACTCAACCAAGCTTGAGGATTATATTCCTTTTGTCAACAGGGTTCAGGATACGGTGGCTGCTTACGGTAAGAAAGTGCTGGGCTGGGATGAGATTGCCCTGACAACCCTTAAGCCGAATACCGCGGTTCAGTACTGGGCCAAGGCAGAAAATGCCGTTAAAGGTGTTGCGCAGGGCGCGAAAGTGTTAATGTCACCTTGCATGTATGCCTATATCGATATGAAGTATGATTCGACCAGCCTCTTCGGATATAACTGGGCTGGCTACATCGAAGTCGATTTCGGTTACAACTGGGATCCGGCAAGCATCGTTCCTGAAATAAAAAAGGAAAATATTATCGGGATAGAAACGCCGCTATGGGCAGAGACTATCTCAACCCGCGCCGAGGCCGAATACCTTCTCTTCCCGCGCCTGTTGGGTTATGCCGAGATAGGATGGACCCCGAAGGAGTTACGCAGCTGGGATGATTATAAGGTCCGCCTGGCAAACCACGGCGAACGGATGAAAGCAATGGGCATCAGTTTCTACCCTTCAAAACGGGTGGAGTGGATTAAATAGGACAAGAAAGAGCTAACCTGTCTTTCTGCTGTTTGTTCTCATTGTAGCCAGGTCTTAAAATATATTTTGTTTTCAATAAAAAAGCTGATATATTTATTTATCAAATATTTAAATATACTAGTTATGAAGACATTAGCAGTTCTCTTCAAGGCAGTATCAGTTATCCTTGTCTCCGTTATGTCCCCCGGATGTGATATTCTTCATACCGATAGATGTGATCTTACTGTAGCCGATGAAATATCGGTTAGTATAACAACCATTGTACATGTTCGTGGTAAAAACAATATCCCGATGAAGGATCAAAGGATCAAAGTGTACATTTATAAAGAACCATGCGGAGCAAAAGCCAAAGGAGAATTTACATTTGATGGTGTCACAGATGCTGAAGGTAATTTTAACACAACGGTAGTCAATTATAACTTACGCAACAAGGAGGATAAAATATTAGTAGATGTACTTGGCCTTGATATTGTTGTTGGTGGCAGTGTTAATCAAAATTATGAAAATGTTTCATTTATGTATGGAGATTTTATTGCCGAGACACTAAAGAATTTGGATATCTTTTTGTACACAAATCAGTAATGGCGCCATCCGCTCTCCGCTCTGAGCTTTGTATCCTGTATGGAATCCATCCGCCAATTTATCATACATTAAATTCTTAAACCCTGTAATAAATACTGGTAACATGAAAAAGAGAAATGAAGTTATTTCTGCGCTGATACCGCTGGTAATAACAATTAGCCTCTATCTGATTTTCTACACAAGAATTGAATGTAAGCCAAATCATGCCGGATTCTGGCTTATCCTTGCTTTGGGCGCATCGATAGGCGTGGCAATAGCCAGGTTCTCACAAAGGTCTTTCACGAAAAAGGACTGATAAACAAAGGGCTCTGCAACAGGAAGAAAATGCACCGGGACATCCGTGGCAGTCTCCTGCCGGACAGAACAAACTCAGGTAAATATGAAAATATGAAGGCTATAGTTAAAATTTTATTGAGAATAGTATTACTGCTTGTAATTCTTTTTCTTGTAACCCGGATATTTAAAAAAGCTGATGAAAAAAACATTTTGTCTCCTGCCATGTCTGCTTATTCAAAAGGAAATGCACCCGACAGCACCAGGAAGGAGATAATCGGCCAGTTAAATAAATTCCAGGAGGGTTACTCCAGGCGTGATACCAGCCAGGTGGAAGCTTTTATGCAATCACTCTATTCCAGGGAAAATTTACTGATACTGGGAACAAATCCCGGTGAAGTTTTCAGGGGTTATGACCGGGCAGCGGGTCTTGTGAGATCTGACTGGGAATCCTGGGGCGACTGCAAATTCATGGTTGACAGTGCGTTCATTTCATCAACGGGAAATACTGCATGGTTCTCGACAAAAGGCTTTGTAAAATTCGATCTTACCGGACTTCTGGTCTTACCGTTACGTCTTACAGGTATAATGGTAAAGGAGGATCAGGTTTGGAAATTCCGGCAGCAACAGTTTCAGTTTGATATCGACTTCAGCTTTACCCTGCTGGCAGTCCTGATATTATCTGTCTGGATTCTTGTCAGTATAATTACCCTGGCGGTAGTATCTGTCAGGGTCATAAAAGACCGGTCTTCCCGGACGCCGCAGAAACAGATATGAAAACCGAAATTATGAAAAAGAAAGTTTACGTTTTCCATTGTTCGAGCCATAAAATGAAGTTCGGACTGACGTATGATCAAACCGGATCAAATCTTCCCGAAAAAGCGTGTGACGGTCAATGGATCTTATACAGGGTTTTGACGCTGACACCGGATGGTCCGCCGATCATAAGTGGCTCCAACCCGAAGGACATCCTGGATGAGCTTGACAGCTACGGATATATAATTCAAGAAACCCGTACATCATTCAGATAGCAATGCACAGTTCTGACAATTCTGATCGTAACGCACAGTGATCCGGCTATTTGAATAAGGCTGCCGGCCGCTTTTCGTTGTTTTCTGAAAGTCGTTGATTTTATCGGATTCCCGTATCAATATCAATATTAAGAACCGTATTGTTCTGTGAGGTAATTGACACTTCAGCAGGAAGATTGCTTCCGCCAATATAATTATTAACTCTGCCGAGTTTGACCAGGTAATTTCCCGGGTCCAGCTCTGTTTTATACGAGCCATCAAGAGCAGGATTTATCTCTGCAATTTTCCTCCTTCCGTTTGACGTCCATATACTTACAGGATAAGCTTTGTATGTCTCTGCAGTCGGCAGGCAGCCAGTTTGGGGAGGATCTGTTTCAACAGGGCATATCGGTCCGATGGAAATCACACCCTCAAGGAATCCGGCTTCCTGATAAGTCAGTATATCACAGCCTGAAAAAAGCAAGCCGAGAAGGAATACTATGCCTGGAATAATTTTAAAGTTATGTCTGATCATGACTCCGGATGTTATTATAAATCGAACAATAACTATGCCAAATACAATGAAATTGTACGGCGGATTTAATAGCGCCAGGCCATGTTTGCTCAGGGGTTTTATAATGCAAAGGGACAGATGGATGCACCGATCGGGCCTGTCCGCTGGCTAGTGGAGAAGGTAGTAACCAAGGAGGGCTTTATGTCATCGCTATTGCCTCTCAACATGCTGTTCATACTCCTCAATCTTCCCGGATAGTCGCTCCTCCAGGAATTTATTGCTCCCTCTCATAGCTTCGAGTACCTGTATGGAATCACTCAGGTATTCCCTGATATGATTCTGACTCCAGTTTTTGGGAGGCTGTTGCAGGTTTGTGATACGGTCAGCCAGCTTGACAGCCCACACCTCTTTCCTGCATTGGCGTATCTTCGCAAGGCTGTCGGTCAGCCGGTATTCTTTTAACAGTTTGGAATTTTTAGTCAGCGCCCAAACCGCATCGGTTATATCACTGCCGAATGTTATCTCCAGCTCGGCACGTGTAGTAGGGGTGTCCTCGATGGTGTCATGGAGCAGTGCCACCTGCACTGCAAAAGGCAGGTCAAACCCGTGTGTGTAGGGTGCAGCAACGAACAGTTCCATCGCCACATTGCTGAGGTGCACCACATAAGCTCGTTTGTTCAATTTGATGCCTAAAGATAAATAATTGCACCATCACTATTCAGAACGCCTGAAAGCATGGCAACACCGTGTTAAATAAATGCCATAAGATGGTGTATTATGCCTCCTCTGTTTGATGTTGCAGTTTGCGATCACAAGCTTCAAATGCTAATGGGAATGTTTTATCCAACTGACTAAGGGACAGATACACTTTTGAGTTTTTCGGCATCTGGTAGCAGTTAAACAATCCGGATTGCAACAAGATCTTACCATAAAGCAACTTACCATTTAGTAAGTTTAAAGATTGGCCTAAGATTGTTTGGGGGCAAGATGCTATTTACAGAAAGTGTGGAGAGGTGAGCGTAGACCGTAGAGCGAAAAGCCATGTTAATATTGCTGAACGAACTTCGAGTAAATAATTTCTTTGATATGCTGCCACAAACCCCTTTTCTCCCATTGTGCAAGGTCAATTTGCCTGGCATGGCTTAAGTTTTCAATAAAAATATTTTCAAGTTTCGCACCAAATGCCTTGTCGGAAATACCAAAAATATTTTCTTCGTTCAGCTTCCTGCTTCTGTTATCCATATTTGCGGAACCGATGACGGACCATTCCCCGTCAATAATGATCGATTTTGCGTGGATGAATGTCGGCTGATATTCATAGATTTTAACCTTGCTTTCCAATAGGTTAGCGTATGATTTTTGACTGGTATACCGTACTCCGGGGGAATCATTGAAATCGTTTGGTACCAGAATGCGTACATCCAGGCCTGCTTTCGCTTTTGCTGTCAATATATCGTGGAAAGATCCGTCGGGGAGAAAATATGGAGTTGATATGTATATCTTTTGCTGTGCTCCCAAAAGTGAGAGCAATATAAATTTTTGCATTAATAAACTATCCGCAGAAGGAGTACTGGCAAGCGAAATATAAGTGATAGCGTTTGTTTTTGTTTTCACAACAGGCGGAAAAAAAATCTCCCCCGTTAAAATTTCACCGGTTACGCTTGCCCATATTTCGGCGAACGCGCCTTGAATGTCAGCTGCCATAGGTCCGGTGGTCCGAAACATCATATCCCTCCATTCTTCAGGATTGCGCGCATTGCCAAGCCAGGTATCACTGATAGCCATGCCTCCGGTGTATCCGATTTCCCCGTCAATAACTATTGCACGCCGGTGATTACGCTTATCATCACGAACAAATCGCCACGGAGCAACACTTAACGAGTGGAAAACCTCCGCTTTCCCACCCAGATCTTTAAATGTTTTAAATTCCTGCCGTTTCATAGCCCCTTCTCCACCGTAGGCATCAATCATTATCCGCACCGGCACACCTTCTTTTATTTTTGCATCGAGGTGTTCAAAAACCTGATCGCTCATCGTGCCGGCGTTCCAGATATAAATCATGATATTGACCGATAAGCGGGCAGAATCTATATCTCTGAGAAAAGACACCATAAATTCATCTCCATTGTTTAATATATCCACCGGATCCCCTTGTTCAACAGAGAGAGTTAATGAATCTGAAAGTATATGGACAAATTCATGACTGGAAACCGGTGGCATCGGGGAAGAAGTAAGTATTCTCATAAATTATATAAGCTAAGTTTTAAGTTTTCAATCATCTCACCGTTGTGGAATTAAAGTTCGATATTTTTTCTCTCCCTGTGTTTATTTTATCATACAAAATTGATTTATGAATATTCAATTTCCGGATAAAGCGAATTTTTTATGGCCTGCTTCTTTAGGTAAATCCTTTTCATTTATCAGGATTGGCCTAAGATTTTTTGGGGAAAAGGAATGGCCTGAGAGAATTTCCGGAAGAAGCGAGTTTTTTCTTGTTTGCTGCGAGGGTATGAGGTAAGCAATACTGTCTGAGGAGGACGAAGGACGACGAGTTGTATTGCGTGGACAGGCAATAAGAAATGAGCCCGGAAATTATCTTAAGTCTTGATTTTCTATGTTACTTTCTTGTATCAAGGCAAGAACCGAGGCAACTACACAATACCATTTTATAGCATTGCTACAGCCGAGCTCACGAGCCCGACACGAAAGTGTCAGGAGAGTAAAGTAAGACTAAACACATTAAGCCCTTTTCTGGCCAATCAGTTTGTATTCTCTGATTAAAAGTCCTGGTGAAAAACTCAGTTTTTTTGTTAGATTGCGGATCATCTCAACAGTTAGTTTACGCTTGCGGTTAAGAACCTCAGAAACCCTGTTTTTACCGCCTA
>CAWKJD010000007.1:0-150386 GCA_963849945.1 uncultured Bacteroidales bacterium | reverse complement strand
GTCAGCCTTACAGTGGTGAACTCGAAGGATAAGTCGTTTGAGGTGGCAATCATTCCTTTTACGCACGAAATCACCAACTTCCATCAGATTAAAAAGGGTACGGTTGTGAATGTTGAGTTTGATATTCTGGGGAAGTATATTGCGAAGATTGTGAGACAGCAACTGGGGAAGGGCTGAAGGTTGAAGGGTTGAGGGGTTGAAAGGTTGAGGGGTTGAGGGGTTGAAAGGTTTTTTAGTTGTCGGGCAGTCTTGTAACCTGGTAATGTGGGAAGGAATAGCTGTTGATTTTAAATTTCATCATTAAAATTTATTCCGGCAATTGAATTAAACGGTATGACCGTAATACCGTTGCTCCTTTTCTGGGTTGTATCACCACCATAGACTAAACAGCCTCCTTTCGTATCCGTCAGTTTATTCCAAAACTGAATCCCTCTGAAGGAATCCTCAGAAAGTGTCTGTCCGGACTTTATTTCAACCGGCGTCCAGGAGTTGCCAGCTTCAATTAAAAGGTCGATTTCATTACCCTTACTGTCCCTCCAGAAAAACAGGTTGTTCGATTTGCCTCTGTTATATCTTCTTTTAAGAAAGTCGACTATCACCATATTTTCAAACAGACTCCCCCTTGATGAGTGAAATGCCAGATGGTCAATACTTTCAATACCCAGTAAGGCAACAGCAAGTCCGGTGTCATAAAAATAAAGCTTGGGCATTTTCACGATACGTTTATTGAAGTTTTTATAATACGGCTGCAGTCTGAGAATGATGAAACTTGCTTCCAGAACTCCTAGCCAGGAACTGATGGTTTTAACATCAACTCCAACTTCAGATGCAAGGCTGCTCATATTGAGTAGCTGACCAATCCTGCCTGCACAGAGCCTGAGAAATCGTTCAAAAACATAAAGATCAGTGATATTCTTTATCAACCTTACATCCCTTTCAACATATGTCCTGATATAGTTGGCATAGAACCGTGCCACATCTGTAGAATTGTTGTATAACGCCGGATAGCATCCTTTAAATATTATTCCGTTGGCGCTCTTTTCCCTTACTCCTATTTCATTGATTGTCAGAGGCAGCAGAAACAGATAACCGACCCTTCCGGCAAGACTTTGGGAAATGCTTTCCTGAAGAAGGAAATTATTTGAGCCCGTAAGAATAAACATTCCGCTGGCTTGTTGTTCATCCAGTATTTGCTGCAGATATGAAAACAGCTCCGGAACTCTTTGAATCTCATCAAGAATGGCCCCATGGGGGTAATTTGACAGGAATCCCCGCGGATCCTCCATGGCAAACCTTCGTATATCAGGATTTTCAAGATTGACATAAGGTTTACTGTCGAATACTTTCTGTACCAATGTCGTCTTCCCGGATTGACGCGGTCCAACCACTGCTACAGCCTTGAACTGGGCAGCGAGGATTCTTAATTCAGCTTCAGCTTCTCTTTGTATCATATAACAAAAGTACAATTATGGATTCAAATTCCAAATTTGTACCTTTTAGATTTTCCACCATTCAATTCCTTTCCCATAGTACCGTATTTTCACCATATATCCCCTGAAAGCATTGAGGCTCTGTTATGGTCAGTTTTGTCCGGCGGTAAAATTGATATCTTTGCCTGACAAAAGGAAATTATGAGCATCAGAAAAATAATTGTTGCTGTAACCGGTGCCAGCGGTGCAATATATGCGCTGAGCCTGCTGAAGCGCCTGCGGGAGATGCCTGAGCCGCCATCGGAGGTGGCGGTCATACTGACAGGCAATGCGGAAGATATTATGCTCTATGAAACCGGGACCGCATATGTGCCGACAGGCACGGAGAAGCTCTGGGACAACAGCGACTTTAATTCTCCATTTGCCTCCGGGTCATCCTCATATGACGCCATGATTATCTGTCCCGCCTCAATGGGAATGGTCGGAAGAATAGCACACGGTGTCTCTGACGATCTTATCACACGTGCTGCGGATGTGATGCTGAAAGAACGACGGAGACTGATACTTGTGCCCCGCGAAACACCGTACAGCCTCATACATATCAATAATATGAAGCTGCTCACCGAAGCCGGTGCAATCATATGTCCTGCCACACCGTCTTTCTACAGCAGGCCACAGACCATTGACCAGCTGGTGATGACTGTCGTTGACAGGGTACTGACACTGGCGGGATTCACCATTGACACATTCAGGTGGAACGAGTAGAACTGCATCGGCGCATGAAGACCCTTCTGCGCAGGCATCATCTTTTGAGCATTGCCACCGTAAGCGATCATAAGCCCTGGTGTGCTTCTTGCTTTTATGCATGGGATGAGGAGAACAACGCCCTTGTCATCACCACAGATCGCGCAACCCGTCACGGTTCTGAATTCCTTGCCAATCCTTCAGTTGCTGGCACCATCGCCCTGGAAACCTGGCGCGTTGGCAGAATAAGAGGCATTCAGTTCACAGGTATGGTAAAAGAACCGCAGGGGGAAGAGCTGGCGCGTGCCAGAAAAGTCTACCTGCGCCGTTTCCCTTATGCCGCCCTCACCGATATTCATCTGTGGGTCATTGTCCCTGATCATATCAAATTGACGGATAACAGGCTCGGATTCGGAAAGAAGATTATTTGGAATCGGCACGTTGACAGGCCACCCCTACGGGGTTGAAGGATGAATTAATACCTCAATTCTACAAACAGTCAGCTCCTACGGAGCTGTTAGCCGCATAGCGGCTTACATTTTGTAGTGACCATGGACATTAACATTTCTACAAACTGTCAGCTCCTACGGAGCTCTTAGCCGCATAGCGGCTTACTGTTTGTAGTGACAATGGGCATTAATATTTATCAGCCCTGTAAGGGCGACCTGTTTAAAGCCTGTTTTTTGTACCTTTACGAATCCATGATCGACCACTCAACTATAGAGAGAATTTTCGACGCTGCACAGATAACAGACGTGGTGCAGGAGTTCGTGTCGCTGAAGAAACGCGGCGTCAACTACCTGGGACTGTGTCCTTTCCATAATGAGAAGACTCCTTCGTTTACCGTCTCCCCCGCCAAGGGCATCTTTAAGTGCTTCGGCTGCGGCAAGGGAGGCAACGCCGTCAACTTCCTCATGGAACATGAGCACCTTTCTTATCCGGATGCGCTCCGCTGGCTGGCAAAGAAATACCACATCGAGATAGAGGAGAAAGAGGTCACCGCCGAGGAGATACAGAAACAGAATGAACGCGAGAGTATCCTCGTTGTTACACAGTACGCCTCAAAGCAATTCACCGAGAACCTCTTCCACGGCCATGAAGGCATGGCACTGGGCCTCTCGTACTTCCGCGAGCGCGGATTCCATGACGCCGTGCTCCACAAGTTCGATGTGGGCTACTGCAACGAGAAGCGTGACGACTTCACGCAGAAGGCTGTGATGGCAGGCTATAAAACAGATTACCTGGTGCTGAGCGGACTCACTATCGATAAAGAGGGTTATCTGTTCGACAGGTTCGCGGGCCGTATTATGTTTCCCATACACTCTTTATCGGGACAGGTGCTGGGCTTCGGCGGCCGTATCATCAAGAGTGATCCCAAGGCAGCCAAGTACGTCAATACGCCTGAGACAGAGATCTATCACAAGAGCCGCATCGTCTACGGCATCTTCCAGGCCCGTCAGGCCATAATGAAAGAAGAACGCTGTTACCTCGTCGAAGGCTATACGGATGTGCTGTCGATGCACGAGGCCGGCGTTGAGAATGTTGTGGCTTCATCCGGCACTGCCCTGACCCAGGAACAGATTCGCCTTATCAAGCGCTTCACACCCAACATCACCATGCTTTACGACGGCGATCAGGCCGGCGTAAAAGCCTCCGTACGCGGCACAGATATGGTCCTCGAGGAGGGAATGAATGTGCGCATTGTGATGCTTCCTGACGGCGAAGATCCCGATTCATATTCCAAAAAAGTATCTGTAGAAGAGTTCAAAAGATACCTTAAGGAAAATGAGACTGACTTTATCAGGTTCAAAACAAGGCTGCTGCTCGATGAAGCGCAGAATGACCCCGTCAGACGTGCCAACCTTGTCCGGGAGGTTGTACGTTCAATAGCAGTCATCCCCGACCAGATAACACGCACTGTCTATATCAAGGAATGCAGCATCCAGCTGAACATGCCCGAGGAGGTTGTCCTTGACGAGGTGATGAAGCTGCGCAAGCAGCAGAGCTTTCGCGACCGCAATACATGGCCTGTTCAGGATGCCGTCGTTGCTCCGCAGAACATCACCCAGAGACAGAAGAAAAAGGAAGAGACTTCGTTTTACTCCGAGAAAGAGCTCCTCAGGCTCCTGATAAGATACGGCGACGAGGTGCTGTCACGCGTCACCGACCGTGAGACAGGTATAGAGACCATAACTACCGTGGCTGACTATATCATCTCCCAGATAACCGAGGATGACCTCACTTTTGATAACCCGGTCTTTGCCTCCATATTTTCGGAAATAACCTTTAATGTCTCGCAGGGCCTCTTCCCGGGCGACAGGCATTTTGTGCACCACCCTGACCCGGCCATCAGCGCCACCGCCGTTGACATGCTCACTGAGCAGTATACCCTCAGCAGGATATGGAGTTCACGGGGCGCTTATGTCGAAACGGAGGAAACCCTGCTGAAGGAGATCGTCCCTGACACGGTCCTGAAGTTCAAGAGCGACAAGATCAAGATCATGCAGAAAGAGCTTCGCAGAGCGATGACTGAAGCCGCCGGCGATGATGAGAAAATTGCCGAACTGCAGGAGAGATATAAATCGATGACATCGCTCCAGAAAAAAATATCTGCCGGACTCGGTAACCGCATTGTATTATAAATCTGCGGAGCGGAAAGCCTTTTTTTACTAACTTGTGGAAAATTTCCGGAACCATGAGACAAATCTTTCTTGTTGTCGTTACGTTGTGTGCCCTGATGATTTTCGTCACATCATGTAAGAGAACAGAAAAGTCAACCCGCCTGCCTGTTCCGGTATTTTCGACATACCTTCCTGACACTCCCAAAGACACGGCAAAGATGAGGGAGATTTATTACGGTCTGCTCACTCCCGTCGAGGTATGCAATATCTTTGACAGGCTCGGATTATCATTCAATGACACAATCATCCTGCCTCATGAGAATCAGGATCTGTACATGAGCAGCTACAAGGCTGCGATGAATCTGGGGGTCTATGGAGTTGACATGGGCTACATGAAGCTCTTCGGCGTCAACAGGCAGACGATAAGCTATTTCACCACCATCAAAGTTCTGAGTGAACGCCTTAACATGCCTGACACTTTTCTTTCAGACGCTATCCGTAGTGTTGATGCTGAGATAAACAATGCCGACACTCTCACCAGGGTGATGAACGATGCTTATCAGAAGATCGATGAACACCTGCGTCAGGAAGGTAGCCAGGGGACACTGGGACTGATGCTCATGGGAGGCTGGGTGGAGGCCATGTACCTCGCCACGCAGCTGGCATATGACCCTAAGAACCCCGACCCGCAGGTCGTTGGCAAGATAGCAGAACAGAAATACTCGCTTATTTCGCTCCTGAGCTTCATGAAAAATTATTATGACGACCCGATGGTTGTCTTTTACACCAAGAAGCTTAAGTACCTCAACCGCTGGTTTGATACGTTTGAGATATATTATCATCCCGGCGATGTCAGGATTGACACGGTACACCAGGTTATCAAGACCACCGGCACAGAGATGACTGTCACCATTGAAACACTTAATGAGATACGCGATTATATTGCGAAGCTGCGAGCTGAGATCACCACAGTCTGAAAACATCCAAAACTTATATTATGAACCGTCGCCTTCTTTCACTAACGGCCATTCTGGCTGTCATAGCCCTTTCATGCGGCAGAGGCCCGCAGGAAAAGAAAGGTACTGAAACCTCTGCTGCAGTAACAGTAATAGATAAAGGTTTCAGCAAGTATATATCCGCCTATACTTCCGGAATTGTTCCGGCGGGAAGTGCCGTGCAGATTGTCTTTACCCGCGAGTTTGCCGCCACTATTGACAGCAGCAAAGTGCTGGATTTGTTCTCTTTTAATCCTCCAATAAAAGGAACAACGGAATGGGCAGACGATATGACCCTCCTTTTCAAGCCTTCCAGGCCGCTTGAGTCGGCGACATCCTATACAGGCACACTTGATCTCAGCAAGCTCGGGCAGGTGGAAGAGCGACTACGCCTCTTTCCTCTCACCTTCAGCACCGTTGAGAAAAATTTCACCGTCACCCTCAACCCGATGACCTGTGACCTTCCTGACGGAAACACTTATACCCTCACCGGTACCCTGGTGACCTCCGATTATGTGGATGTCACGGAGGTTGAGAAGTTTCTCACGGCCCGCACCGGCAAACGTGATGAAAAAATTACCTGGGAGCACGACAACAATAACATCCATACCTTCACAATCGAAAAGATACAGAGGGGCAAGGAAGAGAGTGAGCTCACCGTTACCTTTAACGGTAATCCGTATGGCATTAAGACGAAGGGCGATCTGAGGGTGGCCATCCCGGCAGAGGGAGTTTTCACTTTTACCGACATAAAGGTCAACACCGGTGACAGCAAGAGCATCGAAGTATCTTTTTCCGATCTTATAAGCACGCAAAGCGAACTTGAAGGTGTGGTGACAATGAAACCCGTCCACCCTCTCACAGTAAGCGCCGAAGGCAACAAGCTGCTTATCATTCCGGGCGATAATATCATTGGCGTGACAGAGGTCACAATTGACGGATCGCTACGCAATGTACGCGGTGAAAAGCTGGGCGTACCGGTCACCAGAAGCATAAATTTCGCACCTGTGGAGCCGGGGCTGCGATCTGCAGGCAAGGGTGTCATCATGCCTTCCTCAGGCAAGTTGATATTTCCGTTTATGGCTGCCAACCTGAGCGCAGTTGATCTGACCATTATCAAGGTTTTCGAAAATAACCTGCCATACTTCCTGCAGCAAAACAGCATGGGAGAAGCAAATGCATACAGCAACATAAAACAGTTCGGGCGTCCCGTTTACCGCGGACGCATTGATCTCACCGGCAGTGCGGGCTTTGATCCGAACAGATACAATCTTTTTACCATCGACCTTGCCAATTATATAGAACCAGAGGAGGGTATCCTATACAGAATTGAGCTCGCCATGCGGCCTTCCTATTCACTTTACCCCTGCACAGGAACACGCAAGACTTCGAAGTACGAGGAGATGCTTGACCAGGCTGATCTTGACAAAAGCTGGGAGGGCTCAGACGATTATTATTCTCTCTCTGAGGATGGACTGTTCTATGAATATGCCTATGACTGGCATGAAAATGAAAATCCCTGCAGCGATGCCTTTTACAATCCTGATAAGAAACTTGTCAGTAACATCCTTGCCTCAGACCTTGGTATAATGGCAAAGAACGGCACTGACAACAACCTCAGGGTATTTATTAATGACCTGCGCACAGCGAATCCTGTCGAAGGAGCGACGGCTGAGATCTATGACTACCAGATGCAGCTCCTGGGCACCGCCACTACCAACAAGTCAGGAATAGCGACTCTCTCCTGCCCGAGGAAGCCCTTTCTTGTTATTGCACGGAAGGATAAGAACCGCAACTACCTGTCGCTCAACGATGGCAGCGCACTGTCGATGAGTTCCTTTGATGTTGCGGGCGAAACCCCGCAGGACGGCATCAGGGCTTTTCTCTTCACCGAGCGCGATGTAAGACGTCCGGGAGATACAATCTTTTTAGGGGTGATAGTCAGGGATGTTGCCGGCACTCTTCCTGCCGGCCATCCTGTACATTTTGAGCTGTACAATCCAATGGAGCAGCGCATCGATGACCAGACTGCCACCCTCGGAGATAAAGGTTTTATCACCTTCACAACCGTCACAGCCGCCGATGTTGTGACAGGAAATTACAGGGCGCAGGTGCGTATCGGCGGAGCCACCTTCACCAAAACGGTCAAAGTTGAAACAGTAAAACCCAACAGGCTGAAGATAAAGCTTGACTTCCCCACTGCCGTCGCCGGAGGAGAAAGCAAAACAATAAGAGGCAACATGAAGGTCGCATGGCTTAACGGAACAACGGCAAGGGATATGAAGTCGACCGTGGATCTGTTGCTCAAACCGGTAAAGACAACTTTTGAAAAATACGGACAGTATAATTTTGATGACCCTGCTTCTCAGTTCTGGTTTGAGAGCAAGACGATCTTCGACGGAAATATTAACAGCTCCGGCGAAGCTGCCGTGACATTCACTCCCGATGAGGAACTCAATGCTCCGGGCATGCTCAGCGCTGTCTTCACAACGCGGGTGTTTGAAAAAGGCGGCGATGCCAGCATCACGCAGACCGTCCTTCCCTACGCACCCTATCCGGCATTCGTGGGAATGAACATACCCGCTTTAGGTGCAACAGGACGCGTCCTCTTCACAGACCGTCCCAACGAGATCAGGCTGGTCACCGTAGACAAGAACGGCAAGCCTGTCAGCAGCGAGGCGGAGATCAATGTCTATAAGCTTGACTACCGCTGGTGGTGGGAGTCTGATGATGAGTTTCTCGGTTCGTATATATCACGTGACCGTAACAATATTGTCTTCAGCCAAACCGTAAACACCACCGGAGGTGAAGGAAAAACAACATTCAGCGTTGATAAGCAGCAATGGGGCCGTTATCTCGTTCGAGCCACCCTGCCTTCGGGCCACTCTACAGGAATGATAGTGTTGGTGGACTGGCCATGGGATTACGGCATGAAGCCCGGCGGCAATGACGGTGCAAGCCTGCTGCAGCTAAATACTGACAGGGAGAAGTATAATGTCGGCGATCAGATCAGCCTCACCTTCCCGTCACCGGCAGAAGGCCATGCTATAATAACAATAGAGAACAGCACCGGATTGCTTGATATAACCCAGACAAACACTGAGGCAGGCAACACCGTGGTGAAGGTCACTGCCACTAAGGCCATGGCTCCCAACGCTTATCTGTACGTGACAATGCTTCAACCTCATTCACAGACAGTTAATGACGCCCCGATAAGGCTTTACGGCGTCATACCAGTTATGGTGGAAGATCCTTCATCAAGGCTGGTGCCGGTGATCAGCATGGCTGACAGGATAAGATCGCAGCAGGAGGTGGAAATAAAAGTCACGGAACAGAACAGGCAGGGCATGACATACACCCTTGCAGTCGTAGATGAGGGATTACTTGATCTTACCGGGTTCAGGACACCGGATCCGTGGAAGTGGTTCTTTGTCAAGCATGCTCTCGGAGTAAAGACATGGGATCTTTATGATATTGTCTTCGGTGCTTTCGGAGGCAAGCTTGGCAGCATCTTCGCCATCGGCGGAGACGCTGCAGTGATAGACCAGAGCAAGAACAGGGCACGCCGTTTTGTGCCGGTAGTGAGATTTCTGGGACCATTTACCATTGAACCGGGCCTTACCGGAACGCATAAAATCAGGCTGCCGCAATATACCGGTTCCGTCAGGGTGATGGTCACCGCGGCAGGTGAAGGAAATACTTTCGGCTCTGCCGAAAAGAGTGTTGTAGTTTCTGATCCGCTGATGATCCTGGCCACCGCGCCAAGGGTTCTCTCGCCCGGCGACAAAGTAGCTCTGCCTGTCACGGTTTTTGCACAGGATAAGAAAATTAATGACGTAACCGTTACTGCCTCAGGCAATGAGATGCTGACATTTACCCAACCCTCCGGAACTGTTCATTTCACCGAACCGGGCGAGAAGGATCTGGAGCTGTTCTTCACCACGGCGCCGCAGCCCGGTAAGGCAGTGATAAAGGTCACGGCATCAGGCGGAGGTGAGACAGCCGGTTATGATATGGAAGTGGAAGTCCGCTCCCCCAATCCGCCGGAACGCAGGGCTGAAACAAAAACCATCGGTGCGGGTGAAAAATATGAAAAGAGCTTCACTCCGTTCGGCATTGCAGGTACCTCATCGGCAACCGTCGAGATATTCTCCCTGCCGTCTGTTAACCTCAGCCGCCGGTTAGGGTGGCTCACTTCATATCCTTATGGATGCACTGAACAGATTGTATCTGCAGCATTCCCGCAGATCTATCTGCCTGATCTTCTTGGAAATAACCTGCCAAATCCCACCATTGTCCGCAATAATGTACAGGAAGCCCTGCGCAGTATCGCCTCCAGGCAGCTGCCTTCAGGAGGGCTGACTCTCTGGCCCGGGGGCTCTTATCCTGACGACTGGGTCACTTCCTATTCCGGTCATTTTGCCATTGAAGCGCAGAAGGCCGGGTACTCTGTACCCTCAGGGTTCATGAGCAAATGGACCACCTATCAGCGTGCCGCAGCGTCATCATGGAGGTATCAGCCGCAATACCGGTACACTGCCAATGACCAGGCTTACAGGCTCTTCACCCTGGCACTTGCCGGCACTCCCGACAAAGGTGCCATGAACCGTATGCGTGAGACGGCTGATCTGCCCGCCCTGGCAAGATGCTTCCTGTCGGCGGCTTACGCCACCACAGGGCGCCCTGAAGTTGCACAGAGCCTGATTGATGTCAGGAACCTTAAGCCTGACAATGACTATTCATCATATTATTACGGAAGCACTCTGAGGGACCAGTCGATCATACTATATACGCTCACAGCCATCGGCAATACCACCGAAGCTCTGGAGCTGCTGAAGGAGATTGCAGCAGAACTGAGTCAGGACCAGTGGTACAGTACACAGACAACGGCGTGGGGTCTCTTTTCATATATGAATTTCGCTAAAGCAGTGAAGGCTGACAACAGCAAACCTGTAAAGGTTTCATTTAATTTTAACGGCAAGACGGAAACGCTGTCTTCAGCAGAGGGAGCCATAATGCGTACGCTGACGCCGGCAGCGTCAAACAACCTCGTCATAAACAATGAGAGTGAAAACCCCTTGTTTGTAACATTCACGGAACAGGGTGTGCCTCTGACCACAGACAAAACGGTGACAGAGAATAACCTTACCATGAAAGTCGATTATCTGGATATGTCGCAGAATGCTGTTGATATTTCTTCCCTGCCACAGGGAACCGGGTTTATGATGCTTGTGACCGTTACCAACACGACATTCCGTAAGGTAAGTAACCTGGCCCTGACCCAGATGGTGCCATCGGGGTGGGAGATACAGAACACCCGTCTCTTCGAGGCGAACCTGCAGCTCAAGGAGGGTGGATATGACTACCGCGACTTCCGTGATGATCGTGTTTATACATATTTCAGCCTCGGCCCGGGTGAGGTAAAGAAGTTTTATATCATCCTCACAGCTTCATACAGGGGTACATATTCTATGCCTGCCATTGTATGTGAAGCAATGTACGACGACGGTGTCACCGCCCGCCGTCCCGGCCGTGAGGTGATTGTCACCGGGCAGAAGTGAAAAGGTGGGTCAGGATAATCATCGGCGCCTGTGCCGTACTGGTAATATCAGTGCTGCTGGCGCCGATGCCTTCATTCGATAAACCCCTGTCTACCGTTGTTGAGGCTGCCGACGGCTCACTTCTCGGGGCCCGTGTGGCAGACGACGGGCAGTGGCGCTTTCCTCCGCCAGACAGCCTGCCTGCTAAATATGTCACCTGCCTGATAAACTACGAGGACAGATGGTTCAGGTGGCACCCCGGAGTAAACCCGGTGGCAGTAATCAAAGCCCTTGCCGGCAACATCAGGGCAGGTAAGACCGTTCGTGGCGGCAGCACCATTACAATGCAGGTGGCGCGACTGGCACGGGGAAATCCTGAAAGGACATACTCCGGAAAGATCATTGAGATGCTCTCGGCTCTCAAGCTTGAATTACTTCGATCCAAAAGAAAAATACTTCTGCTCTATGCTGCCAACGCTCCGTTCGGGGGTAACACTGTCGGTCTCGAGGCAGCTGCATGGCGATACACCGGGCGTAACAGCAACGATCTGACCTGGGCTGAGGCTGCCACGCTGGCTGTGCTTCCCAATGCCCCGTCACTTATTTATCCCGGGCGACGCTCCGGACGTCTGCAGGAAAAGAGAGATGGCCTGCTGACACTACTGGCAAAGAGGAAAATAATTGACAGCCTGACCTGTTCCCTTGCAATAGGTGAACCCCTCCCGGATGTTGCACTGCCAATGCCTTCTCTTGCTCCTCATCTTACCAGTCGTTTATGGATTGACAATCCGGGCAGGAGGATAAAAACCACCATTGACCCTGCGCTGCAGAAAGAAGTCTCGGCACTGGTCAACAGCCATCAGGAAGCGCTGGAGGGCAACCTCATATACAATGCCGCCGCCCTGATTGTGGAGGTTTCAGGCGGCAATGTGCTTGCCTATGCCGGCAACAGCACCCTTCCTGATACCGCAGGCCTCTATGGGCGTGATGTCGACATGATTCCCTCGGCGCGCAGCACCGGCAGTATCATGAAACCTTTTCTGTATGCCGGATTGCTTACCGGCGGAGAGATCCTCCCCAATGCTCTTGTTCCTGACATCCCGACACGCTTCCCGGGGTTTCGTCCCGAGAACTCCGACTTTACCTACAGCGGTGCTGTCCCTGCCGGTGACGCCCTGGCGAGGTCACTTAACATACCGGCCGTCCGGATGCTGCAGATGATGAATGAAGAACGTTTTCTGAACCTGCTGCACAGGATGGGGTTCACCACCTTTGATAAACCCGCATCACATTACGGCCTCTCGCTTATTCTCGGAGGAGGAGAAGCGAGTCTCTGGGAGCTGGCCGGAGCATATGCCTCAATGGCCCGGGTGCTGAATAACATGAATGCCGGTGAAGGCTATAATGCCGATGACTGGCACATGCCGGTGCTCACAACTCATCAATCACCTTCTCAGACTACAGTCGGTTCTGACACTTTAAATCGCAAATCGCAAATCGCAAATCGCAAATCAGAATCCTCCTCCCTCACCACCCATACCTCCCAATCAGTGCTCTCTGCTCCGGCGATATGGCTTACCTACGAAGCCCTGCGACGCGTCAACAGGCCGGAGACAGAGACAGGATGGCGGTATTTCGGCAGCTCTCCTGATATCGCCTGGAAGACAGGAACAAGCTTTGGCTTCCGTGATGCATGGGCCATAGGCACCACTCCGGCATACGTGGTTGCCGTCTGGGCCGGCAACGCCGACGGTGAGGGCAGGCCGGGCCTTTCAGGGATATCCTCCGCAGCGCCGCTGCTCTTTGATATCTTCAGACTGCTGGAACCTGGCGGATGGTTTGCGCGTCCCGAAGAGGGCATGACACTCACGGAGGTATGTGCCGCCAGCGGATTCAGGGCCGGGCCCGACTGCAATGAAAAACGCGAAGAATGGATCCCTTCAGCCGGACTGAAAAGCGATGCCTGTCCCTACCATACCGTAATAAATCTTGACACAACGGGCAGATACAGGGTTAATATTTCATGCTCCCAACCCGGCGGGATGGTCCGCAGTTCATGGTTCGTTCTGCCCCCTGCAATGGAGTATTATTACCGGATGCGCAATCCCGCCTACAGAACCCTTCCTCCGTTTCGTCCGGGCTGCACTGATGACAGGCAGGTGCCATCAATGGAATTTCTGTACCCTCCCCGTGATGCAAAGATCTTCATCCCGAGAAGCCTGCAGGGACAGCTTATGTCAATGCTCCCGGAGATAGCCCACAGGCAGCGAAACGCTGTGATATACTGGCATCTCGACAACAGGTATATCGGAATGACAAAGCATATCCACCAGATTGAGCTGCAGGTAAACGAAGGAGAGCATGTCATCACTGCTACTGACAATGAAGGGCTGACCATCTCCCGCAAGTTTATCTGTGTTGGGTCATTATGACCGGTATATCCGAAAAAAATTTAATTTTGCCCTGCAGTCCAATCTAAGTTTAAGGGAAAATGACGAGTCTCCTGTCGGGGGGTTTTTTTCAGCGTATAATTGCAGGCAATTCCTTCAATAAGTATAAGGAGGTGTTTGACCAGGCAGGTTATGCCATTATGCTCATCGATAACGCCACAAACAGGTTTATCAAGACGAACAGGGCCGCGGCAGAGCTGTTTGGCTACAGTCAGGATGAGCTGCAGAAGATGACCCCTCTTGAGCTGTCGACTGAGCCGGAGGAGACCGCCCGCGTTTTAGGATCAAAGACCATTGAACAGACGGTCAGACCGGCACGGCGCAAGGACGGCACGATCATTACTGTAAAGGTTCAGACACGTTTCCTTGACAGGTATCATATCAGCCTGATAAATGATGTCACTGAGGAATACCGAATACGCAGGGCGCTGGAACTGAACGAGGAACGCCTCAGGGAGGCGCAGCGCATAGGACATTTCGGATGGTGGGAGTACCGCCCCGAGACAGACAGGTATATCGGCTCGGAAGAGATTGCACGAATATACATGGATGAAGCTTCAACTTTGTCTTTCTCCTACCAGGATAATATCTCCTATACGCATCCTGAAGACAGGTCTTTTCTCATTTCCACACTGGAAGACTCCATCGAGCATAAAAAAGAGTCTTTCTCAATGCACTACAGGATCATCACTCCTGCAGGCAAGGTCAAGGCTATCGCCGTCAACTCAAACGCAAAGTATGATGAGAACGGCAGGCTGTTATACCGCTACGGCACATGCCAGGATATAACAGAGACCCAGAAGATCATGGATGACCTGATCACGGCACGCAGGCAGGCGGAGGAATCCGACAGGCTCAAAACAACATTCCTCGCCAACTTCAGTCATGAGATACGGACCCCGCTTAATGCCATGATGGGTTTCGTCAATATCCTCACCTCCATGAAAACAACAAAAGAGGAGAAGACGGAGATGGTTAAGCTTATTGAGATCAACTCTCAAAGGTTGCTGAGGCTCATCAACGACATGATCGACATGTCGCGCATTGAGAGCAACAACATGGAGATAAAATATACGAATGTTGAGATCAACGGTTTTGTTACCTCAATGGCTTCTTCCATAGTCTACGAGCAGGAGGCTGCAGGAAAGAAAAACCTTATTATTACGCCCGCCATTGACAGGACAAAGCACAATGTGTTTCAGTATATCGATGAGCTTCGGCTGAGCCAGATATTCAGCAACCTGATTAGCAATGCCATCAAGTTCACAGAGGAGGGCGAGATAAAGTATGGTTACAGGATCGCCCGCAATGAGAACAGGTATGCAATCACATATTTTGTAAGCGATACCGGGCAGGGTATTCAGCCCGACAGGCTGGGAGACATCTTCAATCCGTTCGTTCAGTACTGGAACGAGGATGCACCGAAGGTACAGGGGGCAGGACTGGGGCTGGCGATATGCAAACGGCTGGCGGAGCTGATGAAAGGCCGCATCTGGGTGGAGTCGATGCCAGGTAAAGGATCATCCTTCCTCTTCTCGTTCAACACCCCCGTGATGATCGAGTAGTCATCATTTTCAAATATTTTCTATCTTTGCCTTCGCCGGGACGTTAGTTCAGTTGGTTCAGAACGCTTGCTTGACAGGCAAGAGGTCACTGGTTCGACTCCAGTACGCCCCACAGCGCCCTCCGAAGCTTCAGCGAAGGAGGGCATTTTTATTTCTTTTGATACTCCTGAATTGAAAAAATCCCGATTTGTCTTCACTGCTTTTTTCTGTGTGAGTTAATAAATATCTTTACATACAATACTGCTGATTATGAAGGGAAAGGAAAGTCACTTTCCGGGAATGGCATCCGGCGCATTCCTGTCGCTCGTGCTGCTCGCCATGAGCCTTTCCTCCCATGCCCAGACCTATCCCTTCAGGGAGTACACCAGTAACGACGGGCTACCCCAGTTGGAGACAATGGGGGTGATGCAGGACAGCCGCGGATATATCTGGATGAGAACCCGTAACGGCCTCGCACAGTTTGACGGACACTCATTCATTTCTTACTTCAGAAAAGACGGGCTGCCATCAAATATCGTCAGCCGGATCATAGAAGACACAGATGGTATTATATGGGCGGTCACGCCGAACGGCCTGGCACGCTTCACGGGAAACACTTTTCACAGCTACCCTGTTCCGGATTCGCTGAAAATCACGCACTTGGGATTCTGGTGCCTGACCGGCAAGCGGGGAGTCTTTCTCCTGAGCAGTATATCAAAGAATATAAAGAGGATAATAGTGTTTGATTCCGGCAGGTATTATGACTACAGTAATCTGTACCCTGTCCTGCATGGAGATTCGCTGGCCGTTGCAGCTTTTGATAATACAGACACTGCTGTTTATCTCACCGGCGCGGATGCGGCCCTTTACAAATTCAGAAAAGGAATTCTCTCAGCCATCAAAAAAAACCCCTTAACCACAATACAGGTCAAAGACCTTATAATGCAAAATGCCGGAAGGAAATATACGTCAGGGGATGATCTTAGTGGATTATATTTTAGTAATGAGTACAGTCCTTCTTTCGTTGCATGGCTGAGTGACCCGTTCAGTAACAATCCTGATTCAATCCTGAACAGATTATTCCCGGGGACATGCAAGGTCACATGGCCCAATGGCGTATTGATCGGCAGCATGATCGACCGTGACAGTACACTTTGGATGATTACTGATACGAAGATTTTCAGAATGGTATCAGATGCATTCATTGAATTTGATAAGGAAACCGGCCTTCCGATCAACCCCTGGGCAATAGCATCCGATCCCGACAGCGGGCTGTGGATCGGATCAATAAATGGCGAGCTGAAATATTTCGACGGAGAACACTTCATGAAAAAGAGCGGTTTCAAAGGAGTTTTTAAAAATGACCCGGTTTTCTTCAGGGGCAGCACAACACTATCGAACGGTGAGATATGGATCTCAACCAACGAGGGAGTGCTTATCCGGGAAGGAAAGAAATTCAGAAAATTTAAGCCTATCCCTGATGGAACACAGATATGTATCATTTATGAAGATCCGGTTGACAAATCAATACTGATAGGTGCAAGTACCGGGTTATATCACATTATAGGAGATAAAATAAATTTCTATCCTGAAATTACAACCCCGGGGTTAGGAGTCGCTGAAGGGATCGCGAGAGACAATTACGGCAATTACTGGATAGCCGGTCATTTAGGCATCATTCTTTTTGACGGGAAGAGGTTCACTCCATTCAGGGCCGCTCCCGCTCCGGTTGAAATGGTCTGGGGTATCATCAAAGATTATAATGGCAATATCTGGAGCGCAGGATCAGACGGGGTGTTTATCTGCGATCCGGACAAACCCTCTTTCACAGCCGCGTTGCCAGATGAGGTGAACCGCCCTGCAAACGTCATCCGCGATCTTGGTGACCACCGCCTTCTTGTCGGCCGTATGCTTGACCTTTGCGTTATTGACCTTGAAAAGTATTATAACGATAAACCCGATTATTATACAATCCTGGGGCGCAGCCGGGGCTACAATGGCAACGACTGCCAGGATAACGGGATCGTCAAAGACGCTAAAGGGAACTGGTGGCTGCTGACAAATGACAAGCTGATAAAATTTGACCCTGAAAAGATTACGGTGGACGAAAAGCCTCCCTTGCTGCATATTATTTCTGTCGAACGCCCCGTAAATACAGCAGACTGGATTACAGTTCTCGATACCTCCCTGTTTTATAATACCGGTAACAAACTCACGGTGAAGGGCAGAAGAAACGCCTTGAGAATAAACTATACAGCCATTTCGACAAAATACCCCGAAGAAATCACCTATCAGTTCAGGGTAACAGGCATGGATGATGATTGGTCCCCGAGAACCCCTGAGAGATCTGTCATTCTCGATGACCTGCCTATCGGAGAGCATACTTTTGAGCTTTATGCATACAACGGTGACGGAGTAAAAAGCACTCAGCCGGAAACCATTGGTATCACTGTCAGACCTACTCTCCTGCAGACACTGGCTGCAAGAATAGCCGGTACCCTGCTGATCATTTCCCTGATTGCCTTTCTCACATTTCAGATCCGCCGGAAAAGAAACGAAAGAAGGGTTAATATAGCCAGGGTACAGACTGAAACCTATAAGCTGCAACTCAGCTCTGTCATAAAACAGCTTGATCCGCACTTCACATTCAACGCCGTAACCTCTGTTGGCTCTCTCATCATGAAAGGCGAAAAGGAAAAAGCCTATAACTACTTCATAAAACTATCAGGTCTCCTGCGTTCAGTTCTGACTGACAGCGCCGTGTTGCTCAAGACTATCAATGAGGAAGTGGAATTCGTAGCCCGTTATTGCGAGCTTCAGAAACTCCGCTACGGCAACAGATTTGATTATACCATAAAGGTTGCGCCGGATGTCGACCTTAATACCCTGGTCCCTAAAATGATCCTTCAGTCGTTTGTTGAGAACGCGATTGTCCATGGCATCGAAAACAAAAAAGGCAAAGGTGTTATAGAAATAGAGGTACGTACAGCTAAAAACGGTAATGAATGGGTTGTCCGCGATAATGGTATAGGTCGTAAGGCGGCCTCGGAATTGCACACTCACGGAGCCGGCCTCTCAATAAAAAACATTACAACTGCCATGGAAATGCTGAACAGGGTCAATCATGAGAAGGCAACCCTGACCTATACCGATCTGTATGATAATGACCAGCCCTCCGGCACAGAGGTACGGGGATTTCTGCCCCTGAATTATGAATTTGATTTCTCCATTAATAAACCACCCCGAACCAAACATAAGAGACATGAATGATCAGATAATAAAAACCATGATAGTTGAGGACGAGCAGGAAGCACTCGACCTGCTGGCAAACCTTATTGAGGCTACAGGCATTGCGACCGTTATTGCATCCACTTCGGATCCCTCAACAGCGGTAAATCTGATAATTAAAAATGATCCTGATATGCTTTTCCTCGATATACGTATGCCGTGGATATCAGGTTTTGATATACTTAATGATTTAAAGGAAAGGGGGAATGTCAACCCCCATGTTGTATTCACCACGGCTCATGATGAATATGCCGTCAGGGCATTCGATTATGCAGCCTTTGACTATCTCCTCAAGCCCATTGACCCTGATCGCCTTCTTGAGACATTCCGCCGGTTCAACGAAAACGGAAGAAAGGATTCTTTCGACAGGACAGCTCTTCTGTTCGATAATGAGAAAATGCTTATTTTCCGGGGTGTTTCCGGGGTGATATTCATCGATCCTGCTGAAGTGGTATTTATCACGGCCGATGGAAATTACTCGACATTCCATTTCATTTCAGGCCGTACCGAAACGGTAACAGCTCTTTTAGGCGCACTTGAAGAACATCTTGGAAATAAGTTTTACAGGGCCGGACGATCATGTATTATCAACACAACCTTCCTGGCCCGCATCGATACAAGGCAGCAGCAATGCATATTCATCAAGGATGACAGGGAGTTCCGCTGTGAGATATCGCGTGACAGGATAAAGCAACTGATGGATCACATGAAAACACGTATTGCCGATTTCTAGACCTGTCTCTGAATTTTAATTATCCGTTAAAAAGGCCATTCCATACATTAGATACACCCGTTCATACAACGGGTGGAAAATACTTTTGGAAGAAGTGTATTTTATCCAATCTTTATACCAGTAATTTCCGCCCGTGGGCGAAAAAGGAATTCATTAAAAAACATGACAGGTGGTTCTTCCCCCCATTTCCCTGTCACGCCACACAGACCGAGATGCCCGGATGCATCATTTAAAGGTCTGTGTGGCTTATTTTTATACCCTGCCTGTTCAGAATTCCACCTTCATCAGCCATATAAAAGACATACCATATGCCGGCACATATTGCTCATCCGGCTCCTGCGCCTGCACACCCGTAAACAGTGCCAGAAATAAAAACAATAAGGTATATCTCTTCATTTCGGTCCGCGTTATTCAGTTTTCAGTTTGCCATCGAGCAAGAGGCCTATCACTGTCATCTGATCATCAAGTACCTCTTCCGGCACTTTAATAAAATACACCCCGGCATGTTCACTCCAGGAGGGTCTCAGGAATTCCTTCACATCGAGGTTTGTGCCATTCCCAACAACAAAAGCCTTGTTTATCCTGTTCTTTACACCCTCAAGCATCAGCTCGCCGCCGCCGTCGCCTTTAAAGAAAAGGAACACTTCTGTACTGTCTGCTTTCATTGTGGAGGGTCCTTCAAAATATCCATCCGGCAATCCGGCCACAGTACCGTAAATGGCCTGGCTGTGCTTTGATGTCCACCGGCCAAGTTCTTTTAAAACTTCTGCCTGTTCTTCGGGTATGGTTCCGTCAGGTTTCGGTCCGATGTCAAGCAGGAGATTGCCTCCCATGCCGATACACTCGGCAAAGATGCGTATCACCTGTGACGGGCTCTTATAGTTATGATCATTCCCCTGGTAGCCCCATGAATCATTTATTGTCATGCAAAGCTCCCAGTATTTATCATGAGGCGGACTGACTGGAAGTCCCTGCTCGGGCGTGCCATAATCACCATAACCGGCAAGGCGGGAATTGATTATTGCGTCAGGGTTGCTGCCGAGTATCATTTTTCGTATCTCAGGAGCCCGCCACATGTCTGCGCTCTGTTCCCAATCACCGTCAAACCACCACAGGTCAGGCCTGAAATCCCTGTCCAGCTCGGCTATCTGACCATGGCTGAACTTAATGAACCGCCCCCATCTGACCGTATCGGAATCATACCTCTTCACACTTTTTGTCATGTTCGGGTAATCAGGATGCGACCAGTCGAGCAGCGAATAGTAAAGCCCGACTTTCAGCCCTGATTTGCGCAGAGCAACAACAAACGGTTTGATCAGATCGCGAGCCGCGGGGGTCGAATCAACTACATTAAGGCTACTCAGCTTCGTATCCCACAGAGCAACTCCGTCGTGATGCTTTGAGGTCAGCACCGCATATCTTGCCCCACTCTCCTTTATCAGTCTTGCCCAGGCCTCAGGATTATAATCAGAGGCAGTAAATCCTTTCAGCTGCTTCATATAATCATTATAGGAAATCTGTTCGTTATAGAACGACCATGATTCGTCTATACCGTTTACTGAATAAATGCCCCAGTGAATGAAGATGCCGAGCTTTGCGTCGCCGAACCATTTCATTCTGTCTTCAATTTTCTGCTGTGCGGCAGCTGCCGCTGTGATGCATAAAAGCATCAATACGGCAAGACAGCCTTTCTGAAAGCGTCTGTAAACCATTGTCATGATAAGTTATTAATAAGGTTATGAAAAGTCAAACCCCGAAATATACGCCGGGAATTCATAAAATTTATCCGTTTCACCTGGCTGCATGCCTGTGAATGAGGCATATATCAGTCCCGGTTTTGCATTCAGCATTCTGTTCAGTGCACCCATTCTCCTGTTTGTTCTCAGGACTTCGAACAGATCCGAGTGATCATCATGCCATGTCAGCGCGGTGTGATATCCTTCTTCTGCGCATACTGCCTCGAAAAGGTCCGGCAGCAGATCTTCACTCCCCTTGCGGCAATAAATTGCATTCAGTATGATATATCTGAATTCCTCGGGCTGAAAAAGCCTTTTGAAAAAAGGAGTTACAGGCATCACCTTCATCATCAGCCATCCCCACAGACCGGGTACATTCACGACCCTGTACCGTGCCGGTATGGCACAAACGCCGGCAACTATCACGTTGTCCTTTTTAAGAACATAATACTTATGGTCAATAAATGAAAATTCATCCGAGTAAAAGCAGTAATTCCTGTACTGTTCCTCCAGCAGGTGCCTCATGGCAGGTTCTTCCTCCGGCAGCAACCGGGTAACGGCCGGGCTGCGCCGTGGACTGAAACGACTGAAAGCCACAGTGAGGAAGGAGCGTATATATTCATACCCGGCCTTGTTTATCAGGTTCTTCGATCTCTCATTCTTGCTTTCAACATAAGCATACATCACATGCGGCGCTTCTTTCCCGCCGGGACCTGTCTCATCAGGCTGCGGTCCTTTGAAAAGAGAGAGTATCTTCTGTTTGAAACTGTCTTCAACAGTTGATTCTCTGTCGCTTTGACGATCTGGCGCTTTTTCTGTCTGAAAGGCACTCCTTATGGAAAGATACCGGAGATGAGTCGATTCATACGTAATCCCGCAATTCAATGTTTTCCGTCTGCAGAGACCGATGACGCCTTTCAGGCTGTTTTTCTTGTAAAGTGCCATGAACGAGAGGCCGGCACCGTACGATTTTATTCTCTCTTCCGTGTTCTGCATGGAATACTGCATTCCCCCTTCAGCGCCGAGAACGGTTTCGCTGAGCAACCCGATGATCTCGTCGTCTGCCTTCTCTACCTTTTTTATTTCCAGCTTCTTATAATCAATTATGCTCTCGTGGTCCATCAGGTTTCCCGGTTTTTCTATTTCATTATACTGAGCAGGGCATGCGCTACCGCCAGGTCCTCAGGTGTGGTTATTTTAATGTTCTCCCTGTTTCCATGTGTCAGGTGTATTGTCACTCCGGCTGCCTCTGCAACTGTTGCATCATCAGAGAATGACTGATCAAAATCACGGGCATATGCAGAGATGATCAGGTTGCTGCGGAAGACCTGTGGTGTCTGAATGAGACGCACTTCGTTCCTCGGGTAAGGCCGGCTGTCATCACCTGCAAGGATCCTGACAGAATCAGCCGGTTCAATAAAGGGTACGGCAGTGCCAAACTCCTCGGCGTCGGCATAACATCGCCATATAGTGTCATGACTTACCAGGGGTCTCACGCCGTCATGGATAGCAACAAGCGACACCTCATTCACACTGCCCAGCCCTGCTTTCACTGAGTGAAACCGCTCCTCCCCACCGGACACTACCTTATGCCCTATATTAAAAGAATATTCCTTTATAAGGCCACGCCATAAAGAATGATGTTCTGACGGAAGGACTAAAATAATTTCAATGGTTTCGTCAAACGAATGAAATCTCTCAATAGTATGCATCAGCAGCGGCCTCCCCCCGAGGAGAAGAAACTGCTTCGGTATGGCGGACTTCATTCTGCGTCCGCTTCCGCCGGCAACTATTATACAATACTTCTTCACTTTCATCCATCATTCCTTCATGTAGAGATACCGCTTGATGCTCCTCTTGGGTGTCTTTACAAACTCTTCGGGATGGATACGGAATTTTGTCACGGCCATATATTCCGGCAGGTGATTATTGACATCCCTGCGTATGCTGTCAAGGGTTTCGTTAATATTCGCCTCAGTGATCCCGTCTTTATTAATCTGTTCATAATCAGGATATACCAGTGCGACCAGCTTGTGTTCTTCTGAAATGACAACAAATTCGGCCACGTACTTATAGTTATTTATGAGTGATTCTATTTCCTCGGGATATATGTTTTTTCCGGAGGGTCCCAGCAGCATATTCTTGCTTCTGCCTTTAATATAAATATATCCGTCCTTGTCAATGACGCCAAGATCGCCCGTATGCATCCAGCCCTTCTCATCGATCACCTCTTTTGTTGCTGCCTCATTCTTGTAATAACCGTGCATGACATTATCACCGCGAAGAATGATTTCACCTACAATTTTTTCAGGATCCGGAGAATCGATTTTCACCTCCAGTGTATCAACAGCCTTACCGCATGAACCCAGGCGGTTGGTGAGCCACCCGTCATAGCTGATCAGCGGCCCGCATTCAGTCATTCCGTAACCGATACTGAACGGCAGCTTTATGGTCTTAAAGAATTTTTCAGCATCGGCGTTAAAAGCTGCACCGCCGATAACAATTTCCTTAAAACGGCCGCCAAAGCTGACAGTAAGCTTCTCCCTGATCTTGTCGTGAAGTACCTTATTTATTCCCGGCACCTTCAGAAGCATCTTCATGTGCGGCTTGTCGATGGCTGTCAGTATTTGCTTCTTGTAAACCTTTTCAATCACCAGGGGAACCGAGAGTATCAGTCTTGGTTTTATTTCCTTGAATGCCTGTATAAGTATTTGGGGTGAGGGTGTCTTTGTCAGGATGGTGATGTGGCATCCGTATGTAAAAGGGAACAGAAATTCAAAGGCACAGCCGTATGTATGTGCCAGCGGCAGGAATGAAACAACCGGGTCGCCCGGATCAAGCGGCATGTTGGCCTGCGCGTACCGGATGTTCGCGGCAAGGCTCCTGTGGGGTATCATCACCCCTTTGGAGAAGCCCGTGGTGCCGGAGGTATAGCTTATAACAGCAAGCTTCTCGTTGTCGATACCGGAGAATTTAATATCCTCAGGCTTGAAATCAGGGTAGGCCTTGCTGAAAAGAGATTTTGCGGAGGCATAGAGCCCGGAGATTTTGTCAGACTGGCTCAAAATCATCTCGAAAGTATCAAGACTTACAGCACACATAATTGCCTTCATCTTGTCAGCCTCCAGGTTCTCCCAAAGCTTATCGTCTATAAAGAGCATCCTGGAATCCGAATGGTTGATGATGTTCTGCATATCATCCGGCCTGAAGTCGGGGAGGATGGGAACAACAACTGCACCGTAGGTCACGACTGCAAGGTACATTGCGCACCAGTTTGCAGAGTTCCTGCCTACGAGAGCAATTTTATCGCCCTCCATAATGCCATTCTCCCTGAAGACAATATGGTGCCTGATAATGATTTCAGCTATCTCTTTGTAGGTATAGCCCTTCTCGTGATAATTTGAGAGCGCTTCAATATTCCAGTTTTTCCTTATGCTCTCCTCTACATAGGTTATGAATCTTTCTTTGATCATGACGATGGAGTTTTTCCGGTTTCAAAAACAAATGTAAGCTTTTATAACTGTTTGAAGAATTCAATACCTGTAAAGCAAAAGAACCGCAATGGTCATTATGATATTCACTGCGGTGAATATCAGGTTATACCGCACTCTTTTGGTGCTGAAATGCGTGATCTTCCGCGAAAGGATCCCTACGGTGGGAATAAAAAGTACGAGCAGAAAAATAAAGAATTCCGGGCCGTCGAAGACATTGCTCAGGCCTCCGCCCCTGAGGCTGGCAAAATATATAACAAGAAGTGTCACCAGGAGATAAACCAGGTAGCTGGCCTTGAGTGCAAAGGTTGAGATCGGCCTTGAGTGATGAAGCTTATGAGGCTTCAGATAAGCATACGCAATTGAAAAGACAATGATTACGAAAAGGCCGCCTATGATATAATTGATCATCTCCGGGAGACTGTAGTTATTCATTGACTGCCTTCTTTTTTACTTTTCTTCGATCTCAGACCAGACCAGCGAGCTGGCGCCAAGCACGGCAGCATTATGTGTGCTTAGCTCCGAAGGCAGCAGCTTGACCTTGTCACGGTAGATGTAAAGCAGGTCTTCCTCCATGTGTTTTTTTGCCGGCTCAAAGATCAGCTCCTTTGCCAGCGCCAGGCCACCGAAGAGGAAGATAGCCTCAGGATTCGTATGTGCCACCACGTCGGCAAGCTTATACCCCAGCATCGCGCCGGTGTGCTCAAAAGCCTCCAGCGCTATCGGGTCACCGCGCCGCGCGGCTTCATAGATCTTTTTTGAGTCAAGCTCATCAAAACTGAGCTTGCGCAGCTCGCTTTGTTCAAGCCTGTCTGCCATTATCTTCAGTACCGTTCGCTTCAGCCCCGTTGCTGAGACATATGTCTCAAGGCATCCTTTGCGCCCGCATCCGCAATCGCGGTTTGACTGGCCGGGTCTGATTGATGTATGTCCTATCTCGCCTGCAAAACCGTCGTGACCATAAACTAATTTGCCGTCCACAACAAACCCGCTTCCCAGTCCCGTTCCCAGGGTGATGACCACAAAGTTCTTCATCCCCTTTGCTCCGCCATAGATCATTTCACCGACGGCAGCAGCGTTGGCATCATTGGTGACGATGACCGGCAATGATGTGTGCCTGGCAAAAATATCAGATAAAGGTATGATCCCTTTCCAGGGAAGATCAGCCGGATACTCAATCGTACCCTTGTTAATGTTGCCCATCGGCGCACCTATCCCAAAGCCCAGTATCTCAACTTCTTTCCCGATTTTTGCCAGCGTGATCTGAATTTTTTCATATAACGCCGCAACAAATACCTCAGGCTCATCATAATGCGTCGTCGTGAGCTGGTCTTCTTCGAGAATATTGCCTGCTCTGTCAACAATGCCAAAGATGGTATTGGTGCCTCCTATGTCTATGCCGACAACAACGTGTTCTTTTCCCATAATAAGAATTACTTTTAAATCTAAACGTAAATATAAGGTTTAGATTAAACCGGTGAAAATAAATGTCAGGGAAGCAAATTGTCTCTCAGGCTCTACTATTCCGGAACGTATTCATTGCCCACTTTCCTTGCTCTCATCGGATGGTCAAGATCTATCTTCAGGGAAATGCCGGTCTCAACAAGGATATTCCAGCCTGCCAGAAGCTGTATATATTCTGCATACTGGCCTCCATCCGGAATGACAACAGTGGGAAATATTGTTTTCTTTTTAGAAATGGCGATCACATTCACTCCGGCGCCTTTTACAATGCATTCCATGAATTTTTCCTGGTCATAATCGAACGGGTCAACCCAGATGAGCACTTCGTTCTTATTCATTACCTCCTCAATGCCATGAAGGGCAAATGTACCCTCATAAAATGCCGACTTTTTCCTGGTGATCTCATTTGTTTTCAGGGCAAGCTCCGCTGCCACGCCGTTATCGCGGCCGGCGAAATAGATCATATCCGCCTTGCTGATCAGGTCAATGATCTTCCTGTCGATCTTTGCAGTCAGCACCTCCTCCGCCTGCGCAGCAGCTTTAGTTAATCCGATCATCTTTTCCTTTCCCAGGTTACGGAGAAGAGAATCATAGAAAAGTCCCTGTTCAATCACAGATTTGGTTGCAGCTACAGCATCTTCCTTCCCGCATTTAAGAACATGGGTCCCCTGTGTAAACTCTTCAAGCTTGGTATTATGATTGGCTGTCAGTCCAAACACAGCTTTGTGTTTTTTCTTCTTGAGGGAACCGGCTAGGCGGATAACCTCCTTGGTCTGGCCGGAGTTGGAGGCAACGAAGACGACGAAGTCCTTCAGGTTGTAATCCAGCGACTGGGTGCAACCCTCAGTTATGATGGGCAGAAGGAAATCTTTTTTGAGATTGGCAGAAATGGTTCTTTTGGCCGGGAATAACCTGCTGCTTCCCTCTCCTGTAAGAAATAATCCTTTTTTGGATTTGAAGAATTTTATAAATCGTGCGGAAACCTTTGGGTCAAAGGATCTGATGATACCGGGGGCCTCCATCATTTCACGAACAAGAGCAAATTTGCTGTACTTTTTATCTTTAAGATTTATATCTCTGTTTTTTAGTGTTTTACAATGAATTCGCTGAGGTCACGCTGTACCTGCGGATCTTTCTGAAAGCCTCCGCCAAGATGCTGCCAGTAAACTTCGGCATATTCAACGCCTGCCATTTTACCATAGTTTTTATTTCCTTCAAGCACATATCCGAAGAAATCATCGATTTTGTGCATGTGCTTCATCAGCTCGAGCTGGGAAACATGCTTGCCAAGCATTTTTATTTTAGTTTCCACGGCACTGGTTACGTCCACAAAAAAGTGCGGCGGAGTCAGCTGGCCTCCCAGCGGATCACTCAGTGTGAGCGGTGAAGAATGATATAAAAGAGGCGTGATCTTAAGTGGCTTCTCAGTGACAGGCACCGGGTCAAGCGATGACACCATGGCTGCAGCCTCTACAATAGCCGCAGTGGCCCTGTGATCAGGATGATAATCGTTGGGCAGATGTGTAAAAATGATGCCCGCTCCGACTTTACGTATCAGTGAAATAGTCTTCCTGCGGAGCTCACTGGTATCATAAAGAGAGCCGTCGATGCCACCCAGGCAATAATATTCGGCGTCAAGGATAGCGGCGGCAGCCTTTGCTTCATTAAACCGTACCCTTGCCGTCTCCTCCATGCTCATGTTGCATCCCCCCAGATCGCCACCGGTCATTGTGGCAATGACTATTTTATATCCTTTGTCATGCAAAAGCTTTAGCACCCCTGCATTCCATGCTTCTGCATCATCCGGATGAGCATTAATGGAAAGCGCTACCTTGTTGAATTCTGTTGCCATTTTTTCTGACTTTATTTTTTTACCATAATCTTTTTTAACCTCACAAAATCAGGAAGCTCTCCCGTGAGCGGCTTCATGTATTTCATGAAAGCCTCCGAAACAAAATTACCCTCTTTGTTGAAAAATTCATCGGGCATCGGTTTTGCTGAGACAGCCACATCATTCAGGGGAACTTTGCCATAGGTGACGGTGTATGGGTCATCCGATGTCCTGATGATGTTTACCATGTACCCCGTTTCACCCATTTCAGCCAGCCTGACGGCTTCCGTGCCGCAATGGTAAGCCTCTTCAAGATCGACAGGAAGAGCCCTGACAAAATCGTTCATGATTAAGGATTCTGTTATCTGGAACTCGCCCCTCAGCCCGAATTCGGAAGTTAACATACGATGAAGGTTGATTGCCACACTTGCCCCTCCCGTGGCACCGAACTCAGTGTTGTTGAACGTATCCTTCACTACCGAGGCACTGACGGGTGTTCCATCAGGAAACTTCAGTCCCTCACCGCAGACCACCGACAGCCAGCCGTAGCGTTTCAGGCAAATGCCAGCATCTGCAAGAAACTTATCAGTGACGAAAGGATGTTCAGGAGTATATATAAGATGAGGGGCATCATCTTCATCCCGTCTGGCCATTGCCGTGGCAGCTGCAAGCCATCCGGCATCGCGGCCTATCGTCTGGTAAACAACAAACTGATCTACCTTTTTCATGTCACGTGCATGCATCCCGTTCTGCATGACATTCAGGGTGTTTGACCATGCGGCAGAGGCAAAGCCCGGAGTATGGTCAGTGCCGAAAAGATCATTGTCAACGGTCTTGGGAATACCAATTCCGGTGAGATTATATCCCATGTGACGGCAATATGTTTCCACTTTGTTGATGGTATCCATAGTGTCATTGCCTCCAATCAGGAAGAAAAAACGGATATCATACTTCTTCAGGACAGCAAGAATCTTCGGAAGGTCTTCCTCTTTCACTTTGTGCCGTGACGAGCCAAGCGCCGAGGACGGGGTGCGGCGCAATCCCTTTATTATTTCATCAGGCTGTGCAACAAGGTCAAAAAAATCTTCGTTCATCAGGCCTTCAATACCGTATTTCATGCCGTAAATACCGTCAATAATGCCAGAAGCCTTTGATGCGTTGACGATCCCTGCCAGGCTTGAATTGATAACTGATGTCGGGCCGCCTGACTGCCCTATAACTGCATTACCTTTGTTCATATTAAACGAATCTAAGTGTACCAAAATACTCCGGCCGGTGAAAATCGGGTTTTTCTGTTCCGACAGGGTTCCATGTCACATAATGGGGATTACTTAGCATGTCCCCGCATTTATAAAAATTGGCCCTGAAGCTCTTCCCTCTCAGATCACTGATTTTATGATGGAAAAAGGTTTCAGGCGGAATGGCTATTGTCAATGACCATCTGACATCACCGCATATCTCAGCAAACGGCTCTGTGCCTAATGTTGTGATGCGACGGACGCCCTTCAGTATTTGGGCATCAGCCCTTACACTGTCGTGCCTGCCATGGCCTGTGCCCATCAGAATGGTTCCGATGGGATTGAACTCAAGATTGTAGTAAATACCATCATCTGATGGTGCGACAAAAAATTCAACGCAGGAGTCCTCGCACACCATTTCGTTGGTAAGGGTCTTCTCCGCCTTGACAGTTGATTCTTTCACGTAATATTTAAGATAAATTCCGCGATCGCCCCATGCAATATTGAATCTCACTTCAGGCTTGTAAGGAAACGCCTCCCAGTTCACCATTTCAATTGCATGTCCCGGGCCAATCTCATCAAGCCTGACTGATACTTCAGCTATGGGCGGGTTTGTTTTTTCAGAGTTCAGTCTGCTGACTTCAATAACTTTCATCCAGGTTGATTTTATTTATTTCGCTTCCTTCCATATCAGCGCTGAAGCTCCAAGTGTAGCTGCATTAGCCTCAGGCAAGCCTGACGGCAGTATGTTGAAAGTTCCTCTGAAGACTGGCATCACAAGCTCGTCGGCATACTTTCTTACGGGGACGAACAGAGCATCACCTGCCTTTGCCAGTCCTCCAAACAGAAATATTGTCTCGGGACTTGAGAAGATGACAGCGTTGGCTATTCCGAGAGCGATCATGCGTGCAGTCTGGTCAAGGGCTTCACTGGCAATTATGTCGCCTGCTGCGGCCGCCTCAGCCACTCTGCGTGAGGTTATTTCTTTGCTTTTAAGATCACGCAAAACACTCTCTTCGCGGCGGTCGCTGAGCAGGGAAAGGACTGTCCGCACCAGCCCGGTAGCCGAGGCATAGGTCTCGAGGCAGCCGCGGCGGCCGCAGCCACACACCCTTCCTCCCTCAACCACCGTCATATGACCCAGTTCGCCTGCAAAGCCTGTATGGCCGTATACAACCTCCCCGTCGACAACAATGCCGCTGCCCAAACCTGTGCCAAGGGTCAGGATGACAAAATTCTTCATGCCTCTGCCGCCCCCGAACATCATCTCGCCCAGCGCCGCAGCATTGGCATCATTAGTGATACGTGTCTTAAGTCCTGTTCGCTGCTCAGTCATTTTAGCCAGCGGAATTATTCCCTTCCATCTGAGATTCGGAGCCAGCTCAATGGTGCCCTTGTTGAAATTGGCATTTGGCGCCCCTATGCCTATACCGATGAGGTTCAGATCATCATGACCCTCCTTCATCTCTTTCATCTTCTGATCAAGGGCGACGACAAAGTCATCTGCAAAAGCATAATCAGGAGTTGAGAGCCTCCCCTCGGCCAGGATCCGGCCCTCTAAATCAACAAATCCGATAATTGTGTTTGTTCCGCCGATATCAACTCCGGCAACTACGTCTTTCATATTATATCAGTTTAAACTTCTTTCAACAGGTCTGGTTTGGTCCGGTAGGTGTCAAGCACCAGCTCTCCGAACAGGGTGTTTGCCCAGGCAAACCACTTTCTCGTGAATTTGGTCGGATCGTCCTTCATGAATGACTCATGCATAAATCCGGTTGCAGCATGTGTGTTTTGCAGCATCTTTAGTGAAGAGACAATGTCATAATCATTGCCGGAAGTGAGTGCCCTCATTATGATTGATATCGGCCATATACGGTCCGGTCCGGTATGCGGACTACCCACACCGTGACCCATGATGCCTGAAAAGTAATATGGATTGCTTTTGCTCAGCACGAAATCCCTTGTCCGGAGATAAAGCGGATCATTGCGATCAACCGTTCCGAGATATGGCATTGCCAGAAGGCTGGGCACATTGGCATCATCCATGAAATTGAAATTGTAATATCCGTCAGTCTCGTAGGGGATGATCTCTCCGTGCTGCGGGTGAATTGCCGTGCCGTATTTAAGAATGGCTGCCTCAACCTCATCCGCCAGTGAAGTGGCATCATTGCGGAGCTTTTCATCTTTGACAACCGCTGCTGCTATTTCGGCTATCTGCCTGAGAGACCTCACTGCAAAATAGTTTGACGGCATCAGGAACGGCCATATTGTTGCATCATCGGAGGGCCTGAAAATTGAGACTATCAATCCCACAGGATTCACGGGATTACCATAACCTCCTCCGGCGACTGTATCTGTCTGCCATCCTGTGACTCTCTGAAAGTGGTACGGTCCACGGTCTTCCTTGCGCTGCTGCTGTCTGAACGTATGTATTACCAGGTGCATGGCCTCAGTCCATGAAGCATCAAAAACAGATGTATCACCTGTCGCTTTCCAATAACCATAAGCAAGCCTGACAGGATAACAAAGCGAATCTATTTCCCATTTACGTTCATGAAGTTCCGGCTTCATTTCCGTGAGGTCATTCATCCATTCACTTTTGCCGGGGCCGTCATTAAAAGCATTGGCATAAGGGTCAATCAGAATGCATTTTACCTGCCTGTTGATAACCCCGGCGATAAGCCCTTTAAGGTTGTTGTCCGAGGCGGCCAGGGAAATATACGGCCATACCTGGGCTGTTGAATCGCGCAACCACATTGCATTGATATCGCCGGTGATGACAAAAGTATCAGGTCTGCCGTTTTTCTCACTGAAGTTTACAGTTGTGTCAAGTGTATTTGGAAAGCAGTTCCCGAAAAGCCATGCCAGTTCAGTATCGCCAAGAAAAGCCTGTATTTCCCTGATAGTCTCCTCAACTGCCTTGCTTTGGAATTTACGAAGCTTCTTTTCCGGCCTTCCGGATACCCATTTACCGGCAGGAGCTGATGAGAACGCAGGAATACCGGCGCTGAGGGCCGCCCCCGCTATTATGGTGTTTTGTATGAACTTTCTTCGCGTCGCCATTATTCATTATTTTTTTGACACGGGTTTGGCCCTCAGTGACACATCCTTGCTGTACATGATACTCAGGTCCCAGTCCTGTTCCAGTTCCCAGTTTATTTTTACATCAAGTTCGCCGGGGTAATAGGAGACAGGCTCGGGTTGCCTCATCAGGCTGAAATCTCCCGTAGTCCACTTCCTGTTTGAATCAATGTCATAGATGGCTTTCAGCCTGTAACGGCCTTTATCAAGAAGCACGAACTTAGCCTGCCCCGGGCTTTTAATAAAGGCCTCCTCCAGCACCTTTTCCTTATTATCAGTAAGCTGTATTATTACATCGCCCTCATAGCCCGATACCTTTGCGGTAACACTGCCGTAATCTTCAGGCGTACCGACGTTAATCCGGTAAAATGTCGAGTCCGATGCATTCCCATAAATGTCCTTAAAAGCTCCGTTCAGGCAAAGAAGGGTATAGGCAGTTCCGGCTTTCAGCGGTGTTTTCATCAGCATACGTCTTGAATTCGTACTGTCCTTTATAAATTCCACCATGACCCTGGTCTTTATCGTATCTACGATCTGCGTCAGGATCATACGCGATGTGTCAGGCTCTTTAAGGGGCGCCGGGCCTGTGAATGACGGCATCCTGCCGGGCTTGATTTTAGTGCTTGTGTTTGTCGCCAGGGATAATGCCGGAATTTTTTTTGCACCTGCTCTCGGAGGCTCCGGCTTCCGGAATCTGAACATGATTGTATCTGTTCTTTGTATGAGGGTTTTGGTGCTGTCGGTGAACGGATATGTCAGCAATGCCTGAATGGTATCACGCTCATACACAGCGGGATTTGTGATCCACAACATGAAGGTATCACGCATGGCATTGTTTTCCATAAACCAGGAATCCGGCGGAGCGCCGGTCAGCATTATCGAAACCTGTCCGGTGTCAGAAGGAAGGGCAAGACCAAATCCGACAGACCCGCTGCTCTTTCTTTCAGTGTACTTCAGATATTGATTTTTTGATTCCCTGGTAAAGGCATAAAGACGATGAACACCAAACGTGAATATGTCTGCTTTAGTTGTTTCAGTGGCGTTTGCCGGTTTATATTTAATGGTATCAGGAGTGATATTATAATTTGCGTCAGGAGTGATATCAATGATCGAATCACTGAAAGCAAAGGCCTCATCATCAAGATCATACATTTTGTTGCCGTTAAGGTCCCTGACGGCGTAGAGTCTGTATTGTCCCGGTTTTATATTGTTTATCATAAAGCCGCCGGAGGCGTCAGGCCTGGAAATATAGGCAGGAAGAAGCTTAGCCGGCGCTGTATCTGACAGATTGGAATACATTGTAACAAGAGCATCCGGCACCACCTCAAGATCAAAAGCACCGAAAACATTTCCGGACAGCGACAGAGAGTCAAGGACCGGCCCTGTTGAAAAAACATACTGGAAGTTCGGGATGGGGTTATTCTCATTATTGTCACGTATAGCATCCTGGAAGTAAAAAGTGTAGGTGGTACTGTCGGCCAGTTTATCTTCCCAGCTTACCAGGAGGCTCTTGCCTTTCAGCCTGACGACAGGTTTTGTTTTCACGGGCGGTGATACCATGAATTTTTCAGTGATCTTGTCAAGGATCACATACTCATTAAAAGTTATCGCAAATGATTTTCCGGTAAACATCACCGTGCCGTTTTCGGGCTGACTCTTCAAAATTACAGGAGGGTCAAGGTCTTTTGGCCCGCCTGTGGGGGAACTTATCTTGGCGCAGGATAAAATAAAAAACATTACGATCACCGTCACGCCCAGCCTGCCTGATATGTATCTCCTGCTATCCACTGTCTGCAAACTTACATCAAATTTTGTTACGGAATTTATTGTTGCCGGAACTGGCATCCTTTACTTTTTTGTTAATTTTGAACTCCAAACTAACTACAAATGATACCACAGATCATCACCTGGGATGTCAATCCTGAGATCTTCCGTATTGGACATTTTGCGATAAGATGGTATGGCCTGCTCTTCGCTTCCGGATTTGTCATCGGCTATTACATCATGAGAAAAATCTTCAGGAATGAAGGGCTGAGCGATGCTACTCTCGACAGACTGACGGTTTATGTTGCAATCGGAACGATCGTCGGTGCCAGGCTGGGCCATTGTTTATTTTATGAACCCGCCTATTATCTCGCCCACCCACTCGAGATCCTGAAGGTGTGGCACGGCGGCCTTGCGAGCCATGGCGCCGCAATAGGCATATTACTGGCACTGTGGCTTTTTGTCAGGAAAGAGAAAAAGCCATTCATCTGGGCCATTGACCGCGTGGTGATTGTAGTGGCACTGGCAGGCTGCCTGATAAGGCTGGGAAATCTCATGAACTCGGAGATATACGGTGTTGAGACCACGCTGCCATGGGGATTTGTGTTTCTCCGTAACGGCGAACACGCACCCAAACACCCGACACAGATATATGAAGCACTTGCCTATCTGGCCACTTTCCTGATACTTATGAGGGTTTACTGGAAAAACCTGGGAAAACAAAAGCCGGGGTTGCTTTTCGGACTATTTCTTGTCATAGTATTTGGTTTTCGTTTCCTTGTGGAATATGTCAAGGAAGACCAGGTGGCATTTGAGGCAGGAATGAAATTCAATATGGGTCAGCTCCTCAGTATACCTTTCATCATTGCTGGTATAATAATTCTGATCTGGGCTTTCAGGAAAGTTCCGGAGTCCCCTGCAGGGAAAAAATGACCCGGGTTACGGTCTTTTGTTGATACCGTAAAAAATCAGATGCAACATGGCGTCAAGGCGGTTGTTGATGTCTATCTCCCGCTTGTGCCAGAAAAGAGGAACCTCCATTCCCTTCAGCATTGTCTGGATAGCCATGGCAGTATATTCACTGTCCTTGACGTCGAAAACGCCGCGCCGGTTACCGACGTAAACAAGCAATCTCAGAATTGCGAGCTCTTCCCTGTCATACCGCGATTTGATCTTCTCAATGAATTCGTAATGATCAAGATTTTTGTCAAACACGGCATTATAGTAATTTGAGAGCTTCTCAAGCGCCCTCATTCTGACGAATATATAATTGCGTAGTTTTTCCGGCGGAGAATCGACTTCCTTGATGGCAGTGGTAAGCTGGGTTCGTAACTGGTTAGCCTCGTACAAAACCACCGCTTCAAAGATCTCTTCCTTGCTCCCGAAATAATAATATATTGAACTTTTACCTTTTTTGAGAGCTTTGGAGATCTCTTCCATTGTGGTCTTCCTGAAGCCATAATGACTGAAGATCCTGCTTGCAGTCAGTATGATCTTTATTCTATAATCATCTTTATTGACCATAATTATCCAACCTTAAGCAAAGATAATCAATTATTTCGAAACAAATAGAACGAATGGTCTGAAAATTCGAAAAACCCGTTTTTCATAAAAAACAGAGACAATGCATGCAACGTCTCCATCAATAATCAAAATCATCTTAATTATTTTTAATTTTACGGATTAATTCCGTGGAGAACCCTCATTTTTGAAGGCCGGGGAAGGAAAAAGCAGTTTTGAAAATATTACAATAATTATATGGAAGGTTTTGTCAAGTTCAATTGCTACTGGAGCCAATCGGGACCCGTAATTTCAGATGAGCAATATGAGATTATCAATCACTGGAGGGAGATTCTTTTCAATCTTGATCTTGTCGGGGCGTTTGAGAACGGCGTTGGTTTCGGAAACATAAGCATACGCATCGGCAAATCTCAACAATTCATTATCACAGGGTCATCAACGGGTGACATCCCCGAGCTTGAGCCCGGTCATTATGTAAAGGTCTCATCATACAATATTGACGACAACGCAGTAATGTGCAGCGGGCCGCTGAAGGCCTCCTCGGAGTCGCTCACTCATGCTGCCATCTATACGGCAGATCCGGGCACCAATGCTGTCATTCATGTTCACTCGACCATTCTGTGGGAAGAGCTGATGAACAAGGTACCCACCACTGATCCTAAAGTCGAATATGGCACTCCGGCGATGGCCCGTGAGATGATCCGTATTTTCAGCGAGCCGGAGGTTTTCGAGAAGCGTATTATTGTAATGGCCGGCGACCGTGGCGGGCTCATCACTTTCGGCAATGACCTTGACGAGGCGGGAGGGGTGTTGTTCGATTACATCAACAAATGATTTTTTATATATATTTGCGGTCTGAATAACCGGGCCCATAGCTCAGCTGGTTAGCAGCACCTGACTCATAATCAGGGGGTCCCTGATTCGAGCCCAGGTGGGCCCACACTATAATCAGGGGGTCCCTGGTTCGAGCCAGGTGGGCCCACAGAAAGGCAGCCAATTTTGGCTGCCTATTTTGTTTTCTGCATTGGGCTCGAAGCCCTCCCTGCAATCTGTCTCCTCCCTAAAAATGCCCACAGGGCATTTTCTTTACGGTCGGTCCGGTTCGAGCCCAGGTGGGCCCACAGAAAGGCAGCCAATTTTGGCTGCCTATTTTGTTTTTGCATGGGCTCGAAGCCCTCACTGCAGTCTGTCCCCTTTTCTTTCCTAAATTCAATGTGAAATCTGAAAAGTTTCTGTAATTGAAGTGTTATTTAATAACGTTGAGAATTATGAGTAAAATAAGAATCAGAATTCCTGAAAGGGATATAATAAAAAAATAATCGGCCATTGTCTCAAGGCGCTTTTCCAGGGCCAATTTATTCGTCCGAATTGAAAAAAATGAGAAAAAGCAGGAAAACCCCAGCAAGATTGCAACCGCGGAAGTTAAATCATCAATAATACTCGATTCTAATTTATTACCTATGTTAAATGATGTGATTACAAAAAGACAAAACCCGAGAAGGCTTGCCGATGTGTTTAAGATATGCTGGGAAGTGTTATTTGCCATGTGTAAGCCTGATTAAATTATTTTTTCCTGATAACATTTGTTTTTTGTTCCTTCGTTTTTATTGACAGGGAATCTTTCTTCGCCTGTTCGGCTTCTCTTTCTTTTCTTTTAAAATACTCTCTCAACAAAAAATTTTCCTGGGCGGCCTTCAGGTCTTCATCCATACTTTCAGAACCCTTCTTTAAATTCACCATAATCTGTTCAAGATTTTGTATGATGGTTGTATCATTGATCAGCTTGCCAAGAGTGCCGTCACCATTATTAATTTTCAGCATAATCTCTGCCAGCTGTTTCGAACCAGCTTCAATATTGGCTACAGATCCCTGTAAACTTGCCAGGAAATTTTTTGTGGCAAGATCCATATTTTCACTCAGCTTTTTAGTATTGGTTTTCAGACCTATGAGGGCCTGATCAAGATCATATACGACGGTTGAATCCTGTATCAGCCTGCCGAGTGTTCCTTTCCTGCTGTTAATATTAAACATTAACTGTTCAATTTGTTTCGAAATTCCCCGGGCAGTAACTGCTGTTGTCTGCAAATTTCTTATGATATCATCCAGTTCAACTGGTTCTTTAGAAGCAAGTTGCTGTCCGTTGCTCGCCAATGGGGCATCAACGCTTCCCTGCGTAATAACCAAAAGTTTGTCGCCAATAAGCCCCTCCGAGCCTATTGTCACCATGCAGTCTGATTTAATAAACTGGTTTACATTTTTTTTAATTGACATATCCACCATTACAGTTGAGTCGTTGATAATACGAATGTTATCAACAGTACCAACAATAATTCCCGAGAAGCGGACATTGTTCCCGACCTCCAATCCGCTTATATTTTTAAAAGTTGAGCTAAGTTTAAAAACAGGATTAAATAAGTTCTTTTGCTTTCCTATGAAAAATATGGCCAGGAGAAAGAACATCGAGCCTATTGCAATAAATAATCCTAACCTTACTTTAAATTTTTCTGTATGATTATCCATGACTGATTTTCTTTGTAAGTCTTTTACTCTTTTTTCAATTGAAGAAGGAATTTATTAACGGGTCGGATGAGTTTTCGAAGTCCATTCTTTTTCCTTCCTTATAGACCTCTCCGTCTTTAAGCATAATAATCCGGTTTGCTGTTTTAAATGCACATTTGATGTCATGAGTAATTATCAAAGAAGATGTTTTATATTTTTTTTGTACTTCATTGATGAGTGAGCTTATTCCATCGGATGTCAGAGGATCAAGGCCGGTTGTGGGTTCGTCATAAAGCATTATCAACGGATCTACAATAATTGAGCGTGCCAGGCTGATTCTTTTGCGCATGCCTCCGGAAAGCTGCGATGGCATCTTATTCAAAGTATCAGTAAGCCCGACATGCTCCAGAACCTCCATGACCTTTTCTTCAATCTCTTTTTCAGTAAGCTCCTTCATTATCCTTCGTAAAGGAAATTCGAGGTTCTGCCTCACCGTCATTGAATCATACAATGCACCGCTTTGAAAAAGAAACCCGATTTTCTGTCTTAAAGAATCCCATTCTTTTTCATTTAATCTATTCACGTTTTTCTGGAGCACATTTATTTCTCCGTCATAATTTTTTAATAACCCGACTATGCACTTTATCAGAACAGATTTGCCTATGCCCGATTTACCAACTACGACCAGATTTTCGCCATCATAAAGCTTTAAGGAAATATTTTTTAATACTTCCTGATTCCCAAATGATATTTTCAGGTTAATTATTTCGATAACCGGAATGGCGGAAGTGGCTGTAATCTGACCGTTCATTGCTGTTTTGCAGAAGTTTTATTCATTATACCAACATATCAGTAATCTGAACCGCAACCAGGTCCACAATTATCACCAGGAGTGATGAAAGTACAACAGCTGAATTTGCAGCTATACCGACACTTTCTGTCCCGCGCCCGGCAGTGTAACCCTTATAGCATCCGATGAATCCTATTACTGCTCCAAAAAAGAACGATTTTATTACAGCAGGAATAAAATCAATAAAACCAACATCGCTGAATGCCTGTGAAAAAAACAAAACAAATGTCACATCACCCTTAATGTTCACTCCTGCCCAGCAACCCAATATACCCAGGGCATCAGCATAAATGACCAGCAGGGGTATCATGAGGGTTGCAGCCAGCACTCTTGTAACAACTAAAAATCTTATAGGATTGATTGATGATACCTCCATGGCATCAATTTGTTCGGTAACTTTCATTGATCCCAGCTCTGCTCCCATTCCCGAACCCACCTTCCCTGCACAGATCAGGGCTGTTATAACCGGCCCCATTTCCCTGATGAGTGATATGGCAACCATACCGGGAAGCAAATTTACTGCCCTGAAGTCTACAAGCACGGGGCGAGCCTGGATAGTCAGAACCAAACCCATGATGATTCCCGTGATCGAGATAAGCGGTAATGTTTTATATCCGATCTGATAACACTGACGCCAAAATTCCCTGAATTCAAAGTCGCGGGAAAAAGCCTCTTTTGTTGTGCGCCATATGAACAGAAAAATATTGGCAGTTTCCGAAAAGAAATAATTTACGGTTTCAGTTTTTTCAATAGGATTTTCACTGAGATTTATGGCCATTTTCGTTATGTCCTAATGATTAAACAAATTTATTTATTTTAATTCAATCTCCCGATGTTTTTTTATGTATGTTAAGCGCATTCAGGCTTCCTTATTGTGATCAGCCAGCCTGTCATTTGCATCTGATTCCCTGAGTTGTTTTAAAATCTGAAGCATCAGGTCATTTTGATTTTCCAGATGCATTAAAATTGTTTCGATTTCTGTTTCTGCTTTTTTGTTAATTGCGAAGTCCTGTTCGGCACGGAGCTCTGAATGTCTTGATTGCAGGTTCTGCCCAATCATAATTAAGGGCATAAGGAAAATCTGAACCATATTTGAAATGAAAAGCCAGAACACAAAAGCCGGGAAAGGATCAAATCTTAACTTTAACGGAGCCAGCGTGTTCCATCCCAACCAGATTAAAGTCCACCCAAAAATGATGATAAAAAATCCCATGCTCCCTACATGTAAGGTTATCCACAGCGCAAGCTTGTCCATTTTGGACATTTTTTTTCTGTGATGCTGGTTTACGTTAATAATGGGTTTGAAATCCTTTCTTATTTCTTCAACCGAAGGAAGTTTCTGATGTTTCATTTCCGCATGAATTTCAATTTATTGAATGCTTAATTCAATTATCATTATAATATTTTGCATCACCTCTTATAATGGCGTTTCATCAATATTTTGCTGTTCCTCTTTCCGGGCTTGTTCGATCAATTCCTTATTTGCAAGATAGGTATTAGCTTCGGCCGGTGTTCCCAAAAGTATTGCGAGCCATTTTGTCTTCTCATTATGTTCCAGGATGATCTTAATAGTCATGGTGATTGGAACAGACAGGATCATCCCCATTATTCCCAGTATAAATCCCCAGAACACCAGAGACAGGAAAACAACAAGTGTTGACAGGCCCAAACCTTTTCCCATGATCCTGGGCTCCATAATACTCCCGATAACAACGTGGATAACCGTACACGAGCCAAGAGTCCATAGCGCACCACCCAATCCGAGTTGTATCAGGGCAAAGAGAACTGTTGGTATCATGGAGATGATGGATCCAATATTCGGAATATAATAAGTAATACCGGCGATCAGCGCCCATAGGAGAGGATAGTCAACCCCAATGATAAGTAATGTAAAATAGATAAGAATTCCTATGGTTAAGCATAGTAATGTTTTTATACCAAGGTAGTTACGGATATTTCGTAAAATGGAAGAAAAATAGTGACTGGATTTATCCGGTCTGCCCTGAAAAACTACAGCTTTTATAGAAAAACTCCCGAATTCCATAAGAATAAATAAAATGAGAAGGAAGATCAGGAAGGTAGTTCCCACCATATTAAACAGTTTATTAACAGCGCTGGCGGTAAATTCAAGGATCTTTACCGGCTGGATAAGAGAAGATAGCTGATCCTGGTGGATATTTAACCCTATCCCGTTCAGATACTGAATAACTTCGTTACTCATCTTTGTAAGAGTTGATTCAAACTTTGAAAGGTTGCCCGAAAAGGACGATAATGTGTCTCCGAACAGGAAAGCAAATCCGGAAAAAAGCAGAAACGATCCCAGCATTACAATTACAAGTGAAAGCCATCGGGGTATCCTCTTTTTCTCAAGCCAGGAAATGGGTTTTGCAAGAATAATACTTATGAAAAGTGCCAGTAAAAATGGAGTAATGATAGATTTTGCATAGACTACTCCTGCAAAAATGATTATTAATGCCGCGATACTTCTAATGGGCGAACCCTTCATTGATTTGACAATCTTGTTTTTCATTTCAGAATAATTTTATGGGGTCTTTCCTAGTTGTTTTATCCTGGAGTGAACGCTGTATCCGGCAAGGTTTCGTTTTCAGACCACAGGTCTGAACCGTTCCGGTATTTTTATTATCGGCTTTTCATGCAGCATTCCCGGTTTGTTCATGGCAAAAACAGGACGAATAAGGGTTTCTCTCCTCCTGGCTTTTTCGAAAAATTCATCGCCATCAATGGCTTTATTCTTTAAAATCAGATCAAACAAGAGATAGCGTCTGTCAAGATGCCCTGACCAGCCGGCATCCCTGAGTGACATATCATTTGTTTTCTCCAAAGCCCTTGCATAGTCTACCATGCCAAAATGAAACAAAAATAAATTAGGATCAATCCGAAAGTTTCTTCCTCTGACACGGTGAAACCCGGAGCCCCAGGTTAACGGAGCAGCAGCAACAACGGGTTTTGTATACCTGGCTGATACATGAGCAAAGCTTCTTTGTTCCAGGAACGGACGGTTTGGATCAATCGGCAATTCCAGCTCACGATGCTGCCCCACATCCAATCCCAGGGCAGAGAGAGAGGATGATGAGACCGGCCGCTGTAAATACTCAGCAAGAGACAGGTGCTTATCGGGATCAATGACCAGGAACTCATCAATATCATGGGCAATGATGATGTCATACCGGTAAAACATAGCCCTGGCCAGCAATGAAATTATCTTTGACCTGTTCCGGTCTCCCCGCCCCCTGCCAAGGTGCTGGTGCGGCAGTCTGAGCACACTGATCTTTTCATGCTCACCGGGGAGAGGCTGATCATGGCCATCCAGAACAAGGAAAAGGTTTTCGTATCCAAATTGTGTTCCGTAATAATTTATCCACTTTGGAATAAAAAGCTCATCCTTCCGGACCATTGATATTACACCAATTCTTTTTGTATTGTCATTGACCATTAGTCTGTCATCACTCCTATAATCAAAGATTAAAAATATGAAATAAAAGGAATACTTTTATAGCAAAAAATGACGGCCGATCACATTTCACAAAGCCCTTGTCCCATTGATGCTGTAATTTTATGGGTTGACGGCAGTGATTCGAAATTAACTGAAAAAAGGAATTTATACGCAAAGGATATACCGGGAAGCAGTCATCACGTTGCACATCCGACCCGTTTTGCATCGGTAAATGAAATCAGGTACTGTGTTTTGTCGATATTAAAGTTTGCTCCTTTTGTGAGAAACATTTTTATCGTCTCCGATGGCCAGGATCCTACCCTGAATGAAGACATTAAAACCCTGTTCCCGGAAAGACTGAACTCATTAAGGATTGTGGATCACAAGGAAATTTTCAGGGGTTACGAGAAGTTCTTGCCAACATTCAACAGTACCTCCATTGAGTCTATGATATGGAGAATAAAGGGGCTCTCCGATAATTTCATTTATTTTAATGATGATATTTTTCTGGTCAGAGATCATACTTCGGGCGACTGGTTCAGAAACAACAGGCCTGTCCTGCGTGGAAAATGGCGACTTACCCCGTACAGAAAAATGTTTAACAGGTATATTAAAATTGCAGTAAACAGGTATTTGCGCCATAATCCCGACTATGTGCCAAAGCATTCATTTTACTTGCGTCAATGGAATGCCGCATCTCTGCTTGGTATGAAAACAAGGTATTTTTTCCATTGTCATACGCCTCACCCGCTTAACCGGACAAGATTAGAGAACTTCTTCGCTAAAAACAATGCTTTGCTCGAAAAAAACATTGCATGCCGCTTCCGGAATCCAGACCAGTATATTATGATATCCCTGGCCAATCATCTTGAGATAATGGACGGCAACAGGCAATTTGAAAAACTCGACCTGGGTTATCTGGACCCTTACTATTCAAAAAACCGCCTGGAAAGAAGGATCCGGCGCTGTGAAAATGACCCTGACATTAAATCTGTATGTGCCCAGAGCCTAGATATTTTAGGAGGGGATGTACAGGATAGAATATTCGGCTGGATGGACAGGATTTTAGGCCTTGAAAATGACAGATAACCCGCATGAAAACAGCCTTCCCATTGATGCCGTAATTTTATGGGTTGACGGCGGCGATCCGGAATTAACTGAAAAGAGAAATCGCTTTCTTACAGGTACAGGCGGCAGCAATCACCCCGGTGCGCATCCGACCCGTTTTGCATCGGTAAATGAAATCAGGTATTGTGTTTTATCTATTTTTAAGTTTGCTCCGTTTATCAGAAATATGTTTATTGTCACTGACGGACAGGATCCAAACCTGTACGAAGACATTAAAACCTTTTTCCCGGAAAGGCTAAACTCGTTAAGGATTGTAGATCACAAAGAAATATTCAGGGGCTATGAGAAGTATTTGCCGACATTTAACAGTCTTTCCATTGAGTCCCTGATATGGAGAATAAAGGATCTCTCAGATAATTTTATTTATTTCAACGATGATTTATTTCTTATAAGAGAACATAAGCCCGAAGACTGGTTCAGAAACAACAGGCCTGTCCTGCGCGGAAAATGGCGGCTGCCGCCATACAAAAAAATTCTTACCAATTATATTAAAATTGCGGTAAACAGGTATTTGCGCCATAATCCCGATTATGAGCCAAAGCATTCATTTTATCTCCTTCAGTGGAATACAGCATCTTTGCTTGGTATGAAGACCCGGTATTTTTTCCTTTGTCATACACCACACCCGCTGAACCGGACAAGAATAGAAAATTTTTACTCTGAAAACAAAGCCCTGCTTGAAAGTAACATTGCTGACCGGTTCCGGAATACGGATCAATATTTTATGATATCGCTGGTGTATCACCTGGAGATAATGAACGGAAACCGGCAGTTTGAAAAACTCAACCTGGGTTATCTGCACCCTTACTATTCAAAAAGACGCCTGGAAAGAAGGATCCGGCGTTGTGAAAATGACCCTGAGATTAAATCTGTATGTGCCCAGAGCCTTGATATTTTAGGAAGGGAAGTACAGGATAAAATATTCGGCTGGATGGACGGGATTTTAGGCCTTGAAAATGACAGATAACCCGCATGAAAACAGCTATCCCATTGATGCCGTAATTTCATGGGTTGACGGCAGCGATCCGGAATTAACTGAAAAAAGAAATCGCTTTCTTCCGGATACAGGCGGCAGCAATCACCCCGGTACGCACCCAACCCGTTTTGCATCCGTAAATGAAATAAGGTACTGTGTTTTGTCCATATTAAAGTTTGCTCCTTTTGTAAGAAACATTTTTATCGTCACTGATGCCCAGGATCCCAATCTGTATGAAGACATTAAAACCATGTTCCCTGAAAGGCTGACCTCAATAAGAATTGTGGATCACAGAGAACTTTTTGAGGGTTTTGAAAAATACTTGCCGACATTTAACAGCATATCCATTGGTAACATGATATGGAGGATCAAAGGTCTTTCTGAAAACTTCGTGTATTTTAATGATGATAACTTTCTTGTCAGGAATATGAGTCCTGAAGATTTTTTCATTAATAACCGTCCGGTTTTGCGGGGGAGATGGGTTCCGGCGCCATTGTCCAGGATCTTATGGAACAGTATCAGAAAAACCGTTAATAAATATCTGCTGAACAACGCCGGCTTTCAGCCGGAAGCATCTTTTCATCTGGGGCAATGGAATTCCGCGTCATTGCTTGGGTTCAAATGCAGGTATTTCACCAACAGCCATACATCGCATTCTGTCAACCGGAAAATAATCGAGGATTTTTTCAGTCGTAACAATAATTTGCTTGAACAAAATATTTCTTCCCGGTTCAGGAATTATTCCCAGTTCACTTTCATCTCGCTTTCAAATCATCTGCAGCTCCTGAGTGGCAACAGACAGATTGCCTCTCCTGATTTAGCATACCTGATGCCCTATAACCGTCCGGATGATTATATAGACAGGAAAATCAAACTATGCGAAAGTAATTCCGGCATTAAATTCATTTGTGTCCAGAGCCTGGAAATGTGCAAAAAAGAAGATCAGGAAAAAATACTTGGCTGGATGGATAAAATCCTTACAAATCCTTCTGGTAGATCCTGAATCTTTTAACTACCCGGCATCCTATCCTCTCATATTCACCTCTCATCCTGAGGTTATCTTCAAGGACCAGATGGCTGTCGATGCTTACCATCTTTCTGTCGATGCCCTCCCGGAGGATCTTGGCTCCCATCAGGACTTCGATACCCTTGCCGCGAAATTCTTTTTTCACTCCGCCAAGCACCATAAGCAGCTTCTTTGATCTTTTTAATTCACGAAGAACCCTGATAATACCAAACGGGAGCAACCTTCCCCTGCAGGCTTTCAGTCCTGCGCTCAAATCAGGCATGGCGATAACGAACCCTATAACCTGTTCGTCTTTTTCAACCACCTTTACAAAAGCAGGATCAATGATGAGAAGATACCGTGCGGCAAACTCGGCTTTTTCCTTGTCGTTAAGCGGCACAAACCCATATATCTCGGCGAATGTTTCATTCATCAGTTCAAGAATTCGGAGGATATAAGGCTTGAGCTCCTTTTTGTTGGCAAATCCGATAATTTTATATTCTTCCGTCCGCTTTATTCTATTCAGCACCCTTTCATATACAACCGGAAATTCCTTAGGCATATCGCCAAGGTAATCCACCAGGTCAACCTTTTTAGCATATCCCTCATTTTCAATGAGGTTCACCATATACGGAGAATTGTTGGCGCTGGTCATGAACTGAGGATATTCAAATCCCTCTGTCTGGAATCCCTGCGGGTCCTTATCTGAGAATCCAAGGGGACCCACGACTTTGACCATCCCGTTCTGTCTGACCCAGTCTTCAATTCTCGTAATGAGAGCATGAAACACCTCCTGATCGTTATAACACTCCATGAAACAGAATCTGCCGTGCTGCTCATTGTGAATGGTGTTATATCTTCTGTTGATCAGTCCCATGATTTTGCCAACCGGCTTATTGTTTTTATACGCCATCAAAATCAGGGCGTCAGCGTATTTAAATGATTTGTTTTTCTTTTTATTGTATAATACCCGTTCGTCCATATATATGGGCGGGAGCCATTCCGGCTCGTTCCTGTGGACTTTTTCAGGCAAATAGATAAAATCCCGGAGGTCTTTGCGGGTGAGGACTTCTTTTACTACTATTTCTCCCATAATGTTAAAGTTGGCAGGTGACAAAGATAAACTATGAATTGTCTTTTATCTCCTTTTTATCAATCTCATCGGCGACACGTAACAACTTCCTTGTATCTCCGATATTGACAAAAAACAGGATTATAACAACAACGCTTGCAGAATATTTCAGAGAGCCGGGCAGGAAAACCTCAGCCACCATAATTGCCGCGATGGCAATCCTGACTTCCGTGGGGCCAAATATGCCCGAATTTATTGAATACTTACCAGTAATCCTGTATCTCATCAGGGCAATAATCATTTCCCACCCGTACATGACCACGAAGCCAAAGCCGAAAAGCTCCCAGATTCCTTCGGCATAAACAATATAACCGTACCCGATTATGATAATGCTTATCCAGTCAATTGTAATATCAAGTGCAAAGCCATAATTCTTCCTGGGTTTATTCCGGAAATAGGCAAGCCTTCCATCGAGGGAATCACCAAACCAGCTTATAATAAACCCGAGGAGGCCAAGTAAAAGAAACGTTTTGCTATAATAAGCCGCCAGAACGAAGCTGGCAGTAACTATAATATTCCCGAAAAAACCAATTCCCGTCAGGATATTTGATGTAATAAACGCGGGGATGTGCTGAACCAGGTAAGCTATTGCCTGCTGTTCATATTTTCTAAGCAGGTTTGTCCTTGCCCGGTCTTTGAAAACAGATTTTATCAGTTCGTTTTTTTTCAGTGCTTTTATTTTTTCTCCATGAAACTTATCCTTTATCATCTCCTCATAACTTATTCATTCCAAGGTTAATCATTTTCCCCGGTATAAATGGGGAAGGCACAGGCATTTCATACACTGTTTTCCGTAAAAAAGAACCCAGGGCAGCAATGTCAGTGAATTGTTTCTGCTCCTCAACGGAAATGATGTTGCCGATACCCAAACGAAGCTGCCGGTTCCTTTTATTAAACACCTCATAAGGCAGCCTTAACGCCCGGATTCTCCAGTTAATAAGCCCCAGAAAATAAAATAATGATGAATTTCTGTCAAAGAAACGCATTGGCAGGATCGGGACTTTTACTGAACGGATCAGATGAAGAATGCCTTTCTGCCACTGACGGTCTCTTATGCACAGGCCTCTCAGGCTGAAATCCGAAACGGCTCCCGAAGGGAAAAAACCGGCAGGATGACCCTTACGTAAATGTTCAAGTATTTCACGTATACCCCCGATGCTTGTACTGGTCATGCCGTTTTTTTTATTTCCAGCCGGCGTGACAGAAATCAGATTATCTTCCAGGGTTCTCACCAGGGATATCATTTTATTGACCATGAACTTATAATCAGCCCGTATTGAGGCTATAAGATCTATTGAAATAATGCCGTCAAGTCCGCCGTACGGGTGATTTGACACAGTGATAAATGGTCCGTCAGGTAATTGTTTTAATCGCTCCGCATTGCCAACAACATAGTTAACCCCCAGGTCATCCAACAGCCTCGAGGTGAATTCGGCCCCTGTGAAGGCACCTGAATTATCATATACCTGGTTTACCCTGTCAATTGCCAGTAAATGCATGATAAATTCAGCCCGGCGATGTCCCCTCTTTCCTCTGAACAGGGGAGAGAGAACCTCAAATTCCTTTGCCTCAATTACCTTCATAGCAGATCCCTAAAATAACAATAGTCTAAAGCTCACTCCGGTTAACGGCATTCAAAGAAAAAGGAATAAATTGGTGTTGGATTTCATTTCCATGTTCTTTGCATCAGTTAATAAAGATAAATACAAACCCGGAATAAACCATATTGTTATGAAGCACCTCATGATATTGACAATGATTATGATCACCGCATGCTCTTCACCGTCGGGAAAGAATACGGAAAAACAGATGGCTTTGATCATTCAGACAGAACTTGATTTTGCAAAAATGGCTGATACAGCCGGCGTTGCTGCCGCATTTTATGAGTATGCAGCAGACAGCGCCGTGATAGGGCGCGGAGGAAAGATCATCAAAGGCCGTGAAGCAATCAGGGATTATTATGAAAAAAACCTTAAGCCAGGCACTAAACTGCAATGGGCCCCTGATTTTGTTGATGTATCAGGTAATCTTGGCTATACCTGGGGGAAATACACCCACTTAGTTCCTGACAGCTCCGGAAATATGACCGAATCTCATGGTGTCTTTCACACGGTGTGGAAGCGACAGCCTGACGGATCGTGGCGGTTTGTGTGGGACTGATCTGCTTTATTTCTGAAGGGAATACAGGAATTTTATTTCTTCCGGCCACAGTGTTTCTTCCGGCGTCTCAAGGATAAGCGGCATATCATCAAAGCGGTTGTCATTCATTATAAGACTGAAAACTTCATCTCCAATCTCTCCCCCGTGAAGGTTCTCATGACGGTCAACCCTTGTGCCAAGGGCTTTTTTAGATTCATTGAGGTGCATTCCTTTCAGGTATTCAAATCCAACGACTTTATCAAACTCTGCAAAGACCTTCTTAAATCCTTCTGCCGTTGACAGGTCATAGCCCGATGTGAAAGCATGGCATGTATCAATGCAGACACCTGCCCTGCTTTTGTCATTAATCCTGTCAATAATATATTTAAGATGCTCGAACCTGTAGCCAAGATTAGTACCCTGTCCTGCTGTGTTTTCTATCACTGCAATGACCCCTGATGTTTTTGAAAGAGCTATGTTGACAGATTCAGCAATAAGATCAAGACTCTGTTCTTCAGTGATCTTACCCAGGTGACTTCCGGGATGGAAATTAAACCTGTCAAGCCCAAGCAACTCGCATCTTTTCATCTCATCATTGAATGAATATCTGGACCGGCCAAGCCCCTCCGGGTCTGGATTACCCAGGTTAATCAGATAACTGTCATGCGGGAGGATCTGGAAAGGTTTATATCCCAGTTTTTCGCAATTAACGCGGAAGGCATCTATGCTTTTTTTTGTCAGCGGCTGCGCGACCCACTGACGCTGGTTCTTTGTGAAAAAGGCAAAAGCTTTTGCACCTATTTCATGTGCATTCAACGGAGAATTTTCAACTCCGCCCGCGGCGCTAATGTGTGCTCCAACATATTTCATTCAACTCAGTTTTTTACTTTCTGTCGATCAACGGTTTTTCATAGACAAAGATATCACTGAAACCCAGTCCGGCAAGTTCAGGATAATAGGGATATGTCTCCTCGCGGGTATAGAACCCCGGGATAATGACATTGTAGATTTCCCACTCCCGGATGATTTCAACGGGGCGTTTTAGTCTGCTCTCAATCTTTCGTTTCGCCTTTTCTGCCTGCGCCAGTTTGTAAAAACTTCCTGCGTGCAAAATGAATATCGGCTCCGGCGGGGGTGTTTCTTTAATTTTTACCTCAGGCTCAGCGGGCTGTTCAGGTACGATCTCCTGCTTCTCTTCAGGAAGCCCGGGCACTTCAGCATTTACCGGTGGCACAGGTTGAATCTGTATGTTCTGTGGTACCGGAGCAAGCCCGGCCTCTGACTCGTGTATCACAAGGATGTCTTTAAATCCGTGCTTCTTCAGCAACGGAATGAAATCCCTTACCTCATTTGTGTCAGCGAAACCGGTGATCTGTACTTTATATACACCCCCCTCCTGTCTTATAGTAACCAGTTTCTCTGCGGCAGCCAGCAGCCTGTCTGTCATTGATACTGTCTCCTCTTCGCTGTTAAACGCCCCCAGCTGGATGGTAGTGCCTGAGATGATGGCGGGTATTTTCTGTGCTTCTTTGGTTTCCTTTACCAGCGCCAGGGAATCTTCCCGTGCCTTTGTGATCCAATCGCTCCTGACGGCCTTGTTGGTGATAACCCATATCTCTGTAATGCCCTGTCCGTTTATAACCGGGATATACCTGTCAAGCTCTTCGCGGTCAGTAAAGCCCGTGATGCGCACCTTCCAGAAGCCATCCTCTTCAAACAGCTCAACATTCTTATCCAGGGCCCCTTCAACCTTTTTCTTCATTATTTCAGCGTATGCCTTTGTTTTGAAGGCCCCGAACTGAACTGCATAATAGTCCTCGGTGATCGTCACAAGCTCCCGAGTCACTTCATGAACAACAAGATATGACGTATCTTTTTTGACCGGCGTGACGACAGCTGCGGGTGCTGCAACACTGTCGATATGAACGATGGCCTTTCTGACCGTGAAGTTTAGTCCCTCAACGTAGTCTCCTTCAATATTTGCCATTATATTGAAAGTCAGGGAATCGGGTGATGAGGTCATTTTGAGTTTTCTCAACTGTACAGTGTCTATTCTGACATAATAGGCGCCGGGAGCCAGTCCGAAGTAACTGAAATAACCGTCCTCCTCAGTCAGGGCCCTGCCGGCAATGGCATTGGCGCTGTTATAGAAGTTGACAATAATGCGGCTGAGGCCTGACTTCACCCCCTTTTCTTCAATGCTCACCGTACCGGCCGCCTCTCCCTTTATCCGGACCGGTATCTCAATCAGTTTCAGCATGTTTGCATCAGTAATAACGGCAATGGTTTTTTTGTCGATCCTCCATGAGACATTGTCAAAACTGCCTTCATCAAGCTCGAGGAAGTATTTCACGTAAGGCTCCAGCCCGAGGATATGTATGATCGTGTCTTTTTCACTTCTCTCTATCCTTCCGCCGTTTGAACGAACATTCAATCCGCTGGCCTTAGGCTCTCCCGCATCGCGAATCCCGTTGGCGTTGAGGTCGAGGAATGCCACGATCGAGATGCCTCCCCTGCCGACATTGGTCCGGTTATCCGCCTTATGATAATCTGTCTTCCCGTCATTGATGAGGCTTCCCCTGGCATACTGAACAAAAGTTGTCTGTTTGTTGATTTGCCTTACCGATGCTCCGGTCTGAGCGAACGAAAAGTCATAACGCAGCCCCACCTCGCCTAACCTGAGTTTGCTATCGAAGTACTGCTCATAAGAAATATTCATGTACCCTTTTTCAAAAATGCGCTTCTCGAGACTGACCTTGCCGGAAAGAAACTCATGCCCTGTATAGGTGTACTGGACCTGAGGCAAAAGCATAAATCCCGCAGGCAGACGCACTCCCAGCGACAGGTTGCTGTAAACGTTCGGGCTGAAATGTTCCGTAAAAATGCCGTATGTAGTCAGGTTGGCGTTTACTCCAAGAACCGACCCTGTAAGTAACCACTCTGCAGTAGAGTATTTGGATCCCGGAAAAATGATCTGATTATAAGAAAGCCTTGAATAGGCTGAAAATTTCTTTATCCTTATGGGAAGAGAGAGAGCTGCCTTGCGTTGCTCAAGGTAATTATATGATATGGCAGTCTGATTTCTGTCAAAATATGTATAATCGAGATCCAGCTGAATATTTGAAGGAAGGCGGTATGTCAGGGTCCCCCTTGCCCTCACCCCGTAGGTGTACTCTCCTGAAAGAATGAGATTATTGGTAATCCTTAGTGAAGCATCCATAAAAGGCATAAGCGGACCGGAAGTGACAGAGGAAAGATATTCAGCACCTCCACCAATAGTGAGAAACCGGGTTGCACCGTAGCTTATGCTTGCCCTTGAAAACCGGCTCCACTGTCTGTCCTCCACTACACCGGCGCTAACGGTATATTCAAATTCCTTATGAGGAAGGAAATTATAAGGGATACTTATGTTCTGTTCCCGCGTCCGCTCCTCCCCCCATGGGCCATAATATCTGAGCTTGACCTGTGTGTTGCCGTATACGATAGGCACTTCGAAGGTGAAAAATCCTGAGGCATCGGCTTTTACATAGTCAACAAGAACATTATTCACATAAAGCTCTACGATCCAGCCTGGTTCGGTTTTATCCGTAAGTGTGTAACTGCCGAAAGAGCGCCTGAATGTAGTAGGTGCACTGGTGAGCTGAATGCCTATTACCGGACTGTAAATGGAAGATGTCGCCCGGGTGGCTATCTTTCCTGCCATGATCTGCCTGAGGAATGTACGGTCATTGTTTACATGACGCCACAGGTAATCCTGTTGCTTTTCGGAAAAGGGGCTCCCCGAATAGTAATTAAGAGATGCCATGGCTTCGCCTCCGGCAATTACCGCCCCGAGAGCAAGATTGAGGCGTCCTTCTGACAACCCGTGATTTTGCTCACTGGCATAAACAGTCCAGTCGGCCATACCGAACCTGAATCCCGGATAGCTTCTTCCTATTGTTGTGTCAACCTGCATCTCCCCCTTTAGGCGGGTTAAATTCTTTCTCATCTCCTCCTGCCGCATCTCGCGAATCGCGGGAAGTTCAAGCCTCGTGTCAATAGTTACGGTCAGATCGCGGAAGCTGAAATTGCAGTTAAATCCGAAGATCTTCCCAAAATAGCTCGCTTTCAGGTAAAGATTAGTCTCCGAACGCACCAGGTCTCCTTCTTCAAGCTCATAGGTCTTCCCGGAATAGATAATGCGGTTATTCAGTCTGTCGATGGTGTATGTGGCCTCAGGCTGAATAAAGAAACCGGTGATCAGATCGAGGTTTTCTGAAGGAACATTTCTGATTTTAAGGAAGTCGAAAAGGTCGGTAACGGGCAGGTAAATCTCTTCACCTTTTATCGCAGCATCAATCTCCCCGATACCAACATAAGGTATTTTGATATAGACAGAGACCTCATCATACTGTGGCTCTTCCTGGCCGGCAACAGGCAGGGCGGGGTGCAGGGTAATCAGAAAAAACAAGGACAGCCAGTATCTCCACGAAATAAAAAGCATACTTCCTGAATACGATTCCCGGGAGTGTGCCTTTCTTTTTGTCATTTTAATTATTCTTCAGTTTCCGGGCAGGTCATTCCTGAATACATGTTACACTGAAGGTTCCAGTATACTGCCCGGGAGGATTTATTCCGACAGGACCTATTGTGAGTGTGCCGCCGACCAAAAGGGTGGTTCGCTGCTGCCATGGTACTGTGGTAACAAAAGGTGACACCGGCAGTGTGCCGCCGACATTAAGTGTCAATGTACCCCCTCCGCCGCGTACCAGCGTTACCGGAGAGCTGATCATAAGCGAAATCACCGTCCCGGGATTTGCCCTTATATAAAACACTGCCGACGAGTATGAATAACCAAGGTTCAGCAGTATCACGTCTCCGGTTGAAGTTCTTGTTCCGCCAGGGCTGATTGTAACTGTACCGCCGCCCGCGCCGGGTGTTAATGCTCCAAAGGCGAGGGGGAAGGAATTGTCTGCCGTCAGAATGATTGGCCGAGGAGGATTGGGCTGCGCATTTACGCTGGCGGCTAATACGGATAAAAGTGCTGCTGTGATGATAAAAATTATCCGCTTCCTGAAAATCTGCATAAAATGTCGGGCATTCATCACAATCCAATAGTTAATTTAACCGTACGCTGCAGGTTCCCTGTGGCATACCTGATTATGTACATCCCCTGTCTCACGTTGACAGCCAGATCATAGTGCCCGGTTTCATACACTTTTTTGGCAAATACCAGCCGTCCGCTTTGGTCATAAACAGTTATCAGTCCGTCGTCACCATCAATTTTCCATACGGTCGATTTCACAAGGCCGCCCGACGACCAGTAGGCGGTAAAAATATCCGGTGAAACGCCAGGGGTAATAATGCCGGTAGTGGTCTTCTGGAACGCGAGTAAAAATCTTTTCTCGTAATCACCTGCCGTGAGTATGACTCTGTATTCTCCTGTCCGGAGAAGGTCCGCGTTGGTTCCCGTAACGTCATCCTTGAAATAAATATCCATCCCCGGAGGCATCATCTCCAGGTCAACCAGTTTAAAGCGGACCTCACCATCCCTGTATATTTTAAGCCCGAGGGGAACGTACAGCGTGGAATCTGCCTGGTTGGGCAATGCATTGATCGAGAGCCTGACATCGCCGGGCAAAACCGAATAAAAGTTGGTCACCATCATATCGGTATTCATCAGCTTCAGCGCATCGTATTTTCCGTCAAAAGTGTTTTCTGCCGCCGGGTCAAAATAGACAACAAGCGGATCGGCTGAGGCGTTGTCATCTGTGAATGACGCAGAAGCCCTGAGCAGAAAACGGTCAGAAGCATTCGCCGACTTGAGGAACGGATGTGTCAGATCATTTACCCTTACACTGTTATTCACTCCGAGCGTGCCCGTCACCGGGAATGTTCCGTCAGTGACATGTACAAAGAAGCCCTGCATCGAGGGAATTATGTTTGTCGCAGCGCTGTCGCTTGACACTCCGCTGACGTAATAGCTGTAAGTGCCCCCGTACTGATCAGTCTCACTGGCCTTGAAATAGGATATCGCATCGTCAATGTTTGACTTCGTCCAGCCTACTGCATCCCAGTCCACGGGTGAAGGATAAGGATTGCCGACAAGGTTGAATCCTTCGGTATAAAGGCTGTCATGGTTAAACAAAGTGACAGAAAGGTTCCCGTCGTTGACCAGCCCGGTCACATCGACTGTTTTTGGTGCTGTCAGTTCGCCGAAGTTGACTGCATAACCTTCCATGGGATTTAACGGATTTCCGGCGTTCGTCCAGTTGATCCAGCCGGAGTAACCGCTGTTTTCATTGAACCTGTAGAATAAGGGAAACGCGTATGTCAGGTCCATGTCGTCGCCAAATTCACCTACCGTGGCCGCCTGGAATGGCGAACTGAAATACTTATATCCGAATCCTGACGGCAGATACCGCTGCATAGTCACATTGCCTGTGACATTTCCGGTACCCGATCCGTCTATAAGAGCTGTCTGCGTCGCGTCAGAAAGGAGCGTCAGGTTTCCGTCTGAAACTAAAGTTCCATTCTGAACCAATACGACGCCACTGACATTCAACGGGCCCTGAAGGGTAACTCCTGCATTGTTGTTTACTGTTAATTTCTTTACCGTGTTCCCTGTGAAAATATTATTACCCACATTCTGGGCTGTTGATCCCGTGAATACCACAGTGCCGTCAGAGGCATCAATACCATTGTTGCTTGTTACCGAACCGTAAATCATTAACGTGCCCGAAGCCACAGTGAGCGATGATCCGTTTTCAATTGTAATATTCCTTACTTCTGCGGTTGTCGCACCGTTTATGACAGGCTTATTAGTAACGTCGGGTATCTGCACATGAGAGGTATTGTAAGGAACAAATCCGCATGACCAGTTTCCCGTAACAGTCCAGTCACTCCCGGATGTTCCTGTCCAGATCAGGTCTGAAATTGTTAATGGACTTGTTGCCGTCACGACACCACAACCACCCGATGCGGCTATAGTATTTGTTACAGTATAGCTGCCTGATGTACTGGCCGCCAAGTTTACCTCGCCTGTTGCGGTGCTTACAAAGACCAGCCCGGGTGTGGATGAAAATATACCTGCTACTCCGCCACCACTGAATGTTGGCATTGGATTGGCTGCTGACTGACAGTATGGTGTTCCTGTGTAACTGAATGAGGCAACCGGAAAAGGAGTAACAATAATGTCCAATGTTCTTGCTGCACTTGTTCCGCAGGCATTTGCTGCAGTTACACTCAATGTACCGCTTGTGGCAGATGCGTTGAAATTGACAGTCACTGAATTCCCTGTTCCGTTTATTGTATGACCTGTCCCGCTATAGGACCAGTTATAAGTATTACCGGAAACATTCGGAACTGTGTATACGTTTCCCGTAGAACCCTGACATACCGGGTTTGGTGCTGAGATGAAATTTGAAGGACGTGCAGCTGCCACCGGGAATGATATGGTCACATCGTCCGAGAAATTACATGCACCGTTGCTGATTGTCCATCTCAGAATATAGGTTTCGCCCAACACGCCGGTAAAAACAGTTGTATTAAGGTTTCTGTCAATCAATGTACCGCCCGGGCCGCTTACGATTGTCCATAAACCCGAACAAGGGGCAGGATCATTGCCTGCAAGAACAGTTCCTGATACTCCGCAGACAGACTGGTCCGGACCGGCGTTTGAAACCGGTGGCGAAGTATATACGTTTACGTCAATCCTGTCAACGACTCCAATATCAGCTCCGTTATTATAAGTAAACCCGGTTAACCTGTATGCTCCCGGAACAGGGGTTGGCAACGTATACGGCAATGATGATACTGTCACCGTTGGCTGAGCCATTCCGTCAATTGTGTAATCAAGTGTATATGTCAGGTTTATAGGATCAAAGGAAGTGAAGCTGACCGGTATACCTGCCGGGCCGCAGACCGGACCGGGCGGGGACAATGAGGCCCTTGCTTTTACCCTGGTGACGCTGGCGGTGGTAAAATCCCGGGGGACAGAGGAAACTGCTACATTACCGGCAGTCGCCACCTCTCCGTAATAATTATCCCCGGAAGTGGCTGAGGCCAGTTCATTCCAGGTACCGGCATTGTATTCGGCAACCCGCATATCAATCATGCCATTTTCAGTCATGGAAGGTGTCAGAACGCTAAGCGGGTTCCATCCGATCCTGATTTTAGCCGCACTTACTGTGGTTGTGCTGACACTCCAGTATTCCATAGTGTTAGAAAACTCCAGGGGTGATGCAAGGGAATGTGCAGTCGGGTTTGGCGTGAAATATTCAGCCGTCCAGTAAAGTGTGCTGCCGGCAGCTGAATTGACTGTAAAATTGTGCCCTTTAACTGTTCCTTTTCCTGTCGGAAACAGAAAATCATCTCCGTTGACAATTTGTTTTATAAATGGGCCGCTGACAAAAGAAGTGGAAATTCCGCCCAACGGAATTACTCCCGAAGGAGAAGTATTAACCAGTGTCAGCCTGTTTGCAGAAGTTGTAGTTATTATTCCATTTGTAAGTAAAAGCTCATTATTGACTTCAATTAATCCATTCGCACCTATATTCAATCCGGATGCATTATTTATCTCCATATTATTGAAGCTGTTAGCGCCGGTGAAGTCCCCGGTTGGTCCGCCAATGGTTTGGACAGCCGCCCCTGCAAAAGAGACCGTTGATGCCGGTGATGAGCCATAACCGCTTACGAAAGCGCCTGTATTATATCGCTCCATTGAGCCCATGATCGTAAGCTTGTGGTTATTTACACTATTATCAAGAACGGGGCCGTCAATAACAAGTCTCTTGCATATTGTAAGATCCTTATTTGGAAGAATCCTTGTGCCCGCACCAATAAAAAACACATTAGGAAGGCTGTTAAACTGGTAGGCAATTATAGTATAGCTGCCGGTTCCACCATACTCTATGGTCCCATTGCCAGAACAATCTAAAAAGGCAGAATAATCCCCGGCCGGAAGATTGCCATTATCCATATAAATGGTCCCATTACCTTCCACAATCCCCAGGCTATGTCCGAAGGTTGGCAAAACAACTCTCAGTTTATTATTGATTGTTGTTCGCAACGCGAAAATATTGTTAACATCCGTTGTAACAACATGATCAATTATAACATTGCTCCCAGTCGGACCGCCAAGAGGGCAGGGAGGAGAAGATCCGACAGGAGTCCAGATAGTATTGTCGGACCAGTACCCGTCCTTATTTGACCTGTACTCGGTTAATTCATCAGGGATTGCGTTATAGTTGCCTGCAGTGTAGTCTCCGCTTAAATTACTGCTCGCGGCTGAAATGAAGGTTATCTGATGGAGGGCTTCGTTTACATTATCCGTTGCCGGACCCGGAGGCGCCTTGTACCAATAATTGCCCGGAAGTTCCAGTCTGGCTGCAACATAGTTGCTTTCAACTCCCAAAACATCTCCTGGCAGGTACTGGAGAACCAGGTTCCCGTCAAAACCCGATATGCCGGAACTTTCTATTTTCCAATAGTATCTCAAAACATTCAGAGGATCCAGGACGCTGGGATGATTATTGTCAATAGGATTAACATTTATATAGCCAATTGAACCATTGGCGGTGATCGTGAAAATGGCAGGTGTGTATTTCCCTGCAACTCCGACAGGGAAAGTAAATGACTGGGGAATTGCGGAAAAGAACTTCCTTACCCCCCGGCTGCTGGTCACTCCGTCAGACATGATCATCCGGGTTTTGCCTGGCGTACCGAGGATAATACTGCTCTGCCCCAGAGTAAGAAGATTTGAATTAATGTCCAGAACCCCCTGGGTTAATACAAGGTCGTTCTGAAGGGTGATGCCGTTGTTAAGCCTTGCTCCTGAATTATTGTCGATCTCCAGTTTTCCGTATGCTCCCGTGCCTGTAATCTGTTGCTGGGTTGTTCCCGATAAGCTAATTCCGCCGAGAGAATTGTCATCAGTATAGGAACCGTTATTCTCGAGGTTTCCTGAAAGGGTCACCTTCCTGTTGCCAAGGATCAGGGTACCGCTTCCTATAAACAAATTCTGGCTGATGGAAAAACTGTTATTTACGGTAAGCGAATTGGTTGACAACACATTAAGATTGTTGAAATTGGTTACAGACCCTCCGGTAATTACCTGTGCCCCGCCGTCAAACGTTGTTGTATTGGTGCCGAAATTATAGGTGCCGCTGTTATCCATATTACCTTTTATGGAAACATTGATATTATTTGAATTGAATATGCTTCGGGCATTGTCAAGGGTCAGTGTGCCATTAAGGGCCAGCTGGCTTACGGCAAGCCCCAGGCTGGCATTCACTCCGGCTCCCGCAGCACCCGTGACGGTGAGATTATTCAGCGGAATATTTGCGTCCAGCAGGTAGTTTTGAAGAGTGTTCGGAATTACATTGGTAAATATTACCGTGCCTCCGGTCACCGAAGAACTTGCCGGTCTTAAATACAAATCACCGTAAGTAGTTCCTCCGCCGCGGACAATAGTCAGTGTTCCGGCTGACATACTGAAGCCGCTGCCTGAATTCAGTACCTCCAGCTTGGCATAACCTGCATTGGCCCCATTTCCGTTTATTGTCACAATGCCACCGCTCTGCATATAATTTAGTATGCCATTGGTTGTTGAGGTATTTCTGCGGATTTGTCCATTAACCACCAGACTTCCTCCCTGTATTTCAATTGCAGACGCTCCGCCTCCGGAATATTCTATATCATTATTACTGCCAGGGCCAGCAACTGGTCCTATATAAACATTACCCCTGATCAGAGTGAGCTTGCCATCCAATAACAAGTCGCCGGAATTGTTTGCCGCATTGCCGATAAGTATGTTCCTGTTATTGGCGTTGGCATAATCAACAATCAACCCGGCGGTTGAAGGTATTGTGAAGGGCGTTATTGTGGAAATGGTGAAATCTGTTCCGGGATCTGTTCGCATATATCTGAACGTGCCGTTTTGCAACCTCAGCCAGTTATCGGCCGGAGTTGTAAGCGTACCTGCAATGTCGCATGTCAGGGAGGTCGCCTGTGATGTTCCCTTATTTACTATTAACTGACCAAATGTTGTTGACGGAGTTCCTGTCGTATTACTTATGCTTGCGGAAGCCGGTCCAAAAAAAGTAACCGGAATATTGGTAAACCGGCACCATGCCCTGGTTCCGGCCGGAGCGTTTACAAGTCCGTTTGCATTGTTAATAAGACTGCCTCCTATCGACATTCTTTGGCTGGAAGCCCCGCCCCAGTCATCAATACTTGCCAGGGGAGCGACAATCACGTTGCCGTTTACAACAATATTCTGTGCGATAGCACCATTCTGATACCAGCCAAATGAACCTCCCTGAATATCCAGATTCCCGTTCACATAAACTGTTTTCGGAATGGTTGCTACCGGGCCGGGATAAGTAGTACCCCATGACATGGCAAACCAGGAATTTGCATTCTGCCCGCGTGTAATTAAATTTCCAAAAATCGTTAGGTCCCTGTTGGGGAATATAATATTTGATCCGCCAAGCGGCGATATTATAAGGTTACCGTATGATGAAACGAGCTCCGGCAAATAATATGTAGTACCAGGATTAGAATTGGTTGTATATAATTCAGTCGTTCCCATATTTACGTTAAAATCAGAGAAGTCGCCCGATGGAAAAACATAAGTAGAAGGCGAATTGTAATTTGTTGTCACTCTGAAAATGCCGTTCCCGTTAGGGTGGGAAATAACTGTACTGAATACACAACCCGGATTATATCCTATATCCAGTGTTGAACCATTTTCTATTTTAAGACTTGCACAATTCTGAATTCCGGTATTGGCAACGATATTATTTGTTGCCAGTGTCACAATATCATTATCACCAATTATTACAATGTCCGACGCGCCTGGCACAACCGCCGGAGGATTAGTGACTGTGTGACTCGTCATGGACCAGGTACTGACATTGCTCCAGGGGCCGCTTTGCCTGCTGTAATAAACAGCCGGGACACCAAAAGGATTAGTGGGATTATCATCGCCGGCCGTATAGTCGCCATCGATAAAGGCGACATTCTCCAGAAACACTCCCGCTCCCGGTTCCCCTATGATATTATTGACAACATCGACATCGGCAGTAGAGCCTTTGGTCCAGGTATTTGCTGAGCTGTTGAACCGGGCAGCAACATATTCATCTTCAGTTACGTCGCCACCTGTTACTACATTGCTCTGATTATAAGTATATCCGTGGGTAACAGTGGCTGTGCCTAGCGTAAAACCTGAAGATTTGACACGCCAGAAATAGGAAAGGCTTCTTCCGGCCGTAGTAACATTTGGATGAGAATAATTTACCGGAATCACGGTTATTGACCCATAGGTTGATGGGGCACTGCTGAGGCCTAATGAAGCCGGGGTATAATTAATTACACCAACAGGGAACGTAAAGCCGGCTGGTGAAGAATAAATTTTTGTAAGTCCTCCGTCTCCTATACTGCCTGAAGATTGGATGTACCTGAGAACGCCACTGCTGGATATCGATGCTGTTGAACCAAATTTCAGGTTATATGTCCCGATATTAAAAAGCTTATCCTGTGAAAATGTCAGGACCCCATCTATTGTCATATTGGCTAAAAGGGATACCGGGGCAACAGCAGCATCTGTATTATTTAATTCAAGGTTACCAAAAACGCCATTCCCGTTAATACTCTGGGGCAAAGTGCCATTTAATACTATTTTGCCTGTACCTCCATGTGTCCCTGAGTTATACACATTCCCGGCAACATTAATTATTTTACCGTTATCATTAAGGGAGCCTGCTACAATACTGAAATCATTTGAAACATTTATGACGGGTTGTGTTCCAGCTAAGCTTAAGGCGGTCCCGGCGGGTTTGTCAATAGTAAGCTTGTTCAAAGAAAGCGGAGCCGCAAGGTCAACCGTAAAAACCTGCTCCCCGACACCATTAAAAACAGTTGTGTTAGTACCTGCGGTATATGAAGTTCCTCCGGTAACAAAAAAATTCCTTCCAATGGAAACGTTAAGATTATTGGCGGTAAAAGCTCCTGAAGACAAGATGAGATCATTAAGTACAATCAGGGGTGATGTTTTTAACTGAACAACAGAAGCACCGCTTAAGCGATCGATAATTAAATTATACAATGGGGCGGTTGTGCTGATAAAATAATTACCTGCATCAGCCAGAACCGTGCCTGTAACAGGCTTTATTTCAAGGGTTCCTCCCGTGATATTAATATTAGCGGCAGATGATTTCACATCAATCGCTTCCTGTTCTCCGGCGCCTATACCACATACGTCATAAATGCGAATTGTTCCACTGGACATAGTAAAAATGTTGGTCGGCTGCTCAAGGTTGAAAGACCCAAAGCCGGAATTAGTGCCATTGGTTGCCCTGGAAGTATTCAGTGTGGCAATCGAAACATCTGTAAGGTCAGCAACACTTGTATAAGATGTCGGTGTGCGCTGGAAACGGCCCCTTAGAATAAACAGTCCTCCAGACTGGTTATAAGCAGCAGAACCGGTGGAGGAAAGAAGCTGTTTGGCATCAATGGTTCCGCCATTAATAATGATTTGCCCGGAAGCAACGTTTGAGGTGATTAATCCTCCTGATTCACGGGTTGACAGATAGCCGTTGTTTATCTGCAGCTTACCAAAAACATCCAACGCACTAAATCCGCCTTTTGTGACTCCGATGGTTGCATTGTCAGGAGCTGCAACCGTATATGCAGCATTTATTTCCCTGTAATCATCGGCGCTGGAAAGCACAACCGCATCAACACCGTCAAGCACCAATGCTCCCCTGGAAGGAATATAATAATCAGAATTTGCAGCAATCCCCTCGGAAAGTGAAGGAATGATCACTGAGCCTTTTAATACAAGAGTTCCGGTGCGGATCCACAATGCTTTTCTGAGGTTTGGATTGCTTGATGCGGCCCCGTCAAAGGGTAATATATTGGCTCCATATAACTTGAAGTTTGTATAATTGGAAGAATTAATTGTCAGCTTAAAAGTCTGATCTATTCCCTTATCAAGGATCAGGTTATAGAAAATAGTAACCCCGTTGCAATTCAGTAAATTATCACTTGCTCCCTGGAAGTAGACCGAGGCAGCCCCGGAGGTGACTCCTGCTATTATGGGAGGGAAGGCGTGATAGACAGGATATGAAAGATTAGTAAACCTTACGCTGCCATTGTTGATAAAATCGCCCCTGACTATAATTGTATGGAAATTTAGATAGTACGTAAGGAACGGCGCTATGCCACCTGCGCCGCCTATGGCAGTATTAGTTACTCCGTTACCCACAGTAATAAAGCCACTATTATCAACAGTTACATTTCCATTAATTGTAAGGGTAAGCTTAACTGTGGAAACATTGTTGTTGATTTGAAAGGTCCCGCTTTTAACATATAAATCCGCGTTCAATGTAATATTGCTTAACTGCGTAGCCACAAAACCGGATGTATTGATAATTAAATTATTATATGTAGTTTGTGTTACGGGTAAGGTAAAATCAGCAGTATTATCATACTCGGCCGTTCCTCCTCCGGCATTAATAAGTGTATTTATTACCGTGACAGGAAAATTAACTGACGCCAGCTTAATAGTCCCTTGTCCGCGAAGAGCATAGATTCCGTTTGTAAACCTGTAAATATTCTGATCAAGGAAGCCGCCAGCGTTAATCGTAATGTCAAGATTTCTGGTAGTGACATCAGACGACAGCGTTACGGTACGCCCTGATAAGACTATGATTTTATCATCATTCCCCGGGATGGTGTTCCCGAACTGAAGGTTGCCGCTCGGATCTGATGTCCATGTGGCCAGGCTGTCCCAGCTGCCGGTCTGAAATGAATAGTATGTATCAAATATGCTTGTGCCGATACAGAAATATGGACCTGGATTATTGGTTACCGGTGATGTTATTGACGGCGTATTGCTTGAACCGCCAATTGACGTATAGTTTCCTGCGACCAGGGCTGACATACCGATGGTCTTGGAAAAGTCCAGGCCGCTTTCATATAGCTCTACTTTGGCACTTGTTAAGTTTCCGCTGTTTAGATTTATCAGAGACCAGTAACGCGGATCTACTGATTCGATTGTTGTTCCGTCTCCCGTTAACGCACCCGAAGGGCTGACTGAAGCCCGAAGGACAGGACCTGAAGGCCCCGTATTTACCTCCCTGAGATTAATGCCTTTAAAAACTCCCCCTTCTCCTATCGGAAACAGATAAGTGTTGGCAGTCCCCGATAAATTCGACATTAATGTTCTTTCCAGTCCTCCCGAAGTAACATTTACAAAAGAACCCGGAGACCATACCACGGCTGTCACAGGATTTGAATTTGTAATCTTCAAAATATTCGCCCCGGCCTGCGCCATTCCGCTGGCAAGGGTTAAGACTCCTCCGGCTGCAAGAGTAATGTTACTGTTCAAAGTGACACTATTCGGATTATTTATTATAAGATTATTCAGATTTGTAACACTTGCCGGAATAAAAACTCCGGCAGAAGACCCGCCAAAGGATAAGCTTGATGCAGCAACAGTTGCTAAATTGTCTGGTGTTCCTGCAATTGCAGGTCCGTTTAATGTGAGTGTCCTGTTACTGACAGTAAAGGTACCGGCAGTCAGCGTGAAGGTTCCGTTTATTGTTAAGTCTGCCCCCAGGGTTATATTTCTGCCTGTATTAAAATTGTTCAACCCCCCGGCCACGGTATTTAATGTAATGTCTGTACCAGTGCCAATCGTAAAGTTGGACGATGCCCCTCCTGTCAGTGTTCCGCCTCCATAGCTGAGGTTGGCACCATCAGATAAAGTAAGCGTGTTTGCTGCTATTGATAATGCTCCTGTATTGAGCGCAAGTGTTTCTCCAACCGTGACATTACCGCACATTGCAGCTGCTTTGTTAAGAGTAAGATTATTCAACGTCACCCCGGGTATGTTTGCTGCACCGGCGCCGCCGATAATAAGATTTGAAGTGTTTCCTCCTACCAGAGTCCCGCAGTTTGCCGGGCCGTTAAGTGTCAGTGTGTTTGCTCCTATAGATAAACCAGCTCCGGCAGGGTTGAATGTTCCGCTTACTGTAAGGGAACTTTGCAAAGTAACGATGCTTGTATTAGTTATAGAGAGTCCATTTAAAGCAACTACACTGGTTGGTATTAATACGCCTGCTGAAGTACCTCCAAAAGATAAGCTTGACGTAGCAACTGTTAATAAGTTACCGGGTGTTCCGGCAATAGTTGGTCCGTTTAATGTGAGAGTCCTGTTGCTGACAGTAAAAGTACCGGCAGTAAGGGAAAGGGTTCCGTTGACAGTTAGATCTGCTCCCAGGGTTATATTCCTGCTTGTAATGAAATTATTTAACCCGCCGGTTATGGTATTTAATGCAATATCTGTTCCTGTTCCTATTGTAAGATTCGACGTTGCTCCTCCTGTCAGTGTGCCGCCACCATAACTGAGGCTTGCACCATCAGACAAGGTCAGAGTATTTGCTGCTATTGACAATGCACCTGAGGTGAGAGTAAGCGTCCCCCCGACAGTGACATTACCGCACATGGCAGATGCCCTGTTAACAGTAAAGTTATTTAACGTCACCCCTGGAAGGCTAACTGTGCCGGCACCGCCAATAATAATATTGGAAGTTGCTCCACCTGCCAGAGTTCCACAATTTATCTGACCATTAAGTGTCAGCGTGTTTGCTCCTATAGATAACCCGGCTCCGGCAGGGTTGAAGGTTCCGCTTAAAGTCGGAGAGCTTTGTAAAGAAACAATGTTAGTATTTGTTATTGACAGGCCACCTAAGGCAATTACACTGGCCGGTATCAAAACGCCGGACGACGTGCCGCCAAAAACAAGGCTGGATGTGGATATCGTCGCCAGATTGGTTGGTATTCCGGCTATTGTCGGTCCGTTTAGTGTGAGTGTCCTTGCACCAACAGTAAAAGTGCCGGCTGTGAGGGTGAGTGTTCCGTTAACAGTCAAATCTGCCCCCATGGTTATATTCCGGCTTGTATTGATATTATTTATTCCGCCTGATATTGCATTTAATGTAATATCCGTTCCCGTTCCTATGGTCAGGTCAGAGGCAGCTCCTCCGGTTAATGAACCGGCCACATAACTAAGATTTGCACCATCAGACAAGGTCAGAGTGTTTGCTGCTATTGATAATGCTCCCGAGGTGAGGGTAAGTGTTCCCCCCACAATGACACTGCCACACATTGCAGCTGCCCTGTTAACAGTTAGATTATTTAAAGTCACCCCGGGTAAGCTTGCTGCACCAGCACCGCCAATGACAATATTTGAAGTTGCCCCGCCTGCTAGAGTCCCACAATTTATCTGACCATTAAGCGTCAGTGTGTTTGCTCCAATAGATAACCCGGCTCCGGCAGGGTTGAAGATTCCACTTATAGTCGGAGAGCTTTGTAAAGTAACAATACTGGTATTTGTTATTGAAAGACCACCTACAGCAACTACACTGATCGGTATCAAAACGCCTGATGACGTGCCGCCAAAAACAAGACTGGACGTCGCATTTGTTATCAAATTTTCTGGTGTCCCGGCAATAGTTGGTCCGTTTAATGTGAGTGTCCTCGTTCCGACAGTAAAAGTACCGGCTGTAAGGGTAAGTACTCCGTCAACTGAAGCATTTCCTGCCATGGTTTTATTACCACTCCCGGAAATAGTAAGATTATAATATGAACTTACATTGACCGTTTGGGCTGCACCTGAGAAATTAACAGTATTCCCGCTATTTGAGGCTGTCAGGGTCGTAATTGCTGAAGTTCCTCCAAGATTAAGTGTGGCATTCACTCCCTGCGTTAATCCTCCGGTTCCTGAAAGCGCTGTACCAACAATAAGTGTACCATTATTGGTAAGCGTAATAGCTGTGGCTGTTACGTTTGGTATTGAAAATGTTCCTGTTAAGGATTGATTGTTCGTGTTAAAAGTATAAGTTCCAGTACCTGCATTAAAAGTTCCATTGTTTGTAATTCCTCCTCTGAAAATAATTGGAGCATTAACAGTATTATTATTCCAGATACCCCCGGAATTAATGGTCACAAGTCCGGTAAATATTTTTGTTCCTGCTACGTTAGAATGATTGATAGTTCCGCTTAATGCTGTTGTTCCACTTACAGTTAAATTAAATCCTCCGATTGTCAGGACTGAACCATTTGCTACACTTAAATTGGCACATGCTGCATTCGCAGTTATAGTAACAGTAAAAACACCTTCAATAAAAGCATTATCTCCCGCAACCGGAAAACTTGCACCAGGAGCACCGCCGGAAGTCGCCGACCATGTAGAGTTGGCGCTCCAGTTACCTGTTGCCACCGAATAACGGTCTGCGGCAAAGGTTGAAAAGACTGAAAAAACCAATGCTCCTGCCAGTACAATTGTTTTAGAGATCAGGCCTGGTTTTTTCATTCTGTAAATAACGTTAATTGAAAGGTGGCTGTTTCGCCATTAATTATCATTGAAGAATTAATTCTGCTTCAGCATACTTTTCGGGTTTCATATCCGACGGAGCAGAATAGGTAACATGTAGCTTTCCCGCTGCCGAAATCAACACCCTTGTCACTAAACAGACTGAATTCGAAACTTCTCTTTGTATTGGGTGTATAGACAGCAACGCCATTGGCTATACCCACCCTGGTTACGATGCCCTGCGGAGAGATATAATCAACTGTTATATCGCCGTAAACAGAGTAATTGCCTGAACGGTTAAATGTAAATTTCAGCTTGGGAATAGTATCGTTTTCAAATCTTATTCCCAGATCCGAGAGTGTGACATTGACGGAGGGCTGTCCTACCCTGATGATCACCGGGATGGTTATTCCAAATATCGGAACAAGTTTTACGGAGATCGATGACGGATCCTGCTGTGTCACCTCCTCTTCGCCAAGGGGCTTTTCTTTTGGCACTGCCCGGAAATAAACGTGCGATCTGTATTCGCCCGGCGCCAGGCCACCGGCCTTGACAACCTGAATCTTGACTGTCTGCGCCTCATCGGGACCCAGGGTCACAGATCTGGGAAAAAACCTCAGGTACGGGCTGGCAAACATCTGCCCTTCGTCCGGCTCGGTGATAGTCTCAAAACCTCCCTCTTCAGTCATCCTTATCTGAACCAGTGAAATAGCATAGGTGGCAGTGTCATCACCGACGTTGGCCAGGTTGAGATCCATTGATCTCTTATTTCCCTCAAACACAACTCTTTTGGGAGTGATGAGCAGGTTGCCCTGTGCCCTTATATTAAAAGGAAAAAAGACCTGAAACAGTATCAGGCCTGCAGCTGAAAGCAGAAATAAACGCTTTGACATTATATTAGATTTTACTTGTTCAGATCCTTGTTAGTTAAAGTCAAATGTGATAGTGTATGTTCCTGTATAAATTCCGACCGGATTATCGTTCAGGGTTCCGACCCTTAGGGTCGCTCCCACATAAACTGTCTGAGACCCGTTCTCAAGCATCCCGGCACCTGGCGTCGCCTCCGGAACAGATCGCCATTCTTCAACAGTCATAGTTCTTGCAGTGCCCATATGGGAAATCGTCACCGGCGCTGCGGGAAGGGTAATAGTATATGCTATTCCCGGATCGCCGGTGACATAAAAACTGCCTGCATTATGTGTACCGCTGCCAGGCCAGACACTGCCAAGCACAGAGATCGTATTCTGCGGTGTCAGGATCAGGTCGCCACCCTGCGGTCCCGGTGAAAATTTACCAAAGCTCATCTGCGAAGTCTCGATGGCAGATAATGTGGCTACTACCTCGGCTGTTATATGACCTGTTACCGTTGATGACAGTCGGTGACTGTGCTGTCAGCCGTAATGGCTGCAGCAAACAATAAACATACAAGGCTTATAGGCATTTAGTCTGAGCCTTTTCATTATGTTTATATCAGGCTAGATTTCGTCTCTAGTTGTAGCTAATTGTCACCGGAAAGTTTGCCGAGGTGTAACTTCCCGCAGCCTGGCCTGCAGCGACAGTCAGCGTTGCACCAACGGTGAATGCTGCTGCACCTGCACCGTTAAGAGTCGGGATTAGCACCTGCATTGTGCACAAATGTATTTACGGCCATTGTGTTTGCTCCGCCGGTCAGGGAAACCGTCCCGTCTGCCGGAAGGGTAATGGCAAATGTTCTGTTTGCTTCCCCGGCGACAGTGAATGATGCTGCAACGCCTGCAGCGGGTGGGACAAGAGCAGGACCAACTGCGGTTCTTGAATTGTCGGTTCCGAGAACGACAGTACCTGCAGTACCCGTTACGGCAATTGTTCCAAAATTCATGTCACTTACCTTGGTCAGCGCAAGCGGACCGACGATTGTGGCAGTAGCCGTTGTCTGTTCGGTATCTGTTGACTGTGCAAACATACCTGCTGAAAAGGCTATCAGAACAACTGAAAATGCAAGGATCTTTTTCATTTTTTCTTTTTTAAGGTTTTTATTAATTTATTTATACTCTTTCTATGCTTTGTAAATTATTAAACAAAGCCTCGGTGTTTAGTGAAACGAGCTATTTTTGAAATAATTGTAAACTCTGCAATAAAATAATAATTTCCGCTTCGTAAAATTAGTTTTTACGAAACACGGCAAAAGCTCAGGAACATGGAGTTATTAACAACCGGGCGGCGTTTTCAACATTAGCTAAAAGGTACTGCTGCCGTCCCAGCAGTGCGTGCACAGCCTGGCCTTGGGCAGACCTATCGCTTTCACCAGATCATCAAGTCGCTGAAACATAAGTGTATCCATGCCAATTGTTGCAGCAATTTCTCTGACCATCTCATCATATTTTTGAGAATCGGGGTCAAGATAAGCCTCAATATTTTTCTCTTCACCTTCAAGTTTTACAATGGCTTTACGGGCTGCCAGCTCCAGGGTTGAACGCGACTGTGAGAAATTCAGGAATGGACAGGGATAAAGAAGCGGCGGGCAGGCTATCCTCATGTGGAGCTCTGACGCACCGGCATCGCGCAGATCACGCGTATTGTCCTTTAACTGGGTCCCCCTGACAATACTGTCATCTAAAAAAATGATGCGTTTCCCGCTGGTAACTTTCCTGTTGGGGATGAGCTTCATCTTTGCAACGAGATCTCTTTGTATCTGCCGCTGAGGCATGAAGCTTCTCGGCCACGTGGGGGTATATTTTGAGAAAGAGCTCATATATGGCAACCCTTTTTCATTTGCATAGCCAAAGGCATGGCCGACGCCGGAATCCGGAACGCCGCACACAAAATCAGCCTGCACATCATCACGTTTCGCCAGTGCGGCACCGCAATGGTAACGGGCTTCTTCCACATTACGGCCCTCATATTCGGAGGTTGGGAAACCATAATATACCCACAGGAATGCACAAATCTGCATCTTTTTGCCCGGCGCCTTCAGTCGCGTAAAACCGTTGGAACGTATATGAACTATCTCCCCGGGACCAAGGAAATATTCCGTTTCAAATCCGGTGTTGGGAAAAGAGCAGGTTTCTGAGGCAACGGCACGCGCTCCCTCCTTCCTGCCAATTACAACCGGTGTCCGTCCCAGCTTGTCCCGCGCTGCGATAATGCCATCCTTGGTCAGCACCAGCATAGAACAAGAACCCTGAATCTTTTCAAACACATTGCTTATGCCTTCAACAAAAGAGTCTCCCTCGCAAATAATGTTGGCAACCATTTCCGTGGGATTGATGTTGCCCATGAAATTTTCAGTAAAATGTTTTTTCCTCGCAAGGAAAAAATCTGCAAGCTCGTTGATATTAATTATTCTGGAAACTGTTACAAGCGCAAACGGACCAAGATGGGAATTAAAAAGTATTGGCTGGGGATCTGTGTCGCTGATCACCGCGATGCCACTGTTTCCGTTGAACGAGGGAAGCTCTGCTTCAAATTTGTTCCGGAAATATTCATTTTCCAGATTATGAATTCTTCTCCTGAATCCTATCTCCGTATCATAAAATACCATTCCGGCACGTTTAGTGCCAAGATGTGAATGATAATCAGTACCGTAGAAAACATCATCGACGCATCTCGTTTCAGAAACAGAACCATAAAAACCGCTCATAAACAGTGTATTATAACAGAATATTAAAAAAAATAATGCAAGGCTAAGATAATCAAACAGAAGAAAGATTTGTTGTACTGTAATAATTACTAATTTTGCACCGAATAAAAACAACACAAATGGAAAATCAGGAAAAATACCAGGCTGAACACGTTGAGCATAAAAAAGGTGCTCCAATCGTAATGATTGTTTCAACCATTATTCTTACTCTGGGCCTGATCGCCCTGGTTGTACTCTATTACAACCAAAAAAGCAAGATGGTTGAAATGGAACAGGTGCTGACCGAAGAGAAAGATTCTCTTGCCAACGAACTCCGTATGATGATGTATGGCTATGACACACTGAAAACAAGTAACGATACTCTTAATGCCGAGATACTTCGTGCACGCGGAAAAATAGAAAAACTGCTTGAGGTTAGTGCTTCAAATGCCCAGCTGATCCGCAAGTATAAAGCCGAGATAACCACCATGCGTGATATCATGAAGAGCTATATCGTACAGATAGACTCGCTTAACACACGTAATAAGGTTCTGACCGCTGAGAACGTGGAGATAAAACAGCAAATAACCACGGTACAGGCATCAAATGATGAACTTCAAAAAACAAAGGAGGAGCTGACATCCAAGGTTACAATTGCTTCGGTTATCCAGGCAAAGGATGTTGTTGCAGTAGCTCTGAATAAAAAACGGAAAGAAACCGCTGATCTCAAAAGACTTGATAAGGTAAGGGTATGCTTCACGCTGAGAGAAAATCCGATTGCCACAGCCGGCAATAAAATAGTTTACCTGCGGGTTGTGCGTCCTGACCAGCTCGTCATAACTCCATCCCCTGATAATCTTTTTGAGGTAAAAGGCGAACAGCTGATCTTTTCAGCAAACAGGGCCGTTGATTATGCAAACGCCGATATCGAAATGTGCATATTCCTCGATAACACCGGAGATTTTATTGTTGGAACATATAAAGTTGAGCTTTATCTCGAAGGCGAGATGATCGGTGACGGATCATTCCTTCTGAAATGAAGGGACTAATCACAACTCCATAAGGAGTTCCGCGATTATATTATCCGATATCATTTTACCCTGGTCCGTAAGAACCAGGGTATTTTTTTCACGGTGCATCAAACCGTACCGGATATACTTTCCGGAGAGGTTGACAAGATAATCGTGCAACTCTTTATCATAAAAAGCTTCAACATGTTCGAGGTCAATGCCCCACATCGTGCGGAGTGACGTCATTACATATTCGTTGAAAATAGTCAGCTTATCAAGTTCCTCCCTCTCGAACGGAACAATCCCGCTGTTGATGGAACGTATGTATTTCTTCACATCCGAAACGTTCCACTGGCGCGATGACCTGTTGAATGAATGGGCTGAAGGACCCAGGCCCAGGTATGGTATCTGTTTCCAGTACGATGAGTTGTGTTTTGAAATAAAGCCTTCGCGTGCAAAATTTGAGATTTCATACTGAATGAACCCCCGTTCACGACACATGCTGCCAAGAAGCGAGAACATGGCATTGCTTGTCTCTTCGTCCGTTTCAATAAGCTTTTTGTTTTTCTTCATCTTCCCCATACGGGTACCATCTTCTATTGTAAGATGATAGGCAGAAAGGTGTGTGACCGGAAATGCAAAGGTCTTTTCAAGATCATGTTTCAGGTCTTCTGTTGTCATTCCGGGAATGCCATATATCAGGTCGGCCGATACGTTAACAATTCCTTCGGCGAAGACTAGTCGCAGGGCCTGCGCCGACTGCTCTGAATCATGCCGCCGCCCAAGATATTTAAGGCGTTTGTCATTCCACGACTGAACGCCAAGACTGACCCTGTTTATTCCAGCTTCGGCCAATGCCTTAAAATATCCTTCAAATACATCATCAGGGTTGACTTCTATTGTAATCTCCGGGTCTTTAGTCAGGTCAAAATTCGTTCTTACAGAAGAAATGATCCGTGCGATCTGCTCAACTGTAAGAAGCGAAGGGGTTCCTCCTCCAAAGTAAACAGTCTCAATAGCTTCTCCATCAAGATAACCGGACTGCATAGCCGTCTCAAGCATCAGTGCCTGAACAAACGACTCCGTTTCACTGTTATCGGTAATGCTGTAAAAGTCACAATAACTGCAGAAGCTTTTGCAAAAGGGTATGTGAATATATATGCCGGCCATGAACAAATATATGCTTTAAAAATACAAAAGATCTGACATTAGTTTGTAATTTTAACCTCCTCAAAAACAAGGCATGATCTATCTCTTTTTAAAACAGTATTATAAGAGTATTCTTATCGGTCTTTTAATTTTATGGCTCAGCCTTACGGGAAGCAATATTCCTGTACCGGGCCGTCTGCTGGATATACCCTATCTCGACAAGCTTGGCCATCTTGGCATGTATGCCTTTTTTTCCGCAGTTTTGTTGCTTGACTCCTGCCACTGGCGCGCCGACCAGAACTTCCATTACATAATATTATTGATCCCGCTGATATTCGGGGCTCTTATGGAAATCCTGCAGATGACCCTCACTGTCACACGAAAGGCGGAAGAGTTGGATCTTGTGGCTAATATTGTTGGAATTTCAGCAGGATTTGTGACGGCTTATATAATAAAAAAACTGATCTTCAAATTCAGAAAGTAAGATCAGAATGTCCTTTTACCTGATTTACAAGCGCTTCAATAGTCTTTGAGCTGAAAAATTTTGCCAGGTGTTCCTTCTCTTTCCTGAGGTCATTATGCAATATGCAAACACCATCGTCAGGTTTGTCGAAGTTGCACCTCTCCCCTGTCACATAACAGCTGTCAAAAAAGTCCCCGCCGTCAAATGCTTCTATTATATTCATCAGTGTCAGCTTCCCGGCCGGAACGAGCAGGTAGAACCCGCCGTGCGGACCTTTGCAGGAATGAAGTATTTTTTTCCTTGACAAAGTCTGTAATATTTTTGCCAGGTACGGCTGCGGTATTTTGAGTTCGTCAGCAATTTGCCTAAGGCCTGTATTGATCTTCGGATCAGGTCTGGATGCAATGAAAATCACTGCCCTGATGCCATATTTGCATGTTGCCGACAGCATTTCAATAGCTTTTCACCGGTATCTTGTCTATGCGGCGCTTATGCCTGCCTCCGTCAAAAGGCGTTCTGAGAAAAGTCTTTATAATAAGTATCGCTTCTGCTTCATTAAGAAACCGTCCGGGCAGGGAACATACATTTGCATCATTATGCGCCCTCGCCAGCCTTCCGATATCTTCATTCCAGCATACTGCAGCCCTGATCTTCTGATGTTTATTACAGGCCATGGCGATTCCATTACCTGATCCGCAGATAGAAATTCCGTATTTGAATTCACCTTTTTCCACGGCGATAGCTAAAGGATGGGCATAATCCGGATAATCAACACTGTCTTCAGAAAAACTGCCGATATCCTTTACCTCATACTTATTTGATATCAACCACTTAACCAGTTTCTCCTTCAGTCTGAAACCGGCATGATCTGATGCTACAATAATTTTTTCCAAGATGATCTGTTATTTTTATACAAATATAGTTCTACTAACAATAAAAGGAAAGAAAACATTTTTGTCCGGGCATGTTCATAACCTGTAACGAAAGGTCTGATTAATTGTTCAACGTTTTTTTGTCCGTGCAACTTTATCTCCACATGTAATTTTTATCGTATTTCAAAAACAATTTTTTACCTGTTCGAGTTTAAATTTCAACCTTCAGCAAACATAAAAATTTTCATTTTCATTCTTTTTTACTCTTAACAAAATATACCTAACTATTGTTAATTGCTTATCTAATTGCCTCTTTTTCAGAAAAGGTATGTTTTTTGATGTGTTCAAAAGATGTTATTAACCTTTTAACTGCCATTTTTGCAAAAGGAATCGTAAAATTGTATGAACAGAACTAACAGGATATAATAACTATCATATATATAAATTTTAAATAACTATAATAAATAATGGTTGTTGATAAAACGCTTATAAAGGAAATAAACGCTCTTAAAAAGAAAAAGAATGCAGTGATCCTGGCTCATTATTACCAGACCCCCGATATTCAGGATCTTGCTGATTTTACAGGAGACAGTCTTGCACTTTCTCAGGAAGCAGCTGAAACAAATGCGGATATTATTGTCTTTGCAGGTGTAAAATTCATGGCTGAAACGGCAAAGATACTTTCACCTGAGAAAAAGGTTATTATACCTGACCTTATGGCAGGATGTTCACTTGCTGATTCATGTAAAAAGGAAGATTTTGAAAAATTCATTGCTGAAAATCCAGGCAGAACTGTTATTACCTACGTAAATACAACGGCTGAAATTAAAGCTTTAAGCGATATATCGTGCACATCTTCCAATGCAAAACAGATAGTTGAATCACTTCCTGCGGATGAAAAGATAATTTTCGGCCCTGACAGAAACCTTGGTAATTATATCAAGAGCCTCACAGGGAGAGATATAATTGTGTGGAATGGATCCTGTCATGTACATGAGGAGTTTTCCCTGGAAGCTATTTTGAGGCTTAAAAAAGAAAATAAAGGATCGAAGATTATAGCGCACCCTGAATGTGAACTGCCTGTCAGGATGGTTGCAGATTATATAGGTTCAACATCAGGACTTCTTTCATTTGTAAGCAGGGATGAAGGAAAAGTTTATATTATTGCAACTGAACCGGGCATAATTCATCAGATGCAGAAAGCACAGCCAGAAAAGAAATTCATACCTGCTCCTCCGAAAGATTCTACATGCGGATGCAGCGAATGTAATTTCATGAAGCTGATAACAGTTGAAAAGATATATAAATCACTTAAATTTGAAGAACCGGAAATAACTATTGACCCGGAAATAATCAGACGCGCAGCGATCCCTATAAAAAGAATGCTCGAAATTTCAGCAAAACTGGGTTTATAAGATGAAACGATATTTTCTGATACTGCTGCTATTATTACCAGCCTTTGTGCAAGCTCAAACAAACCAGGAACTTAAGGATGGCTTCCAGCAATTCAGGTATCCTAACGGAAATATATCAAGCGAAGGCTATATAAGAGACGGTAAACCAGACGGATACTGGAAGAGCTATTATGTGACCGGTGTTCTTAAATCCGAAGGAAAAAGAAGGAGTTTCCTGCTCGACAGCATCTGGGTGTTTTATGATCAGGCCGGAGATACAACCGAAAAAATCAATTATCTCCTCGGAAAGAGAAACGGATATTACATTAAATATCAGAAAGATCCGATGTACGGACCGTATATCTATTCAATGGAACTTTTTGCGGGAGATAAAAAGGAAGGAACGGCAAGAATTTTTTATCCCGACAGGAAAATTAAACAAACAGTACCGTATGTTAACGGGAAAAAGGATGGTCTTTCCAGGGAGTATGACCGGGAAGGAAAGATTATTACACTGCTCGAGTACAACAACGATTTCCTGATAAGCAGGGAAAAAATAAACTTTACAGATGCATCAGGACTTAAACAGGGCGAATGGCTTGATTTCTATCCTGATGGAAACATGAAGACAGAACGCAATTACCGCGATGATCTGCTTCACGGTTATTACAAGGAGTACGATGAAAAAGGCAAGTTGCTGGTTACCCTGCTTTATGAGAACGGCAAGGTTACCGGGACAAACCTCGATAACAGCGGGGAAATAGATATAGTGAACCGATACAATGACGCCGGAAAACTGATTTATTCAGGTCCCTACAAGGAGGGCATCCCTGTGGGAATTCACCGCGAATATAATAATGACGGAACGGTGAAGAGCGCCAGTCTGTATAATGACAACGGCGTTCTGATCTCACAGGGCGTTGTCGGTGAGGACGGAAGCCGCAATGGCCCATGGAAAGATTTTTCGGCGGAAGGTGTAGTTATAGCTGAAGGAAATTATACAGACAGCCGGAGGTCCGGACCATGGAAATTTTACAATACTTCCGGAAAACTTGAACAGGCCGGAGCCTACAATAATGGCCGGATTGACGGAACCTGGCGCTGGTATTACCCGGAGGGTGAGCTTTTAAGAGAAGAAGACTATTACCAGGGAAAACGTGACGGACAGTACACCGAATATACCCGGAACGGTGAAATTATTGCACAAGGGACTTACGCTGACGGTGAGAGAAACGGAGCATGGAAGTTAAAATCCGGGGATAATTCAGAGGAAGGCAATTATCTGCTCGGGCTCAGGGACGGGATATGGAAGGCATTCTATCCCGGCGGTAAAATAAGATTTAAGGGAGATTACAACCAGGGTAATCCCGAGGGTCATCATGTGATCTATTATGAAAATGGCAGAATTAAGGAAGACAGATATTACAAAAACGGCCTCCGCACAAAAACGTGGAAAAAGTACAGTGAAGAAGGCGAAGTTGTTCTTACAATTACTTATCGTGATGATATTGAAACCAACATTAATGGTGTTGCAATCAATCTTCCGGAGGGCTCGGTTAAACGAATTAAATAACCTGTCCTGATGTCGGAAGAGTTTAATCTGAGGAAAGAGACCACCATTGCCGGAGATACGGATCTGGAGAGACAGCTTAGGCCTCTTTCCTTTTCTGATTTCAAGGGGCAGCAACGTATAACTGACAACCTTAATGTTTTTGTAACTGCAGCCAGGCAACGCGGCGAAGCGCTTGACCATGTCCTCCTCCACGGGCCTCCGGGACTGGGGAAGACCACTCTCGCAACCATAATATCAAATGAACTTAATGTAAAGATTAAAGTTACATCAGGACCGGTGCTGGATAAACCGGGAGACCTGGCCGGACTTTTGACAAGCCTTGACGAAGGCGATGTGCTGTTCATTGACGAGATACACAGACTCAGCCCGATAGTTGAAGAGTATCTCTACTCCGCAATGGAGGATTACATGATAGATATTATGATCGATAAAGGGCCTGGGGCACGGTCTGTTCAGCTGAAACTTAATCCTTTCACCCTCATCGGAGCCACTACACGCTCGGGTTTACTTACAAGCCCGCTCCGTGCACGCTTTGGTATTAAGTTCCACCTTGAATATTATGACACCCCTGTTTTGAAAGGCATTGTCAAACGTTCTGCAGCGATACTTAATATCAATATAAACGATATAGCAGCACAGGAGATCGCTTCAAGAAGCAGGGGGACGCCCAGGATAGCAAACGCACTGCTCCGGAGAGTACGAGATTTTGCACAGGTAAAAGGAACGGGCTCTATCGATCTTGAGATAACACGGTACAGCCTTGATGCACTGAATATAGATAAACATGGCCTTGATGAGATGGATAACAGGATACTGAGAACCATCATTGAGAAATTTAAAGGGGGTCCGGTGGGACTTAACAATATCTCTACTGCAGTAGGAGATGAAAGCGGTACCATCGAGGAGGTTTATGAGCCGTTCCTGATCAAGGAAGGTTATATTAAACGTACACCCCGCGGACGCGAAGCAACCGAGATAGCCTACCGGCACCTGGGTATCGTACAAGGAAAGGAAAACAAGCTCTTCTGAGGAGCACAAGGATACTAGGAACTTGTCTTTTCGAGACCACGCAGGTCAAGAATCTTTATTTTGCGGCCGTTAAGTTCAATAAGCCTGTCACTTTTGAATTCAGAAAGAAGTCGTATAACAGACTCCGTGGCTGTTCCGACAATATTTGCTAGCTCCTCACGGGTAAGAGAGATACGGAGATATTTCTGTTCGTCAAGACCAAAGTCCTTCACAAGATTAAGCAACACTTCGGCCACACGCTCCCTGACAGTCTTCTGGGCTATATCAGTGATGTAAGAGTTTGCTTCTGCCAGCTCATGGCATGTGAGCTTGACAACCTCAAAGGCAAAGGCGGGATTAGTTTTAACAAACTGAATCAATAGTTCTGACGGAATGAAGCATACCTGGCAATCCTCGATCACCTTGGCCGAGGTGCAGGCGGGTTCATTGCTCAGTACTGACCTGTAGGCAATGATCTCTCCCTTGCGTGCAAACCTGATGATCTGTTCCTTGCCGTCAACACCGGTCTTGAAAACCTTGATAATTCCTGAATTAATGCAATAGAAACCACTTATCCTGTTGCCTTCATGATAAAGGATATCACCTCTTTTGTAGCGCCTGAAGTCTTTTTCAAAATTAAGCCTGTCTGTTTCATCCCTTGTCAGGAAGCGAAAGACGGCATTTGTTTCAAAGGCACATTTATCACAGAATGATATAGCATAGTCATGCTGTTTCATTGCTCATTATGTTATTGTTACAAAGATGGACATTTAATAGGTAAAAACATAAAACTTAATTTATGACTGTTATGGGAGAGAACAAAGGAAACGCGGCATTGTTCAAATGAATGTGTCAGACTATTACGGTTCTGAACTGGTTAAGAAAGCGGATATCGTTTTCAAAGTAAAGCCTGAGGTCATTAACACCGTATTTAAGCATTGCGGCGCGCTCTATTCCCATACCGAATGCATATCCTGTGTATTTCTCAGAGTCAATACCACATGCATTGAGCACATTGGGGTCAACCATTCCGCAGCCAAGAAGCTCAAGCCAGCCCGTACCCTTACATACATTGCAGCCTTTTCCGCCGCAGATATTGCAGCTGATATCCATCTCCGCCGAAGGTTCAGTGAAAGGAAAAAACGAAGGCCTCAGTCGTATGCTCACATCATGCCCGAACAGTTCGCTGGCAAAATAGAAAAGAGTCTGCCTGAGATCGGCAAATGATACATTTTCTGCAACATACAGGCCCTCAATCTGATGGAAGATGCAATGGGCACGTGCCGAGACGGCTTCGTTGCGGAAAACCCTTCCGGGAGATATTGTCCTGATGGGAGGTTTCTGTGTTTCCATAACCCGTACCTGGACAGAAGAGGTATGTGTACGGAGAAGAACATCATGGGGATCAGATTCGCGACCCGAAGCTTTTTCAATATAAAATGTGTCCTGCATATCACGCGCGGGATGATCCGGCGGAAAGTTGAGCAGGGTAAAAACATGATTGTCATCCTCTATTTCAGGACCCTCTGACACGGTAAAACCAATGCGGCCGAAGATGTCAATTATCTCCTTGCGTACGATGGAAATGGGGTGGCGGGAGCCTTCGTCAAAGGCATATGCAGGCATAGTGAGATCTGTCAGGCCGGAAGACGTCTCTGTCATTGACAGGGCTTCTTTATGTTCATTGAATTTATCCGTGGCAAACTGTTTAAGATCATTCAATAGCGCCCCTGTCTCCTTTTTTGCCTCTGGCGGAACATTCCTGAAACCCTCAAACAGCAAGGAAATCAATCCTTTTTTGCTTAAATATGCAATCCTGAACTGCTCAAGAGAAACTGGGTCAGTAATCTGATAGTTTTCTATTTCTTTTCTAAGCTCTTCTATTCTTGCTTTCATTACAGACCGGTCTGTTTATTTAATGATTTTTACCTTCAGGATCCTGATATCTTTGACGGGTTTATCTGTCATATCTGTTGGTGTACCCGCTATGGCATCCACCACGTCCATGCCCTCCAGCACCTCTCCGAAAACAGTATAGGCCCCGTCAAGGAATGGTGTTCCGCCAACTGTTTTATAGACGTTTCTGCGGTATTCGGGCATATTATAAGGGCCCTCTGCCTCCATGGCCTCATAGGCCTTCAGGATGGCGCTTTGCTGAATCTCATCATCATTTGGAGCTGAATTTGTCTTAAGTGCTTCTTTGCGCAGCTCATCCAGGGCCTTGTTATATAAAAACTGCCTTCTGTTAAAATCAATGCGCCTGATGGTGGCATCGAGCTCCTCGTCATTGTAGACTTTTCCCTGTACAATATAAAATTGTGTTCCTGACGAATTTCTGGCAGGGTTGACGTCATCACCCATGCGGGCTGCTGCCACTGCTCCTCTCCTGTGATAAAGTGAATCGTTTATCTCAGCCGGGATAGTATATTCCTCCGGCAAAGAAGCGGTATCCTTCTTTGTTGCACCGTCACCGGTCTGTATCATAAAATCCTTTATTACGCGGTGAAAAGAGACGCCGTCATAGAAACCGCTTTCAGCCAGTTTTATGAAGTTGTCCCTGTGACCGGGAGTAAGATCTGAGAGCGCAATTACAATGTCTCCCTCGGTTGTTTTGATCTGGGCGCGCACGCCTTCTTTCCTGTTTCCGGCACAACCTGCGATGATCAATGCTGCAGCTACAGGTACCAGCAAGCGTAATGAAGTCCTCATTTTATTGTAGTTTACGAAAGACAAAGATATATATTTGCACCAAGAGTTAAGCATGAACGAAATACGCAAGCTTGCCGGGCAAACGGTCATTTATGGTTTTGGAACCGTTGTTCCGAGATTCCTTAATTACGCTCTGCTTACCCCGTTTTATACCTATATTTTTGCCCGTGAGCAATACGGCATCATCACGGAACTTTATGCCTGGATGGTACTGGCACTGGTCATCCTTACTTACGGAATGGAGACAACCTATTTCCGGTTTGCCGGGAAAAAAGCTCCAGCCCTGACAGTTTACGGCACAGCTCTTGTAAGCATTTTTACAACATCTGCACTGTTCGTTCTGGCAGTGTCTCTTTTCATCCATCCGGTTTCTGCTTTTCTGGGTTACGGCTCGCATCCGGAATATATCAGAATGTTTGCATGGATCGTGGCAATAGATGCCTTTTCAGCTATTCCCTTTGCATATCTGAGAGGACACAACAGACCCACTGTTTTCAGTATCCTGAAAATAATCAATGTTGCTGTCACCATAATTGTGGTATTCTTTTTCCTGAGGACGGCTCCCAGGATTGCCGCGCGCGGCGGGACCTGGATTTACAGGATTTGGGATCCTGATTTCCAGGTAGGATATGTATTTGTGGCCAACCTGGTCGGATCTGCGGTTACCCTGGTTTTACTGCTGCCATTCATAGTCAGGATAAAACCGGCGTTTGACGGGAGGCTCCTGAAAAAGATGATTTCATACACCTGGCCGCTCCTTATAGGAGGTATGGCCGGATCATTGAATGAGGTTCTTGATAAGATACTCCTTCGCAGACTCATCGGGGGAGATGAGGGTCTTGCGACTGTCGGCCTTTATGGCGCAGGATTTAAGGTAGGCGTACTAATGTCCTTGTTTATCCAGATGTACCGCTTTGCTGCAGAGCCGTTCTTTTTCGAAAAAGCTGGCCGCGGAGACGCCAAAGAGACATACGCCGTTACGATGAAGTATTTTGTCATTACAGGACTGATACTTTTCCTCGTAATAAACCTTTATATCGAAGCGCTGCAGATAATAATCGGACCCGTATTCAGGGAATCTCTTATAGTTGTACCCATCATAAGCATGGCCTATCTCCTTCTGGGGATCTTCATAAACCAGAGTATATGGTATAAGGTTGACGATAAGACCATCTACGGAGCATGGATCACAATCCTTGGAGCTGCCGTAACCATTGCGGTAAATCTCCTGTTTGTGCCGGCATATGGTTATATCGCTGCCGCCTGGGCACATGTTGCATGCTATCTGTCAATGGTGATCGTTTCATATATAATTGGCCAGAAGTATTATCCGATTAAATATGAAACAGGCAGGATTCTCTTTTATATTCTGCTTTCTGTGGCCCTGGTTTTTGCCTCAAACCTTCTTTCAGGAGAGAACAAAATGCTGAATATTGGTGTTGATACAGCACTGCTGTTTATTTTCTTTGCAGTCATTGAGACAAAAGACAAATTTTTTACGTTAATGTTTAAAAGAGGGAAATGAAGATCAGGATAGTGAACAGGTCACGACACAAACTTCCGGCTTATGAGACGGAACATGCTGCAGGAATGGATTTACGGGCTCTGACAGATGGTCCTGTTACACTTAAACCGCTTGAGCGAAAGCTTATCGGCACAGGTCTTTATATCGAGCTGCCTGCCGGATTTGAGGCGCAGGTGAGGCCAAGAAGCGGTCTTGCCGTAAAACACGGCATAACAGTTCTGAATTCACCCGGAACAATAGATGCAGACTACAGGGGAGAGATAGGCGTAGTCCTGATAAATCTTTCAGATACAGAATTTACAGTCAATGACGGCGATAGAATTGCCCAGATGATAATTTCAAGACACGAAAAAGCAGAATTAACCGAAACAGCGGAAATCAATTTGACGGAAAGAGGTACCGGCGGCTTCGGACATTCAGGGAAGAAATGAAAAAGTATAGAACTGTTTTTATATTACTCTTTTTGTTAACCGGCTGTACGCACCGGGCCGTAGTTACGACAGAAACTGCAGTAAAAAATACTTCGGAAAATGCAAGATATGATTACCTGCTTACGGAGGCCCTGAGGCAGAAATATGCAGGTGACCTTAATGAGGCAACAGCGATTTTTGAAAAGTGTATAGAGATTGATAAAACACGATCAGTTCCCTATTTTGAACTGGCACAGATTTATTCAGCAGCAGGTTCCGGTGCAAAATCACTGGAATATGCCTCGAGGGCAGCTCATCTAGAACCAAAAAATTACTGGTATCAGCTGGCGTGCGGATCTCTGTTTACTCAGTATAATCAGAAGGATTCCGCCCTGGTTTATTTTAACCGTGCCTTGAAAGCTGACAGCAAGGCTCTGGAAGTCAATTCGATACTTGCCGGTCTGTATGCCGAAAAGGGAGATGCCGAAAAAGCAGATTCACTTTTCAGATTACTTGATGAAGAAGGAGCGCTTAATGATGACATGTTCCTTATGATGATATCAGGGCTTGTCAACAACGGTAAAATGAAAGAAGCTGCGAAGAGAACCGAAAAGCTTATTCAGCAGCAGCCTTCGGAGACAAAATACAAAGCCCTGCTTGCAGATATCTATTATGAAGACGGACAAAAGGAAAAGAGTGACAGTATTTATAAGGAAATAATTGCAAAGGATCCTGATAATATTGAAAGTCAGCTGCTATACCTGATGAACCTTGTCTATAAAAAGGAATACTCGGGGATTTCAGGATTTCTTAATACGGTATTTGAGAGCGATCTTGTCGAAAAGGAGAGAAAAGTGTCCCTGGCAGGAACACTGCTTCAGGATACAGTTTATGTGAAGGAGAATAAATCATCAATAGAAGAAAGCCTGAAAATTCTTGAGAAGAAATATCCTGAAGATGAAGCAGTACTGTCACTCAGACCGGCAATGTATGAAATTGCCGGAGAAACTGATAATGCCATAGCCCGGTATGAGGAGGTACTGAAGACAGTAAAGCCCGGTTATTATTTTTCAGAGAAGCTTATACTGCTTTATGCACAGAAGAAGGAGTTTGAAAAATTGTACAACCTGGTGTCAGTATATTCTGCCGAAAACAATCGCAGCATCCTTGGGAAAGTATATTATGCAGTTGCTGCAATGGAGCTGAAAAAATATGATGTTGCAGAAACTGAACTAAAAAAGGCACTGATCCTTGCAGGTAACAACGAAGAGCTTAAGGTTCAGGTACTTACAATGATGGGTGACCTGAAATACAGAATGAAGGATCTTGAAAGCTCCTATAAATATTATGAGGAAGCCCTGGCTCTTTCACCTCACGATGTGCTTGTTCTGAACAATTATGCCTATTTCCTGGCTGAAGGGAACAGGGACCTGAAAAAAGCCCTGAAAATGGCGGAAGAGGTTATGAAAACGGAAGGAGATAATGATACGTATATTGACACCTATGCCTGGGTTCTGTATAAGCTCGGGAAGCACAAAGAGGCCTATGCGGCTATGATGAAGATATTTGATAAAGACAAGGAACGCGATCCTGAGCTTCTTGAACACATGGGATTTATAGTCAGATCAATGGGCAAGTGTTCTGAAGCGATAAGTTTCTGGGAACAGGCATTGGAAAAGGATAATTCAAAAACATATCTGAAGAAGGAAATAGAAACATGCGGACGGCGATCAAAATAGTATTTATCTCACTGATAGTTCTTGCAATAACAGGCTGCGCGGCAACGCGGCGCAAAAAGCAGATGGAAAATGTACCGGCGATATCGGCAGGAGACTACAATGCTGTTTTGTCAGCCGTTAAGGAAAACAACCTGGTACAGAAAGGATTTATTATAAAAAAGGCGAGGATCAAGCTTGAAGGAACGGAATTTGAAGGGGAATTTGGTCTTACAGCCAGACTTAATAGTAACGGAGACCTGTATGCCTCTGTAAAAGGCCCACTGGGAATAGAAGTACTCAGGATACTGTCGGTGGGAAATGATATATGCGGAATTAGCAGATTCACACAAACGGTTTATATAGGAAAGAAAGATGAGCTAATGGCCAGGCGTGGCCTGCCGGCAGATTTTCTGACAATAATATTCGGAGACATGCCTGATGTTTGTTTTGATGATAATGACTCGGTTGCCACAAATAATATAATATTAAGGGATGAGAATGAATCATTTTCCCGGGAAATAGGTATTTGTTTTGATGAGATGAAAGTGTGTGCGGAAGACATTTATTCAATAAAGGAAAAGAAGGAAGTAGCATTAAGATTTAGCAATTTCGTGGAATTGGACGGAAAGAAATATGCCTCGCAAATAGATGTAAGTGAACCGGAAAAAGAGTTCCATGTGCAACTGAATATTGAGGAATTAATTCCGGGGTACGATGAAAAAATTGAATTTAACGTCCCTTCATATAAGAGAGAAAGTTTATGAAAAGACTTACTGTTATATTTCTTTTAACAGTAGCATTGAATTATTGTTTAGTAGCGCAATCGAGGTCAGAGCTTGAGGAACTGAGAAAAAAGAACCTTCAGGAAATCGAATATGTGGATAAGCTTCTCAGGAGCACGGCAACAGAAAGGAAGGAAAACCTGAACGAGCTCAGTGTTATAGGAAAGAAGCTAAATCTCAGGGAAAAGCTGATAAATGAATATGGTGAAGAAATAAGTCTTCTTGAATACAGGATCTCACTGAACAGGCTTGCAATCGGCATGCTTGAGCAGGATATAGAAAGCCTGAAGGAAGAATATGCCATGTCTATTATGAGCGCATATAAGACGACAAAAGGAACTCCTGCACTGGCTTTTATTCTGTCATCGTCAGACTTTAATCAGGGATATAAAAGATTAAAATATATTCAACAGGTTGCCCGGTTCAGAAGAAGTGAATCTGAGACGATCAGGACAATATATGTTGAAATTCAGAGCACAAAGGAAAAGCTGGAAAGCGACCGGAAGAACGTAAATGACCTGAAGAATAAGGAAGAACGGCAGAAGCAGATTCTAAGAGAAGAACAAAACAAAAAAGAGAGCCTGGTCAGCACATTGAGCAAGAAGGAAAAACAGCTAAAAAAAGAGCTTGAGGAAAAAAGAAGGATTGCAAAACAGATTGAAGATGAGATAGCCCGGCTGATAGAAGAAGAAAGAAAGAAAAGCATTGTTACTCCGATGAGCAATGAAATGAAACTCATCGGGGAATCATTCGGAGAGAACAGGGGACGGTTGCCATGGCCGGTTGATAATGGTATTATTACGAGCCACTTTGGTCTTCAGCAACACCCGGTATTGAAACATGTGACGGAAGACAACATCGGAATAGAGATTACTTCAGGCAATGCAACAAAAGCAAGATCTGTTTATAAGGGAGAAGTGGTAAGAGTGTTTGCTATTTCAGGTGCAAACATGGCTGTAATTGTAAGGCACGGAAAATATTTAACCGTATATCAGAATCTGGTAAACGTCAAGGTTAAATCAGGTGATAACATTGTTACGGGTGCCGAGCTGGGAGATGTTTACAACGAGAGGGGCGGAGGAGAAAAAGCGGTTTTGAAGTTTATGATCTATGAAGAAAAGACTAAACTTGACCCGGAAACCTGGCTTGTAAAAAAATGAATTTATTTTGTAACAAAATCTGCCCGGCTAAAGTATAACGAAAGATAGGGCAATAGGATGGAAAGCATTAAAATAAACTCAGACATTGAGAAATTAAATGTTGTTGAAACACTTGTTGATACATTGTCAAAAAAGCTGGGCGTTTCTGATGAGGTATACGGGAAGATTCTTATTTCAACGGTAGAAGCGGTGAATAATGCCATACTGCATGGCAATAAAGGAGACCGGACCAAAATGGTTACGGTTAAGTTCAGCGCTGACGGGAATGTCCTGGAAGTAACCGTTTCAGATGAGGGTGACGGATTTGAATATAAAAGCCTTCCTGACCCTACTGACCCTAAAAACATTGAAAACCTGCATGGACGCGGAGTTTTTTTAATGAGAAGACTGGCAGACTCTATAGATTACAACAGTTCCGGAAATGAAGTAATAATGAAATTTAAATACTAAACATATTGCTTATTAATTTTCATTACGATATTGAAAAATTCAGACTGCGTGACGCAAGGCTGATACGTAAGGTCATCAACAGAATTGTTAATGATAATGGTTTAAAGGGAGGAAAGGCGGATGTTGTAATGACAAACGACGAGAAGGTCTATGAGATTAACAATGAGTTTTTAGGGCACGACTATTATACTGATATAATAACATTTAATTACAATAAAGGAAGAATAGTCAACGGAGAAATTTATATAAGCGTGGACAGGGTAAAGGAGAATTCGGAAAAATTTTCGGTGCCATTTAAATCAGAGATCCGAAGAGTTATTTTTCACGGGTTTCTGCATTTATGCGGATATGATGACAGTACAGCGGAGGGAAAAAAGAGAATGTCGGAGATGGAAGAATTGTATCTGGCTTTATCATATGCCGAATGAATTTCAATTTTGATATTATTGTGGTGGGAGGCGGTCATGCGGGATGCGAGGCCGCCTTTATTGCTGCAAAAATGGGAGCCAGAACGCTTCTGATTACAATGGATATGACCAAGCTGGCCCAGATGTCATGCAATCCCGCGATGGGCGGTATTGCAAAGGGTCAGATAATCAGAGAGATAGATGCATTGGGCGGAATGTCGGGTATTATTACCGACAGGTCCATGATACAATTCAGGATGCTGAACAGAAGCAAGGGCCCTGCAATGTGGAGCCCGAGAGCGCAATGTGACAGGATGCTTTTCAGTCGTGAATGGAGAAGGACCCTTGAAAACACAGACAATCTCAACATATGGCAGGAGCTTGCAAACGGACTAATAATTGAGGGCAACAAAGTAACCGGTGTTACTACAGCTTTCGGAACAAAATTTCTGGCAAAGGCGGTAATACTCACCAATGGGACTTTCCTGAACGGACTGATGCATGTCGGTTTTAACACTATGGTCGGTGGCAGATCAGGAGATGCGGCATCAAAAGGTTTAAGTGACCAGCTGAGAGATCTTGGATTCACGGTTGAAAGACTTAAAACAGGAACCAGCGCAAGGGTTGATGGAAGAAGCATTGATTTCGGGTCAATGACTGAGCAGAAAGGTGATGGAGAAAAGCGTTGCTTTTCGTATATGCATGACGAGGTTAAGATTAAGAACGAGAAAAGCTGTTACATAACGCATACCAATGAGGCTGTGCACAAGGCCCTCAGGGCGGGAATGGAGTTTTCGCCGCTGTTCACCGGAAGAATAAAAGGCCGGGGCCCCAGATACTGCCCGAGCGTGGAGACCAAGATTGTAACTTTTGCCGATAAGGAATCCCACCAGCTGTTTCTGGAACCCGAAGGATGGGATACGAATGAGTATTATATTAATGGTTTTTCAAGCAGCCTGCCACTGGAGACACAGCTAGACGGACTTCAAAAAGTGAAGGGTCTGGAGAATGTAGATATCCACAGACCTGGATATGCTATAGAGTACGACTTCTTTCAGCCAACTCAGTTAAAACATAGCCTCGAGACAAAGAAAATAAAAGGGTTGTATTTTGCCGGACAGATAAACGGGACAACCGGATATGAAGAAGCTGCGGCGCAGGGAATTATGGCAGGAATAAATGCAGTCCGGAAAATTGAGGAAAACGAGCCATTTATTTTGAAAAGGGACGAAGCTTATATCGGAGTTCTGATTGATGACCTGGTTACAAAGGGGGTAGATGAACCATATCGGATGTTTACTTCACGTGCTGAATACAGGATTCTGCTGAGACAGGACAACGCTGATGAAAGACTGACACAGAAGGGTTTTGAAATAGGAACTGCAACTGAAGAAAGAGTTGTCAGACTCAGGGGAAAAATGGACATGGTTAATGAGCTGATAAAATTCATACGTCAGACAAGTGCCGAACCGGAAGAGATAAACTCATTCTTAATTAAAAGAGGAACTGCAGAAATTAATCAGAAAACTAAAGCAATAAATATTGCCGGGAGACCTCAGATTGAACTGAAAGACCTTGTAAAATTATTAAAAGGATCCGAAAAGCTTGGATTTAATAATTCGCAACGAAAGAGAGAGGTTATAGAAGCAGCAGAAATAAGGATCAAATATTCGGGATATATGGAAAGGGAGCGAGGCATAGCCGAAAAGATCAGAAGGCTTGATGATTTGAAAATTCAGGATGATATTGATTATAATGAACTGGCATCAATTTCTACAGAAGGAAGACAAAAGCTTTCAGCGATCAGGCCGGTAACAATCGGCCAGGCCTCACGGATAAGCGGTGTTTCTTCTTCAGATATCTCCATTTTAATTATGTATCTTGGAAGGTAAACATAAGTGTTCCACGTGGAACACTTTTTTTATTTTTATATTATGAAAATTTCAGGAAAAATTGTTGATTTGCACCAACGGCGCATCTATCCGGCCGATGTGATAATTTCAAATGGGAAAATAGAAAATATTATTATGGCCGATGAGGTACCGGATGTCTATATAATGCCTGGCCTGGCAGATGCACATGTGCACATAGAAAGTTCAATGCTTACTCCATCACACTTTGCAGTTGCTGCCGTAAGACACGGAACCGTTGCATTGGTTTCTGATCCCCATGAGATAGCAAATGTGCTGGGGATTGAGGGAGTAAAATTCATGCTTGACAATGCAGAAAAAGTACCTGTAAAATTTATGTTTGGTGCTCCGTCGTGCGTGCCGGCTACTGCCGAAGAGAGCGCAGGGGCAAAGATTGGAGCTGACGAGATAGAGGAGCTTTTGAAAGACAGAAGAATTGGTTTCCTTGCCGAGGTGATGAACTTCCCGGGAGTTATATATGATGACGTTGAGGTCTATAAAAAATTAAAGCTGGCTCAGAATGCCGGCATTCCGATAGACGGACACGCACCGGGTTTATCCGGGGAAGGATTGAAGAAATACGTCCGGGCAGGTATATCCACTGACCACGAATGCTCTTCAATTGAGGAAGCGCTTGAGAAAATCTCGGCCGGGATGAAAATTTTAATAAGAGAAGGGAGCGCCGCAAAAAACCTTGAGTCACTTGAACAGTTGATTAGTTTGTATCCGGACAAGGTGATGCTTTGTACGGACGATATGCACCCGGAAACCCTGGCAAAAGGGCACATAAATAAATTAGTGTCAAGGCTTATAGGAAAGGGATACAACCTGTTTGATGTTCTGCGCGCCGCATCTTTAAATACTGTGGAGCATTATGGTATTAAAGCAGGACTTCTCAGGCCCGGCGATCCCGCAGACTTTATTGTGGTGGACGATCCGGCAAAAATGAATATTCTCCAGACCTGGATTGACGGGATTTGTGTATTTGACGGAGAGAAAGCGCTCTTTTCGCCGGGCATAATAACAAAAGTCAACAAATTCAACTGCACAAGAATAAATGCCGGAGAGATAAAGGTGCCGAAACAAGCTGAAAAGATGAGGGTCATAGTCGCACGTAACGGTGAACTGACAACTTTTTCTGAAATCGTTTCAGCTGGCAATGAAGCGCTCGTTTCATCAAGACTGGAGGATGACATCCTGAAAATCGTTGTCAAAGAAAGATATCATGACGGTCCTCCGGTTGTTGGATTCATTAAAGGGTTCGGACTGAAAGAAGGAGCCATGGCAACATCAGTCGCTCATGACAGCCATAATATAATTGCAGTAGGGGTAAATGACCGAGAGATTGCAGAAGCAATTAATATGATCGTCGATGCACAGGGCGGGATGTCTGTAGTTTCTTCTGAAGATACCGAAATTCTGAAACTGCCCATAGCGGGCATAATGTCTGATATGCCTGTGACAGCCATGGCAGCAAAGTATGAGCACCTGACAGAGACGGCAAGGAGTCTGGGCTGCAGGCTGGATGCCCCGTATATGACACTTTCCTTTATGGCATTGCTCGTCATTCCGGAACTGAAAATCAGTGATAAGGGACTGTTTGACAGTCTTGCATTTAAACCTGTGCCATTATTTGTCTGATACAGGCAACCGGGGGTAAAAAGACAAGAAAATCCGCTGATAATCAGCACTTTAATTTCAGTAATCGTTTGTTCCTTACCCTTCGCGGCAGTCAGTCTCCTCACTATCCCGACATACTATGTCGGGACTTAACGCTCGGTCCTGTTTGTTCATATAGCCGCTTTATTTCTAATTTTGACACGAAAAGAGAAAGCATTTGAAAAGCGGTAATCCTATAAAATCAACAGTATCGTCCCTGCCGGATAAGCCTGGAGTGTACCAGTTTCTTGATTCTGCCGGTACCATTCTGTATGTCGGAAAAGCCCGCAGCCTGAAAAAAAGAGTATCATCCTACTTCGCTAAAAACCAGTCCGGAAAAACACAGGTAATGCTTTCCCGTGCCATTGACCTGAGGCATATTGTCGTCGACAATGAATCAGAGGCGCTGCTGCTCGAAAACAGTCTTATCAAGAAACATCAGCCCAGGTACAACATTCTACTTAAAGATGATAAAACGTACCCGTGGATATGCATTAAGAATGAGCATTTCCCGCGGGTTTTCCTCACCCGGAAGCTTATCCCTGACGGTTCTTCCTATTACGGTCCCTACACTTCAGTGCCGGCCGTACGCACACTGCTTGACCTCATCAGGCAGCTCTTTCAGATAAGAACCTGTTCCCTTCCCCTGAATAAGAAGTCAATAGCCGAGGGCAAATTCAGGGTGTGCCTCGAATATCACATCGGTAACTGCAGGGGGCCATGCGTAGGCCTGGTGAGCGAGGAAGAACATGATCAGAATATTGAAAGGATAAAGCAAATTATCAAGGGCGACGTCAGCAGTGTGACGGGTCACCTTGAAAACCTTATGAAACAATATGCTTCCGAACTTAAATTTGAGGAGGCGCAGAAAATCAAGGAAAAACTGGAGATACTCGCCAAATACCGCAGTAAATCAGTCGTTGTCAACACATCCGTCAGGAATGTTGATGTATTCGGAGTGTCGTCTGATGAAGGTTCGATGTACATAAGTTATATGAAAGTTGTGAGCGGCGCGGTGGTGCAGTCATATTCCATTGAACTGAAACTGAGGCTTGAAGAAGACAGGGAATCCGTCCTGTCAACTGCCGTCACTGAGATCAGACAGCGGGTGACAAGTGATTCGCCTGAGATTATTGTGCCATTTATGCCTGATATCCTGATAGATAAGGTCAAATATGCTGTTCCCGAACGTGGCGACCGTCACAAGCTGCTTGAGCTGGCTAACCGTAATGCGGTCTATTTCAGGCTCGAACGACAGAAAAAAGCCGCGGAGAAAGCAAAGGAGAACCGCACTGAAAAGAACCTGGAAAAGATAAAGAAAGACCTGCATATGCCTGATCTACCGGTTCATATCGAATGTTTTGACAACTCCAACATCTCAGGCGAATCGGCTGTGGCGGCCTGTGTCGTTTTCCGCAATGGCAGGCCAAGTAACAGGGAATACCGCCATTTCAACATAAAGAGTGTGACCGGACCGGATGACTTCGCCTCCATGGAGGAAGTGATCTACCGCCGCTACAGAAGGATGCTTGACGAACAAACATCGTTGCCACAGCTGATAGTCATTGACGGAGGAAAGGGGCAGCTTTCTTCGGCAATGAAAAGCCTGGATGAACTTGGTCTCAGAGGAAAAATTACTGTCATCGGGATTGCCAAGAAGCTTGAGGAAATTTATTTCCCCGGAGATTCTGTTCCGATGTACCTTGACAAAAACAGTATAACTCTTAAAGTCATTCAGCACCTCCGGAACGAAGCTCACAGATTCGGAATAAATTTCCATCGTGGAAAAAGAAGCTCAAAAATGAACCTGTCATATCTGGATGAAATTTCAGGGATAGGAGAGAAGACAAAGGAACTCCTTCTGAAAAAATTCGGATCCGTCAAAAAAATAAGTGAAGCCTCTCCGGAGACGCTTGAAGGGGTGGTTGGAAAGAAAAAAGCCGCACTTTTGTCTGCGGCCCTTCAAAAATGATTTTTTTCCACGTGGAACATAAAATCCGGGAAATCAATATAAAAAACTGATACACAACAGATAAACCTATATTATCTGTTGCCTTAACTTCACTACAATTGAATATTTTTCGCTAAGCGGGAAGTCCCCCGAAGATTTTCTTCAGAAAACGGTGAAAAGAATGGATGCTGTCGGGTTTCCAGAACATCATGATGCACTCATGATGAATCAGGTTGACATCTTCCTTCTCAAGTTCATCGATCATTGATTTTGTTTCTGCTCCCTGCTGGATCCAAAGATCTTTAATTCCATGTGCGATTGCTTCCCTGGCAACAGCAAGGGTTTCTTCTTTCGGTGTCATAAAAATTATTCCCCGGACATCCGACGGTAGTTCACTGATGGAGTTAAAGCATTTTACTCCGTCGATAGTCTCTGCAGCGGGATTAACCGGTACCAGATCCATCCCTTTCCGGCGAAGTTCCCTGAAGGCGGCCTGTCCGAACTTTTTAGGGTCTCTTGAAACACCTGCCATGGCATACTTGCCTGATGTAATAAATTGTGTAACGCTTTTCATGTTTTTCTGAGTGTTGAAAATATTACAAATTCTATAAGTGCTGATTTGGTTTCAGATTCCGGATAAATATCAAGCAGGTGTATTGCTTTATCAGAGTATTCCTGCATTTTTGATTCGGCATATTCAAGGCCTTTATGGTTCTTGACGAAATCGATTACTCCCTGGATTTCCTTTCTGCCCTTTTTCTTTTTTCTAAGGATGCGGATGATCTTTCGGCGATCAATCGGTCCGGCTTCGCGAAGCGCATGGATAAGCGGAAGTGTGATTTTTTTTTCCTTGATATCATTGCCTCCTCTTTTTCCCGTCATATTGCTGCCGGAATAATCAAGCAGGTCATCCTTAATCTGAAATGCTATGCCAACATTTTCTCCGAACGATTTCATCCTGGCAATGGTTTCCGCGTCTTCAGTTACGGAGCTGGCCCCGCAGGCGGTGCATGCCGAGATCAGCGCCGCGGTCTTCATCGTTATAATCCTGAAATAATCTTTTTCCTTTATGTCAAGCTTGCGGGTCTTCTGCAGCTGTATCAGTTCGCCTTTCACTATTTCTTTAACCGCAGCCGAGACTATTCCAAGCATGTTAAACTTGTTCTTCTCAACGCTTATAAGCAGTCCCTGTGCCAGAAGGTAATCGCCTGCCAGGACCGCTATTTTTGAATTATACAAAGCGTTGATTGAGGGGAGGCCGCGTCTTTCCGACGCGTCATCAACAACATCGTCATGTACCAGTGTTGCCGTGTGCAGCAATTCAATAAACGTGGCAGCCACGTAGGTTGTCTCATTGATGGTCCCGTTAAGCTTTGCGGCCAGGAAAACAAGAAGCGGACGCATCTGCTTGCCTTTCCTGCGGATAATATAGTTCAGAATGGTATGAAAGAGAGGTATGTTGCTTTGAAGAGTGCGGTTGAAGTAAGATTCAAAATCGCGCATCTCTGCCGCAACAGGCTTCTTTATATCTGAAAGAGTTGACATATCTGGTGTCGGAAGTCACCTCAAAAATAAGACAAAATGTGAACAAAGATCACTTTGCCTCACCCAGGAATTTTTTCTGAAAGAACAGAATAGCGAGCACACCGGTGGTAATGGATGCGTCTGCAATATTAAAAACGGGTCTGAAAAAGATAAATGATTCACCGGGTTTTATGGGTGACCAGTCCGGCCAGTGTGTATCAATGACCGGAAAATACAGCATATCAACCACCCGGCCGTGGAGGAATGATGAATATCCTCCGCCTTCCGGGAACATAATAGCCGGCGTGTGCCAGCTCTCGCTGAAGATCATCCCGTAAAAAGCGCTGTCGATCAGGTTACCGATTGCACCTGCCACAATAATACTTACTGAGATTACAAGGCCGGGGTGTGCCTTCTTTTTAATGATACTTACCAGGTACCAGCAGATAACACCTATTGCTATAATCCGAAAGATGCTCAGTGCTACCTTGCCAGCCTTTCCTCCCCACTCCATTCCGAAGGCCATGCCATTGTTTTCCAGGAAATGAATTCTGAACCAGCTGCCAATGACAGAATATTCTTCTCCGGCGATCATGGTCGTTTTGACAATGATCTTCAGGGTCTGATCAAGTATCAGAAGTATAATTATCAGCAGGATTGATTTATTCCTCAGCGACATATCTATCTTAATTTGGTCGCAAAATAGCAAAAAAATAAAAAGGCCCGCATAGATAATCACACATTGTCAGGGGGAATGGAGGTTTTACAGTGTATTGTTCAGTAATAAAGGAACCTCTTTATTTTCAGGGTTGCGGTCTTCTGAAAGGGCTCTGTCTGCAGGACAACAAGCTGAACCTGGCTGAACTTATTAACATGTGAATTCACATATTTGCGGATCTCTTCAAGATACTCATCGATCATCTGTTCAGCCTTTTCCGAGTATTCTTTTTTCATCTGCTGATATTTTGCCTGCAGCTCATCCATATTCAGGTGCACCATTGCCACCAGCTTGCCTTTTTTCTGAACGACAAGAGATTCAATTACATGGCTGAAGTCATTAATAACCGATTCAATCTCTTCGGGATAAATGTTCTCGCCGCTGGAGCTGACTATCATGTTCTTCAGTCTTCCCTTGATACTGAGGTAGTTGTGTTTATCTATCGTACCAAGGTCGCCGGTACGGAACCAGCCATCCGGGGTAATTACCTCGGCTGTCATCTCCGGTTCTTTAAAATAACCCTTCATCACGTTATCGCCTTTAGCCCACACTTCTCCTTCGCCTGTGACGGGGTCGGGATTGTGTATTTTAAGCGTCACTCCTTCCATGGCCGGACCAGTTGACCCAAGTTTCGGGGAGCCCACTTTAGTGCCTGCAAGCAGTGGTGATGTTTCGGTAAGCCCATAACCGATGGCATAAGGGAATCCGGCATCAAGGAGAAACTTTTCGACAGTGGGATTCAACTTCGCTCCGCCAATGCCGAAAAATCTGAGATTTCCGCCAAAGGCTTTATAAATTTTCTTGCCGGCCAACTGGTTGAACAGTTTGCGGAAAGGAGCTGTATGGTATAAAAATGAAAGAACCTTGTTCTTGTTAAAAGTCGGGGCAACCTTGTTGAAATATACCTTCTCCATGATGAGCGGCACGGTAAGCATTGTGGTAGGCTTTACTTCCTCCATCGCCGGAATAAGCACTGACGGTGTCGGGGCCTTCCGAAGATAATAAATTGAAGCTCCGTTGAGCAATGGAAGGATCAATCCCAGGGTCTGCTCATAAGTATGTGACAGCGGAAGGATAGAGAGGAAAACATCTGTCTCAACAACTTGTTGAATGCTAAGAACTTTTTCAGCTGTAAAACAGAGATTACGGTGTGTAAGCATAACCCCTTTCGATTTTCCTGTTGTTCCTGAGGTATAAATTATTGCTGCAATATCATCCTCCGAGACAGGATATTCTTTTTCAGGTTTCAGGTCCGGATCATAAATCGGTCCGGTGGTTCCGGACAGGACCGAAAAATCTTCAGTGGAGATGACAGCTGTCAGAGAATCTGAAGTAAAACCTGTAATTTTCGGAACAAGCGAACTTGACACAAAAATAATACTGGCACCCGAATGGGTCAGAACATTTGAGATCTCCCCGGCAGTAAAATCCGGCAGTATCGGTACTGCCACCGCACCCATTGAGGTTACGGCAAAGTACACGGCGCCCCAGTTGGGCATGCTGGCGCTCAGGATTGCCACCTTGTCACCCTGATTTATCGAATATTTTTCAAGTAAAGCCATAACAGACTCTACCCTGTTTTTCAGCTGGTTATATGTAATAACCTCCTCACCCACAAAACCCATCGCCTTGTTCTCACCATGCTTTCTGAAGCTCTCTGCGGCAAGGGATGGGATAGTCAACACTTTTTTGTTATCCATTAATTACTGATGTATTGGGGTACAAAGGTACGGTTTTAATTAATTGCCTGTCATTTGTACCAATTTTATAAGCGGCGAACCAGGTCTTAAACAATAATCACTTTAAATAGTTTATTTTTGTAAGCACCAATTTTGACACAAATGGCCGTAATAAGGGTAACCAAGGAGTTCCGTTTTGAGATGGCTCACGCCCTTTGGAATTATGACGGTCCGTGCCGCAATGTTCACGGGCATTCGTATATTCTTTATGTTACCCTTACGGGTGAGCCCGTAAAAAATCCTGACGAACCACGGAACGGAATGGTCATTGATTTCGGAGACCTGAAGAAGATTGTCAGGGAAAATATCGTTGACAGATTTGACCACTCACTGATGGTTTCAGGTTTTGCCCCGGCGGAGACGATTGATGTTTACAAACAACACTTCGGAAACGTTATCGTGTCACCGTACCAGCCAACGTGTGAAAATATTGTTGCAGATATAGCTGCAATAATTGGCAGAAAGACCCCTTCCGGGGTATCGCTGCACAGTGTGAAGCTTTACGAGACAGCCACATCATTTGCCGAATGGCATGCATCTGACAACCTGTGACAGCGACTGAAAACGATAAGAGGCTTTTCCTGCTTGATGCATATGCCCTGATTTTCAGGTCATACTATGCCTTTATAAAAAATCCCAGAATAACCTCTGCCGGAATGAACGTCTCGGCAGTGTTTGGTTTTCTGCTTACCCTTGAAGAACTGCTGACAAAGCAGAAGCCGACACATGTTGCAGTAGTTTTTGATCCTCCGGGGCCCACTTTCAGGAATGAGATATATTCTGCATACAAGGCCAACCGTGACGCAACGCCTGAAGACATTAAACTTTCTGTTCCCTATATAAAAAGATTGCTCGAAGCTTACCGTATACCCGTAATCGAAATCCCGGGATACGAGGCAGATGATGTTATCGGTACCCTTGCACGCAAAGGCGCCGAACAGGGGTATACTACCTATATGATGACCCCGGATAAGGATTTTGCCCAGCTGGTCACTGATAAAGTCGTGATGTACAAGCCGGGCCGCGGGGGTGGCGGTGCGGAGATCTGGGGCAAAAAGGAGATTATAAGAGAATACGGTGTGACGCCTGATCATATCACTGACCTCCTCGGTCTGATGGGTGATGCATCTGACAATATCCCCGGGGCTCCGGGAATAGGCCCTAAAACGGCCCGTAAACTGCTCGGGGAGTTCGGGGACATAGAGACACTGCTCGACAAGTTATCTGAGCTCTCAGGCCGTCAAAAAGATATCCTTGAGCAAAACAGGGAGCAGATACTGCTCTCAAAACGCCTTGCGACAATAGAACAGGATGTCCCGGTTGAATTCAGGCATGATCTGCTTCACAGACAGGAGGCTGACACTGAATTATTGCGCAGGCTATATGAAGAGCTCGAGTTCCGCACCCTGGCATCCCGCCTTGGCAGGCCGGCGGAACAACCGGAGAAGCCCGCAGAGACAACGGAGACAACGGTCTTCACCCCGCAACAGCCGGCACAGCACTCACAGGGGAACCTTTTCGGAGAACCTGCCACAGGCAACAAATCATCTGCAGCAACGCTTGCCGGCACGCCTCATGATTATGCAATTGCAGAAAATATTGAGCAGGCAGAGGCCCTGGCGCTCACATTAAGCCGCCTTAAGGAGTTCTGCTTTGATACGGAGACTACTTCCCTTGATCCTCTTAACACTGAGCTTGTAGCGGTCACTTTCAGCTGGAAAAAGAACTCGGGCACAATGCTCTGGCTTCCGGCCGAAAGGGCCAGAACCCTGAAGCTCCTTAAACCCTTCCGGGCGGTTTTTGAAAATGAAAAAATAAAAAAAATCGGACAGAACCTCAAGTTTGACATCCAGGTTCTGTCGGGATATGATATCAGCGTCAGGGGTCCGCTGTTTGACACCATGCTTGCACACTACCTTCTTGAGCCTGATATGCGGCACAATATGGATATGCTTGCTTTGAAATACCTGGATTACAACACAATACATATCGAAGAACTTATAGGCGAACGCGGACCCCGCCAGAAGACCATGAGAGATGTGGAGAAGGAACGCGTTAAGGAATATTCCGTGGAGGATGCCGATATAACGTGGCAGCTTAAGGAAAAATTTGAGCCTGAGCTGCGTAAGCAGGGACTTGAAAAACTATCTTCTGATATTGAGATGCCTCTGATCAGGGTGCTTGCCGGCATGGAGAGAGACGGGGTGCTGATAGATAAAAATGCACTGAAAAGCTTTGCTGTCAAGCTGCGTGAGAATATAATAAAACTCGAAAAAGAGATATATGCGCTTGCAGGACAGGAGTTTAACATCTCCTCCCCGAAACAGCTCGGCGATATTCTGTTCCTGAGGCTGCATCTTGATGATAATGCCCGTCTTACAAAGACCAGGCAATACCGTACCGATGAAGAGGTTCTTCAGCGTCTTGTATCAAAGCATCCTGTCATCGGGAAAGTCCTTGAATACCGTGGACTGAAGAAGCTGCTTTCGACCTATGTGGAAGCGTTACCGGAGCTTATTGACAGGAAGACAGGCAGGATACACACCACTTACAACCAGGCAGTGGCTTCCACCGGCAGGTTAAGCTCAACAAATCCGAACCTGCAGAATATTCCTGTTCGCGATGAAGATGGCCGTGAAATACGCAAGGCTTTCATTCCCGCAAGCGGAAAAGTATTCCTCAGCGCTGACTATTCGCAGATAGAACTCAGGCTTATGGCCCATCTCAGCCACGACAAGAGCATGATATCTGATTTTCTCTCCGGGCAGGATATTCACGCAGCTACCGCAGCCAAGATATTCAATGTTCCGGCAGGTGAGGTGACACGCGAGATGAGGTCCCGGGCCAAGACGGCTAACTTTGGTATTATATACGGCATTTCCGCCTTCGGGCTTTCGGAGAGGCTTAACATAGGACGAAAAGAGGCAAAAGCGCTCATCGATGGTTATTTCAGTTCCTATCCCGGGGTCAAGGTTTACATGGATGAGAGCATCCGCAAGGCAAGGGAGCAGGGATATGTGACCACCATGTTCGGCCGCCGCCGCTATGTACCTGACATCCATTCAAGGAATCAGGTAGTGAGGGGTAATGCTGAGCGGAACGCCATCAATGCTCCGCTGCAGGGCAGCGCTGCCGACATTATTAAAATCGCGATGGTAAGAATTGCAGAGAGGCTTGAAAAAGAGCTTCCTGAAGCAAAAATGATACTTCAGGTACATGACGAGCTTATCTTTGAGGTTAAGGTTTCGTCAGTCGAAAAGCTGAGAAAATTAGTTACGAAGGAAATGAGAGGGGCAGCCGCTCTCAGTGTGCCTCTTGAGGTTGACACCGGCACCGGAAATAACTGGCTGGAGGCTCATTAAAAATGGGAAATATTGTAAGGGTGCTCTGGTTCGGTGTTGCCCAGGAAATAGCCGGGACAGCTGAAGAGAAGTTCATGGCGGAAGACACCGCAGCACTTCGCCTGCAAATTCTTGAAAAGCATCCGGGAATGCGTACCGTAAAATTCAGGCTGGCACTGAACGGCACCCTGCTGAAAAATGACGGGCAGCTTGAAGAAAACGATGTGATTGCAGTTCTTCCTCCGTTTGCCGGAGGGTAATAGCCTAAAGATGAATGAGAGTTTTCTGGTCGAGGGACCGGTAACCCCGGTACTTATTTCTGAATTGATGACACTTGGCAATGACGACCCGGGAGCAGGTGCATTATCGGTATTTGAAGGCAGGGTGCGTGATGACGAAATTGACGGGAAAAAGGTCACGGCACTGGAATATTCAGCTTATAATGAAATGGCGGAGAAAGAGGCCGCAGAAATTATCCGTACAGTAAAATCAGCCTTCAGCGATGTGCGGAAGGTGATTTTTGTTCATTCAACAGGCATAGTAAAGGCCGGAGAGGTATCACTCTTCATTATGGTCACTGCAGGTCACCGTGACCATGCCATCCGTGCATGCCGGCAAACGCTTGAATTGATAAAAAGAAATCTTCCCGTCTGGAAAAAGGAGCTGTTTTAGAGTAATCTTTTGAACCTTAATTTACGGATGGCTGCAGCAACGCCCGGTACCTGGCCCTGTCCTCTGCTATTTTGACAGCTTCCATCACCTGAGTATCACGCCGGAGGGAGTATTTAACCATCCCGGCATCGTAGAAATATCTTCCGGCAAGCTCTGATTCAATCAATTCAGTGACATCACGTTTCTGTGACGTCATGTCTTTTTCCAGGTTATGGCTCAATCCTGCTTTCAGGCTGTCAAGAGCAGGAATGTTATTTTCATATAGCTGTTCGTCCTTTGCAACAGAAACAAGTTTATCCAGGGCAACCTCCGAATTGGTCTTATAGCTGAAATCCCTTGCCTTAAGGAAAGAGGTAAAATCATCCAGGTCGCTTTCAGTTATTTTCAGGTTGTCAAGAGTTGAAGGCTCCGGATGAGACCAGAAATATTTTGTTGCATAGTCAAATACCATATTCTGGACGTACAGTTCACTGGTGAAACGGTTGAGCATGTCAGACGGCACAGGAACATCAGGTATTATTCCACCGCCGTCCTTCACCAGCCGTCCGTTCCTGGTCTTAAAAGTTTTAATCAGTGAATCGGGTATATATCCCACGCTGCCGTCTTCATTGGGATGAGAGAAATCCACGGCCTGTATGCACCTGCCGCTCGGTATGTAATACTTTGCTGTAGTGATCTTGACCTCTGCCTTATAGCTCAGCGGTCTTGCCACCTGTACCAGTCCTTTTCCGTATGATCTTTCTCCGACGATAACGCCCCGGTCAAGATCCTGCAATGCCCCGGCAACTATTTCCGAAGCTGAGGCAGAAGACCGGTTTATCAGTACCACTACAGGCATGTCTGCGGCAATCGGATTCTTGTTTGTGCGGAAAACCGCATCGTACTGCTTCGCCCTGCCTCGTGTGCTGACGACTTCCTGTCCGGGTTTGATAAACAGGTTTACTATTTCAACGGCCTCATTTACAAGACCTCCGGGATTATTCCTAAGATCAAGGATCAGGTCTTCGGCGCCCTGCTTCTCCTTAAGATCAACAAGTGCATCTTTCACTTCTGATATGCAGTTCTGGGTGAAATTTGTAAAACGGATATAACCCGTGTTATCATCGATCATGCCGTAATAAGGCACTGCGGAAATTGAAATCTTCTCCCTTTTGAGTTTTTTTGTGAACTCTTCTCCATTGCGCCTGAATACTATTTCAGCCTCAGTCCCGGGCTCCCCTTTAAGCATTGCGGAGGCCTTGTCAGAAGACACATCTTTAAGAGACATGCCGTCTATGCTGAGCATCAGATCTCCCGGTTTTATTCCGTTCACATCAGCCGGAAAACCCTTATAAACATTTGTCACTAAAATATAGTCGCCTGATTTTCTGATCAGTGAGCCAAAGCCTCCGTACTTTCCCGTTGTCATGAAATCAAGGTCACCCGTATTCTCTTCCGGATAATAAACCGTATAGGGATCAAGGGTTTCGAGCATGCTTGTTATGCTCGTGTTGACCAGTTTTTCGGGATCAATATCATCAACATAAAAAGCGTTCAGCTCCCTGAAAAGAGAGATATAAATGTCAAGGTATTTGGTGAGTTTGAAATCCTTGGTTTCCTGGCTGCCGGCAAAAAAACCGTATGTCAGTGTGGCGGTAACGAGGGCCATAAAGATTACTATGATCTTCTTTCTTGTTCCTGAGCTCATAAATAAGATTTTCACAAAGTTAATACTTCATACCAGATGCGATAATTTTACAATCATCTCTTTAATGCTCCTTTCTGCGATATCATATGGCTGAATAGCATTATCAACCCATAAAATTGCCAGGTCAATGTGTTTGTTGCCGGCAAAAAGAGACCTGATGAGCGGCATTTTGTTTTTCCTGTAGGCTTCTTTAACACGTCTTCTGATCAGGTTGCGGTCTACGGCTTTTTTGAAATTCCTTTTCGGCACCGAAACAAGAACCCTTGCCGGCTCCAGCGAGCTGTCTTCCGGCATGATCTGATAGACAATCCTGAGGGGAGGCAGATAAAGAGCCCTTCCTGTTGAAAAGAGGTCACTGATTGCCTTTACCCCGCAGAGTCTTTCTCCTTTCGTGAATGATGCCTCTTTCTGTTTCATATTTATGAAAAAGAAAGCACCAACCCGGCAGGATGGATGCTTTCCTGAATTGTGTTATCTGAAATCAGAGCTATTTATTATTCCTGTTAAAGTCTCTGATAAAGCAGTCAAGTGCCATTGTCATTGACGGGGCCTTTGGGTTCGGAGCCTGGATATCAAGCCTGAAGCCCTCATTGGTCACAGCCTCGGCAGTAGTGGGGCCGAAGGCGGCAATCTTTACTTCTCCCTGCAGAAATGCCGGGAAATTCTCCTTCAGGGATTTAATTCCGGACGGACTGTAAAAGACCAGGATGTCATAATCAAGCTCCTTCGAGTCAAACCCCTTGCTTATGGTGCGGTACATGGTGCCGATAGTGAATTTGATACTATTCTTTTTCAGCAGATCCGGGACATCAGCTTTGTGGGGTTCGGAAAGAGGCACGAAAAAATTCTCGTCCCTGTGCTTCACGATGACATCGATAAGATCCTCGAATTTTGCTCTCCCGTGGAAGATCTTCCGTTTCCGGTAGACGATGTACTTCTGCAGGTAGAATGCTACATTTTCAGTGATGCAGAAATACTTCATCGTATCAGGGACGGTAAGGCGCATTTCGTCACAGATCCTGAAGTAATGATCAATGCCGGTTTTAGATGTAAATACAACTGCCGTGTAATCCGGCAGATTAATCTTTTGCTGCCGGAAGTCCTTGGCGGAAATTCCCTCAATCTGAACGAACTGCCTGAAATCAATTTTCAGGTTGTATTTTTTAGCGAGCTCGAAATATGGTGATTTCGGATTGTTTGGCTCAGGCTGCGACACTAATACCTTCCTTATCTTCAAAACCTTAAGTTTTAAATTCAACCTCTACAAACTTACCCTTTGATCAGAAAACACCGAGTATTTTCATAATCACCAAAAGCGGTAAGACTTCAAGGGCACAAAGGTATAAAATGAAATATGAAATTAATATCCGCCTGTTTAGAAAAATTATCAGGAGCCTTAAGATGCGCAAGACCAGAAAGATAGCAGTAATAATAATACCTGAAATAATGAAAGGGATGGTGTTCCTGAGAGGTGCAAAAAGGATAATTGCATTCAGAATGAACAGGATTATAGCATTTGCAAACCATGCATTGTAGATGACATTCATGTATTCGCGGAAGATCATCTTTTGTCCGGAAACCTCAGCCACGATGACACAGGTAAGATGACGGAGCATAAACGCTGTAAGAAATGATACCGCAATGATCGCAGTCAGCTTCATTGAAGAGGCCGCGCCGTTATTCGGGAGAGTGTCAGTGAACAGCAGGGCTATGGCGGCAAAGAATCCCAGGTTTATTATTGTAAATATATTTCTGAAAATCGGCGGCCATGAAAGAACCTCGGACGTACCCGGCGCGGGTATCTGCCCCCGGCGTCTGAAGCTCAGATAAGCAAAGCCTGATGCCATGCTTTTTCTTCCGAATGCAGTTAACACTGTAATCAGCAAAAGGCAAACAGAAAGCAAAATGAAACCAAAATCGGCGTTCATTTTATCGGAGGCCTGCGGCTGACCCATGGCCCTTCCCGGAGCTGAATAGTAGTCAGTCCCGACCGCTTTTTCCGTAAATGTCTTGCCCGAAATGCCTGTCTTTGCACCTGAAAAGGGAATGAACCGGCCTATGCTGAATGCTTCCTGAACGACAATGCCCGGAAGGGTGTCAGCAGGAGAAACTAAAGTAGTATCACCGGTATCAGCTATCATTCCCTGTTATTAAAAATAGGCAGGTTTTCCGGGATAGAGTTCGCTGAGTATACTGTTGGCAAGCCTGCTCGCCCCGATCCTGAAGTACTCCGGACTCAGCCATTTTTCTCCGAGGATCTCTTTAACGATGTTATAGTAAACAATTGCCTCATCAGGAGTGGCTATTCCTCCTGCTGCCTTGAAGCCAACCATTATACCCGTCTCGTTCCAGTAGTCAAGCACAGCCCTGCACATCACCCAGGCTGCTTCAGGGGTGGCAGAGACCTGGCTTTTCCCTGTCGATGTCTTGACAAAATCGGCGCCTGACTCCATGGCCATGACAGCTGCCCTGTAAATATTCTTCGGATCTTTCAGCAATCCTGTTTCGAGAATAACCTTAAGCGTTGTCTGACCGGCAACCATTTTCAGAGCCTTAAGTTCTTTAATCACAGCGTCATAGTTATTCTCCAGGAAGGTGCCTACGGGAATTACAATATCAATCTCATCTGCGCCGTTCTTTACGGCCATCTCCGTTTCGTACATCTTTACTTCCAGGAATGTCTGAGAGGTGGGGAAAGAGCCGGATACGGCTGCCAGCTTCACGCCACAGTTGCCGAGACCCTGCCGTGCCGGGATGACAAAATTTGGAAAGACGCACAGAGCAGCCACATTGTGGATATCAGTATAAATGAGACTGAATGATGCAGCCTTTTCCGCAAAGCGCCGTATGGCCGTCGCACTGTCTGTTGTGTTCAGGCTGGTAAGATCAATAAAGGAAAAAATATCCCTTAGAACAGCCACCCTGTCCTTGCCGGAAAGCACCCTTCCCGCTTCGGAAACACCTTCAGTCATCTCGTCCATGGAGAGATCGGGGTTCAGTAATTTCTGATATAATTTAGTCATAGTCAATATTATGTATTTACAAACAGACTCAAACCGCCGGAAGGCAATCAGGGGTCAATTTAATTGTTTTTAATGAAATGCAAACAAAAAGAATCCTATTTACGCAGGCTACTGTTGCGTGCCAGTGAAGCAAAGATACCGGCAATGCAGAGTATGGAAAATATTATAAACCCGACTTTCATCGCGGCCAGCAGCTGCGGATAATTAGACTGGGCGATCTTTGCCTGCCCCATAAAAAGCGCGAGCAGCATAAGCGCTATTGCCATGCTGAATGTCTGACCAACATTTCTCATCGTTCCTATCATTCCGGAAGCATTGCCAAGCTGTTTCTTTTCTACTGAACTCATAATGGCATTAGAGTTGGGAGAGGAGAAAAGAGAAAACCCCAGACCCATTATTATCAGGACCGCAATGACAAATATTACTGACGTCTGTGCAGATAAGAAGCATAGCATGATCAGCCCCGCAGAGGTAACAGCCATACCTGCCGATGCCAGCACCCCCGGATTGTACTTATCTGAGAGCTTGCCGGCAGGAGTTGACAGCAATGCCATCGTAACCGGCATTGCCATTAATATCAGCCCGGCATCCCCGGCACCGAGATCCCTGATATACTGGAGGTACAGGCTGAGAAAGAAACCTATGGCGCTTGTTGCTGCGTAATTTATCAGTGCCGCAAGGCTTGAAAAAGCAAACACCCTGTTTTTGGATATAAGAGCTACATCAAACAGCGGATGGCTTGTTCTGTTTTCCCTCATGATGAAAAGTGGCATTATCACCAGCCCCGAGATTGTTAATATCCATCCTGTAACTGAAGGCAGCCTTGAAAAGCCGTACATTATAGCTGCCAGTGAGATGCCATATAGCAAAGCCCCCTGCCAGTCGAAGCGTTCACCCTTCGCCTCTGCCCATTCATCTTTTATTTTCAGGCGGATCAGTACAAGGCTGACAATACCTATTGGCACAAGTAATGCAAATATACTTCGCCATCCTATGTAATGTGACAGCAATCCTCCAAGGAAAGGTCCTGAAGCCAGTCCGACATACACTGCGGTTGCATTGATACCTATTGCCTTTCCTCTCTCTCCGGGTGGAAAAACCGATGTGAGGATTGCCATGTTTGTACCGAAAAGCATTGCTCCTCCGAGACCCTGCAGGATTCTTGTCCCGATCAGCCAGGTGATATTCGGGGTGAATGTGAGGATTATCATGGTCAGGGTGAAGATGACAAGACCTATTGTGAAGATCTTTTTACGTCCGAGTATATCTCCGAGTTTGCCGGCAGGAAGCAGCAGAATGGAGGTTGTGAGCATATAACTGCTTACTATCCAGTTAAGGGTAATGGCGTTAAGGCCAAATTCATCGCCAATTGAAGGCAGGGCCAGATTGACTGATGATCCCATGAAGGGTGTCAGGAATGATGCGAAAACGGTAACCGTCAGAACTGACCTTTTAAGTTTTCTGTCTGTCATTCCCTGTTTCTGCTGTCGATTAATATGGTGACCGGACCGTCGTTTATCAGATGCACCTCCATCATCGCACCGAAAACGCCGGTGCTTACCCTGCGGCCAAGCAGCTCCTCGACCCTGACGATGAAGGCCTCATATAAGGGGATTGCATGTTCTGGCCTGGCAGCGCGTATGTATGAGGGTCTGTTCCCCTTTTTTGTCGAGGCGTGCAGGGTAAACTGGCTGACTATCATTATCTCTTTACAAGCTTCAACAGCCGAGAGGTTCATCACTCCATCGCTGTCGTCAAACACCCGCAGGTTAATTATTTTGGCTGCCAGCCAGTTGGCGTCATCAGCATTGTCCGCTTCTTCTATACCTGCAAAGACAAGAAGTCCCGATCCGACAGCCGAACAAGCCTCACCGTTTATTATGACGGAAGCCTCTTTAACTCTCTGAACCAGTACTCTCATTTTAAATGATCAGGATGGTAAAAATAGTAATTATTGGCTATTTTTGGAGCCTTTACTGGATTATGGATTTTATAACAACAACGGGGATTGCCCTGGGGCTTTGTTTTGACAGCTTTGCTGTTTCCCTGTCATGCGGGGTCGTCGAATCAAAGATCCGCTTCAGGGAAGCCATGCGGTTCGCTTTTATTCTGGCGCTGTTTCAGGGGGCAATGCCTGTCATCGGATATTTTCTGGGCACAACAGTCAGTCGTTATATAGCAAAATATGATCATTGGGTGGCGTTCGGATTGCTTATGTTCCTTGGAATAAGAATGATCCTTGGAGGCCTGAAGAAGGACGACGATAAAGAGCCGGTTGATTTCAAAAAAATTGGAGTTCTTCTGACCATTGCAATAGGCACAAGCATTGACGCTTTTGCTGTTGGCATCAGCTTTGCCTTTCTAAGTGTGAAGATATGGATTGCGGGTCTGATCATCGGTACAGTCACATTCCTTGCATCAATGACGGCCATCCGTATTGGCAAGTCAGCCGGCAGCCGTCTGGGCTCAAGAATTGAGATCCTCGGTGGAATTATACTGGCAGTCATCGGCATAAAGATACTTATCGAGCATCTGTCGGGTGCCGGGTGACCAGGTGCAGGTTATCTAAAAAGGAATCATATATCGCTCACGGTTTTTAAAAACGGCCATCTCAGAATATCCGGATTCTTTAAGCAATTCATACGCTTCATCAAAAAACTGTCCGATACGTTCCGGGGAGTGTGCATCAGAGTTGACACACACCGGAACCCCGTGTTCAGCAAAAAAAGTGAGATATCTCCTGTCAGGGTAGAAATCATGCAGAGGCTTGTTGCGGCCGTTCGTATTTACTTCAAATGCGATATCATATATCTCAAAGGAAGCGGCCATCATGGTATAAAGGTGAGAGATGTCATTATCAGGCAGGAAGCTGTGTATCCTGACAAGATCAGGGTGTCCTATGATATCAAAAAAACCTGTGGAAGCAGCTTCGCAGACCATGTTGAAATAATTCTCATAAATCATGCTTATATTTTTCCCGATATAGAATTCCGGGCCAAGATCAACCGTGTCGTTCCCCATATAGTGCACAGATCCGATAATAAAATCAAACGGAAACCCGTTAATGATCTTTTCAGTTAACTTTTCTTTGCCAGGTACATAATCCAGCTCAATCCCAAGTCTTATTTCAATCTCCGGATGCTCCTTTTTCAGACGCAGAATGTGTTCCGCATATCCTGGCAGCATGTCATAATCCATGCACCACTTCTGTTTTTCATCAAGAGGGGTTATGTGATCTGAAAACCCCACTTCCCTGAGTCCTTTTTTTACGGCTGCCGCAATACAGGCTTCAGGATCTTCTTTGCCATCGCTGTATGTGGTGTGGATATGGTAATCAGTTTTGTAAATCATCGCTATGCGGGTATGAACACAGTTTGTCAAATTTAGAAAAGCTGATCGAAATATATGAGCTAAATGTTCTAAATTTGCACTATTCTTACCCCCGATGTTAAAAACGTCAAAGAAAATATGTGATTGTCTTTCCTGCGAGCTGCGGGAGGTTGCTTTTTCAAATCTGGACCAGGTTGATATTGAACGTATCTGTGAGACAAGGGAAGAAAAGGCCTATTCCAGGGGAGAGATCATAAACAAAGAGGGAGACAGGGTACGCGATTTCAAGTACCTTAAAAACGGGCTCGTGAAGCTGTTCAGGAAATCCGTCAATGGTGATGAACAGATAATTACAATTGCCAGGCCTTTTGAATTCGTGAGTAACACAAATGTCTTTTCAGAAGGGTATTACAGCTATTCTCTTTCCGCACTTGAAGACTCTGTTGCCTGCTGCATCAGGATAGAGCTGATAAAGGAACTAATAGAAAAAAACGGAAAGTTTGCCTTAAAACTCCTCTCGGTACTTTCGCGAACAGCTGAGAGAATAATTACCATCGGGCTGGAGATACGATGCAGGAACCTCGCCGGAAGGGTCGCATATGTGCTTATCTTTTTCGCAAGGGAGATTTATCATTCGAATATTTACGATCTGCCTGTCTCAAGGAAGGAGATTGCTGATTTCATAAGCATGAGTTCAGCCAATGTCATACGTACTTTTTCCGAATTGAAACGTGACGGTATCATAAGATCTAATGGCCGTACTATTGAGATTACCGATCCCGTGAAGCTTGAGGTTATCTCAAGGCGGGGCTGATGGTTTCAGCAAGCTCTCAGCGCTGAAGCAATTTCAGGATATTTAAATTCAAAACCTGAGCGGAGGAGGCGGTCCGGAGCAATTCTGCTTCCGGTGGTAAGGACCTCAGACATTTCTCCGAGAACGAGATGCAGCATCCACTCCGGCACATGGGGCAGAAACACCGGCAGGTGTTTCTGCCTGGCAATTTCTCTCATCAGCATATCATGTGTAATGTGATCCGGGGCTGAAGCATTATACGGACCTGACATTGTTCTGTCGCTGACGGCTTTAAGATAAACATTGCACAGGTCATCAATATGTATCCAGGGAAAATATTGCCTGCCAGGCCCAAATCTGATTATAAGACCTGCGGCTGCAGGAGCCTTAAGCTTTGAGAGAGCCGACCCCCGGGGCGCCAGAACCAGTGAAGTTCTTATCTTAACAACCCTTGTACCTGCAGCTTCAAACGGAACGGCAGCTGCCTCCCACAAACGGCATGTTTCAGCCATGAAACCGGAACCGGGAGGGTCAGTTTCTTCGTAGATTTTATCAGAAATGCCGGATCCGTAATAGTCTTTTCCGGATGCAGTAATGAATGCCGCAGGCATGATGCCGGATACTATTGAGGCATTATAGATCAGCTTTGCCGTTTCAGTCCGGCTGTTAATGATCAGACTTTTTCTTTGGGCGCTCCAGCGTTTTTCGCCTATATTGGCTCCCGCCAGATGAATAATTATATCTCCATCGTTAAAAGCATTTTTGTCGCAGTATCCGTTGTCAGGGTCCCAGCGATACGATTTATACCTTTCACCTGATTGTCCCCGGCGCGAAAGATGGACAACATCATATTTTTCTTTTTCAAGAAGGGCACTCAGGTGTGTTCCAATGAGTCCGGTGCCGCCTGTTATTACAACACGCTGCATGGCTCACCGTATCTGTCCGATAATATCGATTGAATCACTGATGCATTTTTCACAGACTTTTGCATGCAAATCGTTTTCCCTGATCTTTGCTTTTCCTTCAGGAGTATTCAGATCTTCTCCAAGAAGCTCATAACAAAGGTCAGTGCCGTTTCTTTCGACAAACATTTTGTTAAAGCTCTTAACGCGGTCATAGACCCGGGTTTTATCGTCCTCCCCTGGCACACCGGGAGCTCCGTATGTCATGCCGAAATAGATATAGGCCCCCGTAACAGCACCGCATGTTTTCTGCATCCGGCCCATCCCTCCGCCAAAAGCGGCGGAAACTCTTGCACTTGTTTGACTTTCTCCCGCACATGCAAGCAGAACGGCCTGTGAACAGTTATAACCTTCCCTGAAATATCTTATTGCCTTATCCTTTATTTCCATTTGCTTTTTCTTCAAAAATATTAAAAAAATAAAGGAGAAAGGGGGAACTCTTTTGATATGATTTTGAAAAGTTCTACTTTTATCGCCTGCTTAAAAGGTTCTTAAACATAACAATTCAAAATGGCAAACCAGAAGAAAATCAAAGGAGTAATTGGCATCCTTACAGGAGGAGGCGATGTCCCGGGACTTAACCCTGCAATCAGGGCAGTTACCATCAGGGCAAACAGGGAAGGATATAAAGTAATCGGACTGCGAAGGGGATGGGGTGGAATTATCGAGATTGTCAGAGATCCGAAAGCCGATAACAGTGATTGTTACCAGTTACTGACAGATGATATAGTAAATAAGGCCGGAAGGACTGGCGGAACATTCCTTCACACCTCACGTACCAGACCGAGTCATGTCCCTAAAGCATATATTCCGGAGCACCTTAAAGATGTCTATAAAAATGATATGAACGATCTCACGCCCGAGGTGATTAAAAACCTGGAATGGCTGGGAATTGATTATCTGATACCTATCGGTGGAGATGACACTCTGAGCTATGCCGTTCATCTCTATAAACAGGGAGTGAAGGTTGTAGCCATACCAAAAACAATGGATAATGATGTGCCCGGTACAGACTACTGCATAGGATTCAGCACGTGTGTCACACGCACCATCCAGATGACAAACAGTCTGAGAACATCTGCGGGCTCACATGAGCGACTGATGGTCCTGGAGGTCTTCGGCCGCTATGCGGGCTTTACTGCCATGCTTCCCACAATGGCAGGAGCAGCAAACAGATGCGTGATACCGGAGTACAAATTCGATATTGATCTTCTGGCACAGCTTCTTGTCGAAGACCGGAATTCAAACCCCAGCAAATATTCCACTTTGCTCATCTCTGAAGGTGCAATGTTCAAGGGCGGAGAGATGATCTTTGCAAACGCCGAACGTGATGCCTACGGGCATGCCAAGCTGGGCGGAATCGGCGACATAGTCTCCGAGGAGCTAAAAAATCTTTCCGCAAAATATAACAAAGGCAAAACAATTAATGTCATAAATCAGAAACTGGGATATATGGTAAGGGGAGGCGATCCGGATGCCGTTGACTCAATTGTGCCAATGGCCTATGGAAACCTGGCCCTTGACCTGATAATGAAAGGAGTACATGGCCGGGTCGTTGTGCTTAAGAACGGACGCTATGACAATGTGCCTATTGATGTCGTTACATCATCAAAGAAAGTGGTGAAGGTTTCAGAGTATTACAATACGGAAAGACTGAGGCCTTACTATTCGAACTTTGAGATGAAACCATTTTTCCTTATGGCCGCCGAATATTGACAAATTTTTTCCTTTATAAGAAAAAGGGTGGTGCCAGGTCAGGTCTGGCATCACTTTTTTTATTTTTGTCGCAAAGATGCAAAAACTGACACGTGGTATTGTGATAAAATCAACAGGCAGCCGCTATAAGGTGCTTGACGAATCCGGAAATATCCATGAATGCACCCTTAAGGGAAAGTTCAGGATCAGGGGTACCCGGACTACCAATCCAGTGGCTGTCGGAGATCATGTGACAATAGAGGAGGCAGACAGCGTGATAACAGCGCTGGAACCAAGGCGTAATTATATCATACGCAAAGCATCAAACCTTTCAAGGGAATCACAGATAATCGCGGCAAATATTGACCAGGCTTTTCTGATGGTCTCAGTGAAGATGCCGGCCACGCCCATTGAATTCATTGACCGTTTTCTGGCTACTGCAGAAGCATACCGCATACCTGCCTCACTGATTATAAATAAATCAGACCTTCACAGCCCTGAAGATGAAGCTTTTGCCATCAAGCTGAAAGGTGTGTATGAAAAGATAGGGTACCCTTCATACATTATTTCGGTTACCCATGATATCAACACCGACCGCATAGAGGAGGCATTAAAGGGTAAAACCACCCTGCTTGCCGGTAATTCCGGGGTGGGTAAGAGCACTCTTATTAACAGGCTGAACCCTTCCTTATCACTGAAGACCGGAGTAATATCTGAGTACCATGAGCAGGGGAAGCATGTCACCACCTATCCGGAGATGCACCCGTTGCCGGGAGGAGGATATATCATTGACACTCCGGGAATAAGAGGTTTCGGCGTAATAGATTTTGACCATTATGAGATCTACCATTTCTTCCCTGAGATCTTCAGGGCCTCGTCAGGATGCCGTTTTTACAACTGCCTGCACATGAATGAGCCTGACTGCTCGGTGCGGAAAGCAGTTGAAGACAATGAAATTGAACCCTGGAGGTATAAAAGCTATGTGAGTATAATGCTTGAAAAGAACCCCAAATACAGATAATACTTATTTTTACAGCATAAATAAGCCCCCCAGATGAAGAAGATCACCATTATTGCATTTTCAGTATTTCTGCTGATAATGCTGGGCAATGTGATATTTTATCGTAGCCTGTACAGGAACCAGATAGATCATTCCATTAAATTTCTTGACAGGCAGGTCAAGATTGTGGGGTCCGATATTGACAACACGAGCATGTATATTGTCAGTGACCTCAATGAGATAGACTTCTCCGAGGACATCACTCTTTTTTTTACAGACAAGCAGGTCAATGAGCGCGCCAAGGAAAAAATCAAGCTGTATTATTCAAAATATGAAGATATTATCGTTGGACTGATGCTTTACAACACTGCCGGGGATGTCTATACCATTTTCAAGGACGAAGAGAGGAATTCATGGCTTGATGGTTCATACAGAGCCCAGACCATTCCACGGATTTATAATGTTGAACAGCTTGAAAGCGATCGTGATAAATACAAGTATTACCTTCCCATATTCAAGGATGGCCGGGTGCTCGGCAATTTTGTCGTCACATTAGATTTTAACAGATACTTCTCACGGGTCTTTGCCAAATACAACCTTGAGCAATACCAGTGGCAGTGGCTGGTGAATGATACCGGGACAATCGTCTTTGACAATCACGGCGGAGAAGTTGCTTATTCGCAACTCAGAAACATTACTGATCAGCTTGGGAAGGGGACTTCAGGGTGGATTTCGCACAATATGGAGACCAGGGGGCAATCAAACGAAATAATTTCCGCTTTTTATCCTCTTAATCTGTTCGGCCTCGATTTCGGTATGGTCTTCTCGGCACCGACAGATTTCTTTGAGAAGTACATTTTCAGGAATGCCACACTGATGATGCTCGCGACGATGGCAGCAATTCTTTTCATCATATGGCTTTTCAGGAGGACTTTCAAAAAGCAGGAAAAGCAGCTCAGAGAGAAAAGAGAATCTGAATTGACCCTTATTTCAATTATAGAACAGATGCCTGTCGGGATCCTTGTTTACAACAAGAACAGGGAAATTCAGAAAACAAACAGGCATGCTGCGATGCTCTTCTCTTATAACAGCGAGGAGGAAATGACCGGTAAGCTTGTACCTGATCTGTCACGCAATGATTATGAAAATGACCTTAAGGATCATTTCGGACAGGGAAGGGTAATTCGAATCCCCGGCTCTGCCGGTGATCGCATTGTCTTTCTGAACAGTATCCCGGTCACATTCAGGGGTGAGCAGCAGACTCTCGACGTCCTGATTGACGTTACAACGCTTGAGTCAGCACGCAAACAGGAGGCTGAGGCCAACATTGCCAAATCAGAGCTCCTCGCACGCATGAGCTTCGAAATCAGAACTCCCCTGAATGGCATAATAGGCATGACCGAAATGCTTAACAGATCTGACCTTCCTGAACAATCAAAAGAAGTTGCAAGGCTGCTGAGGCGCTCAGCCGATCTTCTTCTCAATATCATCAATGACATTTTTGATGTCTCAAAAGTTGAAACAGGCAAGATGATCCTTGATGAGATCCCGTTCAGGCTCAGACAGGAGGTAACTTATTGCATAAACCTTGTTAAGCGTGAAAATCCGGAATCACCCGTCAATTTTATATCAAAAGTCGATGATGCAGTGCCTGATAACCTGATCGGTGATCCCTACAGGCTGCGACAGGTTATCACTAACCTGTTGAATAACTCGCTTGCCGGCACACAGATGGGAGAGATAAGGCTGGAGTGCGGCGTCCGCCGTTCGGAAGGCAATCTTTTTATTTTGGGGTTCACTGTCACCGATACAGGTAATAATTACACGAAAGCAGAAATAAAGAAATTGTTCGGGGACTATATAACCAACCTGAGTGAAAGATCAGAATGGGCAGAAGATCTGAGACTTGGCCCGATCCTTGCAAGGCAGCTTACTGAGCTTATGGGCGGTGAGCTGACAGCTGAGAGCCCGGCAGGCAAAGATTCCTCCGGGCAGGAAAGAGGGCTTAAGGTTTCTTTTACCATCAGGGTTCACCTCAATGAAAAGATTGTTAAAAAACTTGATCTTGCCAGGTATAGGGAGATATCGGACATACGCACTCTTGTCATCACGGGAACGGAAGGCAGGGATGACGATTTTCTGGGCGTGATACACCGGCTCGGATTGCCCGTTTCAGTCACAAGCCTCCAGAAACATACGATTTCACAGATAAAGGCAAACCTGGAGAGTGCAACCGACAGATATGTACTCCTGATCATCTTTGATGAACCTGAGGCTGATGGCTTCGAGGTTGCAAAAATGCTGCTCGATTCAGGGATGACCAGCGAACACATTGTTCTGATGTTCACCTCAAGAGATCCAAAGGGCCACTATGCGCGATGCGTTGACATGGGTATTGATCATCTTCTCGTCAAGCCATTTGCGGGGGAGGATCTGTTAGCTATTCTGAAAGAGCACTTTCCGTCTCTTAAAAATGAAGGGAGCAAAGTTATATCTGAAAAATCCGCTCTGCCTGTTATACTGGTTGTCGATGACAATTATCTGAACAGGAAGGTGGTAGGTTCACTGCTGAAGGTTCTTGGAGTGACAGCCGAATATGCTTCCAGCGCTGCGGAAGCTGTTACTATGGCCAGAGGCAAGCAATATGATCTGATCCTGATGGATCTTATTATGCCGGAAAGGGATGGCTTTGAAGCAGCACGGGAAATATTTGATTTCGACAAAGACATTATAATCATTGCACTTTCAGCTGATAACATGCCTGAAACGAGGTCCAGGGTCGAAAAAACCGGGATGAAGGAACTGTTGTCAAAACCTGTTACTGTAGAGGATCTCAGAAGGGTTATTACCCGGTACCACAAGCAGGAATAGGATGCCCGGCATTTCAAAAAAGCTGTCTGTACCTGAATTCCTTTATCTGAGCGCGTCAATACCCGTTGCTGATGTCAGGTCGCCTGGTGAATATGTATATGGCCATATACCCTGTGCGGTGAACATTCCGTTATTTGACGACAGCCAGAGGGCCGAGGTAGGGACCATTTATAAAAAAGAAGGAAATATCAGGGCTGTCCTGCGCGGCATCGAACTTGCCGCTCCGGAAATGTCAGCCAGGCTTGAACGTGCAATAGTGCTTGCTCCGCAGAAATCACTTCTGACTTACTGCTGGCGTGGCGGAATGCGCTCGGAGGCTATGGCATGGCTTTTTTCCATGGGGGGATTAACCCCGCTTCTGCTTGAGGGAGGATATAAGGCTTACCGGAATTATATTCTTACCGAACTCGGTAAACAAAGACAATTCATTATTCTTGGCGGATTAACGGGAAGTGGCAAAACTCAAATCCTGAGGCACCTGATGTCATCAGGAACTGCCGTCACCGACCTGGAGGGGCTGGCTTCGCATAAAGGTTCAGCATTTGGCGCCCTGGGACAGTCACCGCAACCGTCGTCGGAACATTTTGCCAACCTGCTTTATGATGACCTTTGCGGGAAGAAAGATATCGGACCAGTCTGGCTTGAGGATGAAAGCCGAAACATAGGCGCGGTCTTCATGCCGGACAATTTTTATAACCTGATGCAGTCGTCCCCTGTCATAGCCCTCATGATGAGCATTGAAACACGCCTGCCCCGGCTCCTGGAGGAATATGCTTCATTTCCGCCTGAACTTATCATCGCCTCTGTCATGAAAATCTCAAAACGGCTGGGAGGCGACAGGACCCGCAAGGCAGTTGAGGCTCTGATGAAAGGAGACTTTGCCACTGCCATAAGAATTACACTTGAATATTATGATAAATCATATCATTACTGCCTTTCAAAACGCGGCGGCCAGGTGATTTATGTTGAAACTGATACGGATGATGTGGCACTGAATGCTGCCAGGGTGAATAGTGAAGCAGAGAGCTTCAGGTGATCATTCTTTTTTAAGGGCTGAAGAATCAACCCATTTAAATACTTTATCAGACCGTCTGACAGTGACAGGAAGGTGCACCGAACAGAGGGTACCCTTCACGACTGTTTCTGCCGGGCTGGTTGCGTCATCCCTCAGCTCGCTGACTGTATGTTCCACTATACCGGTTGTCGGGCCGGTAAAAATTAATAAATCACCCTTGCTGAGATCACCGTTTTCAAGCTTAATTTCCGCAACATGGAGGTTGCTGAAGTAGTTTGTTACTTTTCCGAGATAAATTTTTCTTTTCGTGGCGGCCGAACCGTATGTTGTGCTCCATTCTCCAAGCCTCTGTCCAAGGTAATATCCGTCCCAGAAGCCCCTGTTGAAAACCATGGAGAGACGAGTCATCCACCCTTGCACCTTTTCAGCTCCGAATGAACCGGCTATAACCGATTCAACAGCCTCGCCGTAGCACTCTGAGACAGTTTTAACATATTCGGGTGACCTGGCCCTGCCTTCGATCTTAAGCACGCGTGCGCCGGCATCCAGTATCTGGTCAAGGAAGTTGATAGTGCACAGATCCTTCGGTGACATGATAAATTCATTGTCAATTTCAAGTGCATGCCCCGTCTCCATGTCGGTCACGGTATAGCTCCGCCGGCAGATCTGATAACAGTTGCCTCTGTTGGCTGATGCATTATTTTCATGAAGACTCAGATAACATTTGCCGGAAATGGCCATGCACAAAGCACCATGGACGAACATCTCAAGCCTGATCTGGCTGCCGCCCGGTCCCCGGATGTCATCACGGACAATAGTGTCATGTATTTTTCTTACCTGCTGAAGGTTCAGCTCGCGTGAAAGTACGGCTACATCAGCCCATTGAGAATAAAACTTAAGAGACTGGCTGTTTGATATATTCAGCTGCGTTGAGAGATGTACTTCCAGTCCTGTTTCTCTTGCAGCTATGATAGCTGCCTGATCAGTGGCAATGACGGCGGTGACTCCGGCTTTTTTTGCAGCGGAGAGAAGCTCCCTTACATCATCGGTTTCATCGTCATGCAAAACAATGTTCAGTGTCAGATAACTTTTTATCTTGTTTTCTCTGCAGACTTCGGTTATTGCAGGCAGATCGCCGATGGTAAAATTGCCGGATGAACGGGCGCGCATATTCAGCTGCCCGACACCGAAATAGACTGAGTCTGCTCCTCCGCTGATGGCCGCATGCAGGGATTCCCATGAGCCTGCCGGCGCCATTATCTCTATATCTTCTCTCTTCATTAAGCTTACCCCGGCTGTTACTTTTGTTTTTTCAGAATTACTCTCATACAGCTACCTTTACCGGGCTCAGAGCGGAGGACGAATATCCTTCCTTTATGGTATTCCTCAACTATTCTCTTTGAGAGAGACAGACCAAGTCCCCATCCGCGTTCCCGTGTCGAGTAGCCGGGCTTGAATATTGTATTGAAATCCTTCCTTGGAATACCCTTGCCGCTGTCTTCCACATCAATTACCGCTTCTTTATCATTCTCTGAAATCTTTACTGTAATGGTGCCTATCCCTTTCATGGCATCCACAGAGTTCTTGACAAGATTTTCAATGACCCAGCCGAGGAGAACGGGATTGAGAGGCACATTCGAGCAGCCCGGGGCCTCATTAACTACGCTCAGGGCGACGGTTGATGCAATGCGTTTCCGGAGATATGCAGCGGTATTTTCAGCAAGTGCAGGCAGATCTTCAGGCAACAGTTTTGGTTTGGATCCTATCAGCGAGAAACGTTCGGCAACCCTGCCGAGCCGCTCAACGTCAATGGAAAGTTCTTCAGCAATATCAGTATCGGGATATCTGCTTCGCAGGATTTCGGCCCAGGCTGAAAGTGAGGAAGTGGGTGTCCCAAGCTGATGCGCCGTCTCTCTTGAAAGACCTACCCAGACCTGGTTCTGCTCCGCCTTTCGCGATGCGTTGAATGCAACATAAGCGACAGCAATGAACAGCAGGATCACCCCAAGCTGAACATACGGATATATTCTCAGCTGACGCAAAAGGGTGCTCTCACGGTAATAGATATAATTGAAGAGCCCGTTGCCAAGGTCGATGATTATGGGCTCATTCCTTTTTCCCATCAGTTTCAACTCACGCATCAGGGCTGTGGTATCCGATGCGACACTTGCCGGAATATTTCTTTCAGAGAGGACATTATTCTCCTGATCAATCAGGATGACAGGTACCGTGGTATTATCCTCAATGACCCTGAAGAGAAATTCAAAGTCCTCAGAACTGACTGATAATCCAACCAGCCTCCTTGTTGCCTCAGCCCACAACTCTGCCTTTTTCCTCTCTTCCTCCTTCAGTTTTGCAACGAGAGCATGCGTGTACAGGAGTGAAACGAAACCGATAATGACCGCGAAGATGAAAAGCAGTACCTGCCAGACCAGTTTTTTACGGTATATGTTCATGGTTACTTTTTCTTTTTCAGCAACAACTTAATCGGGCTTTCCTTTACCTCTTCCTGCTGCACCTCTTTTGCAGGAGGAATATCCTTCCCCTCCTCCCAGGTTATTTTGAATTTCGGTTTGCTCTCTGCCGGCTTTTTTTTCAGCGTATCTGTTTCATACCAGCCATATTCTTCATTTAATATCCCTTTCAGCGTCTGCTTCTCCACGGCAATGTCCTCCTTGATATTATCCTGTGCCTGACCGAAGTCATAACCTACGGTGATTTTTCCGCCAAGGCATTCAATCTTCAACGGGATGGTGGCCTTACCGGCGCCGTCAACCTGTATCTGGTTAAAAGCTATTACGCCCCGGTTACGGTCTCTTGCCTTACGGCTCATAACCTCAGAAAGTAAAAGCCTTGCGTGATATGAATAATCATCATTGAAGTTGTGCGTTCCGTATACCGTGAAGTTAACTGCTGTTGAGTTGATCAGCATCTTTGGTACTGACACCGTACTGTTATTTATGAAGATGTCATTTTCCATTCTTGTGAAGCTGATATCCTTCAGTTCATCAAGATCAAGATATGATGAGAGACTTTCTGCCGGAGCAAAGTTGACAAGTCTTCCGTCTCTGATCACAAGATGTGCATCCGCAACAAGGGATTTGTAAACAATATTATAACTGCTGTCAAGGGGAACAAGCACCGTGGTATTGCCTGTCAGGCTTCCGTGGAGGTTGTCGCTTACAATAAAATTCTGGCCGAAATTATTAAAAGCCGAAAAGAATTTATTAATGTCAATGCCTGTTACGTCGGCCTTTGATTTTGTTATATATCCGCCACCTTTCTGTTTGCCCAGCTTAAACTCACCTTTGAGCAGGCCATCCAGGCCTTCTGCCCTTATATCACTGAATGTATACACATATGGTTCATATTCAAGAACGGTTGTCAGGTTTTTGCCCCGGAAGCCCATATACATGATACTGTCTGCTCTGAGCGCAACTTTCATTGATACACCGGGCGGGAAGATATCCAGGGATTTCCCGGCTTTGCCGGTGCTGTCGGTCTTACTTCCGCCAAACGCTGCAGTGACAAATCTGTCAGCCCATACATCACCCGTTATGGCAAGAGTTGCAGGTTTGCCGGCGATCCATTCAGTAAAATTCCGCATTACGGCATTAACCCTGAAGCGCTGATCCATGAGGGTGAAAGAAAGGGTATCTGCAATCAGGTCCTTATTGATGCTCAGCGATCCGCTGGCATTTGACAGGGCCATTCCTGATGAAGCGAGAGTAGCCCCGAAGTCACTGAACACAAACGATAAATCAGGGTTCAGTGAGGGCAGCGAAGATATTTTCAGTTTCAGGCTGTCAGGCAGCTCTCCCGACAGTTTTATATGACCGCTGACAGACCCTGTCTGATTGCTGATGTAATTCGTTTTCAGAATCCTGCTCAGATCATCGAAATTTATATCCCCGTCCAGGGCCAGGGTGACATGCGGCCTGGCCAGGTTGCCCAGCCTGAATGATCCGGTGAGGTGTGTTGAGCCGTAGGTTGCTGCCAGATCGTCAACCGTGAAGAGAAACGTTTCGGGACTATTAAGAGCGCCGTTGGTAAGGCCTCCCCTGAAAGAAAGGTTGTTCACTTTCAGTCCGCTTTTGACGTTACTTACCCGTCCGCCGGTGAGGTCATAGTTAAGTTCAATATGTGGTTTGCCGGCTTCGCCGTAGGGTCCGGAGATGCTGCATTTGAAATTCATTATTCCCGAAGGGCCGAATCCTCCGGCCTGTGTCCTCCAGGCTTCCGGCAGCATTGAGACGAGGTCAGCAATGTTTATTTTATTTCCTTCAACTGCCAGGTCAAGGGTTGATAACGAATAATTCATCATGCCGTTAGCGGTGAAGCTGAGTCCCGCAAGGTTAATGGTTCCTTTGGCTATAGAAAGTGAGTTGGCAGTTTTGCGCACTTTAACCGATGCATCAACAGGGAATCCGGATAAGCCCATCCCGTTTATATAAATCGAATCAATACCTGCATTGAACTTTGCGTTCAGGAAAATCCCTGCTCTGAACATCTCCCCGTCGAGTGTTGCTTCATTAATGGCGCCCGCGATCCTGAGTCCCGAACTCCGGTCTGACCAGACCGCCTTGATGTTCCTGGCGCTAATGCTGTTAAGCCTGACATTTTTGCCACCGCTCTTTTTCTTTCCTGAAAAGACCTCGTAATTTATATCTCCCCTCTTATCAGTCAACAGGTTTATCTCACCGTCCCTCACAGTTATTGAGCGCACTGCCACAGAGCCCGTAAGCAGAGAAAGAAGATCTGCGGTCACCGAGAGGGAGGAAGCAGAGAGAAGGGTGTCAATGTCTTCGCCACTGAACTGGGTCTTGTCATAATATGACGAAGGAGAAACAAACAGATTACTGAATTTGACGGTGATATTCGGGAATGATTCGAATATTGTCAATCTCAGGGTGTTGTATGATATTTTGGTATTTATGGTCTCATTGACCTTTCTGACAAGGGCCGCGGTGAGTTTGTCATTTCTGAGCCAGGCATAAAGACCGATGCCGGTCACTGTCAGTAAAAACAGGCCGGTTACTATCAGAACTATTTTTTTCAGCCACCTCATTAAGCAGGTCACTTGATAGTGATATTTTTTTTCTTCAGCAGGAAGGAGATATCCTGCCCCGGCCTGATTTCCAGCGGGTCGGTTCCGTATTTGAATATCCTGGCTCCACGCTGGCCTGTCAGCGACAGCTTTTTGCCCTCGATCAGGAACATCGTGCCTTCACGTAATCCTGCCACGAAGGTATTCCTGTTGACTTCGATGAATTCAAGAATACGTTGCTCGCGCGTTTCGCCTGCGTGGCCGGCAGGATTGGCATCGAGATAGTGAGGATTGATCTGGAAAGGGATAAGGTTTAACGCCTTGAAGGACGAAGGTGAAGTGACAGGCATATCATTGGTCGTCATGATTGTAGGACAGGCCAGATTTGATCCGGCACTCCAGCCAATGTAAGGTGTTCCGGAAATTACTTTTTTGCGGATGGGGCCGATAAGTTTTTTTTCTCTCACGCATTTGAGAAGCATCCAGGTATTGCCTCCTCCGACAACGATAGCTGCCGCCTCCATGACAGCCTTCGAGGGGTCGGAAAAATGGTGGATGGATATAACATCATGGCCAACCTCCCTGAAGCGTGTTCTGACCTTTTCCTCATACTCATCATAAGAAAAGGTAACAGCAGCATACGGAATAAAGAGCGCTGTGACTTTTTTGCTCCCGAGAAACTCCCTGATATTATCCTTGGGATAATCAAGATATGCTTCTCCGGCGTTGGTTGAGTTGCTTATGAGCAGAAGTCTCATCTCTGTGAATTTTCAGGGTTTGATAACAAACGTCCCCGTGTACATCGTATTGCACCAAAGATATATAAAAAAAGAGGCCGCTTCTTTAAGGAGCGGCCTGCTGATTTTATTTTGGAATTTATCAATCGTTGAAGGTCAGTGCTATGCCTACCTCGAAGGGATAGAGCTCCGGCCCTCTGCCCTGCTCGAACATCGGAGAAAGATACCAGGTGCCATAAACCTGAAACATTTCATAGCCAACCCTGGCTGTAGCGCCCCACCTTAGCAGGTTAAGGCTGAAATCGTCATGAATCTTGTCTTTATGATTTCCCTCCATATCATATTTAACCTTCGTGTGAGAGCTCAGCTTTATGGCACCTGTTACACCGGCGCCTATGTTTATTGTTTTGTTATGTGATACAGGAATTTGCGCTTCAAGCATTACGGGCAAGGTTGCATAAGTAGTCAGAAGCTTACTCTTATCCACAGGATTTGTTATCGGCACCGCATGCACTACCCCCTCCGCGTCAGTTGCAATTGTTATGGCATTATCAAAGTAGTACTCGTTCCAGTTGAGACCCAGGGCTGCAACAAGTCCGAAGTGAGGTGAGAATCCCAGGTTAACGCAGGGAGTAACCAGATTGAAACTGTTCGACCGGGCCGTGTTAAGATCATAATCGGCATCGGCAGGATCGACAAATGTGTTCCATTTATCAGAAGAATAACCGTTAAATCCAAACTCTATGCCTCCCAGATGCCCCTTAAATCTGTCCTTATCACGATCATCACTATATTCCTCAAAATTTATTTCTGTGTCATCACCCTCTTCGTTAATTCTGATGCCCTTGTGTCCGATCCTGATAACAGTTTCATCGCCTGTATCTTCCACGATAACTATATCTCCTATTTTTACCCTGGAGGTATCACCGGCATAAATTTCTTCATCCGGAATGTCAATATCCTCCTCCACTGCAATTAGGGTATCAGCCTCCACGGGGATGACAACACCCTCTTCCACAGCAATAACAGTATCAACCTCCACAGGCATGGCAGCATCCTGAGGTGCGGTTGCTTCGGCTTTTTGCTCAAGGTCCTCTAGTGCCTTGACCTTCTCTTCTTTCTCCTGTGCCCTTGAAGGCATGATAAGAGATAATGCAATAATCAGAGTTAATAGAATTCTTTTCATGGTATTTAAGTGTTTGTTATTTATTACTGGGACGCACAGGACGGAACGAAAGTTACAGTCGCGGTGAATTTTTTCTCACGGGTGCCTTAACTGAAAGCAGGGAGGAGTTGAAGCTGACCGCAACAAGTTCACCTTTTTTATTGATGGTCCTGGTGAGCTCAATCTCAGAGCCGAATATACTGTTGATACCACTGATGAAAGCCCTTGCAACCACAAAGGCATCAACCGGTTTCTTTTCTTTTGCTGATTTCTGAGAGAGTTTGGAAATGCCTCTGGCGATCCAGTTCTCATCATCCTGTATCTCCGGAACTGCCGGTATCACGTTAAAGCTCACCGGCCTCAGCTCACTGGAAGTAATACCGGAAATAATCACCGGGGGCTCTGCAGCAGCGATCATTGTTACAGGACTTATTCTGACAGTTGGTTCCCGGACGGGGATGTTGAGCTCCTGACTTTTTTCTTTTACTGCAGGTGCTGTGCCGGGATAAACAGTCTCCTCAATTTTGTTGCTGATATCAGGAGCTGCGGGTTCTGTGACATCAGGTATAACCGCAATTTCAGGCAGAGGGGCGGGTACAGTTAAAGTAACCTGCTTTTTCGCCAGCGGCATCAGTGTGAATAATGCAATGAACAGGGCAGCAGCAGTTAAAGTAATGACAAGTATTCGCCTGATAGTCCGGGAGGCGGAAGTTGTCTTTAAAAGCGTGTCAAGGCCTTCCCATCTGTCGTCACACGGAGCGAGATGCAATTTCCTGAAACTCCCGGCATATGTTTCTTTTGATTTATCGATGGCAAACAATGCTTCGATTTCGGCCAGGCTTTCGCCTGAAAGTGCATTCTCAGCCCATGCTGCAGCCAGAAGGTCAAACTGTTCGGCAGTAAGATCACCGGGAGAGCGGTACAGATCGCCATGTGAGGGATATCTGTCATTCAGCGGGGTCAGATGCGGATATATAATATCGTCATTCATTGCTGCCATACGGATGTTTTTACCAGATAATTCCTCAGGGCGACACGGCCCCTGAAAATGTATGTCTTTACCTGGTGCTCGGTAAGCCCGGTAATTGAAGCGATCTCCCTGTACTGATAGCCTTCGTAATCACGGAGGAGGATGACTGACCTCTGGACTGCGGGCAGCCTGGTCAGGGCCTGATGCAGAACCTCGTTCAGGTCACTGTCATTTTCGGTGGCAAATATTGAAGTATCATCATAAGAATCGATGCTAACCAAACGGGAGTCCTTGCGGATAACGTCTATCATTCTGTTATAGGCCGATGTGAAGAGCCAGGCCTTTGCTGCGGCATACTCTATCTCCGTGACGCAGAGCCACAATTTTTCGTATGTATCCTGTACAATATCTGCAGCCCGGTGTCCGTCCTTAATGCTGCGGTAAATAAACCGGTAGACGTGATCACCGTATTCCCTTACCGCATTGTTGTAATCTTTTACAGTCATCCTGTTGAACTGACACAATAAAGACGGCCAGTCATGCCCGTTTGTTACAGGTATGTGTAAAAAATATGCAGAGACGCCCAATCGGGGCGTCTCTGCTACATTGTGGTATCATGTAAAGACGCCCTACCAGGGCGTCTCTACACGTTGCCATCACAAATATTCCTATTTGAATTGATAAACCCGTATCCAGTCAACCTCCATCGATGAAATACCGCCGATGGGCTTGTCTACTCCGCCCGCCAGGTTGATGAACATGGCCTCCTGCGGCACGGCGCTGGTCTGTTTCATCACCTCAACGCCGTTAATCTTCCATATCAGGCTCTCGGGCCTCCATTCAAGGGTATAGATATAGAAATCAGACAAATATCTTGAACCGATACTCTTTTTGTAGTGATTCCCGGGAGAGGAGAAAAGGTCAAACCATACCTTGCCATTGCCTGATCTGCAGACATCAATATGGGGTGTGATGCGGTCTCCTATAAGCCAGAATGCATTACGTACTGACGGATCTGACAGTTTGATCTTGGCTGAAAAAACTCCGTATTTCTGTCTGAAAGAAGCGCCTGTGTTAAGGATTCCGGATGTAAATGAAAACTCCTTGCTGTAAAAACCCCTTCCCTGATCCCAGACCTTGCCTGTGACTTTCTGAGGTCTGGTAATAATACGCAAAACACCGTGGCGAACTTCAAAGTTGTCAGAGGGTGTGTAGCTGTGCAGGTCAGTGGCAATGCTGTAGCTGTCGTGCAGCAGCTTGTCTCCCCAGTAATACCTGTTGAGCCATTTCTTCTTATTCGGTTCACTGCCGTCGAACTCATCACCGAAGGTAATTTCACGCTGCCTGAGGAGATCAAACTTGTTCGAATCTTTAACGGCCATATACCACTTGATGTCGGACAGAGTTTTTAAGACCGTCGTATTCTTTTAACTCCTTGTACATATCCGTTTTCTCAAAGCGGTGCTTGTCAAGAAGATACTCTTTCTTTTCGGTGAACTTTTTGGATTTAAGGTATTCTTCGAGCTCGTAATATCTCTTTATACGTGCAGAATCTTTTACCTGTATGTAATTGCTGTATTCCTTTGAGGCTTTGAATTTATAGTACGAGACAACATCGCTGGCGTTCCTCCTGGTTCTGAAATCAAGAAGCTTCTGATATTCCGGAGAGTCTTTGAAGGTGACGGGCTTCATGTTTTTCTTTACAAGGAAAGCCGCAGATGTAACCAGCATCTTCAATTCTTCAAAATTTTTGACTTTGGCAGGATTGAGATTCTTCTTCACCTCCCTGTCGCGCCGAAGCTTATTGTATTCGAGCCATTTGCCGTATTCTTCAGTGTCCCTGAATGTGACGGGTTTCATCCTCTCTTTCTGTTTGAAATCCGGAGACTGGACAAATCTCTCCAGGTCTTCGATCTCCCTGATCTTTGCCGAGCCGTCAAGCGAAGTAAAATTCCTGAGCAGAGGGCTTTTCTCTGTTTTAAAATAAAGGGTTATATCCTTTGCTTTCTTAAGGTTGAAAAATTCGCGTTCTCGTGCATGCTCTTCCGAGCCTTTATATGTGAGCGACTCAAGCTCCTTTTTCTTCTGTTTGAACCCGGCAGAATTGACTCTCTCGCGGAGCTCATTATATCTTGCCAGGGTATCGGAGCTGGCGAAGGAGATCATCTTTTCATATTCGGTGACCAGGGCCTTCTCTTCCTGTTCCAGTTTAGAAGTTGAGGGGATCATCCCCAGCATCAGCTTTAGGGTAGACATTGCAGATTGCGTTTTGATATATTCGGTTAAAGATAAAAATCTTTCAAATATAATAGTCAAAATCAGCCAATTATTTGTTACTTAGGGGATAACAAACAGAATGATCGGATTTTGACAAATTATTTATTTTCAACTTAATAAAAACGCATGAAAAAGCTCATTATTGTTACCGGTATGATTATCCTGGCATCGTGTGGGACTGTCAGGAATGCAACCGTACCTCAGGCAGAGACGCAGGACCAGCTTATATTGGCAACTCTGTGGTACCAGCAATCAGCCGAGATGAGGGCGATCTATTATCAATGTTACCGTAATGCCGGAACTGCGCTTGAAGAAAACCTTGAAAGGTCTGATAAGTCAAAACCTGCAGCCGTAGTGCTTGACATTGACGAGACCGTGCTTGATAATAGTCCGTACCAGGGATGGCAGGTTATTGAAAACAAACCGTTCAATGATCAGGACTGGCACCGGTGGGTTGACCTGGCACAGGCCGGGCCTCTGCCGGGAGCTGTTGAGTTCACCCGGTATGCAGATTCACTCGGGGTAGAAGTTTTTTATATATCCAACAGGACTGTCGGCGAGATGGGTCCCACACTTATCAATCTGAGGGCGTATGGTTTTGCTGACGCTGACAGCACACACCTCCTGCTTAAGGAAACAAGCTCATCCAAAATTGAACGGAGGGAACAGCTTGAGAGCGTTTATGATATTCTGGTGCTTATAGGAGACAATCTTGCTGATCACAGCGGGGTCTATGAAAAGAGAGGTGCCGGATTGGGTTTTGAAGCAGTAGAGGCTGACAGGAATCTGTTCGGAACGAGGTATATTGTCCTTCCTAATCCGATGTACGGAACATGGCTCAATGAGCTGATGAAGCAGGGAGAGGGGGCGACCGCAAGAGACAAACTGGTGAAAATGTTAAAAGGATTTTAGGCACCGGCAGGGTTGTTATTTTCTTAACTTACGCAAAGACGAATGATTAAATTATTACGAAGTACCAATGAATAAAACGATGAAACATCTTATTCTTACACTGCAGGTCTTATTCATATTGTCTGCCTTTCAGCAAGCTGCTGCACAGCAACTTTCAGCGACTGATGTTGTGAGAAAGGCGGATGAAAAACTCAACGGGGAGAAGTCTGGTTACAGTGCCATGACCATGACCGTCATTCGTCCCACATGGCAGAGAACAGTCGAGATTAAATCATGGTCACTCGGTAATGACTATGCCCTTGCCCTGATCACAGCTCCCGCCCGTGAAAAGGGCCAGACCTTTCTCAAGCGAGGAAGCGAGATGTGGAATTGGAATCCGACAATAAACAGGCTTATCAAACTGCCTCCGTCAATGATGTCTCAGGGCTGGATGGGCTCCGATTACACCAATGACGATATACTGAGAGAATCATCAGTTGTGAACGATTACACACATACTTTCGACGGGGAGGAAGAAGTAGACGGGCGTTTGTGTTACAGGATAAAACTTACGGCAAAGCCCGATGCCCAGGTCATCTGGGGCCACCAGATGTGGTGGGTCGATAAAAAGGAATATATTGCCCTGAAGACTGAGCTTTATGATGAGGACGGCTATCTTGTCAGAACGGAGAGGGGAACGGAGCTGAAGAATTTCGAGGGGAGGCTGCTGCCGTCACTTATCGAGCTTGTTCCTGAGGAAAATAAGGGCAATAAAACACTCCTCCGCATTAACGAAATGAAGTTTAACATTGATATTGCAGAAAGCTTCTTTTCGCAGCAGAACATGAAAACTGTCAGGTGATACTGACTAACAGTAAGGGAAGTTATCATGAAAGATTTTCAGATGGCCTGGAGAAATCTCTGGCGAAATAAAAGGCGGACCATTATCACGGCTGCCTCTGTATTCTTTGCCCTCTTCTTTTCCCTTGTGATGAGGTCATTTCAGCTTGGGGCCTATGACAGGCTTTTCAAGAATGTGATTGAATCATATACCGGGTATCTGCAGCTTCAGCAAAAAGATTACTTTGACGAAGCCATCCTCGACAACAGTTTTGTGTTTGACCAGGGTCTGGCTGACAAAATGAAGACAGATCCGAACGTGAAAGATGTGGTTCCGCGTCTTGAATCTTTTGCGCTGGCGGCCGCTGAAAGCCATACCCAGGGCGTCATAGTCATGGGGATTGACCCTGAGGGAGAAAACAGGGTATCAGATATCCGGAGCAAGCTTGTAAGATTCAAACTCAGCCCTGCTGCCATTGAGGCACTAAGGGCCGAAACACTTCCTGAACGCGTCAAGGGATTGCTCGATACCTATGCCGGCGAGTACTATTCCAGCCAGGGAAGGCTGATGCAAGATCTCGGAATAAGGGAAGAGGACACTGCCACAGTACTTCCGCTTATGCGAAAGCATGCTTCTTTTTCAAATGAATATTTCTCTGAGAAGGAGACAGGCAGTGTAATAATCGGATCGGGTCTTTCTGATTATCTGAAGATGAATGCGGGAGACACGATTGTTCTGACAGGTCAGGGGTACCATGGCACCACCGCAGCCGGAAAGTACCGTGTAAAGGGTATCGTGAAACTTCCGGCTCCTGATATTGACAATATCATTGTCTATATCCCCGTTGCGACCGCCCAGGATCTTTACGCTGCACCGGGTATGGTCACATCAGCTGTAATAAGTGTAAAGGCCAATGATGATAAAAGTGTAATTAAAACAGCTGAAAGACTTGGAAAAATGATCCCGGAACCTCTTGTTATAAGAGAATGGCATCAGCTGAATGCTCTACTGGTAAATCAGATGGAGGCTGACAATAAGAGCGGTGCAATTATGATAGGAATACTGTATCTTGTTATTGCCTTCGGGGTTTTCGGGACAATGCTTATGATGCTTGCTGAAAGGAGACGCGAATTCGGAATGCTGGTATCAATAGGAATGCAGAAAAGAAAACTGGCAAAAGTAATATCGATAGAGATGATTTTAATCGGGCTCCTCGGGACAGCAGCAGGAGTTATTGCATCGCTGCCATTTGTGATCTACGGGCATATTCACCCCCTGAGATTTACCGGGGAATTAGCCCGGATGTACGAAGATTACGGATTTGAACCGGTCATGCCCACAATGCTGCCTGACACTTTTTACCTGTGGCAGATTATTGTTGTGCTCATAATTTTACTGATTGCTATATTGTTCAGCATCCGTAAAATATTTAAAATAAATGTAATTGAAGCCCTGAGGGCTTAAACTGCAATGATATGATCACGGAAATTGCCTGGAAAAATATCTGGCGGAACAAAACAAGAAGCCTGACTGTCATAGCCTCGGTCGCTGTCGGTGTCTTTGCCGGCGTGTTCGCCATGGCTGCTATCAACAGCTCAGTCGTCCAGCGTATTGACGCCGCAGTCAATGAAGAGCTCTCGCATATTCAGGTTAACAATAAAGATTTCAGGAGCAGCGGAGATATCCGGAATATTATTGGGGATTATGATAAAATAGTCTCTGTGCTTAATACTACTCCTGGTGTCACTGGCATAACCGGCAGGGTCATTTTACGCGGCGTAGCCTCAACGGCAGCCAAAAGCACAGGAGTTGAAATAAACGGGATTGATGTCGAAAAGGAAAAGCAGATGTTCACCCTCTCCGGAAAACTTATTCCCGGCACCGGAAGTTACTTCGGTCCTGACACAAAAGGTAACACTGTTTTCAAGCCTGTTTTTATCGGGGAGAAACTGGCGAAGGATCTGAACATAATCAGGTATATCGTTACTGATGATGTCCTGAAAAAACTTGAGGAAAAGGGAGTCCCTTCAGGTGTCACCGCAAAGCTTTTATCGATTAAGGATCAGCGATATACTTCGGATAAAAAGTTTAAAACGACTGTTGAAGGTCTTCTGACACCTAAAGAGATAAAAAAATACGCCCTTTCAGTCAGGGAAGCAGCCTGGTCATACCGCGAAGGCTCCAGGATAATCCTTTCATTCCTTGATATGAACAATGTGCAGACCGGCGCAGCTTTTCGTGTTTGCGGAATATTCAGGACCAACAATGATATTCTGGAAGGAACATCCCTGTTCGTTCCAGTCGATGATCTGAGACAATTGACAGGAATGCCGGCAGGCACCTGGCACAGAGCTATTGCGCGGCTCGGGGAGAATGACCTGACCGATGAGGCTACCAGGGCAATAAGGAAGAATCTTCCGGAGTATGAAGTGCTGAACTGGAAAGAGATAGTGCCTGACCTTGCAATGATTTCAGATATGATACAGCAGATCTATGGGGTATTCATGGCATTAATTCTGGCCGCCCTGGCTTTCGGAATAGCAAATACCATGCTTATGGCAGTGCTTGAAAGAACCAGGGAGATTGGAATGCTTGCCGCAATTGGCATGAACCGGAGGAAAATATTTTCAATGATCATGCTCGAATCAATTTTCCTTTCACTGGTGGGAGGAATTGCGGGAATGATTATCGGGAAGGTGGTGATAGCTATTACCGCAAGGACGGGCATTAATCTGGTAAAGTACTCTGAAGGAATGGAGGCAATCGGGTATTCGGCGCACCTCTATCCCACCATTGAACCGCAATTTTTTATAACCACTGCGGCGCTGATAATTATTACCGGAATTCTTGCATCAGTCTATCCGGCCCGGAAAGCCCTGAGGCTAAATCCGGTGGAAGCATTAAGAGGAGAAAAATAATATAAAGCGATATAATCATGAAAGTAGTTGAAATAAACGATGTGTATAAAACCTACCATGATACTGAAGTCGAAGTGAAGGCAATAAACGGTATAACGCTCAGCTTTGAGAAGGGCGATTTTGCCGTCGTGGTAGGGCCGTCGGGATCGGGAAAGACAACGCTGCTTAACCTTATTGGAGGACTGGATCAGCCGACAGGAGGAGAGATCATCGTTGCCGGACACCGTCTGTCAGAGCTCCGGCCGTCGGAGCTGATCGACTTCAGGATGGAGCATGTGGGATTTGTGTTTCAGTCGTACAACCTCATCCCGGTACTTACGGCAGAGGAGAATGTCGGGTTTATAATGAACCTCCAGAAATGGCCTAAGGAAAAACGCAAGGCCAGGACTGATGAGCTGCTTCTTTCTGTGGGCCTGGCAGACAGACACAAAAGCAGGCCATCACAGCTGTCGGGCGGACAGCAGCAGAGGGTTGCCGTGGCACGTGCCCTGGCGCCGCGCCCGGAGTTCATACTTGCTGATGAACCTACTGCCAACCTCGATTCCAAATCGGCCGACACGCTTCTTGATATCATGGAGAAGCTCAACCGGGAAGAGGAGATGACATTTATCTTTTCGACACATGACATCAGGGTAATGAAAAGAGCGCGCCGGGTGATAACCATCGAAGACGGACGAATAGTATCTGACGAAAGAATAAACGGGGCTTCATGAAAAGAACTCTTCTGCTGATTGCAGCGGTGGTAATTTTCTCGTTTCAGTCACCTGCCCAGGAAAGCAAATTTTCCGCCGGAGGATATGCGACATGGCTGCATACCTCAATATTTGAACATCCGTCAGATGTATGGCTCAACAGCAGTATGCTTCACAACAGGCTTAATTTCAAAGCTTACCCGGGGTCTCATACAACAATGGCCCTGGAGATACGGAACAGATTCGTTATCGGAGACATGGTTCTCCTTGATCCGACATACAGCACAGCCATTGCTTCTGACCCAGGATGGATCGACATGTCATGGAATATCTTCAGCGAACAGTCATTCGTTCTTAATACATTTATTGACAGGGCATATATTGACTATACGGCCGGAAAGCTGCAGCTCACATTAGGCCGTCAGCGCATCAACTGGAGCCAGGCACTGGTCTGGAATCCCAATGATATCTTCAACACCTATTCGTTTTTCGATTTTGACTATATTGAGCGGCCCGGAAGTGATGCGATAAGAGCCGTTTACTCTACAGGGCCTGCATCGGCAGCAGAGATGGTAGTCAAGCTCGACAGCCGCAACAGGGTCACTGCTGCGGCACTATATCGTTTCAGTGTACATAATACTGACCTGCAGTTTCTTGCCGGTGAGACGGATGAAGAGCTCCTTACAGCAGGTACAGGATGGTCGGGAGCTGCAGGCTCGTATTCGATCCGCGGCGAAGCAACCCTGTTCTATCCCTTCGGGAGCTCATCTCTGAAAAAGGGTACCGTCATTGCTACGGCAGGGGTCGATAAGACCTTCTCCGACAAGCTTTCGGCGATCATTCAGATTATGTATTCGAACAACCCCTTTAAACTTGATAATTTTACTCAGCTGTACAAGGGAGCCATAAATGCAAATGAACTCGCTTTCTCCGAGTTCAGCGCCATTGGCCAGGTTTCGTACACACCCGTTCCGCTGCTTAAAATCTCTTCTTCTGCGATATGGTTTCCTGACCTTAAAGGTTATTTTGCCGAGGCCAGTATTGATTTTTCAATGGCCGAAAATGTTGATTTTACATTGTTTTTACAGCATTTTAACAACGTCATTGCCGGCGAAGTGACGAGGGTAAACCTGGGCTTCGTCAGGATTAAGTATAGTTTCTGATTTTTGTTTACATTTACGGCATCAACACCATAAGTATGTCACTTGTCCATGAACTAGAGAAATCCGGAAACTGGTTATTCAGAAGAAGAAGCTGGCTGCCGTTAATAATTCTGGTTCTGGCAGCATGTTATCTTTTCATAGCTAACAGAAGCGTCATTTACTTCAACTTCACATGGGAAATAATCTGCATCCTGATCGCGGTGGGCGGAGAGATTGTCAGGTCATACAGTGTTGGTCACATGCCCAGGAATATTTCCGATCGTAATGTAATTGACCAGATGGCCGATGAGCTGAATATCACAGGGATCTATTCGGTCGTCCGTCACCCAACCTATATGGGGAACTTTCTTATGTGGCTCGGCCCCGTACTCTTCCTCAGGTCTGTATGGTGCTTAATTATCTTCGTGCTTGCCTTCTGGCTTTATTATGAGCGGATAATCTTTGCCGAAGAACAGTATCTCCGCCGCAAATTCGGAGATGCTTATGACACCTGGGCCTTCAGGGTCAAGGCTGTGATTCCGGGCTTCAGGCATTACAAAAAGCCGGCCCTCCCGTTCTCGTTCAGGATTGTACTTAAAAGGGAATACAACAGTCTATCCAATCTGTTGATTGTTTTTGCGTTCCTTGATTTAATACGGAATATGGCAGTAACGGGAAGGGTTTATCTGGAGCCACTGTATATCACACTCCTCATAGCAGCCCTTTTATTCTGGGCTGTTGTCAGATACCTGGTGAAGAGGACCCACTTCCTGGATGTTGACGGGAGATAGAGGAACGCAACTCTATCTGTTCCGTACCCCCATAAAAATCATGATGTAGTATATCAGCGACGCCAGGGCACCCAGCGCTGCGATGACATAGGTATAAGCAGCCCACTTCAGGGCATCTTTTGCTTTTTCCTGTGTCTCGGAATAAGTAATTCCCGAATCTGACAGCCATGCAAGCGCTCTCTTCGATGCATTGATCTCAACAGGCAGGGTTATCACGCTGAAAAGAGTTGTGATGGCAAAAAGCACGATGCCTATCAGAAGTATCTCCGGTCTTGAGTTGATCAGGACCAGTCCTGCTATCAGTACCCACTGTATCCAGTTAGATGAAAAGCTCACTACGGGAGCAAGTTTTGATCTCATATTAAGCCAGGCATATGACTGGGCGTGCTGAAGGGCATGGCCTGTCTCATGGGCTGCGACAGCAGCGGCAGCGATACTGGCTCCGGAATAAACCTCCTGACTAAGGTTAATGGTTTTCTTAAGCGGATTATAATGATCTGTCAGCTGACCCTGAACGCTTTGTACGGTGACATCAGAGATATTATTGTCGCGCAGCATCTTTTCAGCCACATCGCGTCCCGTCATCCCTCCTGCAAGAGGTACCTTTGAGTACTTCCTGAATTTCGACTTCAGTCTTGCGCTGACGATCCAGCTCAGAAGCATGAATACTATAAAAATCATCCAGTATATTCCGTTGTGCATGTACATTGTTCCCATTGTCTTTTCTCTGTGTTAAAGGTTTCCGCTTAATAATGCAAAATATCTGCCATCGTCATTTTGTTCCGTGAACAGGTCATTTTGTCAGACTGATTCAGCTTATCTTTGCACACGATGTCAAATACTCTGGCAAAGATACTATCTTTTTTACTGCTGATACCGGTATGGCTGTACCGCTGGTTCATATCTCCAATTACACCTCCTTCATGCCGGCATATGCCCACCTGTTCACAGTATGCCATTGATGCTTTCAGGATGCACGGGCCATTCAGGGGAATTGTGCTTTCTACAGGACGTATTTTGCGGTGCAGGCCTGGCGGCACCCATGGTTATGACCCGGTTCCGCAGTTCCTCTTCAGGCGGTACAGACCGGCGGAGAGAGTGCTCCGTAGGGCACCACGATGCAACAGACTTAAGCAATGAGATTAAAAACTCAGTTTCTCTCTGAGCATTTTGTATCCGGCACGACTGACAGGGATCTTCTCACCTGATTTAAGAACCGCCACATAATTGTCCTTGCTGTAAGGCTCAAGACGGGTAATATGCTCAATGTTAACCATATACGACCTGTGCACTCTCATGAAGAGACTGGGCGGAAGGTGATCCTCATAGTACTTCATCGTTTTTGGCTTAAGGGCTTTGCCTTCGCTGTAATAGATCATTACATAATCGTCTTCGGCTGCAAGGTAGGAAATCAGGTTCAGGGGGATGATCTTAATGCCCGCTCCTTTTCTGAAGACGATCCTTGTCAGGTACCCTTCTGCTTCGGTGGCGGTTGTCACGAGTTTTTCAATCCTGGCGGGCTCCGCGGTCTCTTTGCCAATCCTGCTGACAGCCTTGGCAAGAGCATCATCAAAGCGCTCCTTTGAATAAGGTTTAAGAAGGTAATCGACTGCATTGAGCTCAAAAGCTCTGATGGCATACTGGTCAAATGCCGTGGTAAAGATCACCTCAGGTTTTTCATCGAGTACTTCAAGCAGCTCAAAGCCTGTCAGCTTGGGCATCTGTATATCGAGAAAGATCAGATCGGGATGTTTCTCCTTGATCTCTCTCGCACCGCAGAAGCCATCGGCACATTCTCCGGCCACTTCTATATCAGTATGTTCTTTCAGCATGTACTTTATCAGTTCCCGGGCAGGGGCTTCATCTTCGATGATCAGAACCCTAATCTTTTTCATGCTGTATTTATTGATTTATTTTTTCCTGAAATGGAATTTTTATAACTACGTTAAAGCTGTCATCTTTACGATTGACGGTCAGATCAGCCTTCTCTCCGTAGAACAGCTCGAGTCTTGACCGCACATTTTTCAATCCTATGCCAGCACCTTTTCGTGTCACCACAGATTCAGGGTCAATGGTATTGGTTACGGATATGACAACATTCTCCTCTTCTTTTATTGCCGAGGTTTTGATGACAACCCTGTCAGTTGATTCATAAACTCCATGCTTCACTGCATTTTCATAGAGCGGCTGCAGAAGCATACCCGGCAACAATGCCGGAAGGCACTCAGGCTGAATTTCTTCTTCAATAACCAGTCGTTCGCCAAATCGGACTTTTTCAATCTCGAGGTAAAGCCTGAGGCTCTCCATTTCGTTCTGCAATGTCACCGGCTGTTCACTGCGCGATGACAGTGAATAACGCATGAAATCTGAAAGTTTCAGGATCATCTCGCGCGCTTTCATCGGGTCAGTAAGCGTAAGAGAGCTCATTGAATTGAGGCTGTTGAAGAGAAAGTGGGGATTAATCTGTGCACGCAGCATTTTCAGTTCGCCCTCCCGGACCTGTGCCTCAAGCTGTGCCTGGCGTGACGCTTTCTCTGCCAGTTGCGTGGCGCTCAGAAAAAGATAATATATCAGGATGATCATAAAAAAGATCAGAACTCCGGCAGTGGCACGGAATACCAGAACCGCATGCCATAACAGATCATAATCCTCCTTTTCATGAACCATAGCCCTGACAAGAAACCTTGTTGCAACGAGCCAAACAACAATTGTCAAAGAACCGGTCAGGATAATATTCCCGATTTTTGACAGGATCGGAGTGTCGCTACGGAGCAGATACCTGGCGGGAAACCATATGGCCAATCCCAGCAGACCATAAATTAACATTGAAATGATGCCGTCAGCAACTGCAACATCCGTAGAGCTGCCGTATACAAAATGAATAAGCAATGCCTGGCCTGTTGCTAAAACAACCCAGGCCAGGCACCATATAAGTACCACTGAACGATTTTCCAGAACAGGGTGCTTCATAAATTATTTATGGCACTTTAACTCGCCTCCTCCGAAAATCACCGTTCCTCTGATTGTAAGCGACCTGGTCGTATCTTTCAGCACGTCACTGCCTATCCTTCGGCTGTCAGAGAAACCTCCGAGAATGGGAGTGACATTAAGAATGACATTCCAGTTCTCAGGAACGATGATAGTCGTACCTCCAAAGATACAAGTAATTTCAATTGCATTATCACCGGGTGCCAGAGATGACCTGGTCAGGTCGACTTCTCCGCCGCCGAAGATGGATGTGACCTTGCCTCCCATGAAGTTGTCAGTGATAAGCTGACGCTCAGCCCCGCTGAAGATGTTTATATAATCGATCGTATCAGCCTTGCTTCCGCTGGTATAGTTTAGGGTCTTTCCAATGCGTTTGGAATTAAGCAGCAATACAATACCGATTACAATAAACAGGGTTGGCCAGAAGAAGTTAAAAGATCTGAAGAAATCGGTGAAAAGCTGAGGGATCATGAAAAATCCGCCTACGCATATCAGTACAATGCCGGGGGTTTTGTTCTCCGAGCTTAAAAGAGAGATCACGCCGATCACTATCAGAAGCATCTGCCAGCTGAACACAATGCTATCAATAAAATGATCAAGAGGTTCGGGAAGCACTGTCGACTTTTTGAGGATCAGGATAAATCCTGCAATAATCAGTAAAATTCCTATAATGAACCTGTTGGATTTTTCTGCAGGATTTTTTGCCGGTTTGTTTTTTTCGTTTTCCATTTCAGTATTTGTTTGATGAGTATGTTATTTTAGTTTTTTTGCAAATGGTCTTATCATAAAAACTATTCCGGCAAGGACCAATACTGCCGGCCAGTATATCTCTTTATAGAGCGGCGAGAGCTGGATGCTCATCTCAGGCATCAGAAACCAGAAGCCTGCTGCAAATAACATCAGGCTGAAGACAAGATCAAGATTTAACAGGTTGAAAATGCCAAAAAGGATCAGCAACATCTCCCATTTGAAGTAGTCAGAGATCGGCCCTATTTTGAAAAGGTCAAGTTTTGCTATTATCATTACCAGGCCCAGAGAAATGAGCAGTTTGGCTATGGAGCTAAAAGGATTACTGTTTTCTTTCATGACGTTTGAGCTATTTTACGGTTCAAAAATATCGCATAAAAGCCAACCTGTACAGACATTTCCGGCGGAAAGCGGATTTATACCGGCAGATGACGAAGCAAGAGGGGGTTGTTACTTTTTTGTTGATAATTTTTTTTATTGGAAGAGGATTTATAATTTTGCAGACCGAAAAAAAGAAGATGCCCGGTTTGTATTCAATACCACTTGCCGGTCTTAAGGAAGGCAGATACACCTACAAATTTGAAATAGGCGACGACTTTTTTGAGGCTTTTGAAGGATCTGAGATCAGGAGGGGAGAGCTTATGGCAGAGGTTATACTTGAGAAGTGTTCGACGCATATTCAGCTCGACATTGTAATAAACGGCAATGCTGAGGTTATGTGTGACAGATGCCTCGAAAATTTTTACATGCCGCTCACATGCGCCAACAGGCTGTTCGTAAAACAGGGCAAAGTGTGGGAAGAGGCTGATCCGGATTTGATTACAATACCGCTCGATGAACATGAAATAGATTTGAGTCAGTTTTTCTATGAATACATCCACCTGGCGTTACCTATAAAGCGAATACATCCTGAAGACAAAAAAGGACGCTCATCATGCGATCCCGAAATGATCAGGAAACTTGAAGACCATCTCGTTACAGCGGTACAGATATCAGACCCGCGATGGGATGAACTAAAAAAACTGACAGGAAATAACTAAACACAATAAATTACTGCGATGCCAAATCCAAAACACAGACACTCAAGTACCAGAAGGGATAAGCGGAGAACACACGATAAAGCTGTTGCTCCCACAGTAGCTACATGTCCCAACTGCGGATCAGCTCATCTGTATCACAGGGTATGCCCTGAGTGCGGATACTACAGAGGCAAGCTTGCTGTTGAGAAGAAGGCAACAGCCTGAACGGCTTTCCATGCCAGATAATGAGGCAATGAAAATAGGTGTTGATGCCATGGGGGGTGATTATGCCCCTGATGCTGTCATCGAAGGTGCAGTTGATGCCCTCGGCAAGCTGCCTATTGGTGACCGGATGGTGCTTATCGGCGATAACCGCCTGATAAGAGAGAAACTTGCATCTATGGAGGTGGAACCTTCCCTTTTCGATATTGTTCCCACAACACAGGTTATTGAAATGTCTGATCATCCGGCAAAAGCCTTTTCACAGAAAAGAGACTCGTCGATAGCTGTGGGATTTGGTATGCTTAAAAGCGGACTGATAGACGGCTTTGCCAGCGCAGGTAATACCGGCGCAATGATGGTAGGAGCAAGTTATACGGTAAACGTTATACCGGGGGTCTTCAGGCCGGCACTGACAGCAATTATCCCCGAGGTCAGCGGAAGATCATCGGTCATACTCGACGTCGGAATTAATCCCGACTCAAAACCTGATGTGCTTCTGCAGTATGGAATACTGGGAAGCATTTATGCAAAACATGTTCTTGGGATTGAAAACCCGGTTGTCGGGTTGCTCAATATTGGAAAGGAAGATTCAAAGGGCTCTGCCGCTGTTAAAGCAGCCTTCGAGCTTCTCCGCGAAAGCCCCGAAGTGAACTTCAGGGGCAATATCGAAGGCCATGACCTTTTTACAGGCGAAATGACTGATGTGATTGTATGCGACGGTTTTGTAGGTAATATTATACTCAAAATGGCCGAGAAGCTATATCTGATCACAAAAGCGAAAGGTTTCAGGGATGACTTTTTTGACAGGATGAACTATGAGGTTGTCGGAGGAACGCCCGTTGTAGGCATCAACGCGAACGTCGTTGTAGGCCATGGCATTTCAAACAGGAAAGCGATCACAAGCATGATACTTCAGACAAGGGATGTTGTTCATGCTGACCTTGCAAGAAAGATCAAAGAAGCTGTCGGAGCATGACAAAAATAAGAGCTGCTATAACAGGTATTAACGCATGGGTTCCCGAATACCGTCTTACCAACAGTGAGCTTTCAACGATGGTTGAGACCACCGATGAGTGGATAATGCAGCGCGTGGGGATTAAGGAAAGAAGGATTTTAAAAGGGGAAGGCAAAGCAACGTCCGATCTTGGCGAACAGGCCGTGAGAGGGTTACTTGAAAAGACAAAAACCTCACCTGACGATATTGACCTTCTCATCTGCGCCACCGTCACTCCTGACATGCTTTTTCCTGCAACGGCAAATATCATATCAGACAAGACTGGTATTAAAAATGCATTCAGCTTTGATCTGAACGCCGCCTGTTCAGGCTTCCTCTTTGCCCTCCAGACAGGCGCTTCTTACGTCGAGTCGGGCAGGTACAAAAAGGTTATTGTTGTTGGTGCTGACAAGATGTCGGCAATCACAGACTATACAGACAGGACAACCTGTACCCTGTTCGGCGATGCCGGAGGTGCTGTTCTCCTGGAGCCGACCGAAGAGGAGTACGGAATAATGGATCATATCTTCAAGGTTGACGGCTCAGGAAGAAAATACCTGCACATGAAAGCAGGGGGCTCATTGAAGCCTGCATCACATGAAACAGTTGATGCCCGCGAACACTTCATCTATCAGGAAGGACAGTCAGTCTTTAAGTTTGCCGTGTCAAACATGGCTGATGTGGCGGCAGAGATCATGGAAAAGAACAATCTCAGGTCAGAGGATATCGCCTGGCTTGTGCCACATCAGGCAAACCTCAGGATCATTGATGCCACAGGCCGCAGGATGGGTCTGCCACCTGAGAAGGTCATGATCAATATTCAGAACTACGGCAACACAACCGCAGCAACTATCCCCCTTTGTATATGGGAGTTTGAAAACAGGCTGAAAAAGGGGGATAACCTTATTCTTGCTGCATTCGGCGGCGGATTTACCTGGGGAAGCATCTGGGTGAAGTGGGCGTATGATCCGGTATAGGGGAAAGAATAAGAAGCCTCTTTTCGTTCATGATGCACAATACTTTTTATATTTGTGGGTTAATTATATTGTAAGGACGCAGCATACTGCGCTCCTGCAGGGGGAATAAACAGTTATAGTTATGGCAAAAATGAATGAGACAGACAACAGTGCAGCAATTAATCTTCTAAGCCAGGGCACCGAGATCACGGGTGATATAAAATCATCAGGTGACATTCGTATCGACGGAATCCTGAATGGCAACCTTGTAACGAAAGGCAAGGTGGTCATAGGTTCCACGGGCCGTGTGAAAGGTGAAGTCGAATGCAAAAATTCTGAAGTGTCAGGCATAATTGACGGCAAATTAACCGTCACCCAGCTTCTGAACCTCAAGGCTTCTTCAAAAATTAACGGCACCATCGTTACCAGCAAACTTTCTATTGAACCGGGTGCCCTTTTTACCGGTAACTGTTCAATGAAAGACGGTGACAATGGAGGATCAGCAGTCAAATCCAAAGAAGGAGAAAAATAACCGGGAAGAAGGCCTTTCAGCTTACTCCAGGTACACCACCATCGCAATTCAGATGGTGGTAATAATTGTTGTAGCATCCCTGGGCGGAGTTAAGCTGGACAAGCTGGCAGACACAAAGCCGTTATTCACAATCATTCTGTCTTTGCTGGGCGTGGCAGCAGCCATGTGGCTCATAATTAAAGATGCCATCAGGAATAAATAGGATGTATACGCCTAAAGCACTAAAACATTATCTGTACTTAATCCTTTTTGCACTGCTTTTACAATTGATTCTTTTGGGCATAAACAGGATTTTCCCTTCTTTTTTTCCTTCGCGTAATATCACTCCGCTTATAGGGGGATTCGCCCTGATATCTTTTGCGGCACTGATTATTTTTTTCTCCGGATATGGTAAAAATGCTGAAAAAAGCGTCTTTACCACCTTTATTGCAATTGGGGTGAAAATGATCCTGTCGTTTGTCCTGGCACTGGTGTTTCTGGTGATTTTTAAAAATAGAGAATCGGGATCAGTAGTATTGTTTTTTGTCATATATTTGGGCTTTGCGATTTTTACTTTTAGTACATTTTTTAGCAGCCTGAAGAAAAAGTCAATGTAAAGAGCATAAGCTTGAAAAACAGGTATTTATATATTTTAATTTTGCTTCTCGGATTACTTTCCGGTTCATTTTCTGCTATGGGAACAGGCGCCTCGGAAGAGGAAGAAAAAAGTGCCGCCGGTAAAGAGAAATTTGATGCCAGTTCGTATATCCTTGATCATGTGGCGGACTCTCATGAATGGCATATCCTGACGAAAAAAAATGGCTCTGCAGTTGCTGTCTATCTCCCGGTAATAATTTACGATAAAGCTTCTGGGCTGCACATCTTTTCTTCAAGGAAAATTGCTGAAGGTCACACCTGGGAGGGTTTTACTATAGCCCATGAAGGGGCCAATGCCGGGAAGATAGTACATACGGATGCGGAAGGGCATCCTGACGAGGCAAAGCCTCCACTTGATTTCTCAATCACCAAAGCCATTTTCGGGATGATCGTCGCCGCAGTCATATTATTATGGCTGATGCTTTCGCTGGCCAGGTCGTATAAGAAAACAGGCATCTCAGCCCCCAGGGGCATACAGGGGTTACTTGAACCAGTCATACTTTTCGTCAGGGATGATATTGCATTGCCTAACATAGGTGAGAAAAAGTATGCGCGCTATATGCCATACCTGCTGACAGTCTTCTTTTTTATCCTGATTAATAACCTGCTGGGTCTTATCCCTATTTTCCCGTTCGGGGCAAACGTGACTGGCAACGTAAACGTGACCTTTGTTCTGGCATTGTGCACATTCCTGATAACACAGTTAACCGCCAACAAATCTCACTGGAAACATGTTTTTAATGCTCCGGGAGTGCCTTTCTGGCTGTTACCAATAATGATCCCGGTGGAGATCATCGGACTTTTTTCAAAGCCTTTTGCTCTGATGATACGTCTTTTTGCCAACATGGTTGCGGGCCATATCATCATACTCAGTCTCATAGCACTGATCTTTATTTTCCAGACAATCCTTGTGGCTCCGGTCTCGATATTTTTCGTATTATTCATGGATTGTATAGAATTACTGGTAGCGTTTCTTCAGGCATACGTATTCACCCTTCTGAGTTCCCTGTTTATAGGAATGGCGACAGCAGATGAAGAACATCATTAACATCAATATATTTTTATTCAACTAAATTAAAGTAAAATGACAGGTACATTAGCAGCAGTAGGAGCAGGACTCGCAGTGATAGGCGCCGGACTTGGTATCGGCCGCATCGGCGGCTCGGCCATGGACGCCATCGCACGTCAGCCCGAGGCCTACTCAAAGATTCAGCTTGCCATGATCATCTCAGCAGCATTGATAGAGGGAGCAGCCCTCTTTGCAATTGTTGTTGCAATGATCGGCTAAGCAGTAAATGAAGCCTGCAACGGTTGGTTGCAGGCTTTCTTCAGAAACTTAAAAAGAATTAAGATATGTTACTAGCAAGCAGTCTCGCAACTCCCGCAATAGGGACGGTTTTCTGGACCACCCTGATCTTCTTCATGCTGTTTTTTTTACTGTGGAAGTTTGCATGGGGACCCATAATGAAGGCCGTCAAATCACGTGAAGATATGATCCGGAATTCGCTTGATTCTGCGGAAAAAGCACGCGAGGAAATGAAGGTCCTTCAGGCTGATAATGAAACGGTTCTTCGGAAAGCCCGTGAGGAGAGAGATAAAATTATCCGCGAGGCCAGACTGTCCACTGAAAGGATGCTGACAGAAGCTAAAGAAAAGAGCCAGTCGGAAGCAGATGCAATGGTCAGACGTGCCAAAGAGCTCATTGAGCGGGAAAAAAATACCGCAATCGCGGAAGTCAAGCGCGAAGTAGCCGGACTGGCAGTTGAAGTGGCTTCAAGAGTGGTCAGCGAAACTCTGAAAAGCGATGCCGAACAGCAAAAGCTCATTGAAAGATATCTTAAGGAGATCGAAACAACCAGTAACTGAACATTATGAACTACAGCAAGATAGCAATCAGATATGCGAAGGCGCTCTTTGACCTTGCTGAGGAGCATAATGTAATTGATGCTGTTTATGAGGATATGAAGGGCATTGGCCGGTTGTGCGCAATGACCGAGGTGAAGGAGATTATTGCCAACCCGGTTATTCCGCAGAAAAAAAGAAAAGAGATAATGGTTGCGCTTGCAGGCAACAGCATAAATGAACTGACTATAAGATTTATTGAGCTGATGTTCAGTAATGGTCGTGGTGACCACCTCGCAGCAGCAGCAAGAGATTACCTTGACCTCACCCGCAGGCACAGGGGAATACGTCAGGTCACAATCACGACTGCCGTACCGGTAAACGCCGGACTGAAAAAAGAACTGGCAGCCGTGGTTACCGGCGAAACAAATGGGAAGGTTGAGTTCATAGAACAGGTTGACGTCTCTCTTATCGGAGGCTTCATTCTCAGGGTAGATGACGCTTACATTGATGCCAGCGTAAGGACCAGGCTGAACCGGTTCAGAAAAGAATTTTCACTGGCAGGATATGCCGAATGATAGTATATAAGATTTAATGATATGACCAATATTAAACCTTCAGAGGTATCAAAGATTTTAAAGCAACAACTTGAGGGTGTCAGCACTGCCATTGATGTCGAGGAAGTTGGAACGGTACTTCAGGTCGGAGATGGAATTGCACACATCTACGGCCTGATGAATGTCGGATCCAATGAACTGATCGAATTTGTAGAGTCGGGCATTGAAGGTATTGTCCTTAATCTTGAGGAAGACAACGTGGGCGCCGTGATACTCGGATCGTCGGATAAGATAAAGGAAGGCGACATTGTCCGCAGAACTGGCAGGATCTCTTCAATAATGGTCGGTGAGGGTCTTCTGGGAAGGGTCATAACCACCACGGGTGAACCCATTGACGGCAAGGGGCCTGTTGCCGGCGAACTCTTTGAAATGCCTTTTGAAAGAAAAGCTCCTGGCGTTATCTTCAGGCAGCCGGTGAAACAGCCGGTGCAGACAGGACTGAAGGCTATCGATGCAATGATACCTATCGGCAGGGGCCAGCGTGAGCTGATCATCGGCGACCGCCAGACCGGAAAGACAGCCATCGCCATAGATGCTATAATAAACCAGAAAAGCGAGTACGAAAAGGGAAAGCCGTTATACTGCATTTATGTGGCTATAGGACAAAAAGGATCAACGGTAGCGAGTATTGCTGCCACCCTTGAGACCTACGGAGCCATGGACTACACGGTTATTGTTTGTGCCACGGCATCCGATTCTGCCGCCTCGCAGTTTTATGCCCCATTTGCCGGCGCTGCCATAGGTGAGTTCTTCCGCGATACAGGCCGTGATGCGCTTATCATCTACGATGACCTGTCGAAACAGGCCGTATCATACCGCGAAGTGTCACTGCTGCTGCGTCGTCCACCCGGACGGGAAGCCTACCCCGGTGACGTATTCTATCTGCACTCACGCCTTCTTGAGAGGGCAGCAAAGATCATCGAGTCTGACGCCGTGGCAAAGAACATGAATGACCTGCCCGAGTCCATCCGGCACCTTGTCAAAGGCGGAGGATCACTTACTGCACTGCCCATCATAGAGACACAGGCAGGAGATGTGGCTGCCTATATCCCCACGAATGTGATCTCTATCACTGACGGACAGATATTCCTTGAATTGAGCCTTTTCAATGCGGGCATAAGACCGGCAATCAACGTTGGTATTTCGGTTTCAAGGGTGGGAGGTAACGCCCAGATCAAGTCAATGAAAAAGATTGCAGGCACACTGAAGGTTGACCAGGCTCAGTACCGCGAGTTGGAAGCCTTCTCAAAGTTTGGCTCTGACCTCGATGCTGCTACGCTTGCAGTACTTGATAAAGGAGCAAAGAACGTGGAGATACTTAAGCAGAACCAGTTTTCACCGATGAAGGTTGAAGAGCAGGTTGCGATAATATACTGCGGTACCAAGGCCCTCCTGAAGGATATTCCGGTAAATAAGGTCCGTGATTTTGAAAAGGATTTTCTCAGCTTCATGCGTGATCAGTACAATGACACTCTTGAAACAATCAAAAAGGGGGTTATCGATAAGGATGTTATCAGCGTCCTTGACAGCGCAGCAGCAGAGGTAGCCATCCGTTATAAATCGATATAGTCTGAAAATCAGTCACAGAAAATGGCTAACCTCAAGGCGATAAGGATAAGGCTCAGTTCGGTGAAATCAACACGCCAGATAACCTCGGCGATGAAGATGGTGGCGGCGGCCAAACTGCGCAAAGCTCAGGACAGGATTGTGCAACTCAGACCTTATGCAGATAAGCTGAATGAGATTCTGCTGGCACTGAATACGGCTCTCCGCGATACTGAGATTGAAAACCTGTTCGCTGAAAGGAAAAACAACCGCGGACGGGTGCTGGTGATTGTGGTTACCTCAAACAGGGGACTCTGCGGTGCCTTTAATGCCAATGTAATAAGGGAGGCAAGACGCCTGATGGCGGATAAGTATAACGAACAGATGCGCAGGGGAGATCTGTGGTTCATGCCGGTGGGGAAGAAGGCAAACGATATCCTTAAAAAGATGAAGTGCAACATTCTTGAAGACCATAGTAATCTCTATGCCAGACTGACATTTGACAACACGGCAGAGGTTGCGGAAAGGCTTATGAACCTTTACCTGACCAGGGAATTTGACACGATTGAGATAGTTTACAATCAATTCAAGAATGCCGCTGTTCAGAGGCTTACCGATGAGGTCTTTTTACCAGTTTCGACCGCTGCTCCGGTAAAAGGAAAAGAGGTGGTAACTGATTATATCTTTGAACCTGACCAGGTAAGCATTGTAGAAAACCTTATACCAAAGATTCTGCGCATTCAGTTCTACAAGGCATTGCTTGATTCGGTGGCGGCCGAGCATGGCGCACGCATGACAGCCATGCATCAGGCTACTGACAATGCTACAGACCTTATCAGGGACCTCACCATGCAGTATAACAAGGCGCGGCAGGCTGCAATCACAAACCAGCTGCTTGAGGTAGTCAGCGGTGCAGAAGCGCTAAAAGGGTAACAAACTGAGAAGAGATGTTCAATAGCGATTACCTTAGAGAACTGTCAGACAAAGTTATAACCAACCTTGCCGTCCCGCCTGAAGCCGGGAAGCTTTACGAGCCCGTAAGGTACATCCTGTCGCTCGGGGGAAAAAGACTGAGACCGGTGATGTGCCTGATGGCCTGTAATCTTTTCAATGATAAGATTGACGAAGCTGTGATGCCTGCTGTAGGAGTTGAGGTGTTTCACAATTTTACCCTGGTTCATGATGATATTATTGATAAATCTGACCTCAGGAGAGGTTCGCCCACCGTACATTCCAAATGGGGAGCAGACCAGGCGGTACTCTCAGGTGATGTGATGGCATTTGTGGCAACTGAATGTATCGGACAGGCGCCGGAAAGGGTGCTCGCCAGGACACTAAGGTTGTTTAATAAAACCGCAATTGAGGTTTGCACTGGCCAGCAGCTGGATATCGATTATGAGAAGAAAGGCATGGTAACTGAACGTGAATATCTTCGTATGATTGAACTGAAAACCGCTGTTTTGATTGCGGCTTCACTTAAGATTGGCGCAATAATCGGTGATGCATCTGATAAAGACCAGGATCTTCTGTACGAATTCGGACGAAGCCTTGGGCTGGCCTTCCAGATCCAGGATGATGTACTTGACACATATGGCGATACAAGGAAGTTCGGTAAAAAAACCGGCAGTGACATAGTGGCCAACAAGAAGACATATCTCCTTGTTAAAGCCCTTGAGATGGCCGGCGGAGAAAAGTTGCGCCATTTGAGAAAACTGCTGGAGGACAGGAACCCCGACCCCGAAGGTAAAATTCAGGAGATGAAAGCCGTATTTGATGAGCTGGAAATACGCCTTCAGGCTGAGAAGCTTGCATATAATTATTTTAATAAAGCCTTCGAATCTCTCGATCAGGTGGCAGTGAAAGCTGAACGGAAGAATGAGATGAAACAACTCGCAGTGAACCTTATAGGGAGAGCAAGATGAAACGCTTTCCTGAAAGAACCAGGCATTAGGGAAAAAATATATTTAAGTCAGAGAAATGGCAAAAAAAATAGGAGTGATCAGTCAGGTAATCGGACCTGTGGTGGATGTGACATTTGAAATGGCGGGTGAAGAAATGCCCAATATCTATGACGCACTTGAGATCACGCGTCAGGATGGCAGTGTACTTGTGGTTGAATGTCAGCAGCATATCGGAGAGAAAACTGTCAGGGCAATAGCCATGGATTCAACTGACGGTCTTCAGCGGGGGATGGAGGTTGTGGCGACAGGCCTGCCGATTATCATGCCTGTAGGAGAGCAGATAAGAGGCCGCCTTATGAATGTCACCGGCCTGCCCATTGACGGACTCGGGGCCCTTGACAAGAAAGGCGGGTATCCCATACACCGCAAGCCTCCCAAATATGAGGATCTCTCTACGGAGAAAGAGGTGCTTTATACCGGAATTAAGGTCATCGACCTCATTGAACCCTATTCAAAGGGTGGAAAGATCGGCCTCTTTGGCGGCGCAGGTGTGGGTAAGACAGTGGTCATCCTTGAGCTTATTAACAATATCGCGAAAGTCTACTCCGGACTTTCCGTTTTTGCCGGGGTGGGTGAAAGAACGAGAGAGGGTAACGATCTTCTCCGTGATATGCTTGAGGCGAATGTCATCACATATGGAAAACCGTTCATGGAGGACATGGAAAAGGGAGGATGGGATCTTTCGCTTGTTGATCATGAAGTGCTTAAGGAATCAAAGCTTGCTCTTGTATTCGGACAGATGAACGAACCTCCCGGAGCGCGTGCCCGCGTTGCACTGTCAGGACTGTCCGTAGCAGAATATTTCCGCGACGGCGAGGGTGAAGGCACAGGAAAGGATATTCTGTTCTTTATGGATAATGTGTTCCGTTTCACGCAGGCAGGCTCGGAAGTATCAGCCTTGCTCGGACGAATGCCTTCGGCTGTGGGTTACCAGCCCACCCTTGCGACAGAGATGGGTGTCATGCAGGAGAGGATCACCTCGACACGTCACGGATCAATCACCTCGGTACAGGCCGTCTATGTGCCTGCCGATGACCTTACTGACCCGGCCCCTGCAACAACCTTCGCTCACCTTGATGCTACAACGGTGCTGAGCCGCAAAATCTCAGAGCTTGGTATTTACCCGGCTGTTGACCCGCTTGATTCAACCTCCAGGATTCTCGCCGCCGATATTGTTGGTGAAGAACATTACCGTTGCGCACAACGGGTTAAGGAGGTCCTCCAGAGATACAACGAATTGCAGGATATCATTGCCATTCTGGGTATGGATGAGCTCTCCGAAGAAGACAAGCTGGTGGTCCATCGTGCCCGCAGGGTTCAGAGATTCCTCTCACAGCCATTCCATGTGGCGGAACAGTTCACCAATATCCCCGGCGCCCTTGTGTCGATAGAGGATACAATAAGAGGATTTAATATGATCATGGACGGGGCTGTTGATCAGTATCCTGAAGCTGCCTTCATGCTTGTCGGTACAATAGAAGATGCAATAGCAAAGGGCGAGAAGCTGCTTGCAGAGAGTAAATAACACGAAACGTGATCAGCCGTGAAAATTGAAATAATCACTCCGGACAGCCGGATCTATTCGGGAGAGATACAATCCGTAAGAGTTCCGGGGAAAAAGGGCTCCTTTCAGGTACTGAAAGACCATGCTCCTATTATTTCAACCCTTGATAAAGGTCCTGTGATCATTGTTGATGAACAGGGCCAGGTGATTAAGTATGA